>DATAFO010000030.1:0-2834 GCA_036257465.1 Solirubrobacterales bacterium | reverse complement strand
GCGGCATCGTCACCAGCAGCGAGGCGCCCGAGTCGCGCAGCTGCGCTTTGAGCTCGCGCTCTCCGGCGCCGGGGGACACGCCCGTCACGGAGCCCCCGGCGGCCATCGCTCCGAGGGCGACCTCCGCCCAGCCGGGGAGGTTGGGTGCCCACAGCGCAAGCACGTCGCCCTCGCGGAAGCCCCGCGCGGCACAGCCGGCGGCAAGCGCCTCGATCCGGCCGGCGAGCTCCGCGTAGCTCACGGCGGCGCCCGACTCGCCCTCCACGAGTGCCGGCCGGTCACCCGCCCGGCGGGCCGTCTCGAGGACCATCTGGGGGAGCGTGGTGCCGCCCACCTCCACCGCGTCGTAAGGGCTCGTCCAGATCACCTTTTGACACGTGTAAAGTACGCCACCATTTGACACGTGTCAAGATGCTCGGCGTGGCGGTCGACGCGACGGACACGCGGGCGAGGATCCTCGCGGCGGCGTGGGAGCTCGTGCGAGCCGGTGGCGCGGCGGGCGTGACGATGCAGGACGTGGCGGCATCAGTTGGGGTGTCGCGACAGCTCGTCTACATCCATTTCGGCGACCGCGCCGGGCTCCTCACGGCGATGGCCCGCCACCACGACGAGGAGAGCGGCTTCCGTGAGCGCGTGGCGGCGACGCGCGCGCTGCCACCCGCCGAAGGGTTCGAGCAGCTGCTGCGGACGTGGTTCGCGTACGTCCCGGAGATCCTGCCGGTGGCGGCGGCGCTGCAGGCTGCCGCCGCCGGCGGCGACGAGGCGGCCGCAGCGTGGAGCGACCGCATGGACGACCTGCGCGAAGCATTCCGGATCGCGCTGGCGAGGCTGCGCCGGGACGGTCGGCTCGCGCGCGGGTGGACGGTCGACGCGGCGGCCGACTGGGTCTGGATGCGCAGCCACCTCTCGGGCTGGCAGCAGCTCGTGAACGAGCGCGGCTGGACCCCGAAGCGCTACGTCGAGCGGAGCGTGCGCTCGATCCTCGCCGAGCTCGTGACCCCGGCCGCGTGACATGGGCCCTAAGGGCGTCCAGACCGCGGCTCCGCGCCTCAAGCCGCGGGCTCAACTGCCGATGCGGAAACAATGTTCGACGTAGACGCCGCCCTGCTGCGCGTGATCGAGATGGAGGGATCAGACCTCCACCTGAAGGTCCCTTCGCGCCCCGTCATCCGTTGCCACGGAAAGCTCGAGCCGATCGAGGGCTCGGAGCCGCTGACGCCCGAGGACACGGAGAGCACCCTCTTTCGCATGCTCACGGACGAGTCGAAGCTCGACTCGTTCCGCGCCGAGCGTGAGGTCGACTTCTCCTACTCGCTCACCGGCGTTGCGCGCTTTCGCGTCAACGCCTTCGTGCAGCGCGGGTCCGTCTCGCTCGTGGCTCGTGCGATCCCGTTCGAGGTCAAGACGGTCGAGGAGCTGCTGCTCCCGCCGGTGATCTCCGAGATCGCCGACGAGGAGCGCGGCCTGATCCTGGTCACCGGCACGACCGGGTCGGGCAAGTCGACGACGCTGGCGTCGATGATCGAGCACATCAACACCCGCTACGCGAAGCACATCGTCACGATCGAGGACCCGGTCGAGTTCCTCCACGGCGACAAGCGCTCGATCATCAACCAGCGTGAGGTCGGCGAGGACACAACCTCCTTCGCCCGCGCCCTGCGCCGCGTCCTGCGGCAGGACCCGGACGTGATCCTCGTCGGCGAAATGCGCGACGAGGAGACTGTCCGCACTGCGCTGTCGGCTGCCGAGACCGGTCACCTCGTGCTCTCGACCATCCACACCGTGGACGCGAGCGAGTCGGTCAACCGCATCATCGACTTCTTCCCGCAGGCAGAGCAGCGCCAGGCGCGCGCGATGCTCGCGGGCACCCTCAAGTCCGTGATCTCGCAGCGGCTCGTGCCCACCCCCGACCGGAACGGCCGGGTGGCGAGCTGCGAGATCCTGCGCATGACCGGGCGGGTCCGCGACATGATCATGGACTCGACCGAGACCGGCAGGCTGCCCGAGGCCGTGGCCGAGGGCGGCTACTACGGGATGCAGACCTTCGACCAGGCGCTCATGCACCATGTCCAGGCCGGGCGGGTCTCGATGGACGACGCGCTCAAGGCGGCGACCCATCCGCACGACTTCAAGCTCCTCGTCTCCTCCGACGGGCAGCGTCACACGTCCGTCGAGTCGGTCTTCGGGGCCGATCTCGAAGCCGCCTGACCTGTGCGAAAGCACCCGGCCGAGCCGGGTGCGCCTCGCTTTCCTTTACTTCAGTTCGTGAAGTCTTGCGGTATCCTGGCCTTCATGGGCGATCCCAGCTGCCCCGTCTGTGCAACCGCCGACATCATCTGCGGCAAGTGGACCATCCTCGTCATTCGTGACCTCGCCGAGCAGCGCAGCCGCTTCTGCGAGCTCGAGCGCTCGCTGGCGGGCATAAGCCCACGCACGCTCTCGCTGCGTCTGCGCGCGCTCGAGGAGCAGGGCATCGTCGAGCGCCACACCTTCCCCGAGGTGCCGCCCCGGGTCGAGTACTCGCTCACTGCCAAGGGCGAGGCGCTCGTGCCGCTGATCGAGGACATGCGCCGTTACGGGCGCGAGTGGCTCGGCGTGGACGACGGCGCGTGCGTCACCGCCCCCGAGCGCACCACCGCTGCCGCCGCTTAGCCTGGATCCAGGCTTAGCTCCAGGCAGGACACGGGGCGCGTTCATCGAAATCGCGCCTCATGCGCAATCGTGCTCTCCACGACGCGCTGCGGGACTTCGCGCTCGAGGCCGCGGCGCTCCTCAGCGATGACCTGAAGGCGGGCGCCGAGGTCCAGTTCGACGTGGTCGACGAGGGCGACCGC
>DATAFO010000023.1:0-3807 GCA_036257465.1 Solirubrobacterales bacterium | reverse complement strand
CGACGTTCGTTGTCGCGGATGCGGGGCTCGTAATGGGCGAAGAACACCTTGCCGACGAGCTCCCGTCGGCTGCGCACACCCGTTTTTTCGAACACGCTCTTGAGGTGCTGCTGCACGGTGTGGGCGGACACGCACAGCTCGCCGGCGATCTGGGCGGTGGAGTCACCGCGGAGGACCAGGCGGGTGACGTCCTGTTCGCGGTCGGTTAATCCATAGGCCGACATGAGCAACGGAGAGATGCGGGCGGGATGGGCGGGCTCGATGATGACTGCGGCGCGCCGCGCTCCATCGGCCACGAGCGAGGCCCCGTGGAGCACGATCCAGCGCCCTTCACTCGAGAGCACGCGTGCCAGCGCGACCTCGCCCGGAGCATCCCTGTTCTCGGCGGTGCGGAGCGCCCGGCCCGCCACGGCCAGCACCGCGGGCGGCAGCTTCCCTTGGGCCTCCCAGTCGCCGTCGGGCAGCTCGCAGAGCCAACGCTCGACGCCGGGGGTGAGCGACTCGACGCTCCAGTCGGGGTCGAGCACGACCAGTCCTGGGGCGTCCGGTCGGTCGGGCTCGGAGGCCTCGCCGACCAGCAGTCCGCGCCGGGCGCCCTCGGCGAGGTGCGGCGCCATCGCCCGCAAGAACTCGAGCTCGTCGGGGTCGAACTCGGGTTGGCCCGGCTCGCGGTAGAGGCCGAGCATGCCCCACGCCTCGCCGGTCCGCGCGCGCAGGGCGACGAGCAGCTCCTGCTCGGCACCGTACGGCTCGACGTGTTCGCGCCAGCCGCGGCTACGGCTGGGATCGCCGCCTGTCGCCTCGTGCAGGGTCGAGATGCCCCGCGCGGAGCGGGCGACGTCGGCCAGGCTGTGGAAGTCGTCCTCGTAGTACTCGTGCGCCAGCCACTCCGGTGGCAGCTCGCCGATCATGCCGTGGTCGTGGTGGCTCGTGACGAGCAGCGACGCCGGATCGAGCGTGAACCAGCAAGGCGTCATGTAGTACGGCACGGCGCTCGCGAGCGCATCGCGCGCCTCACACCAGAACGCCACGAGCTCGAGGCCCTTGGCGGGCAGCTCAGCGATCCGCTCGGCGGCGCGCTCCTTCGCGTACGAGCGCATGGGCCGATGCTACGCCGACTCCAGCCCAACGGACATACCACTTCTCTGGAATGGGCGGACGACCTCCTGAGGCGTAGCTTCGCGCCTCGATGAGACCGGGAGCGCGGACGCCAGAAGAGCTCGAGACGCTGCTCGAGGACGCGTTCGTGATCCGCGACGGCGAAGCGCTGGCCGAGCTGTTCGAGGACGGCGCGGTGCTCGTCGCCGGCGAGGGGGCGCGACAAGCGCGCGGCGGCGACGAGATCGCGCGGTTGGCGCGCGAGATGTGGGAGCGCAACCGCACATATCTCGCCGATCCGCGCCTGGTTCTGCAGGCGCGCAACACCGGCTTGGTCGTCACCAAGCGGGGCCTCAACGTCGTGCGCCGCGGAGGCGATGGCGCCTGGCGCTATGCGATCGCTCTCCTGGCGAGCGACGCCACGACCACAGAGGAGGACCAATGACGCACGAGACGAGTCAGATGTCGGCGCTGGAGCCGCTGGCGGTGCCCCGCGACGAGGGCGAGGCGCGCTGGTGGTTCGGCACCCTCGCCGTGATCAAGACCACCGCGGCTGAGACCGGTGGGCAGCTAACGATCATCGACATCACCAACCCCCCGGGGTGGGAGGCTCCGTTGCACGTACATCACCGCGACGACGAGGGCTTCTGGATCCTCGAGGGCAGCGCCACCGTCGAGGTCGGCGACCGCACGATCGAGGCAAGCGCGGGCGACTACCTCTTCGGCCCTCGCGACATCCCGCACCGCTACACCGTCGGCGATTCCGGGTGCCGGATGCTCTTCATCCTGGTTCCCGGTGGCATGGAGGACGTCGTCCGGGCGACCAGCGAGCCCGCCACAAGCCGCACTCTGCCACCGCCCACCGACGAGGAGCCGGACATCGACGCCATCAAGGAGATCGTCAAGCAGCACGGCTACGAGCTCCTCGTCTAGCACGCGCTCGTGCTACGCGGCCGAGGCCGCGACCCCATCGGCTCAAGTGCAGCAGCTAACCCACCACAGCATTCCTCCCGATGAAGGGAGGCGTCTGCGCTCCCGCGCCGCTGACTGTCGCATGGGACGAGCTGCGACCATCCGCCCGGCGCGCGATCGGAGCCCGTCCCGCTCCTGCATCCGCGAAAGGCAGCAGCGACGCGCTGACTGCTCGTATCCATGCTCGACACTCGAGTCCCCGTGCCGCGCGGTCGCTCGCGCGCTGCTGCAATCGCGCCCTGAACGGAGCCGCGAGCGTGCGCGCGCCTATCGACGCGACTTCAGCCACAGGACGATTGCAGTGGCTATGCCGAGAAGGATCGCGCCGATCGCAGCGACAGGGTCCATCCTCTTTGACGCGTCGGGCCGCTGTGGGCCGGACTCAGGCTTCCGTGCCTGCAACGGTTGTACACGTCGGTCAGCATGCCTGAGTAACCAGAGCTGTGCCCTAGACGTTTGACAAGGCGTGCACCGAGACATCGGTTCGAACTTCGAAGTCACACGCCCACGTAGCCCGGCGCTGAAGCGCGTGCGTGAGCCGGTGGGGCAGAGGCGTTCGCGGAATGGTCGACGGGTCTTGTTGTGCGGGCGGTCAAAGGCGTGTGCGAGCCGAACATTTGTCCACGTATCGCGCGCCGCTGACGACGGTGATGCTGGCTGGACGCTGGGTGTCTTTGGTATCGGCTCCTCAAACCGGGACCTGCGAGTGGTGAGGTGTCCTCGTGTCAGTACTTGATCAGCTTCGCGATTTCGAGCGTCAGGTGGTTAGTCGTTTGCGCGAGCTGGAGCCGTTGGTGCGCGAGTACGAGCAGTTGCGCGTCGCGGCCGAGCGAATCGGTGTCAGCTACCAGCCGCGCGCGGACACCGGTGACGGCGACCGGCCGCGCCCGCGTCGCCGACGAAGCGCGAAAAATGCGGCACGCGGTCGAACACTCGCGCACCGAGCTCGGCGGACACAAGTGTCGACCGTGGGGGGCGAGCGGCCAAGCCGGCGGCCAGGTCAGCGAAAGCCGGCGGCAGGTCGCGTGCTGCGGTGCGGCGGCGGTCGGCGGCCGCACCCGGCCAGCGCCAACAGCAGATGCTGGCCCTCGTGCGCGAGCACCCGGGCATCACCGTCGCGGAGATCGCGCAGCAATTCGGCATTGACGCCACCGGCCTGTACCGAGTCGTGCACCGTCTCACGAAGGCCGGCGAGGTACAAACGGACGCGCGGCGGTTGTATCCCGCCGGCTCGACCGGACCCGAAGCAGACCGTGACGGCGGCGGGGTCACCCGCGGCCCTACGAGCCGCGCGGGCTCGCAGTCATCTACGGGAGCGCGACGTCGGCACTAACGGCAGCACTCGTCACGACATCCGACCGCGCGAGTGATCACGTGCCGGGGACCGCGTGGGCACGGCTAGCACGGCAACCGTGCTGGGCCGCTTGGCGGCGCGCAACTATCTGACGTCTGCAAGGCACACCAAGGGCCGCGGGCGCCGCGACCACGGTTTCGCCAGGCGCGTTGCGACGCCGACTCCGCGTACTGGTTAGGTTCCCGGGCGGCGTTCGCCCGGGCAGGCAGATGGCTTACTGGCCGGTCAGGCGCTCGCGGCCCCTCCCGCTCGGCGCGGTTCAGTCGTCAGCGATCCGGTAACCCGTCGCACCGCCCGGCAACGCCTCCTCGCGCACCTCGCCCCGGTCGAGCATCCGCCGCAGATTCTGGGCGACGCCGGCGCTCGAGAGCCCCGCTGCGTCC
>DATAFO010000053.1:0-1788 GCA_036257465.1 Solirubrobacterales bacterium | reverse complement strand
GGACGCGTATATCTCAACTTCCTCGGGGAGGAGGGAGCCGAGCGGGTCCGCCAGGCCTACGGCGACCGGCAGTACGAGCGCTTGGTCGAGCTGAAGCGCGCATACGACCCGACGAACTTCTTCCGGCTGAACCAGAACATCGAGCCGTAGCGACAGCTCGGCGGGCATCCGCTCGGCCGGGGGCCGAAAGGTCGTCGTTCAAATCCGACCGCCCCGACTCCTCGAAAGCCTGCTCCAGAAGCGAGCTTCGGCCGCTCGGGGGGTCTGTGGAAGGGCGCGGGCGCGAGCTAGCCGTTGGAGCCGTCGGCACCGCTAGCCGCGTTTCACGGAGTCGTTGTGGCGCTCAGTCACTTGAATCCGTCTAGTGCTAGCGACCTTCGCGCATGGGGAACTCATCGCCGGGCCGCCGGGGCTGCGGGAGGGGGGAGGCCCGCTCAAACCGGTCGTGCGGCGCTTGCCGCCAAGCGGGTCTCGACCACCGTCTCCGCCTCGGCGGCACTCTCGCTGTAACCGCTCACGATGGGCACGAAGTGGCGTCGATCGAGCGCGTAGACCGTCAGCGGGGTGCGCGCGCGGACCGTCCTGGTGCGCGGAACATCGCGCAGCAGCGCGATCTCGCCGAAGCAATCGCCGTCCGAGAGAACGCCGAGCAGCCGCCCATTCTCCTTCACCTCGACCTCTCCGGAGACGATCACGTAGAAGCTGTCGCCCACCTGCCCCTGCTCGATTACGGTCCCGTCGGGATCGAAGGACTCCTCACGCACGTTACGAGCGAGGTGCTCGATGGTGGAGACCGGCAAGGGCTGGAGCATCGTCACCAGGCGGAGGCGGTCGATGATGTCCGCCTGCGTACCAAGCCCCGCGTCCACCCTGACGAGGCGCGACCAGGCAAGGGCGACGGCGACGGGAGTCATCAGCCCCACTGCTACCAGCGCCCCCCTGATCCCGAAGAGGTAGATCAGAAGCGGCGTGAGGATGGACCCGAGGCCAACGGCGAGCGCCACCAGGCTCTCGAGTGCTCCGAACACCCGCGCCAGGAGCTCATCGGGCATCAGGCGAGGGAACAGCGTGAAGTAGCCGAGATCCACCAAAGCGTTCCCGGCGCCCACGATCGCGAGCATGGCCAAGGCAATGAGCTCGGAGGGGAAGACCCCGATCATGGCGAGGGGCATGCCCCAGAGCGCGATCCCCAGCCCTGTGTAGGCCGCGAGGCGCCGGCTCCCGACCAGGACCGAGGCTCCGAGCGATCCCATCACCGCGCCGACGCCGATGGCCGCCGTCAGGACGCCCACCCCCGGCTCCCCGGTCTCGAGGAGCTCGATGGCGACCACCACGGTGAACACATTGAGCGCGCCCCGGGTCACCGCCTGGACCGCGCCCAAGCCGAACAGCATCGTCACATCGCGTTGTGCCGCGATCGCGCGTAGACCCTCCGCCGTATCGGCCGCAACCCGAATCGGGGCGGGCGGCGCCTCGCGTGGCGCGGGCTCGTAGTCGATCAGGCTCACCAAGAAGGCCGACCAGAGCGATAGCCCCGCCGTAAGCGCGAAGACCGCCTCGGGGCCGCTGACGTCGAGCAGTAGCGCCGCCAGCAGGGGGCCGATGAGCGTGCTGGCGGAATCGAGCAGCCCTCGCGAAGCGTTCGCCGCGGTCAGCTCCCTCGGGGTCTCACAGAGCGCCGGCAGGAGCGCCGAGTGCGCGGGACGGAAGGCCGTGAACGGGATCGTCGCGATGACCGCGAGCAGGTAGACGAAGACGGCCGACAGATCCATGGCCATCACCACCGCG
>DATAFO010000046.1:0-11390 GCA_036257465.1 Solirubrobacterales bacterium | reverse complement strand
GCGGAGACGGCCCAGCTCGCCCAGCGCCTCGGCGCCCAGGCGCTCGTCGAGGAGGACCTCGACCGTTCGCTCCTGCTCGCGCGCCAGGCGGTCGCGATCGACGACTCACCGCAGACGCGCAGCTACCTGCTCTCCGACCTCCTGCGCGTCCCCGCGGTGACGGGAGTCATGCACGGCGAGTCCGACATCCTCCGCGCGATCGCCGTCAGCCCCGACGGGAGGACGCTCGCGGTCGCCGATTACGACGCCGGACTCCTCTTCTTCGACGCGCGGACCTACGAGCGCATCGGCGAGCCGCTGCCGGTGAGCGGTGAGGCGGACTGGAGGCCCGTTGCGTACAGCCCCGATGGCGAGACGCTTGCATTCGGCGACGGTCGCCGTATACGCCTGATCGACGCGCGTACCCGCGAACAACTGGCTGTGGCGCGCGTCTCCGAGGGTGATGTCGGCGTCGACGGGATCGCCTTCACGAGAGACGGATCGCGGCTCGTCGTCGTCGTCAACCACGGGGAAACCGTGGAGGCTTCGATCAGTGTGCGTGACGCCGCCACCCTGGCGGCGACCGGTCCTCCGATCGCGCCGGAAGGCTTTGGCGGCACCTACGTCGGTTCCTATTGGCACCCGCCCGGTTTCGCGGTTGCGCCCGACGGCCGCTCGGTCGTCATCGCGTCCGACCGAGGCGAGCTCGTATGGTGGAACCTCCGGAGGCGCACGCCGACCAAGCGGGTTGCGATCGGCGCGGGCCAGCACGCGCTCGCTCTGAGCCCGGATGCCGGCACGCTTGCCGTCGGCGTCGAGGGGGGCATCCGGCTGGTCGACACACGGAGCGGAGCGGTGCGGACGGCGGCCGGTGCGCTGGACGGCGCCCCGAGCTGGCTGCTCTTCAGCCCGGACGGCGAAACCGTGGTGTCGACGAGCCTCGACGGGACGGTCGCGCTCTGGGATGCCGAGTCAGCGACCCGCCGCGAGACGCTGCGCGGCCACTCGGCCGCTGTCGAGCAGCCGGTATTCAGCCCCGACGGGGAGACGCTCTACACGGTGAGTCACGACGGGACGGCGATCGCCTGGGAAATCGGCGGCGAGCGCGGGCTCGCGCGGGGCTTCACCTTCACGCGTGACCGGGCTCCCAGCGGTTACGACGGGCACCCCGGGAGCTTCAGCCCCGACGGGCGGCTTGTCGCGGTCGGTCTTAACGGGCAGGGCATCAGGCTCTGGGACGCGACGGATCTGACCCCCGTCGGCCCGCCCCTCTTGGGGACCGGCGGTGAGGTCTACTCACTTGCCTTCACTCCGGACGGGCGAACGCTCGCAGCCGTGACCGTCGACGGTCGGGTAACGCTCTGGGACGTCGAGGGCCGATCACTCCTCCGACGGCTCTCGGCCGGAGGGGAGGTTCTAGGCGTCAGCATCAGCGCCGACGGCGCGATCCTCGCCACGCCCGGCCCCGAGGACTGGGTGGGCGCATACAACGACCCCGCCGAGGGCGGCGTGAACCGCTGGGAGGTCGCAACCGGAGAAGCGCTCGACACGATCGCGCTCGGCGTGCCTGCAGGAGACGTCGCCTTCGGCCCGGCCGGATCGACGCTTGCGTTCGTCCACGAGCGGGGAGGCACTGCGGAGGTCTGGGACGTCGCCGAGGGCTCGCGCATCACCACGCTGCCGGTGGAAAGTGACTCGCGGTTCTACTACGCGATCGCGTTCAGCCCCGACGGCCGAACTCTCGCGACGGGCGGGTTGGAGGACCCGATCGTCCGCGTCTGGGACATCCCCACCGGGAAGCTCATCCGCGAGCTCGACCAGGGCACCGCCGGCGCGAAAACGCTCGACTTCAGCCCCGACGGCCGAACCCTCGCCGTCTCCGGCTTCGAGCCCGTAGCGTCGCTCTGGGACGTCGCCACCGGAGCCCGGATCGGACCGACGCTCAGGGCCGGGAGCCGCCGGGCGGACATCGACCTGTCTCCGGACGGACGCGAGCTGTTGATGACCGCCGCCGACGGCCGTGGGGCGATCTGGGACGTCGACCCGGAGTCGTGGGCACAACGTGCCTGCAAGCTCGCGAACCGCACGCTGACGCCCGAGGAGTGGGAGGAGTTCCTCCCGGGGAGGCCGTACAAGCCGGCTTGCGCGAGCTGAGTCCCACTCAGGGGCGAATCGACCAGGTGAAGCGCGTGAGCGCGGGCGGGGGAGCGAGGCCGCCGGGGCGCAGTCCCCGGCAAACGAGCAGCGTGGGCGGGCTGGCCTCCCTGGCGAGTCTGAGGCGGGCCGGGCCGAGGCCCTCGCGGTGCCACCTCGTCGACAGCCCGACGACGAGCAGACCGGCGTCGCGGCTCGCCTCGAGCATGCCCTCTTCGCCCGCCGGAACCAGCAGCGGCTCGGCCGAGATGCCCAGCACCCGCTGGACCGCGAGCGCGCCGTGCGACAGCAGGCGGCTCGCGTCGCGCCTGCCGCGTTCCGGCACTGCGGCGGCACCTGCGAGCCGGAGCGGCGCATCCTCGGCACGCGCGAACCACGCGCCGAGCTCGACCGCCGCCCAGTCGTGCTCGGCCCCCCCGAACGGGACCAGGACGGGGCCGCCCTCGGGCGTCTCGTCCCGAGGAGCGAGCAGCGCCACGTCGCAGGGCGCCTCCGCGAGGACGGCGGTGTGCCGCTCGTCGGGAGCTCCCTCGACCAGGAGCTCATCGGGTGCGTCGGCGAGCAGGAGATCGACGTCGAGCTCGCTGGCGAGCCGAGCCAGCTCCTCACCCGGCGCCGTCGACGTGAACGAGGCCGCACGGGCTGCGACACCGCTGGCTTCGAGTGCGGACCGGCGCTCTTCGAGCCAGGCTGACGCCAACCGAAGCTCGGCTGCGTCCGAGACGAGCCTCGCCAGGACCATGACGCGAGGCGGGTCTCGCACAAGCGGCTCGGCCACCGCGAGCAGCGCGTCGACGCGCGCCTCGTTCGTGATCGCGACGAGAATCGACCGCTCGGCTGCCTCGCCGACGGACGCGGATACCGTCGCCGGGAGGTTCAACGCTGGCTCCTGCCGAAGGATCGCCCGCTCCAGCTCCTGGAGCGCAGCACTGGGTTCGATCCCGAGCTCGTCGACGAGGGCCCGGCGCGCGTCCTTGTAGGCGTCCAGGGCCTCCGCCTGCCGACCAGACCGGTAGAGCGCCGTCATCAGATGCCTCCTCAGGCGTTCGCGGAGTGGTTCCTCGGCGACCAGTGCCTCAAGCTCGCCGACCAGCTCGTCGTGGCGCCCGAGCGCGAGGTCGGCGTCGATCCGCAGCTCCACTGCCGCCAGCCTGATCTCCTCGAGCCGGGCGATCGCCGCCTGGGCGAAGCTCTCGTAGGCGAAGTCCGCGAGCGCCGGGCCCCTCCACAGCGACAGTGCGTCGCGTAGCCGCTCCGACGCGTCGGCCGGTTGGCCGCGGGCAAGCAAGCTCCTCCCCTCGTCCACCAGCCGCTCGAAACGGTCCAGATCGAGCTCGTCGGGCGCAACCCCGAGGACATAGCCGGGCGATCTTGTCCCCAGCGCATCCTGCGGGAGCACCTTGCGCAGGCGAGAGACATACACCTGCACCGTCTTGATCGCGGTCTCGGGCGGGCGTTCGCCCCAGAGCTCCTCGGCGATGCGGTCGACCGGGACGACCTCGCCGCGGTGAAGCAGCAGGATCGCGAGCACCGCACGCTGCCTAGCACCCCCAAGCGGCACCTCACGCCCGTCGGCCACGACCTCGAGCGAGCCAAGAATGCGGAATTCCATGATCGGACCCGGCTCCCAGGTGACGCTACCACCGCCGAGCGGGCCATTTGCCGGTTTGCAAACCGTTCTCAGCCGAGCGTTTGCCGCGGCCATCGAGGCTGCCAGGCGACGGATCGCGTTGGGGCGATCCCCACGATTGAGGAGCGGACATGAACATCAACCAACGCAGACTGCGGCGCGGCGTTGCCGTTGCCTGCCTCGTCGGCGCGATCGGCGCACCCGCGGCATCCGCGGAACCGATCGGCCAGCGGACCCCGACCGAGCTCGGCCAGGCCTTCGGCGAACCCGGCGAAAGGCCGAGCGCCCAGGATCAGCGGCAGCCGAATCACCCCGGGACGTCGGGCGGCGGCTACGCCGCTGGCACTGTGATTCGCGACGGCTCCGCGGCGGTGCCCTTCGTGCCCTGGGTGAACGGCGCGCCGCCGGCCAAGCCGCAGGCACGATTCGACTGGGGCGACGCCGCGATCGGCGCGAGCGCAATGCTCGCCCTAATCGCGATCGCCGCCGGCGCTGCACTCGCCACCGGCCACCGGCCTCGAAGGACAGTCGCGTAGGCGCCGTCACGGTCCCGGAAGTGCCATGAAGGAGCTTGCACGGACGCAGGAAAGCGCCCGATTAGCAGGCGGTTTCCGCGGAAGGCCAGGGTCTCGAAAACCGTTACACGTCATTCAGGCGTGTCGAGGGTTCGAATCCCTCCCCCTCCGCTAGACAGAGCGACTCGGCTTGACCAAGCCGAACGCTCGCCTCTCGCCCACGCATCTCTCAACCGCGACAGCATGGCCCTGAGGCCGCTCCGAGCCGCTGGAGACTGGCGCTTACTGGCGCATTGGTGGCGCATGGGGTATCCGGAGCTTCGGCGGGTGGCGAGCAAGTAGTTACCGCCCCCGTCACACATCGCGGAGTCCAGCGCCCGGCAACTCGCCCGTTCCGATCAGCCAGCCACGCTAGGGCGCGTGGACGGAGCCGGCGCTCCGTTGCTCGCAGGGGAGCGCGCCGAGGCACTGGAAGCCGCCGGGCTGTCGGAGTAGGCGGGCGCGCGACGGCTTCTGCGCAAACTCTGAAAAATTCTCTCCTGCGAGCTTGACCGCCTGCATACCGGCGCAGATACTGCGATCACGAGGACGCCGCAATAGCGGAATCGGGGGGGTGTCCTCGCCACTATCCGACCCGAGGCGTACCGCGAGCCCACCGGGAGCGTGAATCGAACCGGTCACCCAGTTTGGAGATCAGATCGATACCGCCGCCCCCGAATTCAGGCTCACGGAGATTGACTCCATTGGTCGCCCTGGCATCGCCATTGCCGGCGAACTTGACGAGGCGACCTGCGGCCAGTTGGACTCCGCCTTCAAGGAGATCTCAAACGGCGGTGGGCCGGTGATCCTCGATCTTGCGGAGTGCACGTTCATTGACTCGAAGGGCCTCGACGTGATCGTGCGAGTGCGACGCGCCTGTGGGACGACGGCTTTCAGCTCCTCGTGTGCAACGCCCGAGGGCCAGCAACGTCGAGGCCCAGCTCAAGCGGGCGATCAAGCGGGCGAATGAGCGGCTGGACGAGCTCGGGATCGAGCCGATCTCTGACAAGGTGACGCCGCACTCGCTCCGGCGCACGTATGCGAACGTCCGCGCCGCAGCTGGCGACGACCCCGTCTACATCGCCGAGCAGCTCGGGCACGCCGATATGGCGCTCGCCTTCCGGCTCTACCAGAAGGCCGTAAAGCGGCGCTCGAAGCTCTGCGGGCACCATCTGCGGGAGTTCGATCGGGCGCTTGAATGGGCAGCGAATAGGCAGCAAGGCCCGTTTGAGGCACCCGAGGGCGCGCCCATGATGAGCGAATCCCCTGCAAAACACGCACAGAAATGCTGATCGGCGCGCATGTTTCCGTAGCCGGAGGGCTGCCCTGCGCGGTCGAGCGGGGCGTCGACACGGCCAGCGACGCGATCCAGATCTTTCATCAGAGCCCGCGCATGTGGCGGCCGACCGCTTACACGGAGTCGGACTTCGCAGCGTTTCGGGAGGAGTTCGACAGCTCCCCGCTGCAGGCCGTTGTGATCCACGCCGTCTACCTGATCAACTGCGCCAGCAAGGAGCGGCAGACCCGGTCCAACTCGATCACCTCGCTGACCCACGCGCTTCGCGTCGGCGACGGAATCGGCGCCACGGGAGTCGTCCTGCACGCGGGCGCCCGCAAGGGCGAGCCACACGCACCGTCGATGAAGCGGGCCGCGAAGGCAATCGCGAAGGCGCTCGCGGACTCCGAGGAGTGCCCCGTGCTGCTCGAGAACACAGCGGGCACCCAAGGACCGCTCGGGCGCAACTTCGACGAGCTCGCGGACCTCTTGGAGCTGCTCGACGGTGACAAGCGGATCGGGATCTGCCTCGACTGCTGCCACCTGCTGGCGTCTGGCTTCGACATTCGCACTCCCGATGCGCTGGCCGCCGTGGTCGACGAGTTCGACACCAAGGTCGGGCTCAAGCGGCTGCGCTGTCTCCATGTCAACGACTCGAAGGTGCCCCTGGGCGCCAACCGCGACCACCACGCGAACCTTGGCGAGGGCGAGCTGGGGGATGCCGGGCTGCGAGCGTTCCTTTCGGAGCCCCGCTTCGAGGACCTCCCAGCCCTGCTGGAGGTGCCGGGCCCAGACGGACACGGACCCGATCGAGAGCAGGTGGAGATCGCTAAGCGTCTGCGCCGCCGAGGCCTTGCGGGCCGCCGCCGGCGCAAACGCTAGCCCCTCGCCGAATGGCTCGAATAACGCCGGCGCCGACACCGGCCCCTTGCCGGCGTTACTCGAGCTGGTCGGACGGATGACGCGAAACGGCCCGCTGCAACCCCAGGCCGAGGCCGGTCACCGCAAGCGCAACCGCCGACATCGCGATCACGTCGAATCCAGTGAACGGCAACGGGCCAACGCGGCTGTCCAGTCCGGTGGACGGGTTGTTCGGCTCGTCCACGCGCGTGACCGGCTCGGCCGCACGCGTGACCTGCGTCGCCGTGTCCCCGTACTGGCTGTCGGTTGGGCCGATCCGCTGAGCGAACGCAAGGCTCGGAACGGCCAGACCGATGATCAGCAGTGCCGCGAGCACCCCTGCAAGCTTTTGCTTCCACAGCATGGCCGAAACGGTAAGCCCGGTGAGTGAGATCAACGTGAGCGCGGGATGAGAAACGCTCTTATCCAAAATGCGCGAACGTCAGGCTTCTCTCTCGCAGTCTCATGCAACTCTCATCAAGTTCTTGGAGCCTTCCGCGATGGCTGGTGGCCCAGGGGGCCGCGGCGGATCGCTCTCGAGCGTCGCCGGGCCCGAGAGCCCGGAGCCGGTGTTCGAGCCGCCACCGGCCAAGTCCGCGCCGGACCATCACTACACGGACACGGTGCAGATGCTGCGGGCCCAGGTCGAGGCCGGCTAGACAGGCCAACCCCGTGACACGGACTTTCCGGCTGCTGCCTGCGGGCGGGCTACAGTTGCGTGCGTGTTGATCGAATCCCGGCCGCGTGCCCGTCTGGGCCAGGCCGATAGCGTCGACGGGCGCAGGGCGTTCTTACCGGGGGTCCGCACACGGGTCCTGGTCTCCTTTCTCGTGCTGATGGTCATCTCGACGGCCGCCTCCCTGCTGGTGCTGCGCCAGGTGCTGCTGTCGCGCATCGGAGACCAGGTCGAGACCGAGCTCACCGAGGAGATCGATTCGCTGCGGGACCTCGCCCGGGCCGGCAATGACGGCCAGCCGTTCGACAGCGTGAGTGGGTTGTTCAGGCAGTTCCGCGACCAGACCACTCCCGGGCCGGACTCGGCGATCGTCACGTTCATCGAGGGCCGGGCCCCCCGAGCCGTAGCGGATGTGCCGCCCGACTCAAACCTCGTAGAGAGCCTCGGCCGCTTCGAATCGGTCACCCAGCCCGAGAAGGGAGACATCGAGGTCGGCAACGACGAGGCGCGGTACGTCGCCGTCCCCGTGACCACCGGCGACCAGCAAGGCGTCCTCGTGGCTGCAGCTCTGCTCGGCGACGAGCGCGATCAGGTCGAGAGCGCCGTGCGGATTGCGATCGGGGTCTCGATCGTCGTGCTGCTGATGGCGTCGCTGTTCATCTGGCTGGCGGCGGGACGAGCGCTGTCGCCACTCTGGGGCCTGTCGCGCACGGCGCGGCAGATCTCAGAGAGCGACCTCTCGAAGCGCATCCCGGTGCGCGGCCGGGACGAGCTCGCCGAGCTCGCGCGCACCTTCAACGGCATGCTCGACAGACTCGAGACTGCGTTCGCCAACCAGAAGGATTTCCTCACCGACGTCAGCCACGAGCTGCGGACGCCGATCACCGTGATCCGCGGCCACCTGGAGACGCTCGGCGATTCCCCCGCCGAGCGCGAGGAGGCGACCGCGGTGATCCAGGACGAGCTCGACCGCATGAACCGGTTCGTCGAGGACCTGCTGCTGCTGGCGAGGGCGCCGCGGCCCGATTTCCTGCGGATGCGGCCAATCGACCTCGATCTGTTCACCAACGACCTCTTCGCCAAGGCCAGGAGCCTCGGCGAGCGCGACTGGCGGCTCGACGGGACGGGCGTGGGAATCCTGGTGGCCGACCAGCAGCGGCTCACGCAGGCGGTCATGAACCTGGCCACGAACGCCGTTCGCCACACCCGCGAGGGCGAGACCATCTGGATCGGCAGCTCGATGGTTGGGGGCCGAGCCCGGCTCTGGGTGCGCGACGACGGGCCGGGTATCGAGCCCGCCGAGCAGGCCCGAATCTTCCAGCGCTTCGCCCGCGCCACCAGGACGCCGAACCCCGGCGGCGACGGCGCGGGCCTCGGGCTGGCGATCGTCAAGGCGATCGCCGAGGCACACCAGGGCACGGTCGAGCTCGACAGCCGGCCAGGGGTCGGCGCCACCTTCACGATCGTGGTCCCGGCACAGGGACAGCCCGAATCGTCGTGAGATGACGCGAATCCTGATCGCGGAGGACGAGTCTCGACTGGCCGCCTTTCTCGAGAAGGGCCTGCGCGCGGGCGGTTACACCACCACTGTGGCGACCGACGGCGTCGCCGCGAGCGCCCTTGCTCGCGACGAGGACTTCGACCTGATGGTGCTCGACCTCGGGCTGCCGATGAAGGACGGCCTCGAGGTCCTGCGCGACCTGCGCGGCGCCGGCCAGCGACTCCCGGTGATCATCCTCACGGCCCGCGGGGACCCCGATGAGCGCGTGAGGGGCCTGGAAGCGGGAGCTGACGACTATCTCGCCAAGCCCTTCCACTTCGAGGAGCTCCTGGCGAGGGTGCGCGCCCGACTGCGCGACGCGCCGGTCTCAGTCGGCGACAACGAGCTCACCGTCGGGGAGATCGCCCTCGACCTGCGGACGCGCTGGGCGAGCGTCCACGGCGAGAAGGTTGAGCTCAGCGCGCGGGAGTTCGAGCTGCTCAGTACCTTCCTCGAGCACCCGAACCAGGTCCTGAGCCGCGAGCAGCTCCTGGCCCACGTCTGGGGATACGACTACGACCCGGGCTCCAACGTGGTCGACGTCTACGTCGGCTACCTGCGCCGCAAGCTGGGCTCGGCACGCTTCGAGACCGTGCGCGGCGTCGGGTACAGGTATCGGGTCTAGCTGACTACGCCAGGGCGTTGCGCAGGTCAAAGGCGCGGATGCCCTCGGGGGCGGTGTCCGTGCAGTCGAAGAAGCGCGGGTTGACGCACTCGTGCCCCGGGCCCGTGCCCTCGTAGGTCGGTTCGACCCTGAACTGGCACTGGGGCAGCGGCTCGCCGGTCATCTTGATTCCGCCGAAGCCGCCGGCCCGCTCGGCGGCCTCGAACATGTCGACGTCGATCTCGGCCTTGAAGACCTTGCGCACGCAGCCCATGAAGCGGGCGCCGGAGAGCGGGTCGGTGTAGCTGTAGAGGTAGCGGCAGCGAAGCTCGACGCAACCTCGGGGCTCGATCAGCTTGTCGCAGAAGGTGCGGCAGCTCCGGCATTCGCCGATCCGTGTCTCCTGTCTGCCCTGCTGCAGCGCCACGGCGAGAAGTCTAGTCCCGGCGTTCAGGCGGCGAGCGCTTTCGGCCCCAGCAGCTGGTCGATCTCGGCCCGCAGAGCCGCCGATGCGGCGACGCGGTACTCCCGGCCGAAGCGCAGGGTTCGGACGCCCTCGCGGGTGCGCATCTCCAACAGCACCTCGGTTGGGCCGGGGAAGGTCTCGAAGACCGTCTTCAGCTCCTCGATCAGGCCGGCGCCGAAGTCGCTCGCGTCGATCCGCAGCACGATCTGCTCGGGCAATCGGCGCGCATCGGCGCGGGCCCTGGCCTCGGCCAACTCGTCGGCGCCCGGCTCGAATCGTTCCGCCTCGGCGACGACGAGGCTCATCTCTCCCCGTCCCTTGTGGTCCACCCTGCCCCTGATCACGACCACGCGATCGACCTCGATGCACTCGGCGGAGTCGCCGGCGGCGTCGCGTACGAACAGCTCCACGCGGCCCTCGAGGTCGTCCAGGGTCGCGAACATCACGTAGGCGCCGCTTCGCGTTCGCACCTTCTTCGCCTCGCTGACGATCCCACCGACCCTGACCCAGGCGCCGTCCTGTTTGCCCGCGACCTCCGACAACGGACAGTCGACGCGGGCGCGGAGCGCTTCGCGCACCTCGCTGAGCGGGTGCGCCGACAGAAACGTGCCGAGCGTCTCCTTCTCAAGCCGCAGGAGCTCGCGCTGATCGAACTCGTCCGCCGGAACCACAGGGTGCTCGCCCGGCCCAGCACCCGAGAGCCCGCTGGACCCCAACCCGGCACCGTCGCCGCCGAGGTCGAAGATCGAGCCCTGGCCGCGCAGGGCATCCTCCTGAACCTTCTGGCCGCTGCCCTGCGCCTGGGCCAGCACCTCGAGCATGCCCCGCCGGGACGCCCCGGTGGAGTCCAGCGCCCCGCACTTGATCAGGCACTCGATGGCACGCTTGTTCACCGCGCGCGTGTCGACTCGCTTGCAGAAGTCCCAGATCGAGGTGAACGGCCCGCCCCTGGCGCGCGCGGCGAGCATCGCCTCGACGGCGGCGTGGCCGACGTTTTTGACCGCGTCGAGGCCGAACCGGATCGAGTTGCCGCTGACGACGAAACCGTGGTCGGAGGAGTTGACGTCGGGCGGCAGCACCTCGATCCCCATCTCCTCGCAGCGGCTGACGAAGAACGGAACCTTGTCCTTGGTCGACATCACCGAGGAGATCAGCGCCGCCATGTACTCGGCGGGATAGTTGGCGCGCAGGTAGGCGGTGCGGTAGGCGATCAGCGCGTAGCAGGCGGCGTGGCTGCGGTTGAAGGAGTAGTCGGCGGCCGCGGTCATCAGCGACCACAGGTCCTTGGCCACCCGGCGATCGGTGCCGGACTCCGCCAGCCCGGTGAGGAACTTGTCCTCCATCGTCGCCATCAGGTCGCGCTTCTTCTTGCCGACGGCCTTGCGCAGATCGTCCGCCTCTGCGGGCGAGAATCCCGCCATCTGCTTGGCGATCTCCATCAGCTGCTCCTGGTAGATGCAGCAGCCGTACGTCGACTCTGTGATCGGACGCATCCGCTCGTCCGGGTAGCGAACGGTCGAGGGATCGCGCTTTCCTCGCGCGTAGTCGGGGATGAAGCGCATCGCGCCGGGGCGGTACAGCGACACGAGCGCGACCAGGTCCTCGAACTCG
>DATAFO010000008.1:0-21416 GCA_036257465.1 Solirubrobacterales bacterium | reverse complement strand
ACGAGGCGCCGTCCCCCGACGCGATCATCGCCGCGGCCCGAAAGTCGGACATTCCGGCGGACGAGATCGTGGAGGTCGGCCCGGCCACGCCTGTGCTTTCGGACCGGCTGGAGGACTGGGCCGCAGCCCACAAGGCCTAGGCGACCGGCTCGAGTTTCAGCACCGGGATCTCGCGGTTGCGTGCCCACCGCTGGTAGTAGATGAACCCGGGGTAGATCTCCTCACCGCGATGGTACGCCCGCTCGCGCTCGGCGCCGGTGAGCTCACGGGCCTTCACCTCGCGGGTGTCACCCTCGAAGACGATCGTCGCGCGTGGATTTGCGCGCAGGTTGTGGTACCAGGACGGGTTGCGCGGCCGGCCGAAGTTGGAGGCGATCACGACCATGTCGTCGCCGTCGGGGACGCCGAGGACCGGCAGCGTGCGGCGCTGTCCGCTCTTCGCCCCGGTGGTCGTGAGCATCATGATCGAGACGCCCCCGAGCCAGGACGAGGCCGTGGTCCTGCCCTTGGTGAGCCGGTAGACGAAGCGGTCGAGGGGCTGCTGGACGACGCCGTAGACCTTCGCCATCGGACGCGTGCCCGCGGTCCTGCGCGCGAGCCTGTGCAAGGGACGCGAGTGGCGGTAGGCCTCCATCATGAGCGCAACCTAGCAAACGCAACTTCAAGTTGCGTTAAGGTTCCCCACGTGGCGACCACGACACCCAAGGCGAGGACCCGTAAGCCCTCGCCCGCGACGGCGCGCCGCCCCGGCGGGCGAAGCGCCCGCGTCCGCGCGGCCGTGATCGCCGCGACCCTGACCGAGCTGGCGGACGGCGGTTACTCGGCGCTGAGCCTGGAGGGCGTCGCGCGCCGGGCGGGGGTCCACAAGACGACGCTGTATCGGCGCTGGGGCACGCGCGAAAAGCTGGTCCTGGAGGCAATGCTCGCCCGGGCCGGCGAGCGGATCTCCGTTCCCGACACGGGCTCGGTGCGCACGGACCTGCTGGAGCTCGCTCGTAGCGCTGCCGCGAATGCCGCCACCCCCGAGGTCGCGGCAATGGCTCGCGCCGTCGCGGCCCAGGAACCCCACAACCCAAGGCTCGCGGCGGCAAACCAGCGCTTCTGGGCCGAGCGCCTCGCCCTCGACGCGGTCATCGTCGAGCGGGCGATCGAGCGCGGCGAGGTGGCAGCCGGCACCGACCCCCGCCGCGCGATCGAGTCGGTGCTTGGCCCGATCCACCTCCGGCTCTTGCTGACCGGCGAGCCGATCGACCGTGCCTTCCTCGAGGGCGTCGTCGATGTAGTCATGGACGGCATCGCTCGTCCGCAGGCCCTCGATGGCCGCGGTGAAGGGGTGCGACCTCGAATCAGCCGGCCTTGGCGATGATCGAGCTCATCTCCTCACGTGTGTAGGCCCGCATCGTTGTCGTACGGACGTTGCCGCCGGAGCTGAGCTTGAGCGCAAACGCGGTCACCGTTTCGTCGTCGGGCGCCTCGAGGATCCCGACGAGGTCGTACGGCCCCAAGCACCAGTAGACCTCCTGCAGCTCGGCGCCGAGGCTCTGCGCCAGATCCGCGCCGGCGGCGGCGCGATCGGTGGTGTCCTGAAAGGCAGCGATCCCCTGGTCGGTCCAGTTGATCAGCGCGACATAGCGGGGCATGGGTTCACCTCCATTTCGGCGGTTGGTTGTGATCAATCCAACCACTGCGGCTCGGGTGTGTAAAGCCGCGGCGCTTCGGAGTCACGCCTGCGGTGGCGGTTCGCCCTGCCCCCAGGCGTCGAGGCCGCCGTCGACGACGACGCTCGACCCGGTGACGTAGGCGCCGCTTGCCGGGGCCAGGAAGGCGATCCTGTCAGCCACCTCCTGCGGCTTGCCCAGCCTGCCGAGCGGCACCTGCCGCCTGGCCGCGCCGACCGCATCGGGTCCGTAGGCCGCAGGGCCCTCGGTGTCGATGTTGCCGATCACCACGCACACCGACCGGACCGAGTGGCGGCTCCATTCCAGCGCCAGGCCCTGGGCGAGATTTCCAGTGCCGCACAGCGCTCGCGTGCCCGAACCCCGGGATGCCGCGGCGAGGCGAGAACCCCGTGAACACGACCAGCCCGCCGTCGCCGGGGATCATGGACCGAGTGGCCACCTCGCGGGAGCTCCCACGCTGCGT
Source organism: Solirubrobacterales bacterium (assembly GCA_036257465.1). Taxonomy (GTDB): domain Bacteria; phylum Actinomycetota; class Thermoleophilia; order Solirubrobacterales; family 70-9; genus DATAFO01. The sequence continues at coordinate 19,274 of DATAFO010000008.1, read as the reverse complement.
CGATGGCCAGCCGGTGCACCGCGCGCCGCATCGACGAGCGCCCGCACCCGATCGGGCTCGCGCACGTCGCACGGCAACGCCAGGCACTCGGCGCCGTCCTGCTCTAGCTGCGCGAGGGCGTCGGAGAGCGGGTCCTGGCGCCGCCCGCAGATCACCACCCGGGCGCCGGTCTCCGCGAACGCGGTCGCCGGCGCCCGTCCGATCCCGGTGCCGCCGCCGGTGATCAAGGCCACCTTGCCCCGGTTCGCGTCCGAGGCGAGGGCGCCGCTCATTCCCCGCGCCAGACGGGTTCGCGGCCTTCGGCGAAGGCGCGCGGACCTTCCTCGGCGTCCGCCGACGCCATCGCGCGGTCGTAGGCGGGGATGCTGCCGTCCCGCAGCTGCGAGAACCCGCGCTCGACGGTCATCTGCTCTGTGGCTGCGACAATCGCCATCACCGCCCGAGTGGCAAGCGGAGCCGTCGCTTCGATCTCGGCTGCCAGGGCGCGCGCCGTCTCCAGCAGCGCTTCGCGCTCGACCACGCGGTTGACGAGGCCCCAGCGCGCGGCCTCGACCGCGTCGATCGGCTTGCCGGTGAGAAGGAGCTCCATGGCGAGCGCCCGAGGCATCCGGCGCGGCAGCCGCAGGATCCCTCCCGAGTCGGCGACCAGTCCCAGCTTCACCTCGGGCAGCGAGAATCGGGCCTGGGGCACCGCCACGACCATGTCGCACGCGAGGGCGAGCTCGAATCCGCCCCCCGCCGCATAACCGTTCACCGCCGCGATGACCGGCTTGTCGAGGTCGAACAGCTCGGTGAGCCCGGCGAGCCCGCCCGGGCCAAACGCCTTCTGGTCCGCGGGATCGCCCGCCGCGTAGGCCTTCAGATCCCAGCCCGCGGAGAAGAAGCGCTCGCCTGCCCCGGTGACGATCGCGACCCGCAGCTCCGGATCGTCGCGAAAGGCCATGAACGCCTCCCCCATCGCGGCACTCGTCGCCGAGTCGATCGCGTTCGCCTTCGGCCGGTCGATGGTCAGCTCCAGCGTCGCACCGCGCCGCTCGATCCGGAGGCCCTCCATGACCGCAATAGGATGTCACGGCGCGCCAGGTCCAAGGAGGGCAGATGCGCAAGCGATTCACGGGTGCCTTGGCGGTGTCCGTCGCGTTGGCGGCCGGCATCATCGCCGCGTCCTGCTCGTCAGAGCAGGAGACCACCCTGACCGTGATGAGCTTCAACATCTGGGGTGGCGGGGCCAACGAGGACAAGCCGGTCGACGAGACGGTGGCGGCGATCGAGGCGGTTGACCCGGACATCGTCGGGATCCAGGAAACGCGCCTCGAGGGCCCAAAGTGCACCGCCCGGTTCTGCCCGCCGCGAGGCAGGAGCGTCGCGAAGGAGCTCAAAGACGCGCTCGGATACCAGTACTACGAGCAGACGCAGCTCGAGGACGACGGGTTCGTCGATGCTTTCCGAGCCGCCAACCCGGACCCGGTCGCCAAGCCCGCCTTCACCTGGACGCCGAGCAGCAAGCCCACCGTCTCATGGGACCACCACGACCGTATCGACTTCGTCCTGGCCCGCGCCGACGAGCTCGTGGTCGAGAGCGCCGCGATCGTCGGGGAGAAACGGCCCGAGGCTGACGTGGTGGTGCGGCCCTGGCCATCGGACCACCGCGCCGTCGCGGCGACCGTCCGCTACTGAGCCGCAGCTTCAGTACCCACTCTTGCTCGAGCGCCCGCTCCCGCTAGGGCAGGAAGCTATCGGAGCCGTTGAGCAGCCCGACCAGGCTCCCGCGCGAGACCGCGGCGAAGAAGAAGCCGGGCTCGCCGCCGGCGGGCGTCGTCGCCTGGGCGCGGACGAGCTCGACCCCGTCGTAGCTCGAGCGGCTCACCTCGACGCCGGCCAGCGAGTCGCCGATCCGCTCGCCGGTGACCGGGTCCTCCGCGTCGGGAGCGAGTGACCGCTCGAGCCCGGCGGCGATGTCGTCGGCCCGCTCCGGGGTGCCGCCGACAACGCACAGCACCTCGCCGTCGGTCGTGATCCCGATCGCGACCTGCTCGATTCCGACCTCGCTCGACAGCAGGTGCTTGTCCGGAATGGTGCGCACGGCGACGGCGTCATGGAGACAGTCGGCGGCGGCGCGGTAGGCCGGTTCCTCCAGAAGGCGGTCGCCGCGCCCGAGCAGCGCCGCGCGGGCCCGGTCGGAGATCGCCAGCACGACCAGGTCGCGGCCGAAAGCGTCGAACGCTCCGAGTCCGCGCACGTCGAGGCGCAGCAGCGCCTCCGGGACCACGGCGTAGTCGCCGATTTCGACCAGCTCGAGCTCGCCGCGTTGGCGCGATCGGCCGCCGTCAGCCACCAGCGCCTTCGCCAGCCCTCGGCCGTCGACGCCGTCCAGGCGCAGGCCGAACGCGTACGAGCCGCCGACCGAGATCAGCTGCTCAGCCTCGAGCGGCGCGAGCCCGAAGTGCCGGCGAAGGCTCCGCGCCTGTTCGACGATGCTCGCGGCGTTGGGGGCCACGGCGGCGGCGATCGCCTCGGCGCCGCGACCGCTCTTCGTCACCAGCTGCGGATCGGCCCAGCCGACCCCGAGCGTTCCGGCGCCCCCGCCCCCGATCTCTCGGAGTGCCACGCCGAACGGGCCGCGGGGCGGCGGGCTCGTTCCGTCGCCGTCGTCGCGGCAGCCTCCGAGCACCACCGCGGCGACGACCGCGGCTGCCGCCAGCATCTTGAGACCCGCGTTTCCAGGCATCGGTGTCTTGGACTATTATCACAGGCAAAGCCCCTATGACTGGTGAGAACCCTAGCGTGAGCGACCCGCACCCCGGGGGGCGCGAGCCGGCCCCCGGCGAGCTCGCGCTCGTACAGGGCTTTCTCAACACCCGCTGGAATCTCCGCGACGCGCGCATGGGCGAGATCCTCACCAGCCCCGGCGCGCTGGCGGACTGGTTCGCGTCGCGCGACATCATCGAAGCCGGCGCCGGCCTCGGCCCGACCGATCTCGAGCGCGCGCTGAGCGTGCGCGAGGGGCTGCGAGCGCTCGCGTTCGCCAACGGGGGGCACGGCCTCGACCAGCAGGCGGTGGACGCGATGCGCACTGCCTCGCGAGGGGCCGCAACCGAGATCCGCATCGAGCCCTACGGGCCCCGGTTCGTAGCGGGCGCGGCGAATGGTCTCGACGCCGCAATCGGGGCGCTGTTCGCGATCACGGCACGGGCGATGATCGACGGCTCCTGGTACCGGCTCAAGGCCTGCCCTGGACGCCACTGCGGCTGGGCGTTCTACGACCACTCGCGCAACCAGAGCGGCCGCTGGTGCTCGATGAAGGTGTGCGGCGACCGCGAGAAGTCCCGCGCGTACTACCGGCGCAGAACCGCCGCGCGCGCAGCGTAGGTCTCGCGCGACGCTTCAGTCAAATGACCAATCTAGGAGCCCAGCCATCATGGCTCACTTAGCGGTGATCGCCGTCACGGGGGCTTCGGGAGGGCTGGGCTCACGCGTGCTGCGGGCATTGAGAGCCCGTGCCGACTCGCCGCCGCTCGTCGCTCTCGCCCGCCACCCGGACGCAGTTCGAGGCGCGGGGATGGACGTGCGCCGCGCGGACTACGACGACCCCGGCTCTTTGCGCGACGGCCTCGCGGGCGTGAGCACGCTCGTCTTCATCTCCAGCGACGGCGTCGCCGAGTCGGTGGAACGCCACCATCGCAACGTGGTCGCGGCCGCCGTCGAGGCGGGCGTCGACCACGTCGTCTACACGAGCATCGTCGACGTCGATCCCGACTCGCGCTTCTACTACGCCTCAGGCCATCGTGAAACCGAGGAGCTGCTCGCCGCGGCGGGCGTCGACCGTTGCCTCGCCCGTACGTCGATCTTCGCCGACTACTTCCTCGAGGCGTGGATCGCCCCCGCCCTGTCGACAGGCGTGCTCGCGCTCCCCGCCGGGAAAGGACGGATGTCGCTGGTCACCCGCGATGACGTGGCCGGCGTCCTCGCCGTCGCCGCGGCGTCGCGCCACCGGGGAACGATCGAGATCACCGGCCCCGCCGCGCTCACCGGCGAGGAGATCGCCCGCATCGCCGCGGCGCAGATCGGCCGCCCGCTCCGCTACCTCGCGCTCGACGACGCGGCGTATCGGCGCAAGCTCGCTGACGAGGGGGCTCGCGACTGGCTGATCGAGGCGTACGCGAGCATGTTCCGCTCGGTCCGCCAGGGCCGCTTCGCGCGGGTGTCGACCGACGGCCCCGAGCTGACCGGCCGGCCGCAGCGCACGTTCGCGGACTTCCTCCGCGACCGTCCGTCGAGAGTGGCGCCCTAGGGTGAGTGCCCCACCTCGCGCAGCGCCTGCTCGGGCTCGCGGAAGGGCTGGTTGCGCAGCAGCTTCGAGTCTCTGAGGGTCCAAACGTGGCCGGTGCGCTCGGAGAGGGCCGCGCCGCTCCCCCTCCCCCGCATGTGCATGGTCATCACGATCGCGACCCGCCCGTCCGGCGCCGAAGCGACGCGGTGCACCTCAACCCTCCACTCCTCCCAGGCCGACGCGATGTCCTCGAAGTACTGCCGGATGCCGTCGTGGCCGCTGTACGCCCGCCCGCTGACGGCGAGCACGGAGAGGAACTGGATTTGCGGATCGCACGCCGCGACCGCGGCCTCAGGGTCGCGTCGGTTGATTGCGTCCGCGAGGCCGCGGACGGACTTCTCAGCCTCCGATCCCATCCAGGGCAGTATCTCCGCACTGCCACCGTCGGGCTGGCTAGGTCTGGGTGGCGCGGCGGAGTGGGAGCCGTGCCTCCCGACGTTGCCGGGCCACCTCGAAGGCGATCAGGACAAGGGCGGGCGGCACCGTGCCCGGCAGCGAATCGACGACCAAGAAGAGCTGGTTGAACGCCTGGGCGACCGCGAACGTCGCCAGCGCGGCAATGCCTTGGGCGCGCCCCTCGGCGGCCAGGATTCCGCCGACGAGCCCAGCGACGAAGAAGTCGCCGTAGTCCGTTGAGACGTCGCCGAGTTCGGCGACCTGAAGCCGCGGTAGGTCCGCCGCCGGCGCGGCCGCGTTGAACTGCACGTTCTGCTCCCCGAAGAAGTCGCCGAAGATGAAGACGGCGTCGATCGTCGCCATCGCGACGACGCCGGCCTTCAGGAACGCCAACGGCGCAGCCCCGGCGAGCAGCCGCCCGACGGTCACGCACGAGCCGACGATCAGAGCGAGCCTGCCGAGACGGCCGAGCGGGTCGTCGGGCGCCACCAGCGCCGCGGCGAGCATCGGCACAACCAGGAGCGCCATCCACGGTCGCGCACCGTGCGCCGCCCAGCCCAGCGCGAGCGCGCAACCGGGCGGCACCAGCAGCAGCGCGATCCAGGTCAGAACGTCCGCGCTTTCGGCTGCCGCGGTGATCGCCACCACCGAGGCGACAACCGACAGCGGCGCCACCAGCGACCAGCCACGGCCACCGAATCGCTCCAGCCACACCGGCAGCCCCGCGGCGGGGAGCGCGACGCAGAGCGCCTGGGCGGCGTCGAGCAGCGAGGTGTCGAGCTCGAAGTACACGGCGCACAGCGTTGCAAGCGGCGAGCGATCCGCAGTGGCAATCTAGGAGCGTGAGCTCGAGGGTCAGGGTCGTCGGGCGCCGGGTGGTGGTGGTGACCGTGGTGGTCGTGCAGCTCGGGCTCGTGGCGCGGGGCTATTGGTCAGACCACAAGGAGTTCGCGTTCCAGATGTTCCCCGAGTCGAGCACCTGGCGCGCCGAGGTGGTCCGGGTCACCGCCGACGGCCGACGGGTCCCGGTCGAACAGGCGTGGTCGGGATATCGCTGGGACGAGCTGGTCCAGGACCGCGGGCTGCGGTACCCCTCGGTCCGCCACCACGCCGACGCCGGGCTCGACAACCAGCTGGCGTTTCTTCAGGCCGCTCTCGATTGGGTGGCCGAGAACACGCCGCGCGACTCTGAAACCCGCTACCTCGAGGCCACGGTGACCGCCTGGCACAACGCCGACCCGCCGCGGGTCGAGGTCCTGCGGAGCCCCGAGCGGGAGGCGTCAGGGTGAGCGCCACCCTGACGAGGTTGGACGACCTGCTCGGCCGGCCAGTAAGCATGCGGGCCCTCGCCCTGCTGAGGGTGCTGGCGGGCCCGGCCGTGCTCCTTCACCTGCAGCCGCTGCTCGGCGACACGTTGGATGGCCGGACCTACCAGGACGGCTTCTATGAGCCCTACGCCGCCTGGTATCCGGAGCTGCCCGAACCGGTCTACGTCGCGCTGCTCTGGCTGGCGGCGGTGGCCGCCGTCGCCATGTCGCTCGGCTTCTTGACCCGCCTGGCGACTGCCACGACGTTCGCCATCGTCGCCTACAACATGTTCCTCTCGACCACGCACTTCCACAACAACCGGGCCTACCTGATCCTCGTGCTCGGACTGTTGGCGGTGGCGCCCTGCGGACGCGAGCTCTCGCTCGACGCGTGGATCCGACGTCGTCGAGGGCTGCCGGCGCTCGATCCCACGGGCCCGGGCTGGCCCCTGTGGCTGCTTCGCTTCGAGTGCGCCGCGGTCTACGGGGCTTCCGGGTTGAGCAAGCTGACCGATCCCGACTGGTTCGGGGGCACGGTCACCTGGCAGCGCGTGGTGCGCGCCCGCGAGGACCTCGAGGCGTGGCCGCTGCCGGACTGGGCAGTCTCCGGGCTGACCGAGCGGAGCTTTCACACCGGCGCGGCCAAGTTCATCGTGCTCACCGAGCTCTTCATCGCGCTCGGTCTGTGGTGGCGCGGCACCCGTTACGCGGCCGTGTGGATCGCGGTGGTCTTTCACCTCGCCATCGAGGCGTCGGCGTCCGTGCAGGTCTTCTCGTACCTCGGCATCGCGGTGCTGGTGGTCTGGGCGGTCCCGTCGACCCGCGACCGGGTGCTGCGCATCGACCCGGCCGACGCACGCCAACGGCGATTTGGCGCGCTGGTCGGGAGGCTGGATTGGCTGGCCCGCTTTCGAGTGGAGCCCGCCGCGCCCGGCTCGGGGCTGCAGCTGGTCGATCGGGACGGCACGACGATCGTTGGGGCACCCGCCGTGGCGCTGGCGCTCAGCCGGCTGCCGCTGACGGCGTGGTTCACGTTGCCCGCCCTGCTGCTTCCCGGCGTGCGGCGCGCTCGTCGTGGCCCCGGCTCGATGCCCGCGCCCGTCGCCGCGAAGAGTCCGGCCGGCGGGCGATGATCGCAGTCCCGAGGTGACGGAGGAAGAGACACCCCACCGTCCGGGGTCATCCCCCGCCGGGCGCGTCTGGCGGGCCGGCCTGAGCTTGGCGCTGATCAGCGCGGTCGCCTTCGCGGCGGTCGCACCGCCTGAGCGCTGCCCGTCGGTCACGTCCGAGGAGCTCGTGACCTCGAGCCAGGCCGCGGTCGATTGGTTCGTTCGCAACCAGGAGGCCGACGGCAGGTGGCTCTACCTCTACGACGCCGAGAACGACTCGGCTCCGCCCGAGTACAACGAGGTTCGTCACGCGGGGGTCACGATGGGCCTCTACCAGGCGGCGGCGGCCGGACTGCCGGGAGCCCTGCGCTCCGCCGACCGGGGCACTGCGTGGGCGCGCGACGAGCTCATCGAACGCGGCGGGCAGGCGGCGTTCGCCTATCAGGGGCGGGTGACCACGGGGGCGAGTGCGCTGCTGGCCGCCGGGCTGTCGATTCGCCGCGACGCGACCGGTGACACCAGCTACGACGGGCTGATGCGACGGCTCGGGCGCTTCCTGGTCGGTCAGATCGAGCCGTCGGGCGCCGTGCTCGCCGAATACGACGACGCGCAGGACGCGCCCGTGCCCGGCGAGTACTCCAAGTACTTCACCGGGGAGGCCTACTGGGCCCTGGCGCTGCTTCACCAATCGTTTCCGGGCGAGGGCTGGGGCGCGGCCGCGGATCGCATCGGTACGTATTTGGCCGCATCGCGCGACGAGGTCGAGGATCACTGGCCCCCGATCCCCGACCACTGGGCCGCCTACGGCCAGGCCGAGACCGTCGAGTTCGCCGAGCGCGGCACCCCACCGCTCACCGAGCAGGAGGTGAGCTACGCGCGCAGGCAGGCGGAGCTGTTCGGCAGCGCGACCCGCTGGGTCAGTCAGCAGTTCGGTCCGTGGGGAGAGCTCGTGCGGCCGGGCGACAAGCCCCGCGGCGGCGGGTACGGAGTGATCAGCGAGGCCCTCACCGGATGGTGGCTGGTCGCCCGAGCCGAGCCCCGCCTGGCCGACCTCCAAGGGCCGGTCGCGGAGCGCGCCGCCTGCATCGCAGGGCTGGCGGTGAACACACAGGCGGACGGCGAGGACGCCGCCGGCGCGGCTCGGCCGGAGCGGGTGGAGGGCGCGTGGTTCATCAACGGCGAGACCCGCATGGACGACCAGCAGCACGCCCTGGCAGGGCTGTTGCGCACGGTCCCCATCGTCGAGGCGCGCGAAGCCTCCGCCGCCTCGAGCTCATCCGACCCCAGTGATGACGCCCCTTCGGGCTGGTTGTGGGCCGCTGCGCTGCTGCTTGCGCTCAACCCGGCCCGGGCCGCGTTCGGAGTCCCTCGGGCGGGGCGATCGCCGCGAGACTCTGTGAGCCTGGCCGCGGTCGGCGGCGCGCTCGGCGGGCTCGGCGTGTGCGTGGTCGCGGCCGCCGCTGACCCACTCCTCGACGCGCTCGACGTCAGCGACCCCTCGTTTCGCGTCGCCGCCGGGATCGTGGTCGGCATCGCCGGCGCGGTCGACCTCGTCCGGCGACCCCCGGTGCCCGAGCCCGCACTCGCCGGCTGGCGCGCGGCCCTCGTCCCAGTGGCCGTTCCGCTGGTGGCCCGCCCCGCTCTGCTCGTGGCGGCGCTTGGCGCCGGCGCAGATCACGACGTCCTCGTGAGCGCAGCCGCGATGGCTGTGGGCATCGCCCTGCTGACCGCGCTGACGGCGTGGAGCCCCACCGACGGTCCGGGCGGCCGGGTCCTGCGGTGGACGGGCCGCCTGATGGCCGCCGGCCTCATCGCCTGCGGAACCATCCTGACCGTCGATGGGGTCCTCGACGTCTAGGACTGCGGTGCGCTCAGCGAAGAGAGGACGCGACGTGCTCCAGGAGGTCGAGCGCGTCCTGGAGACCGGCCTCCATTCCGGACTCGACGTGGGCGTCGCGGTGCTCCTTGCTCGAGTGCTGCACGAGGATCTCCAGGGTCGTGCGCCCGTCCACCTCGGCCAAGGTCAGCGTGTTCACGGCTTCCGCATCGGGCATGCCCTCGAAGACCTCGGTGGAAACAATGCGCTCGTTCGGCACGATCTCGCGGTACTCGCCGTGGAAGGCGACCTCGAAGCCATCCGGCGTCACCATGACGTAGCGCCACGTGCCGCCGACCCGCAGGTCGATCTCACAGACCGTCATCTCGCCGCGCTTGGCGTGCCACCAGCGCCTCACCAGCTCGGCCGTTGTGTAGGCCCTGAACACCAGATCCTTGGGCGCGGCGAATTCGCGCGTGATCAGGATCTGATCGTCCGTGGGGAGCGTCACGGTCGCGGATCCGCTGCTCGTCGTTGCCATCTCCTTGCTCCTTTCCTGAGTCATGCCTTGGTGTAGGTCAGATCGAAGTCGTGCTCCCAGGTCTCGCCGTCGTGGCAGATCTCCCAGCTCCCGGCGATGGTCTTGCCGTCATCGCTGAAGGTGCCGGCGAAGCGCTGGGAGAAGTTGAGCGGCGAGAGGTCCGGGCGGTCTCGCCACAGCTTCCAGACTCCGCCTACCAGGCTCATCCCGTAGACGCGGGCGACGCCGCGAGAGTCGAAGTAGTGCTGGAGGTAGTTGCCCTCGCTGTCTGGATCGCGGCCGATGATCGCGATGCCGTCCGGGGCCTCGGGGACTGGAACCTCCCAGCGCTGGATCAGGAACCGCCGTCCCGACAGCCACTCGAAGCTCACCGGAGCGCCCGTCTCGGGTGGCGGCATGCCCTCGAAGGTGGGGACCATGCTCCACTCGCCCACCAAGGGCTCGAGGGCCGCGAGCGAATCGCCACTACTGCTTGCCGCCATCAGCTTTCTCCCCTTGTTCCTTGAGCTCCTCGATCACGGCGTCGAGCTCGCCGAAGCGCTCTGACCAGACGCGCTCGTACTGGGCCACCCAATCGTGGATCGGCTTCAGCGCGTGGCCGTTGACGCGGTAGAGGCGATGCCGTCCGTCCTCCCGCACGTCAACCGCTCCCACCTCTCGCAGCACCCGAAGGTGCTTTGACACCTGAGGCTGTGCGAGCCCAACCGCGTGCACCAGATCCGTGACCGAGCGCTCGCCGGCGGCGAGCGCGTCGAGGAGCTGTCTCCGCCGGGGCTCCGCCACGGCGTTGAACGCGTCCGCTGTTGTCGCTGCGCGTGCCAATGTGTTCGCAGTATATATACCTATATAGGCATGTGTCAACCCGCGATGCTCATCGTCTCGGAGGTCTCAGCCCAAATGGTCAGGCCCTAACCGGGTGGGGGGGCACACTGCCCAGGCGGTCCGCGCGACGTTGATCGAATTCTTGGATCGGACCAGGCCGCTCTCGAGAGCGGTAAACCCTGCCTGCATGAACAGCACGAGCGCCGCGCAGACGAGAAGCCAGCCGATGTCGACGGTCTCGACGCTCGTCATCTCGTCGAGAGCACGCTTTCCAGGCTGCCGCGCTCGCTACACATCATCGGCGATCAGCTCTGCTCCTCACTGTACGCCGCCCCGCGCGCGATGACCGCCCCAGCCCACGCCTCGGGAACGTTTGCGATCGGCGGCGAGCAGATCGTGCACCGGCTCGGGTTCGGCGCGATGCGCCTCCCCGGCATGCGGGGCGAGCCCGAGGGTGGTGCCGCCGGCGAGATCCTGCGCGAGGCGGTTCGGCTGGGAGTGGATCTGATCGACACCGCGCACGCGTACGGCCGCTCCGAGGAGCTGATCGCGGATGCGCTACACCCTTACCCCGAGGGGCTCGTGATCGCGACCAAGGGTGGGCTCGCCCGGGGCGGCCTCCCGGACGGGCGCCCCGAGCGCCTGCGCGCCGATTGTGAGCTCAGTCTGCGCCGGCTTCGGCTCGAGACGATCGACCTGTGGCAGCTGCACGACATCGATCCACGAATCCCCCTCGAAGACCAGTTCGGAGCCATCGGGGAGCTTCGCGATGAAGGGAAGATCCGCTTCGTGGGCGTCTCGAACGTCTCGGCCGAACAGCTTCGCCAGGCGCGGAAGCTCATCGACGTCGTCATCGTCCAGAACCGGTTCAACGTCGGCGAGCAAGAGGCCGACGATGTCTTGAGGGCGTGCGAAGCGGAGGGGATCGGTTTCATCCCGTTCGCCCCGATCGCGATGGGAGGTCTGGCCGTCGGCTCCCCGGCACTCGCCGAGGCCGCCGCCAGGCATCGGGCGACGCCCGCCCAGGTCGCGCTCGCCTGGCTGCTGCGGCGCTCGCCGGTCGTATTGCCGATTCCCGGCACCGGCTCACTCGAGCACCTGCGCGAGAACGTCGACGCCGCGCTGCTCGACCTGTCCGAAAGCGAGATCTGAGCGAGCGGGGCCGAGAGCCTGTCAATCGACAGTACGCGCCAACGGACTGCGAGCCGACTCGGCTCGCCTCCTCTCAGCTTGCGGTGGTCAATCGCCCGTCGGCACGACCCCAGCCGCCTCGACCATGAGCACAGTCGTGCGTACCGGGGCCCGGGTGCGATGGACCGCTCCGCGCGGTACTGCGAATGCCTGGTGCGGAGCCAAGGCGACGGTGCGGTCTCCTTCCTGCAAGTCGATGAGGAGCTCACCCTCGAGCACCAAGAAGAACTCGTCTTGGTCGTCGTGCTTGTGCCAGTGAAAGTCACCCTCCAGGATTCCGAGGCGCACGACGGCGTCGTTGACCGTCGTCAACGTCTCGTTGAACCACGGTTCGTGCGCGGTTGCCTCGGCCGGTAGGTCGATGAGCTCCAGGTGGCCGAATGCGGGTCCGTCGCGCAGCTCGATGTGGTGTACGCGCGAGTCGTACTCGGCGAGCACGGCTTGGGCCTCGGGCTCGACCACGGCGAGCTCCACGTCATCGCCGGCGAAGCCCTGGATCGCGTCCATGGAATCCCAGCTGGTGATCACGACCAGCTCGATGCGGCCGTCGTCATCCTCGACGCGTTCGATCGTCGCATCCACGAAGCCGTCGATTTCCCTGAGTCGGGGCCGCACGGCGCTCTCGAAGTGGTCGACGTAGGCGTCCGCTTCGCCAGCGCTCTCTGTCCATCCTCTCCAGCGACGCGCGATCACTCGCCAACGATGGTACGCCCACCTCGGCGGCCCGGCGATCCGCTCAGCGCCTCGTATCATCGCCCGCCGTGGTTGAAGAGGCCGAGCTCAAGCAGACGGACGCGGGGCTGGTCCCGGCGAGCCCCGGCTGGTTCGTCCTGAACGCGCGCGACGCGCGCTGGTTCGACAAGCCGGGCCGGGGGCACAGCCTGCCGCTCACCGGAAGCGACGAATACGAGGCCGAGACCTTCTTCCCGATGCTCGGGATCGCGATCGCGGTCCTGGAGCCCGGGGAGCCGAACGCGACGTACCACTGGGAGACCGAGCAGGAGGACTTTCTCGTGCTCTCGGGCGAGGCGCTGCTGATCGTCGAGGGACAGGAGCGGCGACTGAAGCAGTGGGACTTCGTCCACTGTCCACCGGAGGCGCGGCACGCGTTAGTCGGCGCCGGCGATGGACCATGCGTCATCCTCGCCGCGTCATCGCGGCAGTTCCAGAAGGACGGCCCCTGGGGCTACTACTGCGCCGAGGAGACCGCCGCCCGCTACAACGCGAGCTCGCCCGAGGACACGCAGGACAGCGAACTTGCATACGCCCGCTTTGCGCCGTCGCGGCCGACGCGCTACCAGGACGGCTTGCTTCCCGGCGACTAGTCTGTTCAGACTAGTCTTCGGGCGGCGCGCTCTCAGGCTGTACGCCGTTCGAAAGCGCGGTCGCCATCAGCCGAGCCGCTTGCGCATGTAGACGAGGCACGCATCTCCGTGGAGCCGCCGGTCGTACTCGACGTATCCGGCCCGCGAATACAGAGCCAGGTTCTCGGTCATGAGCTCGTGCGTGTAGAGATAGATCGAGTCGAATCCTTCGCGCCGTGCCACGGTCTCGGCGTGCTCGAGGAGCTTCCTGCCTGCGCCCCTCCGCTGATGAGAAGGGTCGACCGCGACGTTGTCGACGAAAAAGCCTTCGTCGTCCACGCCGAGCACGACCAACCCCACAACCTCGCCCCCGCGCTCGGCGACGATCACCCGGAAGCTGCGAACGACCGCACCGTAGTCATCGGTCATTGGTCTCGGCGGTTCCCCGAGGCGCTCGACATAGTGTCCGTACGCCGAGCGGACCAGGTCGGTCAGCCTCGGAACATCGGCGTCTGTCGCGTGCCGGAGGCGCACGTCGCTCAAGCTCATCCCGCTGTCCACCGTAACGAAGGGCCCTTTGGGCTCTCGCCCTCCGGGCCCGTCTAGCGCGAAGGAATTCCCGCCACGCGTTACTGCGAAGCGGATGCCCCTGAGCGTGGTCACGGCACCTCAGGTCCGCCCGTCGACTCTCGAGTCCAGCAGCGCCAGCAGCTTCGTCGTCGTGCTCCAGCTACGGATGGTCATGTTCTGGTACTCGGGCAGCGCGACGGTCCTGGAGAGTCGGCTGCTCGAGGCCTTCGAGGCGAGGCGCGAGAAGTAGAGGACGCCCTTCCCAGGCCATGCACGGTCGACACCCGCCTTGGTCTCGAGCAGAGGGAACGCCTTCTTCACCGTCAGCGGCTTCCGCACGAAGATCACGTCGCACAGGTAGGAGCCCGCGCCGAACCCACGGGGGGCGCCGTCGATCACGTGCGTCAGCTGGGCTTCGGTCACCAGCACCGCCTTCAGCTCCGTGCCAAAGCGCTCGGTCAGCCCCGACTCGATTCGAGCGGACAGCTCGGCCTGCTTTTGCCTCGGAGCCCGGAACAGCACGTTCCCGCTCTGGATGTACGTCGCGACGTCGGCGAACCCCATCTCCTCGAAGGCCGCCCGAAGCTCGGCCATCTTCACGAGGTTCTTGCCGCCGACGTTGATGCCGCGCAGCAGGGCTAGGTACTGGACTCCCTGGGCCATCGTCGCATCTTAGGAATGGGACGAGACTGGGACATCGGCACGGTGTCCCGTCCCTCCTGGCCGTTCGTTTCCCGAGTGACAGCGAGACCCCACATCTACATCAAGGTGGATGACGGTCGAGGACTTCCACAAGGGCGTGGTCTCGAAGGCACGAAGCCCGCACTCCCCGGCTCGCGCAGAGGGTCGCGCTCCCGTGGTCGGAAGCGCGTCTCCGTCTCCAGGGGGATGTCGGAAACGCGGCGCCGCAGTACGGTCGGTGTGTGTCTGGCGGGTCACGTCCAGAGTCGTCCCCAACCGACCAGGAGCGCGGGCTGGTCGTGGCGTTCGCGCTCGTGGTTGCGGTCTTGGCTCTTGCAACAGACTCGTCGTCAGCGGCGGTGGACCCCGTCCTTGCGGCACTCGCCGTCGGCACCTTCGCGGTGTGGGCGTACGTTCCCAAGGTGCCGCTGCCGGCGATCGCGCTCGCCGTGCTCGTCCCGGTCGTCGTGGCGCAGCGCTCGGGACAGCTCGAGCCCCTGCTGTTCGAGGCGTCGCTTCTCGGCTTCGTCGTCGGGCGCTGGGCCCGGTCGGCCGGGGAGGCCGTCGCGCTGGGCCTGCTCGCCGTGGTCTCGCCGGTGGTGGCGGGCCTGATCCAGAGCCCGTCCGAGATTGCGGTGGGCATCTGGATCCTGGGCATCGCCTTCCCTTGGGTCATCGGCCGCGCGGCCGCTCGCCAGGTGCAACTGGCGACCCAGCTCGAGGCAACCGAGCGCGAACTCGCTCAGCAGGCCATTCTTTCCGAGCGGCGCCAGATCGCCCGCGACGTCCACGACTTCGTGGGACACGGACTGGCTGCCGTCATGCTGCAGATCACCAGTGCCCGGCACGTGTTGCGCCGCGACCCCGCCGCCGCCGAGGATGCGCTGCGGTCGGCCGAGGAGGTGGGCCGACACAGCATGCAGGAACTCCGGCGCACGGTTGCCCTGCTGCGCAGCGACGACGAGGCGGTGGTGGCACCACTCCCCTCGGCGAGTGAAATCCCGGCGCTCGTCGATCGTGCGCGGGTCGGGGGTCTCGCCGTCGAGCTGGTGACGCGAGGGGACGTCGCTCGGATCACGCCCAGCGTGGGCGTGGCGCTCTACCGGATCAGCCAGGAGGCGCTCGCGAACGCTGCTCAGCACGCGCCACGCGCGCGGACCGTCTTCGAGCTCGAGGTCACCGACCGTCGGGCGCTCCTCGTCGCCGAGACGACCGGGCCGACGGCCACCCGACCTGCCGACGAGGGGGGACGACCCCGGTACGGGCTGGTCGGCATGCGGGAGCGGGCTACGGCACTCGGCGGCGAGTTTGCCGCCGGGCCGACACCCGAAGGCTGGCGGGTGAGCTGCCGGCTTCCATTGGACGCCAAGGGAGCGGCGGCGTCATGGGAAGGACGCACCCCGTGATTCGGGTCGCACTCGTCGACGACCAGGCCATCGTCCGGGCCGGCCTGGCGCGGATCCTCTCCCCCGCTGATGGCTTCGACGTGGTCGCCGAGTGCGCAGACGGCCGCCAAGCCGTCGAGGAGCTGCCTGACGCGAGCCCGGACGTGATCTTGATGGACATCCGCATGCCGCGGCTCGACGGCATCGCGGCGACCGCACTGCTGCGCGCCGCGCAGGACCCCATTCCGATTCTGGTCCTGACGACGTTCGGCGAGGACGAGGTGTTGTGGGGCGCGATCGAGGCCGGCGCCGCCGGATTCGTGCTCAAGGACAGCTCCGCGGAAGACCTGATCACCGCGGTGCGGGCGGTCGCCGGCGGGGGCGCCTGGTTCGACCCTGCAGTCGCGCCGCGGGTTCTCGACCGGTACCGCCGTGTGGTGGCGCCCGCCACCCGTGACGCGGCTCGGCTCGACCTCCTCAGCGAGAGGGAGCACGCGGTCTTGCGGCTGATGGCGCGCGGCGCGACAAACGCCGAGATCGCGGCGACCTTGCACGTCGCCGAGGCAACCGTGAAGACCCACGTCGGCAACATCTTCGGAAAGCTGGATGTCCGCGACCGAGCCGCAGCGATCGTGTTCGCGTACGACCACGGCGTCGTCAGCCCGGGCGCGACCCCACCGCCCAGTACCGCGTAGCCCCCGGCGGAACCGCATCTCCGACCACAGTCGGAGGCCGATTAGCGCCCCCAGGCCGATGCGCACTCCGCCGTGGCGATCTAGGTTGAGGGAGAATGACGGACGAGACCATTCCGGAGTCGCAAGTCGCATCTGATCCCGAACACAGGCTCCTGGGGGCGCTCGTTGGTCATTGGCATACCACCGGCCGAACGTATGCGGGCCACTCGGCGCCGAGCGCGGAGATCGAGGCCACCGACACCTACGAGTGGTTGCCGGGGGGGTTGGGTCTCTTACACACCGTGGACGGACGCGTCGGTGACGAGAGGGTCGAAGGGGCTGAGGTCATCGAATACGACCCTTCACGCGAGGCCTACGTGACGCACTACGTCGGCACTGACGGGCCAAACTCGTACGAGGCCAGGCTTATGGAAGAGGACGGCGAGTTGGTCTGGAGGATGGAGAGCGACAGGGATCAGTTCACAGGTGTCTTCGAAGCCGACGGCACAACCATCAGCGGCTGCTGGGAGTCGCGGGACGTCGACGGAAGGTGGCGTCCGTGGATGGAAATCACGCTGACCAAGACGCGATGACCGAACGGCTCACGATCTGGTGCAGTCGCCGGCCCTGGCGCGCGCTCGGGATCTGGGCCTTTGCGTTCGTGGCCGCGATCGCGATCAGTGCGGCGTTCCTGGGCGACGCGCTGTCAGGCGACGAGGAGGTGACGAGCGATGCCGAGTCGCTGCGCGCGGACGAGCTGCGGGCAGAGCGCTTTGCGGCGGACCGGGGCGCGCGCGGGCAGGACGCCACCGAGGTGGTCGTCGTTCGCTCCTCCCAGGCGACGGTCGATCAGCCAGCGTTCGAGCAGCGGGTCGAGGGGATCGCGGCGGAGTTGCAGCGAGTTGGGGCGACTGGAGTCACCACCTTCTATGAAACCGGCGAGCGGCGACTGGTGTCCCGGGATCGCGATGCCACGGGGATGCTCGTGGCCCTCGGCAGCGAAAGCGATGCCGAGGACAACATCGAAGCCGTCGTGGACGCCGTCGAGGCAGCCAACGGTCCCGACGGTTTCCAGGCAACGATCACCGGCGAGTTCACGCTCGACGCCGACTTCTCGACGCTGTCGGAGGAGGACCTGCGCAACGGCGAGCTGGGGTTCGGACTGCCGGCCGCCTTGATCGTGCTGTTAATCGTCTTCGGCTCCCTGGTGGCCGGGGTGATTCCGATGCTGATGGCGATCGTCTCGATCGTCGTCGCCCTGGCGCTCATCGCGCTCATCGGGCAGGCCTTTCCGCTTTCGGTCTTCGCCACGAACATGCTCACCGGGATGGGGCTCGCGCTCGGGATCGACTACTCGCTCTTCATCCTCTCCCGCTTCCGGGAGGAGCGGCTTCACGGACGCGAGAAGCTCGACGCGATCGCCACCGTCGGGGCCACGGCGAGCCGCGCGGTGCTCTTCAGCGGGATCGCGTTCACCCTCGCCATGCTCGGGCTCCTGCTCGTGCCGCACACCATCATGCGAAGTCTCGCCGCCGGCGCGATCGCGGCCGGACTGTTCTCAGTCGTTGCCGCGCTGACGCTCCTCCCGGCGCTCTTGAGTCTGCTGGGGGATCGGGTCAACGCCCTACGCATCCCGTTCTTCGGGCGAACCGCGAGCCGCGCGGAGAGTCCGTTCTGGTCTCGGACCGTGCGAGGGGTGATGAGGCGCCCGCTGGCCAGCGTGGTGCTCGCCACGGCAGCGCTGCTCGCACTGGCCGCGCCCGTGCTGGCCCTGCGATCGGGCGAAGCCGGTGTGAGCACGCTTCCGGACCGGCTCGCCGCCAAGCAGGGGTATGTGGCCCTGAACGCCGAGTTCCCCGGCGAGACCACTGAGCCAGTGGAGATCGTGGTCGACGGTGACGCCGCCTCGCCGGCGGTCCAGGCAGGGATCGAGCGGGTGCGAGCGCAGCTGGCGACCGACGATCTCTTCGGCAGTGTCGAGGTGGAGACGAACCCGGCCGGTGACCTCACCGTTCTGACCGTCCCGATCCAAGGCGATCCCGTCGGCGAGGAGGCGATCGACGCGGTGCGCGAGCTTCGAAGCGAGCAGATTCCCAACGCCTTCCCGGATCCCGAAGTCGAGGTGCTCGTGGGCGGCGACACGGCGGAATCCATCGACGAATCGGACACGATGGACCGCTGGCTTCCGATCATCATCGCCTTCGTACTCGGGCTCAGCTTCGTGCTCCTGACGGTCGCCTTCCGCTCGCTCGTCATTGCATGCAAGGCGATCGTGGTCAACCTGTTGTCCGTCGGCGCGGCCTACGGGCTGCTGGTGCTGGTCTTCCAGGAGGGGGTGGGAAACGAGGTCTTCGGGTTCGAGCAGGTCGACACGATCGAAGCCTGGGTGCCCCTGTTCCTGTTCGCCGTCCTCTTCGGGCTCTCGATGGACTACCACGTGTTTCTGCTCAGCCGCATCCGCGAGCGCTTTCGCCAGACCGGTGGCAACACCGACGCCGTCGCCCACGGCGTCGCCTCGACCGGCCGCATCATCACCGGCGCCGCCCTGATCATCATCGCGGTCTTCAGCGGCTTCGCCCGGGGCGACCTCGTGATGTTCCAGCAGATGGGATTTGGCGTGGCGGTCGCGCTGCTGCTCGACGCGACGGTGGTGCGCCTTGTCCTCGTTCCCGCAGCGATGGACCTGCTCGGCGAGCGCAACTGGTACCTGCCCTCATGGCTTCGCTGGCTTCCGGACGTCCAGGTCGAGGGTGCCGAGGCAGGGCCGCGAGCAAGCCCGGAGCCGGTTCGCGGCGTGAGCTAGGCCAGCTTGGGACATGGTCTCGGAACCCGCGCACATGACGATCGTCAAGCTCCGCCTTGAACTGGCCTGGTGGGTCGGACGAAGCACCTCGGCGTGGTCAGCCCGGTGCGCTGCCACCGCCAGCCGTAGGCTCATAGACCGTTCTGGCGGACGCCCGGAACGCCTCAAGCGCCGGCGAGGGATCGTCGCTGCGCCAGACGAGACGGGTCTCGAGTAGATCGGACGGCTCGCTGAGGGGCACCGCGCGGGTGCCGTCGGGCAGCTCGTTAGCGACCGATGCCGGCACCAGGGCCACTTGGGGGGCGGTGCCGAGGAGGTTGAGATCCCAGCCCGTGTGAAACGACT
>DATAFO010000076.1:0-44864 GCA_036257465.1 Solirubrobacterales bacterium | reverse complement strand
CGGCGTGGTCGGCGCGACCCGCGCGCGAGCGAACCGCCTCGCGAACGCCGACCACGCCAACCTGATCCGCACCAGCCGTGCCGCCGGCGCGCAGCTCGCCGCCATCCGCCGGCTGGAGGTCGCCGGCACGCTCGACGACTTGCCCGAGCCGCTTCGCCAGGCCGCCGAGCTGCGCCTGCGCTACCCGTCGCTCTCGCTCGGCGAGCTCGCGGCGCGCGCCGATCCACCCACGACGAAGGCCGCCGTCCATCGCAGGCTGAAGCGAATCCAGCGGCTGGCCGCGGGCTAGAATCGCCCCGACACTGACGAGCAGCGGCGGGAGGGCGGCATGGCGGTACGGGTCGGCATCAACGGGTTCGGGCGCATCGGGCGCAACCTGTACCGCGCGGCCTATGAGTCGGGCGCCGAGCTCGACGTGGTCGCGGTCAACGACATCACCGACGTGCGCACGCTCGCCCACCTGCTCCGCTATGACTCGATCCTGGGCCGCTTTCCGGGCGAGGTCTCGGAGGGCGAGGACGCGATCACCGTCGATGGCGACGAGATCAAGGTCCTCGCCGAGCGCGACCCCGCAGCCTTGCCCTGGGGCGACTTGGGAGTTGAGGTGGTGATCGAGTCCACGGGCCTGTTCACCAAGCGCGAGGAAGCGGCCAAGCACCTGGACGCGGGCGCGAAGAAGGTGATCATCTCCGCCCCGGCAACCGACCCGGACGTCACGGTGGCGCTGGGCGTGAACTTCGACACGGCGTACGAGCCCGCGCACCACCACATCATCTCCAACGCCTCCTGCACCACGAATTGCCTCGCTCCGCTGGCGAAGGTGATCAACGACGCCGTCGGGATTGAGCGCGGGCTGATGACCACGATCCACGCCTACACCGCCGATCAGCGCCTGCAGGACATGCCTCACAAGGACCTGCGCCGGGCCAGGGCGGCGGCAATCAACCTGATCCCGACTTCCACCGGAGCCGCCAAGGCGCTGGGCCTGGTGCTGCCGGAGCTCGACGGGAAGCTGAACGGGATCGCCGTCCGGGCCCCGGTCGCCACCGGGTCGGTTGTCGACCTGACTTGCGAGGTCTCGCGAGAGACGACCGCCGAAGAGATCAACGCTGCGGCCCGAGAGGCCGCGGAGGGCCCGCTCGCCGGAATCATGTCCTACACCGAGGATCCGATCGTCTCCAGCGACATCGTCCAGGACCCCCACTCGTCGATCTTCGACGCCGAGCAGACGATGGTGCTCGGAGGCCGGATGGTGAAGGCGATCGCCTGGTACGACAACGAGTGGGGCTACTCGAACCGCTGCGTCGAGCTGGTGACGCGGGTGCACGAGCGCGAACCGGCCGCAGTGGCTTGAGTCCCGACGCCCCCGCGTTCACCAAGGCCAGCGTCCGAGACGCCCCGCTGGAGGGGCGGACGGCGCTGGTGAGGGTCGACTTCAACGTCCCCCTGAAGGACGGGGAGATCTCCGACGACACGCGGATCACGGCGGCGCTGCCGACGATCGAGCTGATCCGAGAGCGAGGCGGCGCGGCGATCTGCGTTTCCCACCTCGACCGTCCCAAGGGCTTCGACCCAGCGCTGTCGATGGCCCCCGTTGCGCGGCGGCTCGGGGAGGTGCTCGGCCAAGAGGTCGGGCTGGCCCCCGCCGTCGTGGGCCCGGAGGTCGAGCGCGAGGCCGCCGGCCTGGAGTCCGGGGAGGTAATGCTGCTCGAAAACAGCCGCTTCGAGCCGGGAGAGACCGCAAACGACCCCGAGCTGGCGACGGCCCTTGGCCGCCTGGCCGACGTGTACGTCAACGACGCCTTCGGCGCGGCCCACCGCGCCCACGCGACGACCGAGGGGGTCGCGCACCACCTTCGCGCTTACGGAGGGCTCCTCCTCGAGCGCGAGGTCCGCGAGCTCACGGCCGTGCGCGACCGTCCCAGGCGCCCTCTGGTCGTGGTCCTGGGCGGCGCTAAGGTCTCCGACAAGATCGGGGTCATCGAGCGCTTTCTCGACACGGCCGAGACGGTTTTGATCGGCGGGGCGATGTGCTTTTCGTTCTTCCGTGCCCAAGGCCTCGGCGTCGGGGACTCGCTGGTCGAGGAGGAGGGTGTCGAGCTGGCGCGCGACGTGCTGGGACGCGCCGAGACGGCTGATTGCGAGCTCTGGTTGCCCCACGACCTCGTGATCGCCGATCGCTTCGCTGCCGATGCCGAGCGCCGCGAGCTCGATTCCACGGGCGTGCCGGACGGGTGGATGGGGCTCGACATCGGCCCCAAGACCGCCGCCGAATACGCGGGTGCGATCGAGGAGGCGGGAACGGTGTTCTGGAACGGGCCCATGGGCGCCTTCGAACTCGAGCCGTTCGCTGCCGGCACTCGGAGGATCGCCGAGGCCGTCGCGGAGGCGCCGGGCGTGACCGTCGTCGGGGGCGGTGACTCGGCCGCGGCACTGCGGCAGTTCGGGCTCGCCGAAAAGGTGGACTGGCTCTCGACCGGGGGTGGCGCGTCGCTGGAGCTGATGGAAGGGCGGCCGCTTCCGGGAGTCGAGGCCCTGCTGGACGCGCAGCCGGCGAGCAGCCGCCGATAGGGGCGAGCGAAGTGGCCAACCGCATCCCGCTCATCGCCGGCAACTGGAAGATGCACATGACCCAGCCGCAGACGGTCGATTTCCTCGACGCGTTCATTCCGGCCGTCGCCGACTTCGACGGTGTCGAGATTGCTGTCTGCCCCCCGTTCACAGCGCTCGCAACGGCCGCTGAGCGGTGCAAGGGATCCCGCGTGCGCGTTGCTGCCCAGAACATGCACCAGGCGACCGAAGGCGCGTTCACGGGAGAGGTCTCCGCGGCGATGCTCACGGACGTTGGGGCCTGGGGGACGATCCTCGGCCACTCCGAGCGGCGGCAGCTGTTCGGGGAGACCGACGAAGCCCTCGCGGAGAAGGTCCCAGCCGCGCTTGCCGCGGGGCTCGTCGCGATTCTGTGTGTTGGGGAGACGGAGGGCGAGCGCGACCGCACCGAGACCGAGGCTGTGCTGCGGCGTCAGGTCGAGGCCGATCTCGCACAGCTCGACGCCGAGCGCTTCGGCGAGCTGGTGATCGCCTACGAGCCCGTGTGGGCGATCGGCACCGGCAAGACCGCGACCCAGGACCAGGCGCAGGAGGCCATCGAGCTGATTCGGAGGCTGATCCGGGCGCGCAGCGCGGAAGCCGCCGACGGCGTCCGGATTCTCTATGGAGGCTCGGTGAAGCCCGACAACGCCGCAGAGCTGCTCGCACAGCCCGACATCGACGGCGCGCTCGTCGGCGGGGCGTCCCTCGCGCCGGGCGATTTCCTGGCGATCTGCGCAGCGGCCCGATGACGCTTCGCGACGGCCCGGAGGGACTGCCGGTTCCCTCGGTTGCCCTGGTCGTGCTCGACGGATTCGGGCTGGCTCCCGCGGGGCCGGGCAACGCGGTCGCGCTCGCCTCGACTCCGGTCTTCGACGAGCTGTGGAGCTCGTATCCTCACACCGCGCTGTCGGCGAGCGGGCGCGACGTCGGCCTCCCCGAGGGTCAGATGGGGAATTCCGAGGTCGGCCATCTCAACCTCGGCGCCGGCTCAATCGTGAAGCAGGATCTGGTTCGGATCGACGATGCGGTCGCCGACGGCAGCTTCTTCGAGGACCCCGTCCTGAAGGCGGCGTGCGAAGCGGCCCGCCAGAGCCCCCGAGGGCGACTGCACCTGATGGGCCTGGTCTCCGATGGCGGCGTTCACTCCGGCTGGGAGCACATCGAGGCGTGCATCGAACTGGCCGCCCAGGAGGGCGTGCCCGACCTCGTGGTGCACGCGTTCACGGATGGCCGCGACACGCTGCCGAAGTCGGCGGGCGGCTACATCTCCGAGCTCGAGCGGTGGCTGCGAAGAGCCGGCAGGGTCGGCACGGTGGCCGGCCGCTACTACGCCATGGACCGCGATCGGCGCTGGGAGCGGACCAAGCTCGCTGACGACGCCATCGTGCACGCTCAGGGGCTGCGGGCGCCCACCGCCAGCGCGGCCGTGGCCGAGGCCTACGCACGGGGGGAGACCGACGAGTTCATTCGCCCCACGGTGATCGGCGACTACGACGGGGTCGACGACGGCGACGCGATGTTGCACTTCAACTTCCGGCCCGATCGAGCAAGGCAGCTCGTGCGAGCGCTGGGGGAGCCGGACTTCTCGGAGTTCGAGCGCGGTGGGTTCCCGCGGGTCAGCCTCACCACGCTCACGCGGTACCAGGAGGGGTGGCCGTACCCGGTTGCGTTTCCTCCTGAGTTCCCCGCGATCACGTTCGCCGAGGTGCTGGCTCGGCGAGGAGACCGCCAGCTCCACGTGGCCGAAACCGAGAAGTACGCCCACGTGACGTACTTCTTCAATGGCGGTAGGGAGAAGGAGTGGCCCGGGGAAGAGCGGGCGCTGGTCGACTCACGACGCGACGTGCCGACCTATGACCAGGCTCCCGAGATGAGCGCCGAGCCCGCAGCCGAGGCATTCTGCGATCGGTGGGCGACCGGGGAATACCGCTTCGGGATCATCAACTTCGCCAACCCGGACATGGTCGGCCACACCGGGAGCATCCCAGCGGCGGTCGCCGCCGTCGAGACCGTGGACCGCTGCCTCAGACGCGTCGTCGAGGAGGTCCATCGCTCCGGCGGGGCGTGCGTCGTGACCGCCGACCACGGCAACGCCGACAACATGCTGGAGCCGGACGGGTCGCCGAACACGGCGCACTCCACCAACCCGGTCCCGCTCGTCGTCACCGTCAAGGGCCTGCGTCTGGCCGACTCGGGCAGGCTCGCGGACGTGGCCCCGACCGCGCTGCGGATGCTCGGGATCGAGCGGCCGCCGGAGATGACCGGACGGCTGCTCACGCTCGAATAGGGCTTGTCCTGCCCATCATGATCTGCTATAAAGCCACTTAGGTTTGTATATGGGAGGCCGCTAAGGCCTGACCTTAGATCTGTAGGACGACTCAAAGAGGAGGTCGTGGAGAATGGCTCTTGTACGCTGGGATCCCGCGCGTGAGGTCGACACGCTGCAGTCCGAGGTCAATCGGATCTTCGACACGTTCTTCGGCGGGACCAACGACACCCGTGCGCGTCGCTGGGTGCCCGCGATGGACCTGGTCGAGACCAGTGACCATCTGGTGCTGCGCGCCGACCTCCCCGGGATGGAGAAGGACGACGTCAACGTCGACATCAAGGACGGCGTGCTTACGGTCTCGGGCGAGCGCAAGACCGAGCAGGAGCAGAAGTCCGAGGGCTTCTATCGCGTCGAGCGCGCGTTCGGAAGCTTCTCGCGGTCGCTGACGCTGCCCGAAGGCATCGACGCCGACAAGGTCGAGGCGGACTTCGACAAGGGAGTGCTCGAGGTACGGATCCCGAAGCCGAAGGAGCGCAAGCCCCACCGGGTCGCGATCGGCGCCCAGAGCGTGAGCGGCACCGCTACCGAGAAGTAGCGAGCTCATACGCTTCCGGGGGTGCGCGTAGACCCTGAGAGGCTGCGGTTCGAGATCACCGCGTCGGATGGAGCCGCCCGCACAGGGCGGCTCCAGACCGCTCACGGGCCGGTCTCAACCCCTGCGTTCATCCCGCTCGCCACTGGAGGCAGCGTGCGCTCGCTCGCGGCCGCGGACGTCGCCGGTCTCGGTTACGAGCTGGTGCTGGGAAACACCTTCCACCTCCTGCTCACGCCGGGGCCCGAGCGCATCGCGAAGCTCGGCGGGCTCCACCGCTTCATGGGCTGGGAGGGGGTGATCATCACCGACTCGGGCGGGTTTCAGGTCTTCTCCCTCGCGCACGGCGGCGTCGCTGACGAGATCAAGGGCCGCAAGCGAGACGCGAGCGGCAAGTCCGCCGTACTCGAGATCTCGGAGCGGGGCGTGCGCTTTCGCTCCTACGTCGACGGCTCCGAGCAGTTCCTCGGGCCCGAGGAGTCGATGTCGATTCAGGCAGCGTTGGGCTCGGACATCGCGCTCGCCTTCGACGAGTGCACGCCGTATCACGCCGACCGCGACTACACCGCGCGCTCGACCGAGCGCACGCACCGCTGGCTCGATCGGTGCATCGAGTGGCACCGCGGCCACGGCCCGCCGGACCAGGCGCTGTTCGGGATCGTCCAGGGCGGCGTTCACGCCGACCTGCGGCGCGAATCGGCGGAGGCGGTGTCTGCCGCGCCCGTGGACGGGATCTCGATCGGCGGCACGCTCGGGCGCGACAAGCCGGAGATGTACGGCGTCCTGGACCTGACCCAGCCGTGGCTGCCGGCCGAGGCGCCCAAGCACCTGCTCGGGATCGGCGAGCCCGACGACCTGCTCGAGGGAATCGCGCGCGGGATCGACGTCTTCGACTGCGCGGTCCCAACCCGCCTCGCTCGCCACGGGATGGCGCTGGCGCCGCTGCCCGAGTCGCGGTTTCGCTTCGACGTCGGAGCGGCCGTCCACGCCCTCTCCCAGGAGCCGTTGGTGGACGGCTGCCCGTGCCCGGCGTGCGAGGCGCATTCGCGCGCGTACCTGCACCACCTGGTGCGCGCGAAGGAGCTGACCGCGGTGCGGCTGCTGTGCCTGCACAACCTGACCTACCTCGAGCGCCTGGTCGCCGGGGCTCGAGCCGCGATCTCCGCCGGCCGGTACGCCGCATATCGCGACAAACTGCTGGCGGGCGCCGCGCCGTGGGAGCCCGCCGGCGCGGCGGCCTCGGCAGGGCGCTAGTTCGTGTTCTCGTCGATGAAGTCGCGCAGCGAGTCGATCTGCTGATCGAGCTCCTGCTTGAGGAGGTCCCCGACGTCGGTGCTCTGACCGGCGTCGGTGAGCAGCAGCACCGCGCCGGCGATCACGGCCGCCAGCACCCCGATCAGCAGCAGCACCCCGAGACCCCGACCGAGCGAGCCGAGCGCCGAGCGGCGCTTCGGGGCGGGCGCCGGCGCCGGCCGGGCGCGCGGGGGCGGCCTCCGCGCCGGGATCGGCTGCGGGGAGACCGGCGTGGCGGGCTCGGGGTGCATCCGGCGCGTCGCCGCCGTGGGCGGGGCCCCGGCAAGGGCGCGCGTTGGAGCGTCCTCTGGCGCCGGCGGCTGACGCCCGGAGAGACCGGCTCGCAGAGCGCGTGAGAGCTCGCGCGCCGAGGTGTAGCGATCGTTGACGTCCGACTCGAGCGAGCGCAGCACCGCGGCCGAGAGCGTTTCGGGAACCTCGGGGTCGTACGAGGTGGGGGAGAGCGGCCGCTCGTTTTCGCGCCGGATTGCTAGCTCGGCCAGAGTGGAGCCCTCCCACGGCAGCCGCCCCGTGAGCATCTGGTAGAGCACCACGCCGAGCGCGTACACGTCGGCGGCCGGGGTTGCCTCCTCGCCGCGGGCCTGCTCCGGTGCGAGGTAGGCAGCGGTGCCGACCACCGAGCCGACCTGGGTCAGGCGCGTCTGGGCCGTCGCCCGGGCGATCCCGAAGTCGGTGAGCTTCACGGTCATCTCGTCGGTGGGCGGCTCGAGCGCCGAGTTTTCAGCGCGGCGGCGTCCGGCAGGACCCCCGAGGACCATCAAGTTCCCGGGCTTGACATCGCGGTGGATGATCCCCTGGCGGTGCGCGTACTCAAGGCCGGCGCAGGACTGGACACCGATCTCCACACTGAGCTCCGGGCCCAGCCGGCCACGGGTCTGAAGCAGCTGGGCGACCGACTTGCCCTCCACGTACTCCATGACGATGTAGTGGCGGCCGGAGTCCACGCCCGTGTCGTAGACCTGGACGATGTTGGGATGGATCAGCTTCGCGACCGCGAGCGCCTCGCGTCGGAATCGGGCGACGAACTTGTCGTCGTCGGAGAGGTGCTCCGCCAGGATCTTGACCGCGACGGTTCGCTCCAGCACGCGGTCCGTCGCGCGATAGACCGTCGACATCCCGCCCGAGCCGAGGCGGTCGCCCAGCTCGTAGCGGCCTGAGATCAGCGTTTCGGGCATCAGCCCTTGTCCCCGCCGCCGACGCCGCCGGTGCCGCCACCCGCATTGCCGCCGTCCTGGTTGCCCTCGCCGCCGTCGCCGCCCTGGCCGTCGTCGGGCGGCTGGGTGTCCTCGTCGGTCGTGGTGTTGGTGGTCGTCTCCGGGGTGGTCTCGGTCGGGGTGGTCGTGCCGGGCGTGGTCGTCGGCTCCTCGGACTGGAAGCCGCTCTCGCCCGTGGCCCCGACATCGGGCTCCTCGCACTGCTCGGTGGCGAGCTGCTGGAGCCGTTCGCCGCCCTCCCGCAGGGCCTGTTTGACCTCGTCGTCGACCTCGGCGGGGAGCTGATCGACCTGAGTGACGAAGAGGTTGGCACTTGCCCGGGCGCCGTCACAGTCCCCCTCCGCGACCGCACCCTCGACCTCGGTCAGCCGTGCTGTCAGCTGGTCCGCTCGGTCCGCAGGGATCGTGCCCCCGTCATCCCCGCCGCAGCCGGCGAGGAGCGTCGCGACAGCGATCGCAAGCAGCGAAAGTCGGCCCCCTGCAGGCATCGCGGCGAGTCTAGTAATCCGCCCCATCGCCCTTGGCGCCTTCACTGGCCCACGTACAGGCGCCGGGCGAGGTGCTCGGGCAGCTCCGTCGCCGCGATCGCCTCGGCGGCGCGATCGATCTCGTAGGGCACGCGGTGGTAGGTGGCGGACCAGGCTTCGGTGTCGAGCTCGAGCCAGGCTGCGCGGGGGTCTCCGTCGCGCGGCTGGCCAACGCTGCCCGGATTGATCAGCCAGCGACCGCGCTCGAGCTCCAGCCGGGTCCCGGCGCCGGCCTGCGCGCCCCGGGCGTCCACGCCGCTAGCCGCGGCGCCATCCTCGGCGAGCGCGAAGAACAGCGCCACGTGGGAGTGCCCGACGAGGCTCACCCGGGCGTCCTGAGCGCGGATGCACTCCGCCGCCTGGTCGGGCCACAGCACGTACTCCCACACCGGGTCCCGGGGCGAGGCGTGATAGAGGGCCACCTCGTGGCTGGTGTCGGCCGGCTCGAGCCGCTTGAGGAACGTGAGCGTCTCGGGCATGGCGATTTCGCGGGTCCAGCGCACCGCTTCCGCGGCAGCGGGCGAGAACGAGGAGATGTCGAGCTCCCCGAGGACCGCTAGGTCGTGGTTGCCGACCAGGCACAGCGAACAGCGCTCGGACACGAGTTGTGCGCACGCGTCGGGATCCGCCCCGTAGCCCACCACGTCGCCCAGGCACCAGGTCTCATCGAGATCGGTCTCCTCGATCTCGGCCAGCACCGCTTCCAGGGCGGGCAGATTGGAGTGGATGTCGCTGAGGATCGCCAGGCGCATGGCGCTGGAGCGGGCGGACTATCGTAGGCGGCGATGGGCTGGCCTGGCACCGAGCTGCGGAGTAGCACCGCAGCCCGCGTCGGGCTGGCGGCGGTGGCGATGGTAGTGGTCGCTGAGGCCGCGGTGTGGCTGCTGCGGCCCGGCCAGGACCCGATCGAGCCCGCCAACGTCTCGGAGCCGGACTACTTCGATCAGGCGCAGCTCGAGCGGGCGCGCGACTACCGCTCGGGCCAGCGCTGGCTGGCGCTCGCGGCGATCGGAGCTCAGGGCCTCGTGCTGGTGGCGCTCGCCGTCGGACGTCCGGCGCCCGCCCGGCGGCTGCTGGGCCGCCTCGCCGAGCGCCCGGTGCTTGGCGCCGCCGCTGCTGGCGCGGGCATCGCGTTGCTGGCCGACGCCGCCTCGCTCGCTCCGCGCCTGGTGGCCCACGAGCGGGCCGTCGACTTTGGCATCTCCTCGCAGTCGCTTGGCCCGTGGCTATGGGACGTCGCGCGAGGAACAGCGATCGGAGCCGCCCTGGCCGCGATTGGCGCGGCGATGCTGATCGCGCTGATCCGCCGCTTCCCGGTGCGCTGGTGGCTTCCCGGAAGCGCAGCGGTGGCCGGGCTGGCGGCCCTCTTCGTCTGGGTTGCCCCGGTTGTGCTGGGGCCGATCTTCAACCGCTTCGAGGCCCTGCCCGAGGACAGCCGCGTGCGGGCGGACGTGCTCGAGCTCGCGGAGCGCGCCGGCGTGGACGTCGGGGAGGTGTACCGCGTGGATGCGAGTCGCCGGGTGACGACGCTGAACGCGTACGTGGGCGGGCTCGGGCCGACCAAGCGCGTGGTCCTATACGACAACCTGATCGAGCGGGCCGAGCGACCGGAGGTGGAGTCGGTGGTCGCGCACGAGCTGGGTCACGTCGCCCACGACGACATCCCCCGCGGGCTCGCGTACATCGCGCTCGTGGCGCCCCTCGGGCTCCTGTTCGCGCGCGAGCTCGCCGCGCCATTGGTCCGCCGGGCGGGCGCCTCCACGGGAACCCCGGCGGCGCTGCCCGCGTACGTGCTGAGCCTCTCGATCGCCGCGCTGGTGCTCAACGTGCCGGGCAACCAGCTGTCGCGCCAGGTCGAGGCCAGCGCCGACACCTTCGCGCTGGAGCTGACCGGCGATCCCGAGGCGCTGATCGACCTGCAGCAGCGGTTGGCGGAAACCAACCTCTCCGACCCCGACCCGCCGGAGGCGTTGGTGGTCCTCTTCGGCACCCACCCGCCGACAATCGAGCGGATCGGGGCTGCGGTGGCGTACGAGCGCGGCGAGCGCTAGCGGAAGGAATCCGCAGTCAGCTCGACCCCGCGGTCGAGCTCGGTGGCGGCGCTCCAGCCCAGCCGCTCGCGCGCGAGCGCGCTCGAGATCGAGATCCGCTGCACCTCGCCGGGCCGCGGCGGCGCCATCTCCGGGTCGAACTCGCGATCGAAGCTTCGCGCCAGCCGTTCGCCGAGGTCGAGGACGCTCGTCTCCACACCCGTGCCGATGTTGTAGGCGCCGGTGGCGTCGCTGCCGGCCGCCGCGACGAAGGCTTCGACGACGTCGCCGACGTACACGTAGTCGCGCGTCTGCATTCCGTCGCCGAACACGCTCGGGCGCCGGCCCTCGCGAAGCGCCGTGCAGAAGATCGCCACCACCCCGGCCTCTCCGTGCGGGTCCTGGCGCGGGCCGTAGATGTTGCCGAGCCGAAGCGAGATCCCGGAGAGCCCGCAGAGGCGGCCGTAGAGCGCCACGTAGCCCTCGGCGGCGAACTTGCTCTGCCCGTAGGGGGCGTCGGGCCGGCACTCTGCCGTTTCGTCGAACGGGAGCTCGCGGTCGGCGCCCTCGCCGTAGATCGCCCCGCCGGTTGAAGTGAACACGAACCGCGAGGTCCCGTGCTCACGGGCAGCGTCGAGCAGGTTGATCGTCCCGCCGACGTTGATCCCTAGGTCGAAGCCGGGATCGGCCACCGACCGGCGCACGTCTATCTGCGCGGCGAGATGGCAGACCAGCTCGGGCCGGTGGTCGGCGAACGCGGCCGCGACGATGCCGCGGTCGGTGATGTCTGCCTCGAGCAGTCGAACTCCGTGCGCCCGCGCGCGGTCGAGGTTCTCCTCGCGTCCGCTTGACATGTCGTCGATGACGAGCACCTCGTCGCCGCGCCCGGCAAGCGCGTCGACGACGTGCGAGCCGATGAAGCCCGCGCCCCCAGTGACCAGTGCCCTCACGGTGTAGGGAGCCTAGTATCGACGCGTGGCCCAAGACGCAACCATCGACCCACTGGGGGCGCTACGAGAGGCCGTCGAGGGGGCCGCGGCGGCGCTGGACGGCGCCCCGCCCGCGTCGCCGACGCTCGAACGCCCGCCCAAGCCGGAGCTCGGCGACTATTCGACGAACGCGGCCATGCTGCTCGCCCCTGCACTGGGATCCTCACCTCGAGAGATCGCAGAGCGCCTTCGGGAGGAGCTGGCCGAGCGCCTGGGACCCAGCGCGGAACGGGTCGAGGTCGCCGGCCCGGGCTTCCTCAACGTGTTCCTGTCCGACCGCTGGCACCGCGAGGCGGCAGGGCAGGTGCTCGCGGCAGGCGAGCGCTTCGGCGCCGGCGGCCCTACCGAGCCGGAGCGCATCCTGGTGGAGTTCGTTTCCGCCAACCCCACCGGGCCGCTGACGGCCGCCGGAGGTCGACACGCGGCGTTCGGCGACGCGCTCGCCCGCCTGCTGGCCAAGGCGGGGCATTCCGTCGAGCGGGAGTACCTGCTGAACGACGTCGGTGGGCAGGTGGAGCAGTTCGCTCGCTCCATCGCCGCCCGGATGCGCGGCGAAGAGCCGCCCGAGGACGGCTACACCGGGGCCTACGTCGTGGAGCTCGCCGAGCAGCTGCGCGCCGAGGGGGTCCAGGCCGACGATCTCGACGCCCTCGCGCGCCGTGGGACCGCGGCCATGCGCGACAGGATCGAGGCCACGCTCGAGCGCTACGGCGTGCGCTTCGACACCTGGGCCTCGCAGCGCGACCTGGAGGAGGCCGGCAATGTCGCCGAGACCATCGACCTGCTGCGCCAGGGCGGCCACGTCTACGAGCAGGACGGAGCAACCTGGTTGCGCACCAGCGAGTTCGGCGACGACAAGGACCGGGTGTTGATCCGCGCCGACGGGGAGCCAACCTACTTCGCCGCCGACATCGCCTACCACCGCGACAAGGTCGATCGGGGCGCCGAGCGGCTGATCGACGTCTGGGGCGCCGACCACCACGGCTACATGACGAGGATGCGCGCCGCGCTGGCCTGGATCGGCGCCGACCCCGATCGCTTCGAAGCCCTGATCATGCAGTTCGTGCACCTCGTCGAGGGCGTCGAGCGAGCCCAGATGTCGAAGCGCAAGGGGGAGTTCGTGACGCTCGACGAGCTGCTCGACGACATCGGTGTCGACGCAACGCGCTTCTTCATGCTCCAGCGCAGCCACGACACGACGATCGATCTCGACCTCGATCTCGCGCGGCGCAAGTCGCAGGACAACCCCGTCTACTACGTCCAATACGCCCACGCGCGCATCGCGAGCATCCTCCGCAAGGCGGCCGAGGAGGGCGCAGGGCCCGGCGGAGACGAGGCGATCGCCGCCGGGGCGGCAGCCGACGAGGCGTTGGGCGCCGTGGCCGAGCCTACCGAGCGCGCGCTGGTCCGGCGCCTGCTCGAGCTGCCGGGCGAGGTGCGTTCGTCGGCGGAGCGCCGCGCCCCGCATCGCCTCTGCGCCTACGCGACAGCCACCGCGGCCGACTTCCACGCCTTCTATCGGGACTGCCGCGTGGTGGGCGCGGAGCCGGGCCTTCAGGAGGCGCGCCTTGCCCTCTGCGTGGCGACGCGACGCACGATCGCCACCACCCTCGGCTTGCTCGGCGTCAGCGCACCGGAGCGGATGTAGGGCGCTCGAGCTAGATACCCGCCGCGCCGGACCATGGACGGCACACGGTGGGCAAGAGGAGTTCGGATGTCGCCCCGGAGCTGGGCAAGCGAGTGATAGGTCAGCTCTCGTTGTTAGATTGGCCGCCCGCACGACACGAAGGAGGAATCGACAGTGACCAAAGCCGAATTCGTCGACCGAGTAGCCGGCAGCTTCATGAGCAAGAAGGCAGCCGCCGACGCGGTCGACTCCATCCTCGACGGAATCACCGACGCGCTCGCCTCGGGCGACGACGTCAACTTCACGGGCTTCGGCAAGTTCAGCGTTGCCGAACGTGGCCCGCGACAGGGCGTCAATCCGCGCACGGGTGAGCGGATCACGATCGCCGGCGGCCGGGCGCCGAAGTTCTCGGCGGGCGCCGGGCTCAAGGCCCGCGTCAAGGGCGGCTGAGCTAGCTGAGTCAGCCTTTCGCCGACCGGCTCGCCGCGCGCGTCCAGGAGCGGGAAAGTCAGGTTTGCCTCGGCTTGGATCCGGATCCCGTCGCGATGGCGTCAGAGCGCGGCGGGTCTTGGGAGGGCGATCCTGCGCGCGCTGCCGCCGAGGCGATCGTCGGCGCCTGTGAGCGGCTGATCGAAGCCGCCGGGCCCGCTTGCGTCGCCGCAAAGCCGCAGCTGGCCTGCTTCGAGCGCCTCGGCGCGCCGGGGTGGGAGGCGCTGCGCCGGGTGGTGCGAGCGGCGCAGGGGGCAGGCCTCTTGGTGATCGCGGACGGCAAGCGGGGGGACGTGCCGGTCAGCGCTACCGCGTACGCGCAGGCGCTGTTCGGCTCCACGCCGACGCCGTGGGGAGAGGTCGCGGGCCTCGGCGCGGACGCGGCGACACTCAACCCGCTGCTCGGCGGCGACTCGCTCGAGCCCCTGATCGCCGCCGCCGAAGCTTCCGATGCGGGGGTCTTCGTGTTGGTGCGCACCTCCAACCCCGGGGCCGCCGATGTGCTCGACGCGACCACAGCGGACGGCCCTCTGTTCGAGCGGCTCGCCTGGCTCGTCGCCGAGCGCGCCGAGCGCCTGGCCGGCGCCTCGGGGCTCAGCGGCCTGGGCGCCGTGGTGGGCGCGACCGAGCCCAGGCACCTGGGCAGGCTCCGGGGGCTGATGGAGGCGTCGATCTTCCTGTTGCCGGGCGTCGGCGCCCAGGGCGGGCGGGTCGCGGATCTCGGGCCCGCGTTCGGCGCCCATCCCGCCTCGGCAATCGTCAGCGCGTCGCGGTCGATCGCCGCCGCCGAGGACCCCGCGGCCGCGGCGCATGACCTGCGTCAGGAGCTCTGGGACCTGGCTGGATGATGACCACCCTCGCCTACCATGGCGGCGGCTATGGAGCAGGGACCGACCAGCGAGCGCGGGCCGGCCAACTGGACCGCCCGGATCCTGGCGCCCGTGGCCCTGGTCCTCGTCGCCCTGGTGGTCGTGGTGGTGGTCACCGGAACTCTCGACGGGAGCGAGGACGACGGGGGGCGCAGGGGGGATCGCCAGCAGACCGCGACCACCGGCTGCCAGCCCACCGAGACTGGCGAGCAGGCGATCAGCAACGGCTACTACGTGCTGCAACCCGGCGACGACTTCGCCTCGCTCGCCGAGGACACGTGCCTGTCGGTCGACGAGATCCAGCGCCTGAACCCCGATCTCGACCCGCAGCTGCTGCCGCAGGGCGGGTGTGTGGACCTGCGACCCGAGGGATGCAAGGTCCTGGCCGAGGGCTGAGCTCGCTGCTGATCCGGGTCGCGGTCGCGGCTGCCGCGCTGACGGTGGCCTTCGGCGCCGCGCCGGCCCTCGCCGCGAAGGGCCCCGAGCTGCCCGCCCGCTCGTGGCTGCTGGTCGACGTCCGCGACGGGACCACGCTCGCCGCCGAGGCGCCGAAGCAGCGCGCTCCCGTGGCGAGCGCGACGAAGCTGATGACCGCGTACGCCGCGCGCCGGGATCTGCCGCTGTCCAAGCGCGTCGTCGCGCCGCCGTATGAGGCGCTCGCGGCCGAGTCGCTGGTGGGCCTGCGCGCCGCGGAGCGGATCGCGGTTCGCGACCTCCTGTACGGACTGCTGCTGGCGTCGGGAAACGACGCCGCGGTGGCCCTGGCCGAGGCCGCGGCGGGCTCGGAGCCGCGGTTCGTCGCGCAGATGAACCGCGACGCTAAGCGGCTCGGGCTCCGCAACACCAGCTACGCCAACCCGATCGGACTCGACGAGCCGGGCAACTACTCGAGCGCCCGAGACCTGGTCACCCTCGCGACCGAGCTGCGCGAGGACCCGTTCTTCAGGCGCGTCCTCGACACGCCCGAGGCCACCCTCCGCACGGACGGGCGCACGATCCGCGTCACGAACCGAAACCTCCTCGTGCGCACGGTGCCGTGGGTGAACGGGGTCAAGACCGGTTACACGCTCGGCGCCGACTATGTGCTGGTCGGGTCGGGAACCCGCAAGGGAGTGACGTTGGTCTCGGCGGTGCTCGGCGCGCCGACCGAGAGCGAGCGCGACGCCGCGACGCTCGAGCTGCTCGAGTACGGGTTCTCGCAGTACCGGCGGGAGCGCCTGATCAAGCCAGGCGAGCGCCTCGCGGCGCCGGAGGTTCGCTACCAGGACACGACGATGCCGCTGGTGGCGGGCCGGGAGCTGACCACCACGCTGCGGCGCGATCAGCGCGTCAAGACCGACCTGCGTGTGCCGGCCGAGGTGGAGGGGCCGATCGAGCGCGGCGACAGGATCGGCAGCGCCACGGTCACGGTTGACGGTCAGGCGATCGGCACCGTGCCACTGCTCGCGGCCAGGACGGTCGGCGAGGCCGACATCGGCGACCGCGTGGACTCCGCGATTCCGGGCGGACGGCTCGCCGCCTGGGTCCTCATCACCGCCGCCCTGGTGGGCGCCGTCCTGCTTTTCGGCTGGGCGATCAGTCGCCGTCGTGGCACCCGCTAGCCTGAATGGCGCAGGCCCCAGAGGAGGGATAGCGCTTGATCCTGACCGTCACGCTCAACGCCGCGATCGACCGCACGGTCGCGGTTCCCAACTTCCGCCTCGGCCAGCGCCACCGCGCGGTCGAGGCGCGCACGGTCGCCGGCGGCAAGGGCGTGAACGTCGCCCGGGCCTTGAAGTTGCTCGGGCGGCCCGTGATCGCCACCGGCCTGGCGGGTGGCGCGACCGGCAGCCGGATCCTTGAGCAGCTCGCCGAGGAGGCGATCCTCAACGACTTCACGCGGATCGAGGGTGAGTCGCGCACCAACCTCGCGGTCATCGACCCGACCTCCGGTGAGCAGACAGAGATCAACGAGCGCGGCCCCGAGATCACCCCGGAGGAGGTCGACCGATTCGTCGAGAAGCTGCTCTACCTGGCCCAGGGAACGACGATATGCGTGCTGGCCGGCAGCGTCCCGCCTGGCGCCGATCCCGGCGCGTACGGGCGGCTCGTGTCGGAGCTCCGCACGCTCGGTGTGACCTCGGTGCTGGACACCGACGGTGACCCGATGCGCGCCGGGCTGCGCGCCGAACCCGCGGTGGTCGCGCCGAACGCAGGTGAAGCCGAGGAGGCCGTCGGCCACGAGTTCAACGACGCTGACGACTTTGCCCAGGGACTCGGCGGGCTGTTGGAGATGGGCGCCGGCGAGGCGATCATCACCACTGAGTCGGGTTGCGTGGCGATCGTCGGCGAGCGTTCGGACCGACGACGCTACGAGGCGCGGATCGAGCAGCTCGACCCGGTGGCCGCAGTTGGTTCCGGCGACGCGTTCCTGGCGGGCTACGTGGCCGCTCGCTACGAGGGGAGCTCGCCGCGCGAGTGTCTAGCGTACGGCGTGGCCTGCGGCGCTCAGTCGACGCAGCACTTCGGGGCCGGCAGCCTCGATCGCGAGGAGGTCGAGCGGCTGCTGCCGCGGGTTGAGGTGAGGGAGCTCGACGTGCCCGCGGAGGTCGCCTGAGGCCCGCTGTTATCATCGCCTGGGCCTCGGATTTGCGGGCCCGCAGGCCGCAGGTAGCGGCTTTTCTGGCCCCTTTCGAGGGGCCTTTTTCGTCCGTCAACGCGCGTAGGGTTCATCCATGGAAGTAGAGATCGGTCGCGGCAAGAAGGGCAGGCGAGCCTTCGGGTTCGACGACATCGCGATCGTGCCCTCGCGCCGCACCCGCGACCCCGACGACGTCGACGTCACCTGGACGCTCGGGCCTTACCGGTTTGAGCTGCCGCTGCTGGCCTCGGCGATGGACGGCGTGGTCAGCCCCGACACCGCCGCGCGGATCGGCGAGCTCGGCGGGCTCGGCGTGCTCAACCTGGAGGGCATCTGGTCGCGCTACGAGAACGCCGACGAGCAGCTGGAGCGGATCGCCCAGGCACCGCCAGAGCTGGCGACCCAGACCATGCAGGAGATCTACGAGCAGCCGGTCGACGCCGACCTGCTGGCCCGCCGCGTCGAGGAGATCAAGGCGGCCGGAGCCGTCGCCGCCGGCTCGTTGACGCCGCAGCGGGTCACCCAGTACTACGAGACGGCGCTCGAGGCCGGACTCGACATCCTCGTCATCCAGGGCACGGTGATCTCCGCCGAGCACGTGTCCTCGAAGAGTGAGCCGTTGAACCTGAAGGAGTTCATCGCTGAGGTGCCCGTGCCGTGCATCGTCGGCGGCTGCGCTTCCTACGCCACCGGCCTGCACCTCATGCGCACCGGCGCGGTCGGCGTGCTGTGCGGGGTCGGGCCGGGCGCTGCATGCACGACCCGCGGTGTCCTCGGGCTCGGAGTGCCGCAGGCGACCGCGATCGCCGACGTCGCGGCTGCGCGCTCCCAGCACATGCTCGAGACGGGCGAGTACTGCAACGTGATCGCCGACGGCGGCATGCGCACCGGTGGCGACATCTCGAAGGCGATCGCCTGCGGGGCAGACGCGGTGATGATCGGCTCTCCGCTCGCGCGCGCCAAGGAGGCGCCCGGCCGCGGCTACCACTGGGGCATGGCGACCTTCCACCCGTCGCTTCCCCGAGGCACGAGGGTGGCGACGGTTCAGGACGGGACGTTGGCGGAGATCCTCCTCGGCCCGGCGCACGAGAACGACGGCACCTTCAACCTGATGGGTGCGCTGCGAACATCGATGGCCACGTGCGGCTACGAGGACATCCGCGACTTCCAGCGCGCAGAGGTGATGGTGGCGCCCTCGCTCCAGAGCGAGGGCAAGCAGCTTCAGCGCCAGCAGTCGGTCGGCATGGGGTCCAATGGCCGCGCCGCAATCTCCGCGGGAGTCGCAGTTTCGGATGACTGAAGCCTTCGCTCGGGCTAGCGACGAAGTCGCGGATCGAGCGAGTGAACCTGCCGCCCCGGTTGCGTCGCAACCCGGCGTCACGGGACGCGAAGCGGAGGATGTCGCCGCGGGTATTCCGAAGCCCGCGATTGAAGAGGTGCTCGTCCTGGACTTCGGGGGCCAGTACTCGCAGCTCATCGCGCGCCGGATCCGGGAGTGCGGGGTGTTCGCCGAGCTGCTCCCCCACGACATCCCCCTGGAGCACATTCGCGAGCGGCGACCCGCCGGCCTCGTGCTCTCCGGCGGCCCGGCCTCCGTGTACTCCGAGGGCGCTCCGGACCTCAGGCCGGAGCTGCTCGAGCTCGGAATCCCGGTGTTGGGCATCTGCTACGGCATGCAGGCGATGGTCCACACGCTGGGCGGCAGGGTGGAGGCGGCCGAGGCCGGTGAGTTCGGCCGGACGGAGCTGACGCTCGCCGACGGGGGCGGCCATCTGCTCGCCGGCTTGCCCGCCGAGCAGCAGTGCTGGATGAGCCATCGCGACTCCGTCTTCGAGCCGCCGGCGGGCTTCACCGCGCTCGCGTCAAGCCCAGGTTCGCCGGTAGCCGCGGTCGAGAACACAGACCGGGGCCTGTACGGGATCCAGTTTCACCCCGAGGTGGTGCACACCCCCTACGGCACCCAGATCCTCGACCGCTTCCTGCGCGAGATCACCGGCTGTGAGGCGACCTGGTCGCCAGTGTCGGTGATTGAAGAGCAGGTCGAGCGCATCAGGGCTCAGGTCGGCGGTGGTGGCGTGATCTGCGGCCTCTCCGGCGGGGTCGACTCGGCCACCGCGGCAGCGCTGGTGCAGCGGGCCGTTGGCGACCAGCTCACGTGCGTGCTGGTCGACCACGGGCTCTTGCGCAAGAACGAGGCCGATCAGGTGGTGGCCGCGATGCAGGAGCTGGGCGTGAACCTCGTCCACGTGCGGGCGCAGGACCGCTTTCTCGAGCGCCTGGCCGGAGTCGACGAGCCGGAGGGCAAGCGCAAGATCATCGGCGAGGAGTTCATTCGCGTCTTCGAGGAGGAGGCCCGCAAGCTTCCCGACGTCGGCTACCTCGTCCAGGGCACCCTGTATTCCGACGTGATCGAGTCGGGCGGGGACCAGCGCGCCGCGGACACGATCAAGTCGCACCACAACGTCGGCGGGTTGCCCGACGAACTCGAACTCGAGCTCGTGGAGCCGCTGCGGATGCTGTTCAAGGACGAGGTCCGTGCCGTGGCCGCCGAGCTCGGTCTGCCCGACCGGGTCGTGTGGCGCCAGCCGTTCCCGGGCCCGGGGCTGGCGATCCGGGTCGTCGGCGGCGAGGTCAACGCTGAGCGCCTCGAGATCCTGCGCGAGGCCGACGCGATCCTCCAGGAGGAGGTGCGCGCTGCCGGGCTGTACCGGGAGCTCTGGCAGACCTTCTGCGTGCTGCCCGTCGTGCGCTCAGTCGGTGTGCAGGGGGACGGGCGCACCTACGCCTATCCGATCGTGATCCGGGCGGTGAGCTCGCAGGACGCGATGACCGCCGACTGGGCCCGCCTGCCCTACGACCTGCTCGAGCGCGTCTCCAACCGGATCATCAACGAGGTCGCCCACGTCAACCGGGTCGCCCTCGACATCTCCTCCAAGCCGCCGGCGACGATCGAGTGGGAGTAGGCCGCAGGCCGCTCCCCCGTGTGAGCTAGCTCCAGCCGTCCCAGTCGCGCAGGGCGGGCAGCGGGTCCTTGGGCGCGCCGTGGCGGTAGCCGCGCGGCCAGAGCTCGAAGTGAAGCTGGCAGAACTCCGATCGCGCGTTCCCGGTCTTGCCCACAAGGCCCACGCGCGCGCCGGTGCGCACCCGCTCGCCGTCGCGAAGTGGCGAGGCGGCCTGCAGGTGGGAGTAGAAGTAGTCGCGCGAGGTCTTGCGGCCGTCGATCAGCACCCAGAATCCGTACAGGCTGTGGCTGTAGCCGCGGGCCTGCACCCGGCCGCCGCGCGCGGCGCCGAGCGGCGTGCCGCAGCTAGCCACTACGTCCTGGCCCTCGTGCGTCCGTCCACCCGACCGCGGGACGCCGAACCGGTCGCCGTAAAAGTGCGGGCCCCGCACCGGGAAGCGGTGGTCGTAGAAGCGGAAGTCTCCGGCACGCCGGAGGCGGGACCCAGGTGCGCCGAGCTCGAATCGGTAGCGCCCGTCGGCCACGACCTTGCCGTTGGCACGGCGGCCGTCCCAGCTGCGCTCCTGAAGGCGTCCTGCTTCCACCCCCGTCTCCACCCAGTGCCGCACGACCTTGCCGCCGTCGGCCCTCACGACCCGTGTCCTGACCCGATCGGGCACTGGCGCCAGCGCGCGAAAGCGCAGCGCCGGCTTTCGCTTGGCGTCGAAGAACGCGCGCCCTGGGCTGACGTCTGCGGACTTGAATTGAGCCGCCTTAGCGGCGAAGGGAGCATGTGCCGGTAGGGATTCGAGGCGCAGCTCGGCCCCCGCCGCGGATCCTGGGAGGCTCCAGATCAGGATGCCGGCCGCAAGCGCCCCGGCGCAGGCGGCAGCCCGCCTCGCCACGACTAGCTCCAGCTATCCCACTTCTTCAGCATTCGGGTGACCGAGGGGAGCGCTTCGCCACCCTCGAACCAACCGGGGGCCGACCAGACCTCCATGTGCAGGTGGCAACCGCTGGCGTTGCCGGTCGCTCCCACCTTGCCGATCTTGTCTCCGGTCTTGACCCGCGTCCCCTTCTTGAGCGGCGAGCGCTTCTTGAGGTGCGCGTACATGTAGTCCTTGCCTGTGCCCTTGCCGTCGATCACGACGTAATAGCCCGCCGCCGCGTGGCTCTTGTTCCACTGCACCTTGCCTCCGCGCGCCGCGACCAGCTTCGAGCCGCACTTCGCGAACACGTCCTGGCCCATGTGGCCTCGGCCGGCCCCGAAGCCGTCGCCGTAGGCGTGCCGGGCGCGGCGAATCGGGAACTTGTAGCCGCGGAAGGAGAAGCGGGCGTCTACGCTGGACTCCGTCTTGACGCCGCTGGCCCCGATGCGGAACTTGTAGTCGCCGCCCTTGGCCACCGCGCCGGTGTAGCTGCGGCCGTCCCAGTAGGTGTAGTTGTCGACCCCGGGCTCAGCTGCGGCCACCGGCCAGCTGTCGACCACCGTCTTGGTTGCGCGATCCACCACCTCGACCGTGACGTCCGTCGCCGTGTCGCCCTTGAAGCTGAAGGTGACCCGGGGTTGACGGCGGCCGTCGAAGTACGTCTTGCGCGGCGCGGCGCGGGCCTTGGAGAGCTTGAAGTTGGCCGGGGTTCCGTCGTCCCCCACGGGCGGGGGCTCGGTGCCGTCGCCCCCGGAGCCGACGCCGCCGCTCTGGCCGAAGGCCACACCCGCGCCCACCGACACGGACAGCGTCGCTGCCGCGGTTGCCACGGGAATAAGTTGTCGCCACCTGCGCCCCTGTGGCGCCGCCGGCCCTGGCATCGCGTCTTGCCTCTCTTTTCTCCGGCCTGCGGGGTTAGCTGGCGGGCTCGCGCCGAAAGAGCAGCGCTACGGATGTGGGGTTCCGATTCGCCCCTGAGACGGTTTCGACGCCGTCTCTTTGGTTCCCCCGCTCCCGCGCACAGTGCGCGCGGGATTCGGCAGGTATTTCGCGGGCGGCAGTATAACCACGGCCCCGGCCGTAGGTGGCGGACGCCGCGCACCCCCGAGGCGCCGGACGCGGCGAGAAAGCCTCTATGATCTTCGGGCCGCGCCGGGCGAGCGGACGCCGCGAGCGCGGTTTTCGCCGTGAAGACCTACGTAGCGACACCCTCCAACCGCCAGCGCGACTGGTACCTGATCGACGCCGAGGGCAAGACCCTGGGCAGGCTCGCGACCCAGATCGCCGACGCCCTGCGCGGCAAGCGCAAGCCCGAGTACACGCCCCACTGCGACACCGGCGACTTCGTCGTCGTCGTCAACGCGGAGAAGATCGTCGTCACGGGAAACAAGCGCGCCGACAAGCAGTACTTCCGCCACAGCGGGTACGCGGGCGGGATCAGGTCGCGGACGTTGGGCGAGATGCTCGAGCGCCGCCCCGAGGAGGTCATCCGCAAGGCGGTCAAGGGCATGCTGCCGCGCAACCGATTGGCTCGCCAGCAGCTCACGAAGCTGAAGGTCTACGCGGGACCCAAGCATCCCCACGCCGCGCAGCAGCCCAAGCCGCTGGAGATCGAGACCTGATGGCCGACGAAGAGCACACCGACGAGAACGGCACCGAGACGCCTGCCGACGAGCCCGCTCCGGCCGAGGACGCCGGCGCCGAGGAAGCGGCGGCCGAGGACACGGCGGCCGAGGACGCCGGCAAGCAGGCCGAGGACCAGCCGGAGGAGGTCCAGGGCGAAGAGACGGTGGTCGAGGAAGAGCCGCAGACGCAGGAGCCCGGCTCCTCCGACACCGCGACCGAGGGCAAGGCCAAGGACACGGTCCCCGGCGCCGAGCTGGACCCGATCCAGATCGAGCCCGAGCGCCAGCTCACCGCCGAGGAACAGGCGAGGTTGGAGGCCGAGGCCGAGGAGCGCGCCAGGCGCGAGGCCGAAGCCACGGCTGAGACCTCCGAGGAGGAGCCGGTCGCGCGCCGCAA
Organism: Solirubrobacterales bacterium; assembly: GCA_036257465.1. GTDB lineage: Bacteria > Actinomycetota > Thermoleophilia > Solirubrobacterales > 70-9 > DATAFO01. The sequence goes on along the minus strand of DATAFO010000076.1, from coordinate 21,840 downwards.
GCTCAGGCTTCCGGCGGACACCCGCATCCAGGCAACGGGCAAGCGGAAGAGCTCGATCGCGAGGGTGATCGTGCGGCCGGGCGAGGGCAAGTTCGAGGTCAACGAGCGCAACGTCGACGACTACTTTCCGCGCCAGGCGCTGCGGGCGATGGCGCGCCAGGCGCTGCTGGCCTCCGGCTACGAGGACGTGGTGGACGTGCGGGCCCGGGTCCACGGAGGCGGGATCTCCGGCCAGGCCGGGGCCGTGCGCCACGGGGTTGCCCGCGCCCTTTGCGAGATCGACCCGGAGCTGCGAACCGAGCTCAAGCGCCGCGGGATGCTCACGCGCGACGCCCGGATCAAGGAGCGGCGCAAGGCCGGGTTGAAGAAGGCGCGCAAGCGCCCGCAGTTCTCCAAGCGCTGAGGCGGCTGCGAACCGTCGCATCTCAGCGTCCTCGAGCGATCGGCTCGCTCACGTAGCCATCCACTACGCTCGCTTCGCCGATCGCCCTGCGTCCTTGATCTGCTCGGTTCTCGCCGCCTCAGGGAGTCACGTCTGAAATGACCAAGAAGCTGTTCGGGACCGACGGCGTCCGCGGCGTCGCTGGCGACGAGATCACCGCGGAACTCGCTCTCGCACTGGGACGGGCGGCCGCTGCCGAGGTGCCGGCCGACCGGCCGCAGGTGCTGCTGGTGCGCGACACGCGCGAATCGGGGCAGATGCTCGAATCGGCGCTCGCGGGGGGCATCGCGCAGGCCGGCGGCGACGCCTGGCTCGCCGGGGTGCTTCCCACGCCGGCAGCGTCGGTGCTGGTGCGCCGTCACGGGCTCGACCTCGCGGTCGTGATCTCTGCCTCGCACAACCCCTGGCGCGACAACGGAATCAAGTTCTTCGGGCCAGACGGCGGCAAGCTCGACGGCGCGCTCGAGGAGCGAATCGAGGCGCGCGTTGTCGAGTCCGCGTCCGACGGCGGACCCCCGGGCGAGGCCGGCAGGGTGCGAGCGTTGGAGGGTGCCCTCGACGACTACCTGAGGGAGCTCTCCTCCTACTTCCAGCTCGACCTGAAGGGCCGCAAGGTCGTTCTTGACTGCGCTCACGGCGCCACCTATCGTGCGGCGCCCGCGATCTTCGAGCGCCTCGGAGCGGCGGTTGACGTGATCGGCGGCGACCCGGACGGCCGTAACATCAACGAGGGCTTCGGCTCGACGCACCCCGAGGCTCTCTCTGAGCGTGTGGTTAGCACCGGCGCGTCGCTCGGCTTCGCGTTCGACGGCGACGGCGACCGGGTGATCGCCGTCGACGCTGAGGGCGAGGTTCGCGACGGCGACGAGCTGATCGCGCTGATCGCCCGGCACCTGCAGGAGCAGGGCGAGCTCGAGGGCGGGGTGGTGGTGACCGTGATGAGCAACTACGGCTTTCACCAGGCCATGGACGAGGCGGCGATCGGGGTCGCCACGACACCGGTTGGCGACCGCTACGTGGCCGATGCGCTGTCGGAGCGAGACTGGCGCCTCGGGGGTGAGCAGTCGGGCCATTTGATCTGGACCGAGTTCGCTCCCACCGGCGACGGGATCGCCGCGGCCCTGCTCGTCACCCGCTCGCTGGGCGACCGGGACCTCGCCGGGGCGGTGCCCATGCGCAAGCTGCCGCAGGTGCTTCGCAACGTCGAGGTGGCCGACCGCGCCGCGGCGGAGCGTTCGACCGCGCTCGCCGAAGCGGTGGAGCGCGAGAACGCGGCGCTCGAGGGCCGCGGCCGGGTTCTCGTCCGGCCCTCGGGCACCGAGCCGCTCGTGCGCGTGATGGTGGAGGCGCCCGACGTGGAGGAGTGCGAGGCCGTGTGCGAGCGCCTGGTCGGCGTTGTGCAGAACGAACTCGGAGCCTAGAGGCTTTACCCTCCCCTGGGGTCATGTGCGGAATCGTGGGATACGTGGGGCGTCGGCCCTGCCGCGACCTGCTGATCGCGGGTCTGGAGAAGCTCGAGTACAGGGGCTATGACTCCGCGGGGATCTCGCTGCTCACCGACGGCGAGATCGACAGCGTGCGGGCGGTCGGCAACCTCTCCAACCTGCGCGAGGCGGTGGGACTGGCGGGCGATCAGCCCGTCTCGTCCGCCGATTCCGGCGCCGTCGCGGTGGCGGCCCCGCCGGCGACGACCGGCCTCGGGCACACGCGCTGGGCCACGCACGGTCGGGTCACGGAGGAGAACGCGCACCCTCATGGCGACTGCGCCGACAGCGTTCACATCGTCCTCAACGGGATCGTCGAGAACCACGCCGAGCTGCGACGCGACCTGGTCGCCGACGGCCATCACTTCAGCTCCGAGACCGACGCCGAGATCGTCGCCCACCTGATCGAGAGGCACTACTCAGGCGACCTCACCGAGGCGGTTCGCGGCGCGTTCGCTCAGATGCGCGGCCACTACGCCTTCGTGGCGATGCACTCGGAGCATCCCGACACCCTCGTCGCCGCCCGCCAGGAGTGCCCGCTGATAGTGGGGCTCGGGGAGGGAGAGACCTTCGTCGCCTCGGCGATCCCGGCGTTCCTGGCCGAGACACGGACGGCGCTGGGGCTCAAGAACGGCGAGCTCGTCACCGTGGATCCCGAGGGAGCGCGGATCACCGGCCTCGACGGCAATGTCGTCGACCGCGACGTGCTCGAGGTGACGTGGGACGAGGACGCCGCCGAGAAGGGCGGTTATGAGACCTTCATGCTCAAGGAGATCCACGAGCAGGCCGACTCGGTTGCAGAGACGATCACCGACCGCCTGCCCGAGCTTGACTCCGTCGACCTCTCAGAGCTCGAGATCTCCGACGACTTCGTCACCGAGATGCGCCGGATCGTGATCGTCGCCTGCGGCACGAGCTACCACGCGGGCCTCGTCGGCCGGTACGCGATCGAACAGTGGGCGCGCGTTCCCGTCGAGATGGACGTGGCGTCCGAGTACCGCTACCGGGACCCGGTCGTCGGCGCCGACGATCTCGTGATCGGGATCACCCAGTCGGGCGAGACGGCCGACACCCTGGCGGCGATGCGCCTCGCGCGCGAGCGCGGCGCCACCGTGCTCGCCGTGACCAACGTGATGGGCAGCCAGGCTACCCGCGACGCCGATTCGGTGCTGTTCACCCGCGCGGGCTTGGAGATCGGCGTCGCAGCGACCAAGACCTTCACGGCGCAGGTGGCGACGATGTACCTGCTGGGGCTCTGGATCGCGCAGATTCGCGGCACGCTTCCGACCGAGCGCATCGCCGAGCTGATCGCGGAGCTCAAGCAGCTGCCCAGCAAGATCCAGGAGACCCTGGTTGCCGCCGACGAGCCGGTGCAGGAGATCGCCGAGGCCAAGCACGAGGGTCGGTTCTTCCTCTACCTGGGCCGCAACATCGGCCTCCCGATCTGCCTCGAGGGCGCGCTGAAGCTGAAGGAGATCTCCTACATCCCGACCGACGCCTACGCGGCCGGCGAGATGAAACACGGGCCGATCGCGCTGCTCGACGAGTCCACGCCGGTGGTGTGCGTTGCGACCGACAGCCCCGTGCTCGACAAGGTGCTCTCCAACGCCGAGGAGGTCAAGGCGCGCGGCGCCGACGTGATCGCAATCGCCACCGAGGGCAGCCAGGACGTCGCCGAGGTCGCCGACCAGACGCTCTTCGTCCCGCACACCGACTGGGTCCTGCAGCCGATCGTCGCAATTCTGCCGCTGCAGCTGCTCGCCTACCACGTCGCCCGTCTCAACGGGCTCAACGTCGACCAACCGCGCAACCTCGCCAAGACCGTCACAGTGGAGTAGGCGATGGGGCGCAGGGTCGGACCGGCGCGTTGGCGGCTTCTTTGTCGCTGCCGGACCTCAACTCGGCGCTCCCGCGCGTGGCTCGGCTGGACATGTTCGCAGCCGGCGCGCGCGAGGACGACGGATCGACGACGGTTGCGGTTCATCCTTCGGCCTGAGGGTGGAGACTGAGGGCGTGGTCGGCGTCGACCTGATCGAGATCGAGCGCGTCGAGCGCGCCCTTGAGCGCCACCCGCGCCTGGCCGAGCGCATCTTCTGGCCGGGCGAGCTCGAGTCGTCGCAGCGAGGCCGGCCCGGGCGCCACCTCGCCGCGCGCTTCGCCGCCAAGGAGGCGGCGCTGAAGGCCCTCGGGCTCGGTGGCCTGGCGCTGCGGGACGTGGAGGTCGTCGGCGGCGGCAACTCGGCGCCTGAACTGCGGCTGCACGGCCGGGCCGCGGAGGCCGCCGCCCGGCAGGGGGTCGAGCTGTGCGTCTCGCTCACGCACTCGCGCGACCTGGCCACCGCCGTGGTCGTGGCGCGGTAGGCGCGGACCAGGGTTCCCGTTCGACGCCGTCCCGGCAGCGTGCCGCGACTACGCTCCGGGCGATGGAGAGCTGGCTCGAGCCCCTCTACGACGCCGCCGGCATGCGGGCGGCGGACGCCTGGGCGATCGAGGAGCAAGGCGTCCCCTCCCTCGACCTGATGGAGGCCGCCGGCACCGCCCTCGCTGACGCCGCCCTCGAGACCGCGCATCCCGGACCTGCCCGAGTCGTCTGCGGCAAGGGAAACAACGGCGGCGACGGACTGGTGGCGGCCCGGCGCCTTGCCGTGACGGGGTTGGAGGTCGAGGTGCTGCTGTTGTGGCCGGCGAGCGAGCTCTCAGGCGACGCCGCCGCCAATCTGAAGGGGCTCAACGGTGGGGTGCGGGAGGTCGCCGGCGACGAGGTCGCGAAGGCTCTGGAGGGCGCGGGAGTGGTGGTGGACGCCATCTTCGGCACCGGGTTTGAGGGAGCCCCCCGCGATCCGGCGGAGGCCGCGATCGAGGCGATCAACGCCTGCGGGGCGCCGGTGGTGGCGGCGGACATTGCCTCGGGCGTCGACGCGTCGACCGGGCAGGTGGATGGTGTCGCCGTCGAGGCGGACGTCACGATGAGCTTCCACGCCGCCAAGCTCGGCCACTGGATCGCTCCGGGCAAGTGGCACACGGGAGAGCTGGCGGTGGCCGACATCGGGATTCCGTCCTGGGCGCCTGCACAGCCGAGTGCTGGCCTGATCTCTGGGCGCGTGCTGGATGAGGCGCCCGCTCGCGGCGCGCGCTCGACCAAGTTCACGTCGGGGCAGGTGCTGGTGATCGGCGGCTCGCGGGGGCTGACGGGCGCCGTCTGCATGTCGGCAACCGCCGCGACACGCGCGGGGGCCGGCTACGCGACCGTGGCCGTTCCGGCCGACCTGGAGCCGATCTTCGAGGTCAAGTTGACCGAGGCGATGTCGATCGGCTGCCCGGGCCCCGACGGGCGGCTGGGCCCCGAAGCCGCCGAGCAGATCCTCGAGGCCGCGGACCGCGCCGCTGCGGTGGTGCTGGGGCCCGGCATGGGGCGGTCGCGCGAGGCCTTCGCCCTGGCTCGAATCCTCGCCGCGAAGGTGGCGGCGCCGCTGGTGATCGACGCGGACGGGCTCAACTCGCTCGCCGGACAGCTCGACGCGCTCCGGGAGCGCTCGTCGCCGACCGTGCTGACGCCCCACGCGGGCGAGCTGGGGCGGCTGCTCGAGCGCGAGTCGAGCGAGGTGGGCGCCAGGCGCCTGGAAAGCGCCCGCGAGGCGGCCGCGGCGTCCGGCGCGATCGTCGTGTTGAAGGGCGACGACACGCTCGTCGTGGACGGTGAGGAGCGCGTGGCCGTCAACGGCATCGCAAGCCCAGCGCTGGCGACTGCCGGCACCGGCGACGTGCTCTCGGGCATGGTCGCAGCGCTGCTGGCGCGGAGGATCGATCCGTATTGCGCCGTCTGCGCGGGGGTCTACGCCCACGCTCGAGCCGGACGGGTCGCTGCCGAGCGGCTCGGCATGGCCGAGTCTGTGATCGCCACAGACGTCATCGACGGGATCCCGGCCGCCCTCGGGGGTGCCGGTGGGTAGTGCTCCCGGCCACGACTACCGCCGCACTTGGGCGGCTGGGAATCGGCGCCTGGCGTCGTCCTCGGTCGCTCGCGTGGCGCTGCCACGCCTCACTCCCTGCGTCCTAGCCATGCTTGATTCTCGCTCGCCCAATCACGACGGTAGCCATGACCGCGAGCACTAAGAGGGCGGTGGCCGTCGTAGACGCAGGGGCCGTGGAGCGGAACTGCGCTCGCCTGGCGCGGGAGCTCCGCGGCGATACGGCGCTCTGCGCGGTCGTCAAGGCCGACGGCTACGGCCACGGTGCGGTCGAGTGCGCCCGCGCGGCGCTGGCCGGCGGAGCGAGCTGGCTCGGCGTGGCCGCCGCCGCTGAGGCGACAGAGCTGCGAGCGGCTCTTCCCGAGGCTCGGCTGCTCGTGATGGGAGCGCTGACGCCGCCGGAGCTCGAGGCGGCCCTCGAGGCCGGGGCGGACCTCGCAGTCTGGCGGCCGCGCTTCCTCGACCTGGTCGCCCGGCGAGCGCGTGAGCGCGGCGCCCGCGCTCGCGTGCACGTCAAGTACGACACGGGCATGGGGCGACTCGGTGAGCGCGACCCTGACGCCGTGAGAGCGCTGGTGCGCTCGGCCGCTGCGTCCGACGATGTCGAGCTAGCGGGCCTCTGGACTCACTTCGCGACCGCCGAGGAACCCGCCTCGGAGTTCTTCGACCAGCAGGTCGAGGGGTTCAGGGAGCTCGCGCTGCCGCTGAAGGAAGAGCATCCTGGGCTGCTGCTGCACGCCGCCAACAGCGCCGCGACGCTGTGCGAGCCCGCCTCACACTTGGACATGGTCCGGTGCGGCATCGCGATCTACGGGCTCGACCCGTTTGGAGAGGACCCCTTCGCCCGCGAGCTCGAGCCTGCCCTCGAGCTGCGCTCCAACGTCGCCGACGTGAAGCTCTTCGAGGCCGGCGCGAGCGCGGGCTACGGCCGGCGATGGCACGCCCCTACGGACACCTGGGTGGGGGTCCTGCCGATCGGCTACGGCGACGGCGTGCGCCGCGACCTGACTAATAACGGCGAGGTGCTGGTCGACGGCCGTCGCTACCCGCTCGTTGGCACCGTGTCGATGGACAACGTCACGATCGATCTCGGTCCGGAAACGACGGTCGAGCCGTGGGCGGCCGCCACTCTGATCGGCGCCCAGGGCTCGGAGCGGATCCTCTGCGAGGCGGTGGCGCGGCGGCTGGGGACGATCAACTACGAGATCACGTGCGGGATCTCGGGCCGCGTGCCGCGCGAGTACACGCGGTGACGCTCTCCGACGCCCTCACGGGAGCGCAGGCCTTCCGTGACACCCGGCAGGCCCTCGCGCACCGCGACGACGCATGGATCGTCGGCGGGGCGATTCGCGACGCGGCACTGGGCCGCGAGGTCGTCGACCTGGATCTGGCCGTCGGCGGCGACGAGCGCGCCGCGGCGAGGGCGATCGCGGATGCCGCGGGCGGGGCGGCATTCGAGCTCTCGGAGGAGTTCGGGATCTGGCGCGCGCTGGCTGGCGGCCGAGCCTGGCACGTCGACGTCAGCCGGCTGCGCGGCGACAGCCTCGACGCCGACCTCGCACTGCGCGACTTCACCGTCAATGCGGTCGCGGTGCCGCTGGCAGATCCCGGCCTCGACCCGATCGACCCCCACGGCGGGCTCGGTGACCTCGAGCGTCGCCTCCTGCGCGCGGTCTCGGAGCGAAGCTTCGCCGACGACCCGCTGCGGATTCTCCGGGCCGCGCGGCTGGCGGCCGTGCTTGGCCTGGAGCTGGAGCCGCAGACGGCCGAACTCGCGAAGGCCGAGAGCGCGAGGGCGGGGGAGCCGGCGGGCGAGCGGCAGCTCGCAGAACTGCGCCTGTTGATCTCGGGCCCCGACCCCATCCGCGGGCTCGAGACGCTCGACGACCTGGGCGCCACCGCGCCGGTGCTTCCGGAGCTCGAGGCGCTGCGCGGCGTCGAGCAGAACCCGAACCATCACCTCGACGTCCACGGCCACACGATCGAGGTGCTGCGCAACCTGCTGGTGGTCGAGTCCGACCTCGACCGGTACGTGGGCGACGCAGTGCCGGGCGCGCACGAGCTCTTGGCCGAGCCGCTGGCCGACGAGTTCGACCGCCGGGGGGCGCTGCGGCTCGCCGCGGTCCTTCATGACGTCGGCAAGCCCGCGACGCGCCAGGAGCACGAGGGCGGGTTCGTCTCCTTCATCGGCCACGATCGCGAGGGCGCAGCGATCGTGCGAGGGGTGTGCGAGCGCCTGAAGGCCAGCCGGGCCCTGACGCGCCACCTCGAGGCGCTCACCCGGCACCACCTGCACCTCGGCTTCATGGCCGCCGAGCGCCCCCTCACGCGCCGGCGGCTGTACGAGTACCTGCGGCTGACGGAGCCCGTCGCCGCCGACGTCACCCTGCTCAGTGTGGCCGACCGGCTGGCTGCGCGCGGCGCCGGCCCCACCGCCTCGCCCGAGATGATCGAGGCCCATCTCGAGCTCGCACGGGAGGTGCTGCCCGCGGCGCTGGAGTGGCACCGCTCGGGCCCGCCGCGCAGCCCCGTTCCGGGTGACGAGCTCGCCGCTGCGGTGGGAATCGAGCCTGGACCCGAGCTCGGCCGCCTGCTCGCTGAGGTCGAAGCGGGCGTGTTCACCGGGGAGGTGCAATCCGCCGACGACGCTGTCGCTGTCGCGCACTCGGCACTGGCGGAGGGCCGGGTGGAGCGGCCCGATTAGCCTCTTGGCGAGGGAACACGCACGAACTGAATAGGCTCCCGCGCGTGGCCGAGGACTGCATCTTCTGCGGCATCGTCGCCGGCGAGCTGCCCGCACAGATCGTCGACTCCGACGAGCACACGCTGGCGTTCATGGACATCAACCCGGCGACGCGCGGGCACGCGTTGGTCGTCCCCCGCACCCACTCCGCCGACCTGATGGCGGTCTCCGACGAGGATCTCGAGCGGACGATGCTCGCCGCGCGGCGCCTCGCGCGCAAGCTCGAGCGGGCACTCGAGCCCGACGGCTTCAACGTCATCAACGCCTGTGGGCCGGCGGCGTGGCAGACGGTCTTCCACCACCACCTGCACGTGATCCCGCGGTACGACGACGATCCGCTGAAGCTGCCGTGGATCCCGCGCGGGGCGCCGGCCGAGGAGATCGCGGCGGTCGCGGATCAAATCCGGGCGGCCGGGGATTAGCGGGTGAGGGGGGCGTCGTCGACCATCCGGTTGGAGCGCGAGGGCGCGGTCGCGCAGATGATCCTCAGCAACCCCCCGCTGAACCTGTTCACGGACACGTCGTTCGACGAGCTCATGGCGTGCGTGGAGGAGATCGAGGGATCGGACGCGCGGGCGCTCGTGTGGCGAGCCGAGGGCGAAATCATGAGCGGTGGTGTCGACGTGGCCAACTTCCAGCGCATCGTCGACGCGGGGCCCGAGCGGGCGAGCGAGTTCGCGGTGCCGCTGGTCGAGGCGGTTCGCCGCCTGGAGGCGCTCGAGATCCCGACGCTCGCGCTCTGCCACGGAACATGCCTCACCGCCGCCCTGGAGATCGCGCTGGGCTGCGACCTGATCTGGGCCGGCGAGTCGACGCAGTTCGGGCTGGTGGAGGCGGTGGTCGGCCTGACCCCGGGCGCCGGTGGGACTCAGCGGATGGTCGAGCGCGCTGGTCCGGGCCGCGCCCGCGAGCTCGTCTACACCGGCGGGCTCTTCGACGCCGCCACGCTTGAGCGCTGGAACGTAGTCAACCGGGTCGTTCCGGACGACGAGCTGCACGAGATGGGAATGCGGTTCGCCCACCGCCTCGCCGCCGGGCCCACGCAGGCGCACGCGGCGACGAAGCGAATCGTTCGCGCCTACCTGCGGGGCGGAATCGACGAGGCCGATCGGGTCACCGCCGAGGTGTTCGCGGGCCTGTTTGCCACCGAGGACCTCCAGGGCGCGGTGAAGTCGTTCCTCGCCGAGGGCCCAGGCAAAGCGACGTTCGAGGGGCGTTAGATCGTGCGACTTCGCATGTAGGGCGGCTTTCGCTAGGCCCAGGCGCTACCCTGCCCGCCAATCACCAACGGCACATGCTGCTTTCGCACTAGAGGCGCCACCAGAACCAATGGCCAAGGAAGAGAAGATCGAGATGGAGGGCGAGGTCACGGAGGCCCTGCCCAACACCATGTTCAAGGTCAAGCTCGACAACGACCACGAGGTGCTCGGACACATCTCGGGCAAGATGCGCCGCCACTACATCCGCATCCTCCCCGGTGACCGAGTCAAGATCGAGCTCTCGCCGTATGACCTCGACCGCGGCCGCATCACCTATCGGTACAAGTAGGCGCGCCCCAACCGAGTAGGCGCGCCCGCAAACCGCTCGGCGACGCCAGTCCGTCAGGCAGGTAGGGCGGCCGGACGCACCGGTACCGCGCGCGTCACTGACTCATCACACGTTGCGCGCCCCACGCGCTCCCTCGGCGGCCACGCTCCCCATGCCCGCCGAGCGTCGAGTTTCCGTCAATAGTCAACGGGAATCCGACGCTCGGCGAGGAGAGCGGGAAAGGCGGCTGGTCGAGTTCCTGTGGCGCCGCGAGCGCGTGGTGATCGAGGTCGATGGCGGGCGCTACCACTCGACCGGCTGGCAGCGCCGCCGGGACGCCGAGCGAGACTCGCTCCTACTTGCCACCGATGCCTCGCCGGACGGATCACGGAGGACGAGCTCGGTGCTCGGCCACAGAATGCCGTCGCCAACGCCGGCAGGTTGCTCGGGCGGCTTCCCGCTACCCAGCCCCTGTAACTTAGCCAGCCTCGGCTGCTTCAGCTCGCGCGGGCAGATAGCTCCGCGCCGCTGCCTCGAGATCCGGCTCCGCCAGCTCGCAGATCAGGCTTGTCCAGGCGAAGTCGGTGGCGCCGAGGCCCTCGCCCGTGTAGGGGTCGTAGTACTCGCGCAGGCCCTGGCGCAGCACCGTGGCGCCCAGCCGCTCCGACATCTCGTTCGCCTGTGCCTCATAACCCGTCCGCACCAGCCCGAGCCACAGCAGCCAGGCGGCGTTGACCCACGTGGGCCCGCGCCAATAGCGGCGCTTCCAGCCCGGCCCGCGGTTGGGCTCGAAGGTCGGCTCCTGCGCCGAGACCGAGCTGGGCGGCACGGGTAGCCAGTACCGCAGCTCGTCGAGCAGATGCTCTTCCACCAATCGCCGTCCGATCTCATCGGGAAGGTCGGGGAGGGCGAGCGGGGAGAGCGCCGCCCACGTGCTGATCGCGGGCCGCGCGCCGCCCGGCTGCACCTCGTCGAGGAACAGGCCGCGCTCTTCATCCCACAGCCGATCCACCAGCGCGGGGGTGATCGAGCGCTCCCCGTGGGCCAGCAGCGCCAGCCCCCAGAGCACGTTGGTCATCACCTCGCACAGCACCGGCCAGCCGCGGTCGCGGATTCGCCGCGCGTCCCAGCCGAGGCGCCTATTTCGCCCCACCAGCAGCGGAAAGCCCCAGTTCGCGTGGGAGCGATGTCCCCACACCGGGTCGAACTTCGGCGAGGAGTCAAGCCCCGACTCGTCGGGCTGCACCAGCCAGAGCAGCCCATCGCCCTCGAGGTCGCGATTGGCCCGCAGCCACTCGTGGTGCCGGGCAATCCGAGGCTCATCTCGCGGGTCGCCGATCGCGATCCGCCACGCCCAGGCCAACAGCGGTGGCTGGATCGTGGCCGTCATTGCCGCGGCCCGCGAGCTGACGTTGTAGTAGACGAGCCGGCGCAGGCTGATCGGCCGGTCCCAGAAGACCACGTGCCCGATGAACCCGGCGTTCGTCATCGCCCCCAGCAGCGTCTCGAGCTCGTGGCGCGAGCGCGCCGCCTCGTAGCGCCGCCAGGAGATCGCGGCAAAGCACGAGTCCCAGTACCACTGCCACGGATAGCGCGACGGACTCGGACGGGTGTACTCGTAGGGCACGCCCTGTCGCTCCCCCTCGGCCCAGCTCGCGCGCAGGACGCCGTGGGCGAGCTCGGCCAGGCGGCTGCGGCTTCGGTCGGGGGCGTCGTCCATCAGTACGAAGACCGCCGGAGGTTGCGCAGCGCCAGCGCGCCGAGCAGTGCGATCAGGCCGGCGATCACGGCCAAGCCCGGCCAGGTCTCGGCCCACGTCACGCCCTCGCCGATGAAGCCCTGGCGCATTGCCTCGACAACCTGGGTCAACGGGTTGTACTCCGCCACGTTCTGCAGCCAACCGGTGAGCCGGTCCAGCGGCGCATACGCCGTGGTGGTCAGGATCAGGAGGAACATCCCGGCCTGCATCAAAGGGGCCGCGCCCTGCGTCTTGAAGTGAAGCGCCAGCGTCACCCCCCAGCAGGCGGCGATGGTGCCCATGCCCATCACCATCAGCAGCGCGATCGCCAGCCCGCCGAGCCCGGGCCAGTCGACGCCGAGCGAGAACCCGATCATCAGCAGCAGCGTGGCCGGGACCAGCGAGCGCAGGCTCGCCGACAGCACCAGGCCCGACAGCAGCACCGAGCGCGGAGCGGGGGAGACCAGCAGCCGGTCGAACCACCCCTGCTCGATGTCGCGCGCGAGGTTGACGCCGGTCGCTGCGCCGGTGAACCCGGCTCCCTGCAGCAGGCTCACGGGGATGATGAAGCTCTGGTACTCGTCGGTTGGGAAGCCGGAGAGGTCGGTCAGATTCCCGAACACGGCGGTGAGGCCGAGAAAGAAGATCGTCGGCGCCAGCACGCCGGGGATCGCCGCGCCCGGCACCCGGACGATCTCGTTTCCGGCCCGGGTGATCAGCGCCCAGACCATCGCCGCATGGGCGCCGAGCGTGGCCCGCGTCAGCCCGCGAACGGTGGACGTTGCCGCCTCCATCAGCCCCCCGTCCTCAGCCGGTATCGCAGCGCGAGCACAGTAAGGCCGACGCTGACCGCGCCGATCAGTGCGATCGCGCCCAGCGCCTCGGCCAGCCCCTCGAGCGACAGCGAGAACACGATCAGGTCGCGGATCCCCTCGACGATGAAGCTGAGCGGGTTGTAGTCGGCAACCGACGCCGCCGGCTCCAGCATCAGGTTGGCGGGAAAGAAGGCCGACGACAGGAACAGGATCACGAACACAAGGGGGAACAGGCCCTGGACGACAGAGGCCTTACCCGCCCTGAGCGCGATCGCCGACCCGATCCCGCCGAACGCAGCCGCCGACAGCGCCACGAGCACGATCACCAGCAACGCCCCCGCGGGCCCGCCCTCGATCGTGGCACCGAAGATCAACCCGATCGCGAGAAACCAGACCGCGGCCACGGCCCCGAGCACGAACGTCCCCGCCAGGCGCCCCAGCACGATCGCGAAGCGAGAGATCGGCGCCGCGAAGAGCCGGTCGGTGAACCCCATCTCGATGTCCACGGCCAGCGCGATCCCGCCGCTGTTGCCGGCAAGCAACGTCGACTGGATCATCGCCCCGGCGAGCATGAAGTCCAGGAACCCGTTGACCTCGGGGAACTCTGGTAGGCCGACCGCGCTTCCCGCCCCGCCGGTCTGGATCGCGAGGAGCAGCGTGGGGAAGACCAGGATCGGCGCCACGAGCTGCGGGCGGCGGAACGTCTGCTTGACCGAGCGCGCACCCAGTGCACTGATCACGCGCAGGTTGCCGCGCAGCGACTCCAGGTTCACGGTGCCGGGATCGCCTCGGTCTCGCCCGTCTGCGTCTCGTCGCCCTCCAGGTGGTAGCCGGTCTTGGCGACGAACACGTCGTCGAGCGTCGGCTCGACAAGATCGAGCGACTCAACGAGCAACCCGGCCTCGTCGAGCGCCCTGACCACCGGGGCCACCTCGGCCGCACCGCGCTCCAGCTCCACCAGCACCGCACCATCTTTGGCCGGCAGCGGCCGCCCGAAACGCGCCACGATCTCCTCCGCCCGCTCGGCGCCGTCGTCGCTAAGCCGGATCTCCAGGTGGGGGCGTCCCACCTCGGCCTTGAGCTGGGCCGGGGTGCCCTCGCCCACGATCCGGCCCTCGGCGATGATCCCGACGTTGTCGGCGAGCTGGTCGGCCTCCTCGAGATACTGGGTGGTGAGGAACACCGTCGTCCCTTCGGCGTTTAGTTTTGCGACCTCCTCCCAGATCGCCTTGCGGCTGACCGGGTCGAGGCCGGTCGTCGGCTCGTCCAGGAACAACACCATCGGCTGGTGCACCAGGGCCGAGGCGAGGTCGAGGCGGCGGCGCATCCCGCCCGAATAGGCTCCGACGCGGCGGTCGGCCGCCCGGGTGAGGCCAACCCGGTCCAGCAGGGTGTCGGCTCGGCGCCGACCCTCCGCGCGCGGAATCCCGTGCAGCGTCGCCTGAAGCTGGATCAGCTCGCGACCTGTCATCAACGGATCCAGCGCCGCCTCCTGAAGGGCGACGCCGATCGCCCGCCGCACCTCTGCGGCCTGCGCGACGATGTCGAATCCCGCCACGCGCCCCTCACCCGCAGTGGGGCGCAGGAGCGTGGTCAGCATCCGCACGGTGGTCGTCTTGCCGGCCCCGTTGGGGCCCAGGAAGGCGTAGATCTGACCCTCGGCGACCTCGAGATCAACGCCCGCCACCGCTCGCACCCCGCCGGAGAACGTGCGCTCCAGCGCTTTTGCCTCGATGGCAGGCATCGTGCGCGGATTCTACGGAGGCCGTCCCAGCGCCCTGATCGCCCTATGGTTCGGCATCGCGGAAACCGCAACCGACCGCGCGCACGGGTGTTCCAAGCTCTCTGATGGTCCGTTCACGCACAAACTCGCGGCGCATGCCGCTGATCCTCGCCGGATTGGTCTTCGCGGCCGTTTGCGGGTTCGCGCTCGCCTCGAACCCGTCGGACGCCGGCGCCGCGCGGGCGAAGATCTTTGGCAAGACCCCCAATACGCCGAACCCGAGCTGCCCAGGCAACTGCCAGGTTCAGGCGCGGGTCACCGGGTTCCAGAAGAGCGTCGACGGCAAGAGGGGCATCTTCAGGGTCAAGCAGACCGGTCACATCGTTGCGTGGAGCGTCGACCTCTCTCGTCCGAACAAGCGGGAACGGAACTTCTTCGAAGACAACCTCAGCAGCGCTGACTTCGGCAGTCGCCCCACGGCCCGGCTCTCGATCATCAAGAAGACCGATCGCCAGCACTACAAGCTCACGAAGCAGACCCCGGTCGTTGAGCTGATGTCTTCGCTGGGTCAGAGCCCGATCTTCACCCTGACCGACCCCCTTCGCGTTCGGTCCGGCGAGGTCGTCGCCCTGACCGTGCCGACCTGGCTTCCAAACTTCGCGCATGAGCGCGTGTCCCGGGACAACGCGTGGGTGGGGAGCCGTGGCTCGAAGAAGTGCGAGGGCGAGGAGAACCTGCTGGAAAAAAGCAAGCCCCACCAGAAGGTCGACTCCGTGCGCAAGTACGGCTGCGTCTACCGCGGCGCCAGGCTGCTCTACCGCGCGTACTTCGTTCCTAGCTAGGACCAGCTAGCCGCACGCCTGGGGGTTCTGCTCGCAGAACTCCTCGAACTGATCCACCGGGCTGCTTCCACCCGAGCCCCCGGAGCCACCGTCTCCGCCACCGCCGGAGCCGCCACCGCCGCCTGAGCCGCCGTTGTCGTCCTCGGCGTTCTCGGCCTCCTCCGTGCCCGGGTCGGGGCCGCCGCCCTCGTGGCCCTCGTCGGGGACTTCGGGCGCCTCGGCGCCGCCCGTGTCGTCCTCGGTGGTCGTGGTCGTCGTCTCGTCGGTTGTGGTGGTCGTAGTCTCGGGCGCGGTGGTTGCCGGCGTGGCTGGCGTTGTCGTCTCGTCGTCGTCGTCCTCGCCGCACGCCGACACGCCCGCGGCGGCGCCCAGCCCGAGGAGGGCGGCCGCGAGGGTCGCGAGCTGACGGCTGCTGAGCTTCACTCGGAGCCGTCGAGCGCTGGCTGGCGCAGGCCGCAGTATGGGCAGTCGCTGACGTCGAGGCCGATCAGCTGGTCGCAGCGCCTGCAGATGCGCAGGTTCTCGGGCGTGCGCAGCAGCGCCGACGCCGACGGCGCTAGCGGCAGCGTGCGGGTGATCGGCTCCATCTCCTCCCCGGTCTCCCGGTCGACGTAGACCCGGCCGGGCTCGACGGGGGCCAGCGCCTCGCGTCCGGACGCCCGGGCGCGAAGGCGATAGATCTGGCGCGGGTTCTGCACGGCCGGAACCCTACCCGCTTGACCAGCCGCCAACCCGCTTAGGGTGCGTCGCGTGAAGGTTCTGATCTTCCACGGCTACCTGCTGCGAGGCACGGGCTCGAACGTTTACAACGCGAGCCTCGCCCGGGCGCTGGCGCGCCTGGGCCACGAGGTCCACCTGCTGTGCCAGGACAGGGACGCGCGCGAGCTCGGCGGCGAGGGGCCGGGCTCGGTGACGATCCACAACCCCGACATCGGCGGGCTGTTGCCCGTCTTCGTCAAGGACGAGTACGAGGGCTTTGAGGTGAAGACCTTCAGCGAGCTCAGCGACGCCGAGCTGAGCGCCTACATCGAGGCCAACGTGTCCGCCGTGCACGAGGTCATCGACGCCGTTGGCGGTGTCGACGCCGCGCTCGCCAACCACCTGATCATGGGGCCGGTGATCCTCGGGCGGGCGGAGCTTGACTACGCGCTCAAGGTGCACGGCTCCGACCTCTCCTACACCGTGCTGCCGGAGCTCGAGCGCTGGCGGCCCTACGCCTCCCAAGCGATCGACGGTGCCGCCGGCGTGCTGGTGGGCTCGGGACACATCGCCGATCGCCTGCGACAGGCGCTCGGTGACGCTGCCGACCCGAAGGTCCGCCTCGGCCCGCCGGGCGTCGACACCGAGCTCTTCGCGCCCGTCCCCGCAGACGAGCGAGCCGAAGGCCTGCGTCGGCTTGCCGCCTCGGTCCGGGAGGGGCATGCCGGGGCGTGGGGGCGAGATCCCAAGCGCGCCGCCGAGGCCATCGAATGGTTCGCGGAAAGCCCGGGCCCGCGGGTCGTGTTCGTCGGCAAGCTGATCGTCTCCAAGGGCGTCGACCTGCTGCTCGCCGCCTGGCCGCTCATCCGCTCGCAGAACCCCGACGCGCGCCTGCTGATCGCCGGCTTCGGCGAGCTCGAACCGGTGCTGGAGCGAGCGTGGGCCGGGCTCGAGGCCGGCGACCTTGACCCGCTCCGCGAGCTCGCCGCCCGCGGCAGGGGGATGGAGGGGGGCTATGACCACCAACTCGACTTCCTCGAGGCCTTTCTCGGGCGCATGCCCGAGTCGTACGCCAGGGCCGCCTCGGATGCCGCGGGCAGCGTGCGCTTCGCGGGGCGGCTCGAGCACAACGAGGTCGGTGAGCTGGTCCCGGCCGCCGACGCGCTCGTCTTTCCGAGCACGTTCCCCGAGGCCTTCGGCATGGTCGCCGCCGAGGCGGCATCGGCGGGCGTGCTGCCCGTCTCGGCCGGTCACTCGGGCGCCGTGGAGGTCAGCCGGGAGCTGGCCGCAGAGCTGCCGGAGGAGGTCGCGCCTCTGGTCTCCTTCGCGCTCGACGACCGCGCGGTCGAGGCAATCGCCGAGCGGGTCAACGCGTGGCTTGGTCTCGACGAGGCCGTCCGTGCCGAGGCTGCAGAGTCGTTGCGCGCCACCGTCACCCGGCTCTGGAGCTGGGAGGGAGTCGCTGAAGGAGTGCTCGCAGCGGCGGCCGGACGACTCGACGAGCTGCCCGCGGTCGCGACCGCTTGAGACTCCTGAAACTAGCGTCGGCCGGGCAGGGCTGAGGCGTCGCCCCAAGCAATAGAATCGCCCGCGGTGACCCCCAGGATCCTGGCAAGGCTCATCGCGGCGATGCTGGTGCTCGCCGCCGTGATGTCGGTCTTCCTGCTCCAGTTCGAGTGGTTTGGGGACGCGGCATCGGAGCAGCGCGAACCGATCGACACCCTGTTCGACGTCATGGTCGTGCTCTCGTCGTTCGTGTTCTCCGTCGTGGTCGTGATGCTCGCGTACGCGATCTGGAAGTACCGCGCCAAGCCCGGCGACGAGTCCGACGGCGAGCCGATCCACGGCAACACGAAGCTCGAGATCGCGTGGACCGTGATTCCCACGGCGATCGTGCTCGTGGGCGCGATCTACAGCTGGATCGTGCTCGACGACATCGAGGCCAAGGCCGAGGACCGGATGCCGATCAACATCACCGCCCAGCAGTTCAAGTGGACCTTCGAGTACCCCGACGCGGGCGTGACTTCGAATGAGCTCCACGTCCCTGTCGACCAGCAGCTCGAGATCCAGCTGACCGCATTGGACGTGGTCCACTCCTTCTGGGTTCCGGAGTGGGGCATCAAGCGTGACGCGGTCCCGGCCGGTTTCGGAGGCGACGAGGTCGACGACGAGTTCGTCGTCACTCCCAACGAGGAGGGCACTTACACGAACATCTGCAGCGAGCTGTGCGGATTCGGCCACGCGACGATGCGCTCGCTTGTCGTGGTGGAGTCCCAGGAGGAATTCGAGCGGTGGCTGAGCCAGCAGGAGCCCTCCGCCGGGGCCGCGCCGGCGGACGGCGCCGAGTCCGGCAGCGGCGAATCGGGTAGTGGCTCGAGCGGAGCGTCAGGCTAGGGTTTGGAGGCGACTTGGTAGCTGCACTCAAAGCACCGGGTTTGGCGCGGGGGGCGCTGGGCTTCATCGTGGGCTCGGCCTTCGGTTTCGGGCTCGTCGTCGCGTTGCGCGCGATCTCCGGCCTCGAGGTCTTCCAGACCGAGCAAACCGGCTACCCGCACCTGATCGTCCCGGCCATCACCGGCCCGCTCGGGTTCCTGGTCGGCCTCGGCGCGTTCGACTACTGGTTCCGCTGGGCCGTCGGTAAGCCCACAGTCCCCGAGGACCACTCCCAGCACGGCGCCCACACCTGGAAGGACTACTTCAAGTTCAACACCGATCACAAGGTGATCGGGATCCAGTACATCGTCACCACGTTCTTCTTCTTCCTCGCCGGTGGCCTGATCGCGATGGTCATGCGGGCGGAGCTCGCCCAGCCGGGTACCCAGATCGTCGACCCGGGGGTCTTCAACGGGCTCTTCTCCACCCACGCGGCGCTGATGATCTTCGTGTTCGTGATCCCGGTCTTCGCCGGGATCGCCAACTACGTCCTGCCGCTGATGATCGGCGCGCCAGACATGGCGTTCCCGCGCCTGAACGCGCTGAGCTTCTGGATGCTGCCGATCGCCGGGCTGCTGTTCCTGGGGAGCTTCCTGGTGCCCGGCGGGGCGTTCGACGCTGGCTGGACCGGCTACGCGCCGCTCTCCACCGGCGCCCCGTTAGGCCAGTCGTTCTTCAACCTCGGGGTGCAGTTCGCCGGCGCCTCCTCGGTCGCCACGGCGCTGAACTTCCTGGTCACGATCATCACCATGCGCGCGCCGGGGATGACCTTCTGGCGCATGCCGCTGCTGGTCTGGGCGAACCTCTCAACCTCGCTGCTGGTCGTGGCGGCGACCCCGTTCATCGCCGGCGTCCAGTTCATGGTCCTTTTCGACCGCGCCCTGGGGACCAACTTCTTCCAGGCGGCCTTCGGCGGCGACGTGCTGAGCTACCAGCACATCTTCTGGTTCTACTCCCACCCGGCCGTCTACATCATGATGCTGCCGGGCTTCGGGATCGTCTCGGAGGTGATCTCGACCCACGCCCGCAAGCCGATCTTCGGCTACCGGCTGATGGCCCTGGCGTTGATCGGGATCGTCGTCCTCTCCTACACCGTCTGGGCGCACCACATGTTCGTGTCGGGCATGTTCAGCTGGCTGCGGGTGCCGATGATGATCACCACGCTGCTGATCGCGGTGCCGACCGGGATCAAGATCTTCAGCTGGCTCGCGACCCTGTTCAACAGCGTCCTGCACCTGCGGAGCACGGCGATGCTGTTCTCGCTCGGGTTCATCGTCACCTTCGTCGTCGGGGGGATCTCGGGCGTGATGCTCGGCATGGTGCCCATCGACATCCATGTCTCCGACACCTACTTCATCGTCGCCCACATCCACTTCGTGCTCTTCGGCGGATCGGTGTTCACGATCTTCGCCGGCATCTACCACTGGTTCCCGAAGATGACCGGGCGCATGTACGACGAGAAGCTAGGCCGGGTGCACTTCTACCTCACCCTGGTCGGCATGCTCGGCACGTTCGTGCCCATGCACTGGATCGGCATGGAGGGGATGCCGCGCCGGGTCGCCGACTACTCGTCCCAGTTCGCCGAGTGGAACCTGGTGATCTCGATTGCGTCGTTCCTGCTCGGAATCGCCCAGCTGGTGTTCATCTACAACATGGTCGTCAGCTGGCGCTGGGGCCCGCGGGCCACGGCCAACCCGTGGCGCGCGAAGACCATCGAGTGGCAGGTCTCCTCGCCGCCGCCGATCTTCAACTTCGACGAGATCCCCCGCGTGGTCGGCGGCCCGTATGAGTTCGGCGTGCCCGGCGCGCGGCACGCGATCATGGCCGGCGAGGAGGCGGAGGTCAAAGCGCCCGAGCCGGCCGTCGTGGGCACCGCGGGGGGCGGAGGCGGAGGCTCGCCCGGCACCGGAGGCACCAGGACGTGACCGACGCCGAGTCAGCCAGCTATCCGACCGCGGACACCTCGTCGCCCGTCGACTGGAGCGACGGCGGGACGGTGCTCGCGTTTTTGAATGAGGTCGCCGGCGGTCGCAGGCTCCTGGAGGCGTTGCGGGACCGCGTCGAGGCGGGTGCCGACTCGGTCGCGCTCGCAGCGCCGCAGAACCAGCCCGTGGCGGGCCAGATCGTGGATCGCGACGAGCTCTACGAGGCCGCTCAGAGCCGCGTTGACGTCACTCAGGAGCTACTGGCGGAGTTCGGGATCGAGGCGGTAGGCGCGGTCTTCGACCCCGATCCGCTGCTGGCCAGCGACGACGCCGTCCGCGCCTTCGACCCCCGGGAGGTCCTGCTCTCGAGCCTCTATGAGACCCGCTACGGGCTGCTGCGGCGCGACTTCGTGGAGTGGGCCAAGGAGAGCTTCGAGGTGCCGGTGACCCACATCCCGGTGCGGGTCGACGACGACGCCGTGCGCTGGGACGTCACCCACACGCTGGTGGTGGCCACCCAGACCGTGAACAGCCCCGACCTGGTCGATCACCTGAAGAGCAAGGCCTCAGAGCGCCCGCACCGGTACACGTTCATCTGCCCGCGCTCGGGCGAGATGCGGCGGGAGGAGATCTGCGAGCGCTTGGCGAGAACGCTGGCGGAGATGTACCGCTCCGACATCGACGCCACCGGCCAACCGATGAGTCCCGCCCCCTTCGCGGCGGTGCAGAACGCGATCCACCACTACCGGATCGACGAGATCCTGATCTCGACGCTGGTCGGCCAGCAGTCGAAGTGGCTCGAGGAGGGTCTGATCGACCGGGTGAAGGAGATCACCGACAAGCCGGTCGAGCACATCGAGGCCAGGGTCGAGGAGCCGGTCTGATGGAAAGCGCTGCGGTTCCAGCCGCCGTCGAGCATCCGCACGGGCCGCCCGAGGCGCACCAGAGCTCACGGATCGACCGCCAAACGCTCGGGATCCTGCTTTTCATCGTCTCGGAGGTGATGCTCTTCGGAGCGTTCTTCGCCTCCTACTTCTTCCTGCGCGTCGTCGCCAACGAGGGGCCGTGGCCGCCGGAGGGCTTCGAGCTGCCCGTCGCGGTTGCGGGGGTCAACACGGCGATCCTGATCTCATCCAGCTTCACCATCCACTGGGCGCTGGAATCGGTGCGCAAGGGCCACCGCCGCGGCCTGATCGTCGGCCTGGCGGCGACCTGGCTGCTGGGCGCGACCTTCCTCTTCATCCAAATCAACGAGTACATCCACATCGGCTTCAGCGCCCGCGACGGCAGCTTCGGCACGATCTTCTACGGCCTCACCGGCCTGCACGGGGCGCACGTGTTCGTCGGCCTGCTGCTGCTGACGTTCGCAAACCTCCGCGCCTGGCGCGGCCACTTCGGCCCTGAGCCCAAGGACCACCTCGGCGTCGAGGTGCCAGGGATCTACTGGCACTTCGTCGACGTGATGTGGATCATCGTCTTTACGACGGTCTACATCCTTTAG
>DATAFO010000052.1:0-52590 GCA_036257465.1 Solirubrobacterales bacterium | reverse complement strand
CGCCCGACGACGAACGCGAAGCAGAGCAGGATCAGCAGGGTAAGCGACGCCGAAACCGCGGCCAGGCGCCAGCGCACGGGCCAGCGGTTCGGGGCAAGCCAGATCGGCCGCCGCGACTCGCTTGCCTCAGTCGTCATCGGCCGGCGCGCGCAGGACGTACCCCGAGCCGCGCTTGGTGTGCAGAAGCCGGGGCTCACCGCCCTCCTCGAGCTTGCGCCTGAGGTTGGAGATGAAGACGTCGATCGTGTTGGTCATCGCCGTCGGGTCATAGCCCCAGACGTCGTCGAGCAGTGCCTCGCGAGAGACCACGAGGCGCTCGTTTCGCATCAGGTACTCGAGCAGCTCGAACTCGCGGTTGGTGAGCTCGAGGGTTCGGTCGCCGCGAGTGACCTCCTGCGTGTCGGGGTTGAGCCGCAGGTCTCCGACCACCAGCGCGGCACTTCCACGGGGCGGCCGGCGGCGCATCAGGGCGCGCATCCGCGCCAGGAGCTCCTTGCGCTCGAACGGCTTGGAGAGGTAGTCGTCGGCGCCGGAGTCGAGCCCTTCGACCCGGTCCTCGAGGTCCGTGCGGGCGGTGAGGATCAGGATCGGGACGTCGCTCGTGGCGCGCAGACGCCGACAGACCTCCACTCCGTCGAGGCCCGGCAGGCCCAGATCCAGGATCACGAGATCGGGGACGAACTCGTCGGCAGCGCGCAGCGCCTCCGGACCGTCGGCGGCCGACCGCACCTCGTGACCCTCCTGGCGCAGGGTCCGTCGCAGCACGTCGGCGATCGCCTCGTCGTCCTCCACCACGAGCACGCGACCGGTTGCCTCCTCGGTTGCCAGCATTGCCACAAGGTTAGAGGCCTCCGTGGCCTGGCCCGGGAACCTTTAGCGCGAATTTATCCCGCTGCGAAGCCGTTTCTCGGCACGCCTGGCCACGCAGGGGGAGGGGGGCGAGCGTCGAAAGATTATGAGCGCGGCGTGCGGCCGCGCCGTTCGACGCTGATCGTGAACCTGCCCTTCACACGCAAGCAAAAGCCCGCGGCGCGGTCCAGCGGAAGTCGTCGGCGCGCACCGACCCGCAGCGCGGCTCCGCGCGATCGGGTGAGAAGGGCCCGCGAGCGAGCAGGCCTCGGCGCCCTCGAGCAGCGCCACTACGACCTCCTCGGACTGGCGCTGGTGGCCGCGGGCGTGTACCTCGCGTTCGTGCTCTACGCGGGCTGGGACGGTGGGCGCGTCGGCGGTTGGCTCGAGGGCGCGCTCGCCGACGCCTTCGGACGCGTTGCCTACGTCGTGCCGATCGCATTGGCCACGTGGGGCGGCGCACTGATCTCCCGCCCGCTCCTGCGAGCGCCGTCGGCGTTCAACGCCGGCGGGATCCTGATCCTCGCCGGGCTGCTGCTCGCGTTCGCAGCCCAGACCGCGGGCCTCGGGCCCGAGCGCCCCGCGCGACACGACTACTTCGAGCCCCGCTTCTTCACGGAGCACGGCGGGGCCGCCGGCGAGGCGCTCTACTGGGCGGCGACCACGCTCTTCCAGCGCCTCGGCGCGCAGATCATCGCCGTGCTGATGCTCGCGTCGGGCGCCCTGCTGATCACCGGCACCACGATCACCGGCCTCCTCGGCGGAGCGGGCAGGGCGGCGCTGCGGGCCACCGTTGGCACCAGGGAGATCGCGCGCACTGTGCGCACGCAGCGCATCCCGGAGCCGGCCTGGGGCGATCCCGCCACCGACGAGATCGCGATCACGCGCCAGGCACCCACCGAGCCATTGGCGACAGAACCGCTCGAACGCGACGGAGAGCCGGAGTGGGAGGACGGGCTCGAGGCTGTCGACAACCAGGAGCCTCAGCCTGACACGGACCCCACCGGCGCGGACGCGCGAGCACAAGGGGAAAGCCCGAGCGATGAGCGAGGGCAAGAGGTGGTTGCGCGAGGGGGGAAGCCGGCGGCTTTGACTCCGATGGGAAACGCTCGCACGGGCGGCTACACCGCTTCCGAGGAGATCAACTACCGCTTGCCCGCGACGAAGCTGCTGGAGAAGGGCAAGGCCGATCCGGGCCCCGACACGCGCGACCGCGAGGCCGTCTCCAAGGCCCTCCTCGAAGCCCTGCGCCACTTCGGGATCGAGGCGAGGCTGCTCGGTACCGTCAGCGGCCCCCACGTGAGCCGCTACGAGCTCCAGCTTGCCCCGGGTACGAAGGTGGCGAAGGTCGCCCAGCTCAAGGACGACCTTGCCTACGCGCTCGCCTCAACCGACATCCGCATCCTGGCGCCGATCCCTGGCAAGAAGGCAGTCGGGGTGGAGGTCCCGAATCAGCGGCGGCGCCTGGTGCGGCTCGGCGACATCTACGCCGGCCGCCCCCGGGACTCTTCGCCGCTGGTTGCATGGCTCGGCAAGGACGTGGCCGGACACGCGATCCACACGGACCTGGCGCTGATGCCGCACACCATCGTCGCCGGCACCACCGGGTCGGGAAAGTCGGGCTGCATCAACGCGATCCTCTGCTCCCTACTCATGCACGCGTCGCCGAACGAGGTTCGCCTGGTGCTGGTTGACCCCAAGCGCGTGGAGCTCAACCACTACGAGAAGCTTCCGCACCTGCTGACGCCCGTCGTCGTCAACCCCCGGCTGGCGGCGAACGTGCTCGGCAACCTGATCGGCGAGATGGAGAGCCGCTACGCGGTCATGGGCGAGGCCCGGGCGCGCAACCTAGTCGAGCTCAACAGGGCACGAAACAAGGCCGGCGAGTCACCGCTGCCGCACATCCTCTGCGTGATCGACGAGCTGGCCGATCTGATGATGGTGGCCCCGGCGGAGGTGGAGGACTCGATCATCCGGCTGGCGCAGAAGTCGCGCGCCGTCGGCATCCACCTCCTGCTGGCGACCCAGCGGCCGTCGACCGACGTGATCACCGGGACGATCAAGGTCAACATCCCAGCCCGGATCGCGTTCTCCGTCGCCTCGCAGGTCGACTCGCGCGTCATCCTCGACCAAGGCGGAGCCGAGAGCCTGCTCGGCCAGGGCGACATGCTGTTCCGTCCGGTGGGCACCTCGAAGCTCCAGCGCATCCAGGGCGCGTTCGTCACGGAGGAGGAGATCGGGCGCCTCTGCGGACACTGGTCAAAGCAGGGCGAGCCGGACTTCGCCACCGAGCTGCTGGAGGCGCGTCCCGAGCTTGAGGAGGAGCAGGCCGAGGGCGAGCTCTCGCCCGACCAGGATGCTCTGCTCGGTGACGCCGCGCGCATCGTGGTCGAGAGCGGCACCGCGTCGGTCTCCATGCTTCAGCGCCGCCTACGGGTCGGGTACACGCGTGCGGGACGCTTGATCGACATGCTCGAGAGGCGGGGGATCATCTCCGGCTACGAGGGTTCCAAGCCGCGTCAGGTGCTGGTCTCCGAGGCCGAGCTTCCTCGGACCCTGGAACAGATCGGCGCCGCCGGGGAGGCATCCGACGACGAGGGCGATGGTGCTCCGACCGAGTCCGAGCTGGAGGCCCTGAGTCCCTAGGCGCGACTCGAGACGGCGTCGCGTGGCGGCGGGCGGAAGAATGGGCCCAGCGTGATGACCGACGGAGACGGCGAGCCCCAGATGCGCATAGGCGAGGTGTTGAGGAGCGCCCGCACGCGCCAGGGGCTCGACATCCGTACGGTCGAGGAGCGGACCAAGATCCGGATCAAGTATCTGCGGGCGCTCGAGGCCGAGGAGTGGGACGTGCTGCCGAACCCGGCCTATGCGACGGGCTTTCTGCGCACCTACGCCCAGATGCTGGGGCTCGACGGCGAGGCCCTCGTGGACGAGTACCGCCGACAGGCGCAAGCCGAGTACGGGCTGCCGGTCAGCCCGGTCGGCGAGCGGGTGCTGGAGCGCGGGCGGCGCCTTGGCGGCTCCGGAGGCGGCCCACCGTGGGGCCTCCTGCTCGCCGGCGCGGCGGTGGCAGTCGTGGGCCTCCTGCTCGTCCTCGGGCTGACCAGCGGCGACGACGAAGCCGCGAACGACCGCGCCGACCGGCGCGCGGCCAAAGCGGAGCAGCGGCGGGAGGAGCGACGTCAGGAACGCCGCCGTGAGCAGCGCCGCGAGCAAGCCGCAGCACAGAATCAGCGGGTGACGCTGGCGCTCGACGTGCAGTCCACAGTCAACGTCTGCCTGCTGGGGGAATCCCAACAGCCGCTGATCGACGGCCAAGTGCTGTTCGCCGACACACAGGAGGGCCCCTACGAAGCTGAGCGCTTCGAGCTGCGCTTTCCGTCCGGTTACGATCGCGGGCAGTTCAGGCTGCTGCTCAACGGTGAGCCCCGGCGCCTGCCCGAGAAGGTGGGCCCGGTCGCGTACGTGATCACGGCGCCCGACAAGGTCCGGCCCGCGCCGCCTCCCGGGCCGGAGTGTCCGTGACAGAGAGCGCCTCGCCCAGGGCCGGCATCCTCGTCTCCGGCACTGAGGTGATCACCGCCAGGATCTCCGACCGCAACGGCCCCTGGATCTCCGAGCGCCTCGGCGAGCTTGGGCTCGAGGTGGCGCACATCCTCGTCGTGGGGGACCGTCCCGACGACCTCGACTCTGGCCTGCGGTTCCTCGCCGCCGAGGGTTGCGAGCTTATCGTCACGAGCGGCGGCCTCGGACCCACCGCCGATGACCTCACGGCGGAGGTGGTCGCCCGATTCGCGGGTGTTGAGCTCGTCCTCGACGAGGGGATGGAGGAGAGGATCGCGCGGATCATCGCCGGCTTTGCGCGCCGTCTCAGGTTCGACCCCGACGCCCTCCGGGCCGCTAACCGCAAGCAGGCGATGGTGCCCGCGGGCGCCACGGCGATCGACCCTGCCGGCACTGCGCCCGGGCTGGTGGTGGACGTGGCGGACGGCCCGGTCGTGATCGTGATGCCCGGGCCGCCGCGCGAGCTGCACTCGATGTGGCCGGAGGCGCTGGCGACGGACGCGGCGCGCAAGGTCCTGGAGCGCGCGCAGCCGTATCGGACGCGCACCCTGCGCATGTTCGGGATTCCCGAGTCGGAGATCGCGAAGACCCTGCGCGAGATCGGCGAGGAGGTCGACCTGGCGCCACTCGAGATCACCACGTGCCTGCGCCGAGGTGAGCTCGAGGTCGAGGTGCGCCACCGCCCGGGCGCCGAGGCCGCAAGCGATCAGCTCGTCGACGGGATCGTCGCCCGCAACGGACGTTTTGTCTTCAGCCAGGACGGCTCGACGATCGACGAGCAGGTGGCAGCCCTACTGCGCCGCAACCGGCGCATCGGCCTCGCCGAGTCGTGCACGGCAGGGCTGCTTGCGGCGCGGCTTGCTGAGCCACCCGGGGCATCCCAGTACCTGGCGGGCGGTGTGGTGGCCTACTCCAACGAGGCCAAGACAGAGCTGCTCGAAGTGCCGGCGGAGCTGCTCGAGCGCCACGGCGCGGTCTCGCCCGAGGTCGCGGAGGCGATGGCCGACGGCGCACTGGCACCCTTTGACGCCGACATCGGAGTCGGGATCACAGGCATCGCCGGCCCGGAAGGGGGGACGAAGGAAAAACCGGTCGGCTACGTGTGCGTCTGCGTCAAGCTGGCCGAGGGGCCAGTGCTGGCGCGCGACCCAGTGATCCCCGGCGACCGGATGGAGATCAAGGACCGTGCCTGCACCCTCGCGCTCCACCTACTCCGCCGGCTGCTGCGCGGGGAGGAGTTTCCGCTCTGAGCGGGATACTGCGTCCCCGCGAGTCGACGGGGGTCAGCTTCGCCCATCGAGCCGGATCGTCCACGGCTCGACGGAGTCGACGACGAGGTGGGTCCCGTCCCACGGATCGCGCGCGAGCGTGGCGCGCACGGCGTCCTCCGACTCGGCCTCAACCCCGAGCACGACCCGGCGTTCGTCGGCCAGCGGCCCTCCCAGGACGACGAAGCCTGCGTCCACAAGCCCGTCCATGAACGCCGCGTGCTCGGGCCAGCCCGATTGCTCCTCGAGGGGCAGGGACCGATTCCACCGGGGGCCGGAGCGACGCATCACGACGAAGAACATCGCCACCGCCGCGTTCTATCACGGTCAACACAGGCTCCTTCACGCGATGCTCTGATCACATTCCCAGCGCCTTTTGCGCCTGCTCGAGGCGTACCGTGAGCCGATGGCCAAGGAGCGGCTGAAAAGCCCGCGGGCGCGGCTGTTCGTCGCCCTCGACCTGCCCGAAGACGTTCGCGCGGGTCTGGAGGCCTGGCAAGCGCGCGAACTGAACGACGAAGCGCTTCTCCCGGTGGACTCCCAGGCGCTTCACATCACGCTGTGCTTTCTCAACTACCACCCGGAGCGCAAGATCGACCAGATCGCCGCGGTCGCGACCGGGATCGAGCATCGACCCGTCGAGTTGCGCTTCGAAGCCGAGCCCAAGCCGCTGCCCAAGGGCAGGCCGCGCCTGTTCGCGATCGGTGCCGACAGCGAGGCTGCGATCACGCTTCAACAGGAGCTCTCCGACGCGCTCGAGGCGCGACGTTTCTACGAGCCGGAGAAGCGCGAGTTCTGGCCGCACGTCACGGTCGCCAGAGTGCGAACGGAGCGCGCCAAGCCGAAGCCCAGGCGCTGGCGGGGGAAGGGAAAGCCCCGACCCGTTACCGCGCCGCCGGGGTCGCTTCCGAGCGAGCTCTTGCGTCCTTTCGCGGCCTCAAGGGTGGCCCTTTACCGGTCGTACCTGCGTCCCACCGGCGCGGAATACGTCCGATTGGCGGAGTTGAATTTGGCGTCCGACGAAAGGTGACTTGAAGATGGCAGAGCAGAAGAAGACGGACCTCAAGGCGACGGACAAGGACAGGGAGAAGGAGGCCAAGGCCAAGGTCGCGGCCCTCGAGGCCGCCGTGACGCAGATCGAAAAGGACTTCGGGCAGGGCTCCGTGATGCGGCTCGGAGACCAGGCCGCAATCCCTGTCGAGGCAATTCCCACCGGCGCGCTGTCGCTCGACCTCGCCCTCGGCGTGGGCGGCGTCCCTCGCGGGCGCATCGTCGAGATCTTCGGCCCCGAATCGTCGGGGAAGACGACGCTCGTCTACCACATCATCGCCCAGGCACAGGCCAGGGGCGGGGTGTGCGCGTTCGTCGACGCCGAGCATGCGATCGATCCGATCTACGCCAAGCGAATTGGCCTCGATACCGACGAGCTGTTGGTCTCCCAGCCC
Organism: Solirubrobacterales bacterium; assembly: GCA_036257465.1. Lineage (GTDB taxonomy): Bacteria > Actinomycetota > Thermoleophilia > Solirubrobacterales > 70-9 > DATAFO01. The sequence goes on along the minus strand of DATAFO010000052.1, from coordinate 45,461 downwards.
GACTACGGCGAGCAGGCGCTGGAGATCGTCGACGTCCTGGTCCGCTCGGGCGCGGTCGACGTGGTGGCCATCGACTCGGTCGCGGCGTTGACCCCCCGCGTCGAGCTTGAGGGCCAGATGGGGGAGACCCAGGTTGGCCTCCAGGCCCGGCTGATGTCGCAGGCGCTGCGCAAGCTCGCGGGCAACCTCAACCGCGCCAAGACCGTGTGCCTGTTCACCAACCAGATCCGGGAGAAGATCGGGGTCAGCTTTGGCTCGCCGGAGACCCAGCCCGGTGGGCGGGCGCTGAAGTTCTACTCCTCGCAGCGGCTCGACCTGCGGCGGATCGAGACCCTGAAGGAGGGCACCGAGGCGGTGGGCAACCGGGTTCGGGTGAAGGTGGTCAAGAACAAGGTCGCGGCCCCGTTCCGTCAGGCGGAGTTCGACGTCGAGTACGGCACCGGGATCTCGCACGAGGGCTGCCTGATCGACCTCGGGCTCGAGCACGACCTGATCCAGAAGTCGGGCTCGTTCTTCTCCTACGGCGAGCTGCGCCTGGGCCAGGGCCGCAACAACACCAAGCAGTACCTGGCCGAGAACCCCGAGCTGGCTCAAGAGATCGAGCGGAAGCTGTTCGAGCAGCTGGGCATCGATCGCGCCCCGGCGCCAGTCCCGGTGGTCGAGGCCGTCCCCCACGAGGCCGCAGAAGCCGAACCGCAGCGCAAGGCCGCGTAAGGGCCGGGCCGTGGGCGACGACGCCTTCGAGCGCGCGCTCGAGGCGCATGGCCGCAAGGAACGCACCCAGGCCGAGCTCGCCGACTGGCTGACGGCCCGGGGCTTCGAGTCAGAGGACGTCACCGGAACCATCGAGCGGCTTGTTGAGCTTGGCGAGCTGGACGACGCTCGCTTCGCTCGCCGCTACGCGGAGGACAAGCGCGAGCTTCGCGGCTGGGGTCCCGAGCGGATCCGCGAGGCGCTCGAGGCCCGGGGCATCGCCGGCACAGAGATCGACGCCGCGCTCAGCGCCGACCATCGAGACGATCAGCTCAAGCGCGCCGTGGAGCTGCTCGAGCGCCGGGGGGCCACGCTCGGCGACGACACCGGGCGCTCGCGGGCCCTGGCCTTCCTCACCCGGCGCGGCTACGACCACGAGCTCGCGTACGAGGCGGTGAGGCGCAGCCAGCGTCGGGCTGCCTGACCCTTCAGCATCCGCTCACCGCGCCCTTGCCAGAACCTCAACGCGGCTCTACGATCCAAGTGCGGCCGCGTGCCGCCTGAAGACGCTAATGGCCAGTTGAGTAATTTCACGACCAAGCTTCCAACCAGACCAGACCGAGAGCAAGGGACTTTTCAGAGCACGAGCGAGGGCGCGATCCTCGCGCGCGAATAGCTGGCCACCGGCTCCTTGGGCGACCCCGACCGCGGTGACGCAGGCGTCACCCGATTGCGGAACGCGACAAAACCGGCACCGAAGCCGGGGAGAAGAGGAACGATGGCGACACGCGCGGCATGGCTGCCCTGGCGACGGCAGCAGTCGGGGCAGCCGCCCGAGCCCCGTGCGAGCGCGGGACGTGAGCCTCCTGCCCAGGGGATCGACGAGGAGCTGCGAGCGCGACGCGAGGAGATCGCGCGAATGGAGGAACGCGCACTCCGCAAGGCCGAATCGCTCGAGGTCCAGAGCGCCGACCTTGAACGCCGCCTGCAGGCGGTCGCAGACCGAGACCGGAACCTCGCCAAGCAGAGCGAGGAGCTGAAGCAGGCCAAGCGGGTTCAGCGGCGCGAGCTGGAGCGCATCTCGTCGCTCACGGCGTCCCAGGCCAAGCAGCTGCTCCTGGCCGAGGTGGAGCAGGAGGCGCGTCATCAGGCCGGCATAAGGCTCCAGGAGATGGAGGAGGAGACCAAGCGCGAGGCCGAGAGGCGGGCGCGCAACATCCTCGCCGTGGCCATGCAGCGGCTCGCGGCCAAGGCCTCGACCGAATCGACGACCCGGCTGGTCGAGTTGCCCGGAGACGAGATGAAGGGCCGGATCATCGGGCGCGACGGCCGCAACATCCGCGCGCTCGAAAAGCTCACGGGTGTCGACATCATCATCGACGAGACGCCATCCGCCGTGGTGCTCTCGAGCTTCGACGGCGCACGCCGCGAGGTCGCGAGGCTGACGCTCGAGCGGCTGATCGCCGATGGCCGAATCCACCCTGCGTTGATCGAGGAGACGTACGAGCACGCGAAGGAGGAGATCGAGGCGCGCATCGTAGAGGAGGGCGAGCGCGCGGCCCTCGAGGCGCGCGTCAACGGCCTCGACCCGGAGCTCGTGCAGCTGCTGGGCAAGCTGCGCTTTCGGACCAGCTACGGCCAGAACGTCCTCGACCACCTGGTGGAGTGCTCGCACCTCGCGGCGTTGATGGCCGAGGAGCTCGGCGCCTCGGTCGAGACCGCCCGGCGCGGGGCGCTGCTTCACGACATCGGCAAGGCGGTGACGCACGAGGTCGAGGGCCCGCACGCCCTGGTCGGGGGACGGATCGCCCGCCGCCACGGGGAGTCGGAGGCCGTCGCGCACGCGATGGAGGCCCACCACAACGAGGTCGAGCCACGCACGGTCGAGGCCGTGATCGTGCAGGCTGCCGACGCTGTCTCCGGCGCTCGCCCGGGCGCCCGAGGCGATGCGCTCGAGCAGTACGTAACCCGACTCAGCGACCTGGAGGAGATCGCCGCTCGGCACGAGGGCGTGGAGCGAGTGTTCGCGATGCGGGCCGGCCACGAGATCCGGGTGATCGTCGACCCCGGGGTCGTAGACGACGACCGGGCGGCGCTGATCTCGCACGAGATTGCCTCGGCGGTGGAGAAGGAGATGGAGTACCCCGGCCGGATCAAGATCACCGTGATCAGGGAGAGCCGGGCGACCACATACGCCGACTGAGAGGCGCCGTCAGGCACCGGCCCGGACTATAGGATCCGCCACGATGGAGGAGACGCTCTTCTACGTCTGCGGGATCGCGCTCGTGGTCTGCGCCCTCGCTGTCACGGCCGTGGGCCTGCGCTGGGAGGGATTTCCGCCCTCGCGGGGCGTCTTGGCGGGGATCATCGTGGTCTTCGCCGGGCTGGTCGGCGCCACAGCGACGTTCGCGTGGATGAACGCCGAGGAGGAGCAGTCCGAGCACGCGGCCGAGCACGCCGAGGAACGGGCCGCGGCCGCGGAGGAGGCGCGGGCGGAGGAACAAGAGGCACTCGCCGTGGAGGAAGGCACTGCTCCGCCCGACGAGGCGGCGGCATCGCTTGACGGCGCGCAGGTATTCGAAAGCGCCGGCTGCAGCGGTTGCCACACGCTCGCGGCCGCCGGCAGCACGGCCACCACCGGGCCCGACCTCGACGGGGCTCTGCAGGGCAAGTCCAAGGGCTACATCGAGGAGGCGATCGTCGATCCCAACAAGAACATCGCCGCTGGCTACCCGCCCGACGTCATGCCTCAGGACTTCGGCGAGTCGCTGAGCCCGGAGGAGCTCAAGGCCCTCGTCGACTACCTGGCGCAAAGTACATAACTCCGGACATCCTCCGCTTCGCGTCCGGTGTCGTCGGGCGCGGGCGCCCACCTGACCCGGCAGGTCCGCAGCCTTAACATCTACGTCGGTGCAGCGGTACCACGTCACCACCTTCGGGTGTCAGATGAACGAGCACGACTCCGAGCGCATGAAGGGGATGCTCGAGTCGCTCGGCTACGAGCAGGCTCCGAGCCGCGAGGACGCCGACCTGATCCTGTTCAACACGTGCTCGATCCGCGAGTCCGCGGACAACCGCTTCATCGCCCATCTCGGCGAGGCGAAGCGGCTCAAGTCCGAGCATCCCGAGCGCATAGTGGGGGTCGGCGGCTGTTGGGCTCAGTCCGTCAAGGACGAGGTCTTCGAGCGCTTTCCGTTCGTCGACGTAGCGTTTGGGCCCGGCCAGATTCACGGGCTCGCCGAGTTCCTCGCGTCGGATTCGCTCACCGCCCAGGGCTATTTCGAGTTCGAGGACTTCTCTGGCCATCTGCCCGCGCACCGCGAGCGCGAATTCCAGGCCTGGGTACAGATCTCACAGGGGTGCAACTGCGTCTGCGCGTACTGCATCGTCCCGTCCACCCGAGGCCGCGAGGTCAGCCGCGACCCCGGCGAGCTTGTGACCGAGATCGAGTCGCTGGCCGCAGACGGCGTGCGCGAGGTGACGCTCCTGGGGCAGAACGTCAACAGCTACGGTCGCGATCTCCCGCGCGAGCGCCGGACAAGCTTCTCGGAGCTGCTGGGCATGGTCGACGCGATCGGCGGGATCGATCGGATCCGGTACACAAGCCCGCATCCAAAGGACATGCGCGAGGACGTGATTCGCGCGCACGCCGAGCTGCCCGCGCTCTGTGAGCACATCCACCTGCCCCTGCAGTCGGCCTCGAGCCGGGTGCTCAAGGCAATGCGCCGCACCTACAACCGCGAGCGCTACCTCGACCGCGTGGCGCTGATCCGCGAGCACGTGCCGGACTGCGCTCTGACAACGGACATCATCGTCGGCTTCCCAGGCGAGACCGAGGACGACTTCGCGGCGACGCTCGAGGTGGTCGACGAGGTCGGCTACGACGGAGCGTTCACCTTCATGTTCTCGCCACGGCGAGGCACGGAGGCCGCGGAGATGGAGGGCCGCGTACCGCACCCGGTGAAGCGCGAGCGCATGGAGCGCCTCGTCGAGCTGGTCCAGCGGCGGGCGCGAGAGCGCGCCCAGCGCTTCGTGGGGCGCACCATGGAGGTGCTGGTGGAAGGCCCGAGCCGCACCGACGCGAGCAGGCTTCGCGGGCGCACGAGACACAACAAGACCGTGAACTTCGAGGGAACGGCCGCGCCCGGAGAACTGGTCGAGGTCGAGATCACGGCCGCAACGTCAACCACGCTTCAGGGGCAGGAGCAGCTGCTCAGTCGCGTCGCTTAGCCGCCGCGCGGCGCGCCGGCCAATGCAGGTCGTGGCCATCTTCGGGCCCACCGCGGTGGGCAAGACCGGAGTCGCAATCGCGCTCGCCGAGCGCTTGCGCGGGCGCGGCGAGGACCCAGTGGGCGTCAACTGCGACGCGATCCAGGTCTACCGCGGGCTCGAGATCCTGAGCGGCGCTGCGACCGGCGAGGAGCGCTCGCGCCTGGAGCACCGCCTGCTCGGGCTGGTCCCAATCGACGGTGAGTTCAGCGCGGGCCGCTACGCGCAGCTCGCACACGGCGAGATCGACGCGCTGCTCGCCTCCGGGCGACGGCCGATCGTGGTCGGCGGGACGGGGCTGTACCTTCGCGCCGCGCTCGCCGACCTCGAGCTGCGGCCTCCGGTGCCGGGTGAGATCCGTCGGTCGGTCGAGGCCGAGATCGCCGAGCGCGGCCCCGAGGCGCTGCACGCCGAGCTCGATCCCGACCTTGCCTCGAGCGTCCACCCCAACGACCGCAAGCGCGTGGGCAGGCTGACCGAGCTAGAGCGGGCGGGGATTGCGCCGGCTCGCGGGAGCGAAGGCCTGTGGACCAAGAAGCTTCGACGCGAGACCCTGCTCGCAGGACTGACCGTCGACCGCGACGAGCTCGCCAAGCGCATCGACGAACGAGTCGGTCGTATGGTCGCTGCCGGGGCCCTCGAGGAGGTGAAGCGGGCCGACGCCGCGTGCGCATCGCGCACCGCTCGAGCGGCGATCGGCTTCGAGGAGCTGCTGCGGGGAGACGTCGAGGCCACCAAGCGAGCCCAGCGTGCCTACGCCCGGCGCCAGCTCACGTGGATGCGAAAGATGCCGGGCCTGAAGCCGATCGACCGCACGGGGCTCTCCGACGGCGAGGTCGCCGCCCTGATCGCCGCCAAGCTCGACTAGCGTCTCGGCCATGCGGTTCGAGAAGTGGACGGCGCTGGGCAACGACTACGTGATCGTGGAGCGCGACTCTCTGTCGTGGGAGCTGAGCGAGGAGCGGATCCGGCGCCTGTGCGACCCCCACGTCGGCATCGGCGCGGACGGGATCCTGCTGCTGGCGCCCACCGACGATCCCGGATGCGTCGCGCAGCTTCGGATCTTCAACCCCGACGGCTCGGAGGCCGAGCTGTCGGGAAACGGCGCCCGGGAGGCAGCGCTGTACCTCCGGCGGCGTGGCTGGACGAACGAGGATCGGTTCACGATCGCCACCGGGGCGGGAGAGGTCACGCCGACGATCACCGACGGAAACATCGTCTCCATGGCGATCGGACGCGCGTCGGTCAGCTCCGACTCCTACCCGTCCGGGCCCGAGGACGGCAGCGGAACCCTGACCGCGGCTGGGCGCGAGTGGCGCTTTCAGCACGTCAACGTTGGCAACCCCCAGTGCGTGATCGAGGTGGGCGACGAGGTCGAGCACCTCGACCTCGCGGCGATCGGGCCGGAAATCGAGCGCCACGAGCTGTTTCCCAACCGCACCAACGTCTCGTTCACCCGCACGACCGACTCGGTCGTGCGGGCGCGGATCTTCGAACGGGGGGTGGGCGAAACGCTGTCTTCAGGCACCGGCGCGAGCGGGGCGGCGGTCGCGGCACACCTCCGCGGGTCGGTCAGCCCGATCGCCGTTCGCCTCGACGGCGGGGAGCTCACAGTGGAGGTCTCGGGCGAGCTCGACGTGAATCTGACCGGTACTGCGGACCCGCTGTACGTCGGTGAGCTCTCGCCGGAGCTCGTGCGCGCGCTCGCCTAGCCGCCGTTCGCGCTCGGTACTCTGCGGCGCCCATGGGGCTGACCGACCCGTCGAGACGCCTGGCGGCGATCCCGCCGTACATGTTCGCCGAGCTCGAACGGCGGGTCGCGAAGAAGCGTGAGGCGGGGATCGACGTGATCAGCCTCGGGATCGGCGACCCGGACAAGCCCACCTACCCGCACATCGTCGAGGCGATGCAGCGAGCGGTTGCCGACCCATCCACGCACCAGTACCCCTCCAACCGCGGTCGCGAGGAGTTCCGGACGGCGTTTTCGAGCTTCTACGACTCGCGCTTCGGTGTCGAGATCGACCCGGAGTCCGAGGTGATCCCGGCGATCGGGGCAAAGGAGTGCATCTACAACCTCTGCTTTGCGTTCCTGGACCCCGGCGACGTCGCGCTCGCCGCTGACCCCGGCTATCCCGTGTACACCGGCGGGCCGCTGCTCGCCGGCGCCGAAGCGGCGCTGATGCCCCTCGTGCCGAAGCTGGGTTTTGTGCCCGACCTGGACGGGCTCGAGGCCGAGGCCGCCGACACACTGCGGCGAGCGCGCTTGCTGTTCGTCAACTACCCGAACAACCCCACGGGCACCGTGGCGCCCGATGGGTTCTTCGAGCGCGTCGTCGAGCTCGCGCGCGAGCACGAGATCCTGGTCGTCCACGACAACGCGTACTCGGAGACGACGTACGACGGATACGTCGCGCCGAGCTTCCTCGCCACGCCCGGGGCCAAGGAGGTGGGCGTTGAAGTGTTCTCGCTCTCCAAGGGCTTCAACATGACGGGGTGGCGATGCGCCGCCGTGCTCGGCAACGCCGACGCGGTTGCTTCGTACTGGCGCCTGAAGACGAACGTCGACTCGGGTCTGTTCGATGCGGTTCAGCTAGCCGGCGCCGCCGCGCTTACCGGGCCGCGCGAGCCCATCGTGGAGATGAACTCGACCTACGCCCGTCGCCGGGATCTGGTCGTGGACGCGCTGCGCGAGATCGGGGTCATGGTCGAGCCGCCGCGCGGCACGATCTACGTCTGGGCACCCGTCCCAGAAGGCCACACGTCGGTCTCTTTCGCCGAGCTCGTGCTCGACGAGGCTGCGGTGGTGGTTTCGCCGGGATCGATGTACGGGCCAAGCGGGGAGGGCTTCTTCCGCATCTCGCTGACCACGCCCGACGACCGCATCGCCGAGGCAGTGGAGCGCATGCGGGAGCATTTGAGCTAGCCTCCCCGGGGGTAGACGGGGCTCACTGGCCACCAGGCCAGGGGCTGGCCCGCGGCTTCAAGGCCGCGGCAATTCAAACCGATGGAAGAACATGATTGAACTCGGGGTGCTGCTCGCGATCGCGTGCGCCATGACGGCGAACGTCGCGCTCCTGTGCAAGCACCGCGGTGCCTGCGCCACGCCCGACGTCCAAATCACCAGCCCGCTGGCGAGCGCCGCGGCGCTGTTTCGGTCGCGTTGGTGGACCATCGGCTTCGCGATCGCGATCGGAGCTTGGGTCCTGCACGTCGGGGCCCTCGCGCTGGCCCCGCTCTCGCTTGTCGAGACCGTGATCTCGGGCGGGATCGTGCTGCTCGCATGGCTGGCCGAGCGGTGGTTCGGCTTGCGGGTCAGCGCGCGGGAGTGGATCGGTCTGGCCCTGATCGCCGCGGGGCTCGCCTTCCTCGGCATCACGGTGCCGGAGACGGCTGCCCACGACTCCGCGTCGTATTCGACCGCGGCGATGATCGCCTTCGAATCCGGCGCCGTCGGCATTGGCGCGCTGCTTCTTCTCTCGGGCGCCACGGGTTCTCACCGCGCCTCGCGCGGCGTTCTCCTGGGCCTCGCCGCCGGTCTGCTGCTCGGCGTGGCGAACGTCGCGGTCAAGGCGCTAACCGGGATGGTGGCGGAGGGACCGTTGGCGCTGATCAGCCCCTGGACGCTGGCCGCGATCGTGGCCGGCGTCGGTGCGTTCTTCGCCCTGGCGCGCGGACTTCAGGTCGGCGGCGCGATCTCGGTGATCGCGATCTCGTCGGTGGCTGCCAACTGTGCCTCGATCCTCGGGGGCGTGCTCGTGTTCAGCGATTCCCTCGGCGCCGGCCCGCTTGAGATCGTCGCCAGGAGCGTTGCCTTCGCGGTGGTCGTGATCGCAACGGCCCTGATGCCAGCGCCGGTCGGCGGGTCTGCCCCCGCGCGGGCATAGATCGGCGTAGCTAAGGCTATTCCGGGCGTGGATCGTCGCCGAGTCTCGTCTGGCTCACCCTGGGAGCCGAGGATCGGCATCAGTCGTGCCATGCGGGCCGGCAACCGGGTGCTCGTCTCGGGAACGGCGCCGATCTGGCCCGACGGCTCCTGCGATCCGGATCCCGAGGCCCAGGCGCGGCGTTGCTTCGAGATCATCGTCGAGGCTCTGCGCGAGACTGGCGCAGAACCGGCTGACGTGGTGCGCACCAGGACCTACCTTGTCGACGCCGCCGACGGGCCGGCGGTGGGGCGCGCCCACGCTGAGGTGTTCGGCGAAGCCGCCCCGGCGTCGACGATGGTGGTCGTCACCGGCCTCCTCGACCCCCGCTGGAAGGTGGAGGTCGAGGCCGAGGCGGTGGTGGACTAACTCGACGCCGGGAGGCGGTCCTCGGCGACCAGCGTGTCGCGCAGTCCCTGTTCGAGCCCGCGCGGCGAGTAGCCAAGCTTGGCGATCGCCTTGTCGTGCTTGGCCCAGAACGTGACGCCGTCGCCCGTGCTGATCAGCTCTCGCAGGTTCGGGCCCGTCCCCATCACCTTGCCGACAACCGGCCCGAGGGGCGCCATCGCCTTGATCAGGCCGGTCGGGAGCGACCCGCGTGGCGGCCGCTTGCCCGCGACGTCCGCCAGCGTGGTGATCAGCTCGCGCATGGTCGCGATCTGTCCGCCGAGGACGTATGCCTCGCCCACCTTGCCCTTGTCGAGGCCGAGCAGGATGCCGTCGGCCACATCGTCGACGTGGACCAGGTTCATTCCCAGGTCGGGAAAGACCATCAACGGCATCCGCCCGGCGAGGAACTGGTTCATCTGAGTGCCGATGTCGGAGTGATCGTCCGGCCCGTAGACGCCCCCGGGCTGGATGATCACGCACGGCAGGCCCTCGCCGATCAGGCGCTTGGCAATCTGATGCGCTTCGTACTTCGTCTGCTCGTAGTAGGAGGTGAACCCGCTTCCGAGGTGCTCGTAGGACTCGTCGACAACCTGTCCGCGCGTGTTCCCGAACGCCCCGACGGTCGAGACGTAGACGACCTTGGGCGTTTTCGCCTCGAGCGCGGCGCGGAGCACGTTCTCAGTGCCGACGACGTTCGCCTCGTACATCGACTGGTGCTCGCTCTCCGGGATTCCCACCTCATAGACCGCCGCGGCGTGGATCGCGGCGTCGACGTCTCTGAGGCCCGTCGCGATCGCCGCCGTGTCCGAAAGTTCGCCGCTGATCAGCTCGCACCCCAGCTCGGTCAGCGCGGCGCCCTTCCCGGGGCTTCTGGCTAGCGCGAGCACCTCGTCGCCGCGCTCGCGCAGCTTGCGGGCCACGTGGCTGCCGATGAACCCGGTGGCCCCGGTGAGAAAGACCTTCACGCCGCGTGGAACCCTATCCGCCTGTCCGAGGCGGCGTGCGATCGCGGCCGCAGGGCTACGTGCCGTGGCGGGCGCTCCACCCCTGACCTGCGAGTAGGCACCGCTGGACGGTTCCTCCGCCGCCCTACACTCCAGGCATGGAGCGCAGCCGCAACGGACGCCTGAAGGAGACTGCCAACGGAGCACGCGACGGTGCCGCAGAGGCGGGCGCCCGGAACCCGCGGGCGCGTCAGCGCGCCCTGGTGATCGGGGCGGTCGCAGACCGTGCGGCCGACGGCGACCCCCTGGCCGAGCTCAAGGAGCTCTTGAGGACCGCGGGTGTGGCTACAGCGGGCGAGCTGGTCCAAACCCGCTCCCGGCCAGATCCCGATCGGTACCTGGGCCGGGGCAAGCTCGACGAGCTGAAGGCGGCAGTAAAGCGCCACGACGCCAACCTCGTGGCCGCCGACGACGAGCTGGCGCCGCGTCAGGAGCGCAACCTGGAGGCGACGCTCGGCGTGCCCGTGATCGACCGCACGGCGGTGATCCTCGACATCTTCGCCGACCACGCACACACCGCCGAGGGAAAGCTCCAGGTGGAGCTCGCCCAGCTCGAGTACAACCTCGCCCGGATGCGAGGCTTGTGGACCCACCTCGAGCGCCTCGGGGCGGGACGCATGGACGGCGGCATCGGCACCAGGGGTCCTGGCGAGGCCCAGATCGAGACCGACCGGCGCCTGGCCCGCGACCGCATCGCCACCCTGCGCCGCCGGCTGCAGCGCCTCGAGGGCAACCGGGCGGTGATGCGCGCCCGGCGCGAGTCGTCCACCCTGCCGACCGTTGCCCTGGCCGGTTACACGAACGCGGGCAAGTCGACGCTGCTGAACGCGCTCACGGGCGCCGGCGTCGGCGTGGGGGAGAGGCTGTTCCACACCCTCGATCCGACCACACGCGCTTACGAGCACGCGGGCCGTCGCTACCTCGTCACCGACACGGTCGGGTTCATCCGCAAGCTTCCCCATCAGCTCGTCGAGGCATTCAAGGCGACCCTGGAGGAGACCCGGCTGACCGACTTGATCGTGCACGTCGTCGACGCTTCCGAGCCCGACGCCGAGCGGCGCTGCCAGGCGATCGAGGCGGTTGACGACGTGCTCTCGGAGATCGGCGCGGACGACAGCCCCCGGTTGCTCGTCTACAACAAGATCGACCTGCTGGACACCGAAGCGCGGCGAGACCTGCTGGTCGGCGACACCGAGGGCGTCGCGATCTCCGCCGCGACCGGCGAGGGCCTGGGCGAGCTGCGCGAGCGTATCGAGGCCGCCTTCGAGGAGACCCTGATGCCGGTTGAGCTCCTCGTGCCCTACTCCCAGGGTGACCGTGTCTCGGAACTGCATGGGCTGGCCGGTGACCTCGAGCGAGAGGACCGCGCCGAGGGAGTGCTGGTGCGCGCGCGGATTCCCGCCGCACTCGCGCACCGATTCACGGAGTTTGCGGTTAACGGCGCCACGGCGCGCGATGGGGCGCGCGGGGACGCCTGAGCCACGGCTACTCTGCAGGCGGGGATGGAGTTCCTGGTCAGGGTCTTGAGCGAACAGGCGCGGGTGCCGCGCCGTGCGCACGAGGGCGATGCCGGCCTCGACCTGTGCGCCGCCGAGGGCACGACCATCGGCCCCGGCAAGCGCGCCTCCGTCGGCACCGGGATCGCTCTCGAGATTCCCGCCGGCCACGCGGGGCTCGTCCTTCCGCGCTCCGGGCTCGCGGCCGACCGCGGGATCTCGCTCGTCAACTCGCCGGGTCTGATCGACTCCGGGTACCGGGGCGAGGTTAGGGTGTTGCTGCTGAACACCGATCGGGAGCACGCGTTCGAGGTCCGTCCGGGCGATCGCATCGCGCAGCTGGTGGTGACCCCGGTTGTCGCGATCGAGGCGGTTGAAGCAATGGAGCTCAGCGCCAGCGCCCGCGGCGACGGCGGCTTCGGGTCGACGGGCCGCTAGCCGCGCAGCGCGGCGCCCTGCGCCGAGGAGTGCGCCGCGGCCTCCAACGCGTCGTCGAGCCGTGCCAGCTCGGGCTCAGACCCGTTGCGACGGGCGAGAGCGAGCTGGATCAAGCGGTCGGCGAGCCAGGCGTTCTTTGGCAGGAGCGGGCCGTGCATATAGGTGCCGACCAGGTTCCGGCGCCGCACTCCTTCGAGGCCGTCGCGACCGTTGTTGCCATGCCCCTTGATCACGCGGCCGAGTGGCTCGGCGCCGGCGCCGAGATAGGTGCGCCCGCCGTGGTTCTCGAAGCCGGCCAGCACGCGCGGGCCGCCCCCAAGATCGACCTCGATCGCGATGTTTCCGATCAGACGCGGACCCGCTTCCCTCACGGTCTCGAGGTCGGCCAGGGCGAGGCCGGGGATCCACTCCGAGCCGAGCTGGTAGCTGTTGCCGAGGAGCTGGTAGCCGCCGCAGACCGCGAGCACGACCGCGCCTCCGTCGATCGCCCCGGCAATGGAGTCGCGCTTGGTCCGCAGCATGTCCCCCGCGACCAGGCGCTGGTCTCGATCCTGCCCACCCCCGATGTAAACCAGGTCCGGCTGAGCGCGATCGAATCCCTCCCCGAGCCCGGAGGCGGCGTAGTCAAAGCCGATCCCACGCCACTCGCAGCGCCGCTTCAGGAACAGGATGTTGCCCCGGTCGGCGTAGATGTTCATCTGGTCCGGATACAGGGCGAGCAGGCGCAGTTCCATCACGAACCGACCTCCAGCACGACCACCGTGGAGCCCACGTGGTCGGCCGTCTCGGCGACCTCGAGTCTCTCCACCGGCCGCAGCCCTGATTCCAGAGCCTCCGACTCGAACTCGGGGGCGGTGAGGGCGTCGAGCCGCGTGACGTCGAGCTCCTCGCTCAGGTCGCCAGCCGGAGACACGGCCTGTCGCAGACGACGCACCTCGAGCGCGCCTGGGAGCCTGCGAACCTCGAGCGGCAAGCTCGAGTAGACCCAGCTGTCGCGCTCGACGACATCCGGGAGCGGGGGAGAAGCGTGCGGCACCGACGTAGCATCGCCCGAGAGCAGCGCAACGGCGATCCGGCCGGAGGGCGTCAGGTGCTCGGCCGCGCAGCGCAACATGGATCGGCGGCCCTCGGGTCCGCCGAGCAGGTGGACAAGCTGCATTGGTGCCACAACCAGGCCGAAGCGCCGACCGAGGTGAAAGTCGCGCGCGTCGGCCGCCACGGCGTCGACGGGGAGCCCTTCGGAGCGCGCGCGACGGGCGAGCTCGGCCGCCAGGATCGCGTCGTGGTCGAGGCCGGTGACGCCATGCCCTGCGCGGGCAAGGATCAGCGCGACCCTGCCGGTCCCGCAGCCGAGCTCGAGCACCCGGCCCGACCGTGCGACGACGGCCAGCTCCCTCCACAGCTCCAGGTCGCCCGAGTACGAGCCGCACTCGACGTCGTGCCAGATCAGAGCGCGCTCCGCGGCTGTCGCGTCGACGCTCATTCCCAATACTCCCTGGCCAGGCCGCGGTGGGCGAGCAGGTTCCGCAGCTCCAGCAGCGCCGTGTAGGTCGGCAGGGCGAACAGGCGCGAGGGTGCCGTCGCCACGGCCCGATCCAAGGACGCGTCGATGCTCTCTTCGACGGTGATGACATCGGGGGACACCCCGGCGTACTTGAGGCGCACCGCGATCTCGGCGGCGCGAGTGCCGGCGCAGACCACGCTTCGAACCCTGCCCGCCAAGAGCTCGAAGTCCGCGTCCCAGACCCACGAGACGTCGCGGCCGTCCGCGATTCGGTCGTTCAGAGCGATCCAGAGGTCGAGGCCGGGAGCGGCGCCGTTTCCCTCCGTGCCAGCCTCGAGGCGCAGCGTCCTCAGGACCTCGTTCGTGCCGGCCGGGTTCTTGATCAGCAAGATCGAGACCGGGATCCCGGCCACCGCGATCGTCTCCACGCGCCCGAAGGCGGCCTCGGTGCGCTCGAGGCCGGCGGCGGCACGGTCGAGGGGAATACCGAGGCGAAGCGCGGCGGTCAGCGCCGCCAGCGCGTTGTAGACGTTATAGACGCCGGGGAGGGGAAGCGCGACTTGGACCTCGCCAGCTGGCGTCGTTATGTCAACCCGGGAGCCATCCATGCCGCGCAGCTCGATCCGCGTCGCGGCCACTTCCGGGCGCGGGCGATCGGCGTCGCAGTTGGGGCACGTGTAGTGGCCGAGGTGGCCCACGAACGCCCGCTCGTAGGCGTACGGGGCGCCGCAACGCCGGCAGTGCTTGGCGTCGTGCGCGTGCTGGAGCTCGGGCAAGGCCTGAGAAGCGTCCTCGACACCGAAGTAGGTGACGCCGTCGCGCCGGCGCAGCTCGCGATCGCGCCCGAGGTCTGCGACCAGGGGGTCGTCAGCGTTGAGGGCGAACTCCGTTCGGCTGGCGCGGGCCGCGACCACCTGTGCCCAGCCCTCGGCGAGGCGCTCGAGTTCGCCGTAGCGATCGAGCTGGTCGCGAAACAGGTTTCCGAGCACCACGAGCCTCGGTTCCAGCTCCTCGGCGACTTGAGGGAGCCACGCCTCGTCCACCTCGAACAATCCTTCGCTGCCCTCCTGTTCGAGCAACGCGGTCGCGACGCCCCACGTCATGTTCGAGCCGGCGCGGTTGTGCACCGGCACGCGGCCGTCAGCGCGAAGGGCCGAGGCGATCATCCCAGCGGTGGTGGTCTTTCCGTTCGTCGCGCTGACGATCGTGGTGCCGCCGGTCAGCTGGGCTCCAAGCCGTGCGATCGCGTCCGGAGCAAGGCGCAGCAGCAGTCGGCCCGGAAGTGTCGTTCCGCCGCCGCGACCGCTGCGGCGGCTCAACCGCCCGCTGGCCCGGGCGAGTCCCAGCTTGGCGCGGAAGGTCGCGCTCATGTCGCCGGGCGCCCGTTCGGGGCGATGACCTTGAGCGCGCTCTCGAGCACCCGCAGGGTCGCTGGGAGGTCGCTGAGGTGTTCCCCGTCCGCGTACACGGCGAACGGCCGGTCGGCCTCGATCGTCAGCTCGCGGCCTCGGACGACGACGACCTCCTCGTTGCGCACGTGGCTGCCGTCGAACGCCTTGGGCAGGTTGAGCAGGTAGTGAAGCCTGCCGACCTGGGTGATGTAGACGACGTCGAGCTCGCCGTCATCGAGGCGCGCGTCGGGGGCGATGAACATCCCGCCCCCGAAAGCCTTGCTGTTCGCCGCCGCCACCGAGTAGCCGGTGAACTCGCGCCGCTCGCCATCGAGCGTGATCACGAAGCGCGCCGGCTTCCACGTGGCCATCGCCCGCAGGGCGGCATACGCGTACACCAGCCGCCCCTTGACCAGCCTCGCCTCGTTGGCGATTCGGTTGGCGTCGGAGTCGAACCCGCAGCTCGCGACGCACACGTACCGCTTTCCGTTGACCTCTCCGATGTCGATCAGCCGCTGCTCCCGAGCGGCGAGTACATCTACCGCACGCTCCGGTTCGGTGGGGATCCCCATCACGCGAGCGAAGTCGTTGCCCCGACCGCCCGGGATGACCCCCAAGGGTGTCTCCGAGCCTGCGAGCACGCCTCCGACCTGCCCGATCAGTCCGTCGCCGCTCATCACCACCGGCACCTCACCCGCCTTCGCGGCGGCCTGGGCCTCGTCGAGGCCGTGTTCGAGGGTTCGAGTCTGCACGACGCGGTACGCCAGCCCTCGATCGCGCATGGCCGCCTGGACCCCTGGCAGGAGCTCGCGCGTGCGGCCGCCTCCCGCCGACGGGTTGACCAACAGTACGAACGGTTCCTGCGGGCTCACGCCACCAGCCTAGTCATGCGTCGTCGCTCAGCCCGGCAGCTTGCGGCCCACCCAGTAGGTGCCGCCCTCCGCTCGTCCCGCCGCCCGGGGCTCGATTCCGTGCCGCCGAAAGCCGCGGTCGAGCACGGCGTCGGGCGTGTAGAAGGGGGTCGCCTCGCCCCAGCTGGCGACGACGATCGCATGGCCGCCGGGACGCAACACGCGAGCGATTTCACCGAAGAAGGGGGGCATGTTGACTCCGACCACCAGGTCGAAGGAATCGTCGTCGTAGGAGAGCTTGGCCGCGTCGTCCACGCGGAACGCCACGCGGCCGTCCGGGTCGAGGCCGATCTTCGCCTGGGCCGAGCGGACCATCTCCTCGGAGATGTCGACCCCGCGCACGCGCGCGTGCGGGAACTCGCGGGCGCAGAACAGGGCCGCCTCACCCGTGCCCGTGCCGAGGTCAAGCACGCGTTCGGGCTCGGGCGCAACGTGGATGACCGCGGTGGCGAGTGCCGCCAGGTGCTCCACGCCTCCGGCGCCCGTGCGCTGATCCCAGCCGGGGGCCGCGCGCTCGAAGAACGCCCGGACAGGTCGCTTCAGGACCGGCCACAGCCACGGCGCGCGGGCGATGGTCGCGTTCAGGGCCCGCCCAGCGATGCGGATGCGAGGGGGCGTGGGGCGGCGTTCGGACTCCACGGGGCCATCTTGGCAACCGTCTAGCCTGCGGGTCTCGATGCTCCCCCCAAGACGGCTCGCCGTCCTCGCCACCGTGCTTGCGGCTGCATCTCTGGGCGCCTGCGGCGGAGACGACAACGGGGACGAGGAGAGGACCGCAACGGGCACGACCGCGTCAGAGGCTCAGTTTTCGCGGCCGGAGAAGGTGCTGAAGCGAGGCACGAAGGCCACCGCCACTGTGTCCACGAGCCAGGGGGCGTTTGAGATCGAACTGGACACCCGCCTGGCGCCGAAGACGACGAACTCGTTCGCGTTTCTCGCTCAGGAGGGCTTTTACGACGGGACCACCTTTCACCGGATCGTCCCCGGCTTCGTGGTCCAGGGCGGCGATCCGACCGGCACGGGCACGGGAGGCCCCGGCTATGAGATCGACGAGCCGCCGCCCCCGGATACCGAGTACCTGCGGGGGACGGCTGCAATGGCGAACGTCCCCGGCGTGGATCCGCCCGGCCGTTCCGGGTCGCAGTTCTTCGTCGTCGTCGCGGCCGACGCTGGCCTGCCGCCGACGTCCCCGCTGCTGGGCGACGTGTCCAGCGGCTTCGGCGTCATCGAGAGGATCGCGGCGCTCGGCGACCCCGCCAGCGGCCAGACGGGAACGCCGCTCGAAACGGTGACGATCTCGAACGTCACGATCAAGCGCCGCTGAGACCGCCGCCGGGCTGGGCGTAGGTCTACGCTCCAGGAATGAAACGGCACCTGCCTCTTTCGCGGCTAAAGCCGCTCACCTGAACAATGGGGGAAGCGAAGGAAGGTCATCCGGCGCCGGATTTCGAGCTGCCGGGGACTCCTGATGGGACTTATCGGCTCGCCGAATACCGCGGGCGATGGCTGGTGCTGGCGTTCTACCCGGGCGACTTCACCGCGACCTGCACCAAGCAGTTCTGTTCGTATCGTGATCACGCCGAGGAGCTGGAGTCGCTTAACGCCGTCGTGCTCGGGATCTCGCCTCAGAGCGTGGACTCGCATGAGCGGTTCAGGGCCAAGCACGGACTCAACGTCCCACTGCTCGCCGACGAGGACAAGCGGGTCGCGCGCGCCTACGGCGTCCTCGGCCCAGGCGGCTACCTACGCCGGGCGATCATCATCATCGACCCGGAGGGCGTGGTGCGATACCGCGACGTGTCGCTGGTCGGGATGAGCTACCGCAGCGTGGAGGAGATCGGGGCGGAGCTGGGAGCGCTGCGCCGGCAGGCCGCGTGAACGACCTTCGGGAGGGCCAGCTCGAGGCGCGGGTCGGCGCCATGGCGCTCCGCGGAGAGGAGCTGGGCCAGGGCCCGCCGATCCTCCTGCTCCACGGCCTCACGGCGACGCGCCGTTACGTGGTTCACGGCTCGAAGGCGTTGCCGCGAGCCGGCTTTCGAACGCTGTCGTATGACGCGCGGGGCCACGGGGAGTCCGATCCGGCCCCAGCCAACTCCGGGTACTGCTACGCCGAGCTTGCCGCCGACGCCGGCGCGGTGATCGAGTCCTGGGCGGGGGAGGGGAGGGTCGTGCTGGCCGGCCACTCGATGGGTGCCCACACGGCTGCCGCATATGCGCTGGACCACCCCGATCGGGTCGCGGGCCTGGTGGCGATCGGTCCTGTGGCGAGAGGCATCCCAACGACCGACACCCAATCGCTCGCCTACTGGGACGTGCTCGCCGACGGCCTCGAGAGCGGAGGGGTGGAGGGGTTTCTGGCGGCCTACGACAACGGGCTCGATCCGCAGTGGCGCGACACCCTGCTGCGGATCACCCGCGACCGGCTCGAGCGCCACAGACATCCGGAGGCGGTCGCCCGGGCCCTGCGGGAAGTGCCCCGATCGGTGCCCTTCGACGGCCTGGAGGAGCTCGAGTTCCTCGACGTTCCAGCCCTTGTGGTGGCCAGTCACGACACCGCGGACCGGGGCCACCCGTACGCGGTCGCCGAAGAGTGGGCGCAGCGCCTGCCGCAGGCGAGGTTTATCAGCGAAGAGCCGGGCGAGTCTCCGCTCGCCTGGCAGGGAGGGCGGCTCGCTCGCGAGATCGCTTCCTTCTGCTCGCACGAGGACGTCGCGCGCCGGCTTTGAGTCCGGGCGCTCCCTCAGGACTAAGCTTTCGACAATGGCTGACGACGGCCACGCGATCCACTACACGGCGGTTCCGCGTGGAACGCCGGTTTACGGCTCCGACGGGGAGGTCGTGGGCACGGTCGACCAGGTCGTAGACAACTACCGCGAGCACATCCTCGACGGGATCGTGATCCGCAGCTCCGACGGGGCCAAGCGGTTCGTCGACGGGCCGGAGGTGGCGCGGACCTTCGAGCGAGCGGTTCACCTGACGATCGACTCCCGGGAGGCGTCACAGCTCCCTCCCCCGCAGCGTGGCGTCGGCAGCTTCCGGCCCAACGTGCGAGGTGGGCGGCTGTCGCGGCTGTTCGGCGGCGGCTGGAAGCGCGGTTGACGTATCGCCGCTTCCGGCGAGGGGCGGTTGACGTATCGCCGCTTCCGGCGAGGGGCGGCGTGCTGGAGATCGCGTTAGGGCCGTGCCTTCCAGGGGTATTGTGGCCACGAAGGCCTTGCGGAGTGAGCGTGGCTGCGGTGTGAAAGGACGGGATGGACCCTAGTGTCCAGCTGACGGTTCCGGCTCGAGCCGAGAACGTCGCAGTCGTGCGCCACGCGTTCGCCGGTCTCGCCGCGGCGATGGACATGGACCCGGAGGCGATCGCCGACCTGAAGACGATCGTCACCGAGGCGTGCATGAACGTCGTCGTCCATGCCTACGAGGGCAAGGAGGGGCCGCTCGAGGTTCAGGCCTGGCCCGAGGCAGGCGACCTCGTCGTCGTCGTGCGCGACTACGGGAGCGGCGTTCGCCCGCTGGTCGACCCGCGCCGTGAGAGCCTCCGGCTAGGGCTGCCGCTGATTGCCGCGCTTGCCGCGAGCTTTGAGATCAGCGGCGCGCCCGGGCGTGGGACGGAGGTCAAGATGCGTGTGCCGCTGGCGGCGAACGGGTCGTCGGCCGAGATCGCGCCCCAGCGCGCTGAAGCGCTCGCCGAGACGCAACTGCGCGTTCCAGCCGGTGATCTCGTCCCGCCCGTGCTGTCGCGTGTCGTGGCGATGTTCGCCGCGCGGGCGGATTTCTCGGTCGATCGACTGTCCGACGCGATCCTACTCAGCGACGCGATTTCCGCCTACGGGCCGGCCGAGTTCCCCGACGGCACTGCCCAGGTGTCGATCAGCGAGGAGGACGGTGGCTTCGTGATCCACGTCGGTCCGCTCAAGTCCGGGGCCGCGCAGAGGCTCCTCGACGGGATGCGGATCCCGGAGCTCGATGCGTCGCTCGAGGGCCTGGCCGACGAGATCCGGGTGGAGGAGGGTGACGGCGGCGAGCGGGTGGCGATTCGCATCGCCAACTTGAGCTAGGCCAGGGGCCGCTAGGACTCGTCCGCCTCGGCTTCGGCGGATTCGCGCAGGCAGGCCAGGGCGCGCCGGATGATCCGGGAGACGTGCATCTGGGAGTAACCGACGTGTTCGGCGATTCGCGATTGGGTCAGGTCCTCGACGAAGCGCAACCGCAGCACCTCGCGCTCGAGCTCTGAGAGCGCGCCGACCCCAGCGCGCAGGGCCGAGCGGTCCTCGACCAGTTCGAATCCGGGGTCCTCCGCGCCGATGCGCTCAGCGATCGCCTGCTGCTCGTCGCCGTCTTCGGTCGCGGGCCGGTCGTAGGAGATCGTTCGGCGCGCGTCGCTGGCCGCAAACGCCTCGAGAACGTCCACCTCCTCGACGTCGAGTTGCGCGGCGATCTCGGTCACGGTGGGAGAGCGCTCGAGGTCGTGGCTGAGCTTTGCGAGCACCTCCTCGACATCGCGGATGCGCTCCTGCAAGCCTCGTGGCACGCGCAGGGTCCAGACGCGATCCCGGAAGTGGCGGCGCAGCTCGCCCAAAATCGTGGGCCCCGCGAAGCCGATGAACGGCACACCGCGAGCAGGGTCGAAGCGCTCGAGTGCGGCCATCAGACCCACGCTCGCCACCTGGACGAGGTCGTCCGCGGGCTCCGTGCCGCCGCTGTAGCGAAACGCGAGGCTGCGAGCAAACGGCAGGTAGCGCCGCACGATCTCGTCGCGGGCCGCCTCGTCGCGGGTCGTCGCGTACCGTCGGAGAAGTTCCTCATCGCCCGCCAGCGCGTCTTCCGGTGTGGCCGGCGCGGCCTCGAGTCGTCGCTCCTGTTCGCGGCGGGCATTGCTCATCTCCGGCTCGCCGCCAGCCTAGGGCAACATGCCGCTGATGAACTCGCGGGAAAACGCATCTGGGCGTGAGGAGTGGGTGGCTTCGTGCTCGTGTTGATCACAATCGCTGCCGCCGCGCCGGAGGCGGCGAGGACTGAGTCAGGTCTACATAACCGCGGTTAGCGAGCGTTGACGCGGGCACGGAGGCGCGTACGCACACCGCCGCGGCTGACTCGGCGGTCTGGAGGGCCTTCTCCGCCGCGAGCGGCTGCAGAGCCTCCCGTCGCCGGCGAGCAGCTCCCTGACGATCCCCAGCTCGCGCTCCGGCTGGCCGCGCACAAGGGCCGCGACGTGGATCGCGAACACCTGGTCGAACCGGGCCCCGCCGAACTGCGCCTCGTGCAGCGAGGCCGTCTGGAAAACCGCCGTGCCCGCCGAGACGTGATCCGCGTTGCGCTTGGCCGCCATGTTGATCATCTTGGGGCGACCGATCGATCGCGACGATCTTGGCGCCGTTGAGCCGCTCGCACACGAGCGACACGGCAACCCCGTGGCCACAGCCGATCTCCAGCACCCGATCGGTCGTTCCCAATCGAGAGCTGATCGACTGCCCAAACCAGCCGCTCCGCCGGCTTCGCACGCTTCACTGCGCGTCCCGCCTAGTTGACCGACGGGTCCTCCGGCATGCGCGCGATCAGCGCGTACTGTCCGCCCTTGCGCTCCAGGACGTCGTGCCACAGCGCTTCGGGGTCGTCCGGAAACAGCTCCGCGGGCAAGGGCGGCTCGACGATCCACGCGTCCTCCTCGAGCTCGCCCTCGAGCTGGCCTGCCCCCCAGCCCGAATAACCCGCGTAAACCCGGCCTCGGCGAATCGCCTCGGCGAGCTCGTCGTGCTCGGTGTCCGCGGCCACGAAGCCAACGTCGGCGACCACGATCCACGCGGCGGCGCTCGGGTCGGCGAACTCGGCCAGCACCACGAGTGCCTGGGGCTGCACAGGGCCGCCGATGAACACGGGCCCCTCCCCCGCCGCCGCGGCCAGCTCAGGCACAACCTCGGCTACCGCGGTTTCCGACGGCCGGTTCAGGATGATGCCCATCGCCCCCTCCTCGTTGTGCTCGGTGATCAGGGCGACCGTGCGGGCGAAGTTAGGGTCGACGAGCGCGGGGGAAGCGATCAGGAGCTTGCCGCGCAGGAAGTCGTCCATCGCGCGCATTCTGGCGCACTCGCGCCCGCCCGCAGCGGCGGACTCGGGCCGCCGGCGTGGGGGCGATCGCTAACCTCGAGCGGACATGATTTTCGACGTCGACGAGGCGCAGTTCATCGAGCGGGTGGTGGAGCGCTCGCGCGAGGTGCCAGTGGTCGTGGACTTCTGGGCCGAGTGGTGCGGGCCTTGCCATCAGCTCGGCCCCGCTCTGGAGGACGCCGTGCGCAAACGCGGCGGTGACGTGGAGCTCGCCAAGGTCGACGTCGACAGCAATCAGGCGCTTGCCGCGAGCTTCGGAATCCGCGGGATCCCTGCCGTGAAGACGTTTCGTGACGGAAACGTCGTGGCCGAGTTCACCGGCGCAATTCCACCCGCCCAGATCGAGGCGTTCCTCGATCGCCTGGTTCCCTCCCCCGCCGATCGCCTCGTGGCGGCCGGCGACGAGGAATCGCTTCGAAAGGCCCTAGAGGTGGATCCGCATCACGCTGGCGCGGCGGCTCGGCTCGGACGCCTGCTGCTGGCCCGGGGCGAGCGCTCGGAGGCGCTGGAGTTGCTCGAGGGGCTCGAGGGAGACTTTCTCGCCGAGGGGCTGGTGGCTCGGGCCCGCCTGGAGTCGGGTGACGGGAACGGCAGCGGCACGTCCGCCGACGTGCTCGCGCGAGCGTTCTCTGCCTGGGACGAAGGGGATCTCGAGTCCGCCTTGGAGTCATTCCAGGAGGCCATCGCGGCCGAGCACGATCCCGAGCGGCGCGACCTGATCCGGCGGGTGATGGTGGCGATCTTCACCGAGCTTGGTCCCGAGGACGAGCTCGCTCGGCGGCACCGCCGCCGCCTCGCCGCCGCACTCACCTGAACCCGGGGCATGAGCGACCCGATCAACGGCGCCGATGTGCCGGTTGCGTTCGTCGCCGGGCTCGTGTCGTTCATTTCCCCGTGCGTGCTGCCGCTCGTGCCCGGCTACCTGTCGGCGGTGACCGGCGTCAGCATCGACGAGATCGAGTCGGCCGACTGGCGACGAGTCCTGGTTCCGAGCCTGCTGTTCATCGCCTCGTTTTCGACGGTCTTCATCCTTCTCGGGCTCACCGCCACCGCGCTCGGGGAGACTCTGCGCGACAACCAGGACACCCTCACCGACATCGGGGCCGTGCTGCTGATCGGGTTGGGGTTGCTGTTCATCGCCACGATGTACGTGGACCGGGTGAACCGCGAGTGGCGCGTTGACTCGCTGATGGCCCGTGCGGGAAAGGGCGGCCCGGTGGTCGCGGGTGCGGCCTTTTCGATCGCCTGGACGCCGTGCACTGGTCCGGCGCTCGGCGGAATCCTCACCCTGGCCGGCATCCAGGGCGAGGTCGCTCACGCGGCCTTTCTCTTGGCCGTGTACTCCGCCGGGCTCGCGGTCCCGTTCCTGCTCACGGCGCTGGCGTTCTCGCGCGCGACGACAGCGTTCGCGGCCATCAAGCGGCACTACCGGGCCCTCGTGGCCACCGGGGGCGCGGTGCTGATCGCGATGGGCGTGCTGATCCTCAGCGGCGGCTTCAGCGACCTCAACGTCTGGGCCCAACGGGTCACCAACGACCTGGGCCTAAATCTGTAGCTAGCCGCTACGTCCTGCCGGGTCGGGTAACAGTGGCTAACGCGCCGACGCCGGACCCGAAGCGGAGGATGTCGGCGGAGTTGCGACTTCGATCGGCGTGCCGATGGCCTCGGTCTCCTCCAGCTCCTCTCCCCCGGTGTCGCGCGAGCAGACAATCCGGAAGCGGCCAGTGCCGATTGCGGGATCACCGATCACGGGCAGGCCGCGGATCTCCTCCCAGCCGAGGCGCTCGACCTCGTATGGGTTCATGCGCACCTCGGCGGCGGGGAACGGGCAGTTCGAGTTGTGCTGGTCGATCGCCTTCGAGATCGCCTCGAGGTTCTTCGCCTCGGCACCGCTCACGGGCTCGAGTCTAGATGGGTTTGCCGACCGGCTCAGCTCAGGGCATCGAGCACCGCTCTGAACCCGGCATGTGCGCAGAACGTGAAGGCTACGACCGCCGCGATCGCGGCCACTCGGCCAAGCGGGCCAAGCCTGTCGGCATCGGTGGGCCCCCCGCGCGATCGCACGGGCCCATTCTCACAGGCGGCCGGGCATGCAATCCGGCCGCACGCAGCTACTTCGATGTGACGGTGGTCACCCTGCTAACGCTTCTGCCAACATCCCGTGCCTGTGAGCGACGACCGACTCAGCGGCCTGGACTCCTCGTTCCTGCATCTGGAGCGCGGCCCGGCGCACATGCACGTCGCTTCGACGATGATCTTCGAGGGGCCCTCGCCCGAGTACGAGGAGTTCAAGCAGGCGATCGAATCCCGCCTCCACCTGGTGCCTCGGTTCAGGCAGAAGCTGCGCTTTGTGCCCCTCGGCCAGGGCCGGCCGACCTGGGTCGACGACCCCCACTTCAACCTCTCCTACCACGTGCGGCATACGGCGCTTCCCCCGCCGGGTTCGGAAGAGCAACTGCGTACCCTCGCGGCCCGAGTCTTCTCCCAGCGGCTCGATCGCTCGAAGCCGCTGTGGGAATTCTGGCTGGTCGATGGGCTCGAGGGCGGTCGGTTCGGGATCGTTGCCAAGACCCATCACGCCCTGGTGGACGGCGTCTCGGGCGTCGATCTGACCACGGTCCTGTTCGACACCCAGCGCGAACCGACCACGGCCCCCTCCCCCGAGCCTTGGGTGCCGAGCCCGGAGCCGTCGCGTGCGCAAGTGCTCGCCCAGGCCCTGCTCGAGCGAGTGACGAGCCCTGCCGAGGCCGCGCGGGGCGTCCGCGCCCTGGTGCGGGCTCCGAAACAGGTGCTCGGGGCGGTTGTAGACGGGCTCGAGGCAGCGGGAACGCTGGCTCGCGCGGGTCTGGCTGCCCCGCCGTCGCCGTTCAACGTGGACATCGGGCCGTATCGTCGGTTCGCGATCGTTCGCGCCGACCTCGGCGAGTTCAAGCGGATCAAGAACGAGCTCGGGGGCACCGTGAACGACGTTGTTCTCGCCGTGGTCTCCGGCGCGCTCGGGCGTTACCTACGGGGCCGTGGACACTCGACGCAGGACCTGGAGCTCCGCGCGATGGTGCCGATCAGCGTTCGGACTGCCGACGAGCACGGTGCACTGGGCAACCGGGTGTCCTCGTTCATGGCGCCACTTCCCGTCTGGTGCGAAGACCCGATCGAGCGCCTGCGCGCGGTCAGCGCCGCGATGGGCGACCTCAAGGAGTCCAAGCAGGCGGTCGGCGCCTCGCTGCTGACCGAGCTCACCGACTTCGCACCCCCCACGATCGCTGGCCAGGCGGCCCGGCTGCAGTCGCGCCAGCGCTTCTTCAACCTGGTGGTCACGAACGTGCCTGGCCCGCAGTTCCCCCTCTACCTCATGGGTCGGGAGCTCGAGGCGGTGTTCCCGATGGTCCCGCTCGCCAAGCGCCAGGGGGTCTGCTTCGGGATCATGAGCTACAACGGGCAGGTCGACTTCGGTCTCATCGGCGACTACGACGCGATGCTCGACCTCGACGTCCTGGCGATGGATCTCGACGCCTCCATCTCAGAGCTCGCGGAGGCGGCCGGGGAGGCAAAGCGGCCGCGGCGCAGGAGGCTGGCGGCCGAGCAGCAGGCCGCCAAGGCGTAGCACGCTTCGCCCTTCGCACTGGAGCGAGAGCGGTTTCGCGATCTCCATCTCTCGGACAACCACCCTCGGTGACTACCGACTCAGCCGGATCGGGCTCGGCACCAATCGACTCGCCGACACGCCAGAGAACCGCGCCTTCCTGACAGCGGCCGTCGACGCTGGCGTGAATTTCATCGACACCGCCCACCTCTACACCGGCGGTGACAGCGAGCAAGCCATCGGGGCCGCGCTCGCGCCGTTTCCGCCCAACCTGGTGCTCGCGACCAAGGGAGGCTACGAGCCGGGCAGCGGCCGGCCAGAGCAGCTCCGGGCCGAGCTCGAGGAGAGCTTTGCGCGACTCCGGACCGACACGATCGCCCTCTACTACCTTCACCGGGTCGACCCCGGGGTGCCGCTCGAGGAGTCAGTGAGCGTGCTGAAGGACTACCACGATGCGGGGGGCATCCAGCACGTCGGCCTCTCGGAGGTGAGCGTCGAACAAATCGAGCGCGCCCGGGCCGTGGTCCCGATCGCGGCGGTTCAGAACCACTACAACCTCTCCGAGCGCAGGTACGACGCCGTCGTGGATTTCTGCGAACGGGAGGACATCCTGTTCGTTCCCTTCTACCCGTTGCGCGGGAGGGTCCGGGCTCCGCTCAAGGAGATCGCAAGGCGCTACGGCGCAACCCCGCAGCAGATCAAGCTTGCGTGGCTGCTGAAACGATCGCCGCGGGTGGTCCCGATCCCCGGGACACTCTCGCTCGGCCATCTGAGGAGCAATCTGGCCGCCCTCGATCTCGAGCTGTCCGACAGCGATTTCGCCACGCTGGACGGTCGCTGAGCGCTGGACGGTTGGTGGCCGCCGGTGACGATCGTCATCGCAGCGTGGAATGAAGAGGATGTGATCGATCAGACGCTGGGGCGGATCGCGCGCCTCTCCTACCCCGAGCTCGATCGGAGCCGCTCGGCGGTGGCGCTGAGGGTGCTGGTCATCGACGACGAGCCTCCCTCAGTCACCTCGTAGCCGAACAGGCTCGCTTTCCGTCCGGCGAGCTGCTTACGCTGCGAACATATGTTCGTTAGCGAAAGTCCTCGCCCGCCCGGGCTAGCCCCGGCAGCAGAGCTCGCTGAGCTGCCGCTCGAGCACATCGAGCACGAGATCGAACAGCTCGCGGCGCACATCAACGCCGGCAACGCCCGCTGGGTGGCGCTGGTTGGTGAGTTCGACCGGCGCAACGGCTGGTGGCAATGGGGCGTTCGATCTTGCGCCGAGTGGGTCGCGTGGCGGTGTGCGCTCGAGCCGCGCTCGGCGCGTGAGCACGTGCGTGTGGCGAGGGCGCTGCGCGAGCTGCCCTTGATCCGCGAGCAGTTCTCGCTCGGGGCGCTCAGCTTCTCCAAGGTGCGCGCCCTGACGCGAATTGCCGAGCCTGATAGCGAGGCCGACCTGCTGGAGCTCGCTCGGCACGCCACGGCGGCGCAACTGGAGCGGATCGTTCGCACCACGCGGCGTGCGACCGCCGCGGAGGCAGATGAGAACCATCGCGAGCGCCTCATCTCCTGGTCGTGGGACGAGCACGGCTGCCTCTGCTTCAGCGGCCGGCTGCCGGCCGAAGAGGGCGCGCAGTTCCTGCGCGCGTTGGAGGGGTGTCGTGATGCACTTCACGAGTCTGCCGCCGGGGAGCGCGGTTCCGCGGAACCGCCTACCCACGAGGAATCGCCGCCCCCTCCCCGGTCCCCACCAACGCCGAGGCGATCGCAGCGATGAGTGAGGCGGCGCTCGCCCGACCTCCCACCGGGCTGCCTGGCGGCGAGCGTCACCAGGTCTTGGTTCATGTCGACGCCGACAGCCTGCCCGTCGAGGAGATCACCGATCCAGACGCCGAGTGCGCAATCGCCGACGGGCCCGGGTTGGCGCCCGAGGTGCTGCGACGGCTTCTGTGCGACGGCACCTACGCGCCGATAGTGGAGCGCGACGGTCCGCCATTGAGCGTCGGCCGGCGAACGCGGACGGTTCCAGCGTCGATTAGAAGGGCACTCGTGGCCCGCGATGGCCGCTGTCAGTGCCCGGGCTGTGAGCGGTGGCGGTTTGTGGACGCGCTGCACATCGTCCATTGGGCTCACGGTGGTGAGACTAGCCTCGACAACCTCGTGCTCCTGTGCCGGCACCATCACCGGCTCGTCCACGAGGGCGGCGCGCGCGTGGAACGCTGCGCCGAAGGAGCGCTCCGCTTCTACGCGCGAGATGGAACGGAGCTCGCTATCCCTCCCCCACACTCCTCTCAGGTTGGTCGGTTGGAAGAGTCCAACTACGCCAGCGGTCTCGATCCACGCGCGGGGACGATTCTCACCGGCACCGGCGAGCGGATGGGCTTCAGGATGTGCGTCGACGCGGCGCTGGCAGCTGGTCGGCGGACGACCCGAGTGCCGACCGCCTAGCGCGCGTCGGCGACGGGAACCGGTTCCTCCACCCCGGCCTCGGTCGAGACCAGGATTGCGCCCTCGCCGGTCGGGTAGGCCTCCTCGCCGTGGTAGACGACGTCCATGCCCAGCGCCTCCTCGCGCTCGGTTGCGCGCAGGGGCATGACCGCTCCGATTGCGCGCAGGAGCACGTACGTGGCGCCGAACGCGTACGCCGGGGCGGCGATTGCCGCCAACGCTTGGTCGCCGAGCTGGGCGGCGTTGCCGTAGAGGAGGCCATCGGAGATCCCGTTCCAGGACATCTGTGCGAAGAAGCCGATGAACAGGATCCCCGTGAAGCCGGCAACCCCGTGGGCCGCGAGAACGTCGAGCGTCTCGTCCACTCGGGTGCGCGTGCGGTAGGCGATCACCGCGTAGCAGGGCAGCGCGACGAGCGCTCCCAGCAGCATCGCGTAGCCCGGGCTCACGAAGCCGCCGGCCGGGGTGATCCCCACGCAGCCGACGATGATCGCCGTGGCGGCGCCAACCGCGGTGACTCTCCGGCGCCGCACCGCGTCGAGCAGGAACCACACCAGCAGCGCGCAGGCGGGACATAGCAGCGTGTTCGTGAAGGCGAGCACCGAGTTGCTGCCGGTGTTGAACCCGCTGCCGCCGTTGAAGCCGAACCAGCCAAACCACAGCAGTCCCGCCCCGACGAGCACGTAGATGGAGTTGTGGGGCAACAGTGCCTGGCGCCCGTAGTCCTTGCGTGCGCCGACCACGAGGGCCGCCGCCAGCGCCGAGAAGCCGGAGCCCATCTCCACGGCCACGCCACCCGCGAAGTCGAGGGTGCCGCCGTTGAACAGCCAGCCCGGCCCGAAGGCCCAGTGGGCGAGCACCGAGTAGACGAGCAACGACCACAACGCCGCGAAGACGAGGAACGCGCTGAACCGCATCCGTTCGACCACGGCGCCCGAGATCAGGGCCGTGGTGATGATGCAGAAGGTCGCCTGGAAGGCGAAGAACAGGAGGTGCGGGATCGTCGACCCCTCGCGCGGATCGAGCGTGACGTCGCTGAGGAACGCGTAGTCGAAGCCGCCGATGAGCTCGTTGCCCTCCGAGAACGCGAACGAGTAGCCGAACGCCGCCCACGTCACCAGCGCCACGGCGATTGCGGCGACGCACATCATGAAGGTGTTGAGCGTGTTCTTCGCGCGCACGAGACCGGCGTAGAACAGCCCGAGCGCGGGAGTCATCAGCAGCACCAGCGCGGTCGCGGCGAGCATCCAGGCGGTGTCGCCGGTGTCGATCTCGGCGACCTGGGCGACGATGGGCACGCCGCTCATGCGCCCACCGGGGTCACGGCGCCGCGGTCGGTCTCGCCAGTGCGGATGCGGACCGCCCGCTCGAGCGGGAGCACGAAGATCTTGCCGTCGCCGACCTCGCCGGTGCGCGCGCCGTCACAGAGCGCGTTGATCGTCGGCTCGACGAACTCGTCGGAGACGGCGATCTCGAAGCGGACCTTGTCCGCGAGCCCGACCTTCACCGTCGTGCCGCGGTAGGTCTCGACTCGATCCAGCTCTCCCCCGTGCCCCTGGACCGGGCTCATCGAGAGGCCGCGGACCTCGGCGCGGTAGAGAGCCTCCAAGACGTCGTTCGCTTTCTCCGGACGCACGATGCCAATGACGAGCTTCACGGTGCTCCGTCCTTCCTAATCAGCCTTGACCCCTGGAATGCGCGCGAGCCTAGCCCCAGGCGCGGACGAACCCAGGGGGCCGCTCGCAGCCGGCGACACTGCGCGCCCGCCCTACGCCTTAGATCCCGAGGTCGCGCAGGAACCGGGGCTCGTGGCCCTCGATGAAGGTGAAGAGCGGGTGCTGTACGCCCTCCTTCTCAACCTCCTCGGCGAGGTCGGGCGGTGATGTCTCAGGCTTGGACGGGATCGGTTCGTCGGGGTCCTGCCAGAACCGGTCGACCGGGTTCCAGCGCCTGACCCGAGTGTCGACGGTGAGCTCGTCGGTGGCTGCCACCTCGCGCACGATCCGCTCCGCCTCGCGCGCCGCCTCGGCCGCCTGCGCGTAGACGAACAGCCGCGGCCCGTCGCGGGTGACGATCACCCGATCGCCGAGTCGCTCCTGGACCTCGTCGTCGAGGTCGAGCGCCCGCAGTCGCTCGGAGAGCGGAAAGCCGTGCTCGGGGTCATCGAGCTGCACTTCCACCCTGTATTCGTCGGTCGCCATCGGGCGGCGAGGCTACATCACCAACGTCCGCGACGACCGCGATCTCCCACGCGCGTGGCGTCGTCTTCCCTCCAAGCAATGACTGGGCGCACGGGCTTCGGAGACCTCACGGCTGCGACCGACGCCGGTCGCGCGGTCGCGGTCACTGAGGAGCTTGCCGGCCAAAGCTACCTCGTTACGGTGGTCGCCGTGATCATCAGCAACCTGGGCGACAGCCGCGGTCGCGAAGCCCCCGGGCCGAGTGACCGCAGGCCCAACTGTCGAAAGAATCCTCGGTGACTGGGCCGGATGACCCGCATCTCCAGCGTCGCCGCCGCCAGGCGGTGGCGCGCCAGGCACGGCGGCGTCGTCTCGGCCTGGGCGCGCTGGCTGTCACCGCGGCAGGGGTCGGGGCATGGCTCGGGGCCCGCGGCGACACGGAGAGCGATCGGTCCGAGTCCGCCGCCGCGAGCTCTGCCCGACCCGAGTGCCCGGCGAGGGTAGCAACCGATCCGCGTCGCCTCGCGGGACAGATGCTGATGCTGCGGTTCGACGGCACGGCCACGCCGGAGCTGTTACGCGCCGCGCGCCGCGGTGAGATCGGCGGCGTGATCCTCTTCCCACCCTCCGGCCTGCCGCAGGCGACCGTGCGGGGCGCAATCGCGCGTTTGCAGCGAGCGTCGCGCGAGGGCGGCAACCCACCGCTCGTGGTCGCCACCGATCAGGAGGGCGGCGACGTGAAGCGCCTCGCCGAGGGACCGCCGCGGTCGTCGCCGCCGGAGCTCGCCGGTGCCGGGCCCGATGCGGCCCAAGCGGAGGGCAGGGCGACCGGGCGCTACCTGCGTGAGCTCGGGATCAACGTCGACCTGGCGCCGGTTCTCGACCTCGGCCTCCCCGAGAGCTTCGTCGCGTCACGGACGTTCGGAGCCGACCCGGCGTCGGTCGCCACGCTCGGCGTCGCCTTCGCTGAGGGCCTCGAGGAGGCCGGCGTGGCGGCCACAGCCAAGCACTTCCCGGGCCTCGGGCGGGCCATCGCCAACACCGACCTGGGGCAGAGCGTCGTGGAACGATCCAGGCGAGAGCTGGCCCCTGGCCTGGAGCCGTTTCGCGCGGCGGTCGGCGCCACCGTGCCGTTGGTGATGACGTCGAACGCCACCTATCCGGCCTACGACCCGGAGCGCCCGGCTTCGCTGTCGGCTGTGATCACGCGGCTTCTGCGCTCCGAGCTCGGCTTCAACGGCGTGGTGATCACCGATGACCTGCTCGCAGGCGGGATCGCAGGCGCCGGCTACGCGCCCGCAGAGGCCGCGGTGGCGGCCGCCCGTGCGGGCGCCGACCTGTTGCTGTTCGCCCGCCTCCCCGCTCCCGAGGCGCTGCCGGCGCTGGTCGCCGCGCAGCGCCGCGGCACGCTCGACCCGAACGCGTTGCGCGGCTCGTGCGCGCGCAATCTGGCCTTGCGCCAATCGCTCGGCGGCTGAGGCCCAAAGCGCCACGGCGAGTCCCCATACTTTGCCCTGCAATGGCTGAATCGAACAGACCGCTTCGCGTCGCCCTGGCGCAGGTGAACCCCACCGTCGGGGACATCGAGGGCAACGCTCGGCTGGTGGCCGAGTGGATCGCCCGCGCCAAGGATGAGGGCGCGCAACTGGTCGTGGTCGGGGAGCTGGTTCTGCCCGGCTACCCGCCGGAGGACCTGCTGCTGAAGCGGCACTTTCTCAGCGCCAACCGACGGGCGCTCGAAGAGCTGGCAGCCGGCGTGGAAGGCATCGTCGCCGTGGTGGGCTTCGCCGAGCCCACGGGCGCCGACGCCGAAGCTCGCAACGACGCGCCCTCGCCGCGGCCCGCCCACAACTCGCTTGCGGTGCTCTCAGACGGCCTCGTGGCGGCCGTGTACAGGAAGCAGCGGCTGCCCAACTACGGGGTCTTCGACGAGGCTCGCTACTTCGCACCGGGCAGCGAACCAGTGGTGCATCACGTCGCCGGGGCTCCAGTCGGGCTCACCATCTGCGAGGACGTGTGGGAGCCCGGGCCGCCCGCCTCGCTCGAGGTGGAGATGGGCGCCCGGCTGATCGTGAACCCATCCGGGTCGCCATACCTGCGCGGCAAGGGCGGCGAGCGCGAGGAGATGTTCGCGGAGCGAGCGCGCACCTACGGCGTGCCGTTTGCGTTCTGTAACGTCGTCGGCGGCCAGGACGAGCTCGTCTTCGACGGTCACAGCTTCGTCGTCGACGCCGAGGGCGCGGTCGTCGCCCGCGCGCGTCAGTTCGAAGAGGACCTGCTGATCTGGGAGCTCGGCGGCCAGGAGCCGGCGCGAATCGAACAGCCCCTCGACGAGCTGGACGAAGTGTATTCCGCGCTCACGCTCGGGCTGCGCGATTACGTGTCCAAGAACGGCTTCGAGCACGTCCTGGTCGCCGTCTCGGGCGGCATCGACTCGGCGCTCGTCGCCCTGATCGCCGCCGACGCACTCGGCCCGGACCGGGTGACCGCCGTGGTCATGCCCTCCCCCCACTCCAGTCCCGAGACCCAGGCCGACGCACGCCGCCTCGCCCAGAACCTCGGGATAGAGCTGATCGAGCTGCCGATCAACTCTGCGATGCGCGCCTACGACGAGCTCCTGAGGCTCGACGGCGACCGGCCCGATTCCCGGGCGCACCTGGAAGCGCAGGAACCGGCGGCAGGCAGCCCCGGTCTGGCGGCGGAGAACATCCAGGCGCGGATCAGGGGCAACCTGCTGATGGCCATCTCCAACGCGCGGGGATGGCTGGTGCTGACCACCGGCAACAAGAGCGAGCTCTCCGTTGGGTACGCGACCCTCTACGGCGACATGGCCGGCGGGTTCGCGGTGATCAAGGACGTTCCGAAGACGCTGGTCTACCGACTGGTCGAGCGGCGCAACGCCCGCGCGGGGCGCGAGCTGGTGCCGGCGAGCGTGCTGGAGCGCCCGCCGTCAGCGGAGCTCCGTCCTGGCCAGCGCGACGATGACTCGCTGCCTCCCTATGACCTGCTGGACCGGGTGCTCGAGGCTTACGTCGAGCGAGACAGCTCGCGCGAGGAGATGGTGGCGTCCGGCCTGCCGGGCGAGGTGGTCGACGAGGTGATCGCGCTCGTCGACCGCTCCGAATACAAGCGCCGTCAGGCGCCTCCAGGGATCCGGATCACGGCGAAGGCGTTCGGCCGGGACCGTCGCCTGCCGATAACCAACCGCTATCGCGGTTAGGGGTAGAGACGCGGCTACCACTACTGAGGCTTCGGCCTCACCGCGATGGTCATGCGGACGAGGGCGCAGGGACGGCCCTCGTCGTCGCTGAGCTCGCAATCCCAGATCCACGTCGTCCGCCCCCTGTGGCGCACCGTCGCCTCGGCGTGGATGTGCCCCTCGAAGATCGGCCGCATGAACGTCGCCTGATTGGCCTGGCCGAGGGGGACCAGACCCTCGTCGCGCACCGCCTCGAGCGTTGCGAGCGAGCAGATGCTCTCCGCGATCACCGGATAGACGCCGCCGTGGACGACTCCGAAGGGTTGGCGCA
The DNA here is from genome assembly GCA_036257465.1 of Solirubrobacterales bacterium. Lineage (GTDB taxonomy): Bacteria > Actinomycetota > Thermoleophilia > Solirubrobacterales > 70-9 > DATAFO01. The sequence goes on along the minus strand of DATAFO010000052.1, from coordinate 11,608 downwards.
GATCGTCGGTCACCGGCACCCGGGCGACGGTCCGGTCGGCGTCGCTCGAGATGCGCTCGAGCCCGATCAGGGCTGCGAGCCCGTCGCCGTAGTCGCCCGGTTGCTGCACCGACACACCTCAGAACCTATTCGTCTAGTCGCCCCAGCGGGCCAACGCCGCCAACAGCGGCACGCGGACGCCGCAGCGCGGGGTCGGCCAAAGCGCCAAGCACGTGCGGAACATAACCTCGCGCGCCAATCACACCTGCCGGTCAAGAACCTGCGTGGCAGGCGGGTACGAGTCCCTAGGCTTCCCCGGGCGATGTCGCTGACCGCCGACCAACAGGCCACGCTCCAGCTTCTGCTCGAGCGCGGCCAGACCTACGCCGAGCTGTCCTCACTGCTCGGAGTAGACGAGGACGAGGTGCGCTCACGAGCGAGATCGGCACTGGGCGAGCTCGGGCGCGCTGATCCCGACCGTAACGTCGCCCTCACCGACTATCTGCTCGGCCAGGCCGACCCGATCGGGCGGGCGGACGTCGTCCGCCACCTGCGCGACGATCCCGACGACTACCGCCTCGCCTCGGACCTGATCTCAGGGCTTCGCGCGGCGTTCCCAAGTGCCGAGTTGCCACGGCTGCCGGGTGAGCCGCGCCCCAGCCGCTTCCCTCGCAGGCAGCGAGCGGCGCAGGAGGCGGGCGTCGAGCCCGAGGCGGGGCCGGGAGCTGGTCCGCTGGGATCCCTGTCCGAGGGCCGGGCGCGGCTGCTGATCGCACTCGGCGCCGGCGCGATCCTCCTGATCGCCGTCGTGCTGGCCGTGACCGGAGCCTTCGGTGGCGACGACGATGGCGATTCGAGCGCAGCCGCGACGACCGCAACCGACACGACCGGCGGCAACGCGGTTGGCGAGGAGATCACGCGTGTGCCACTCACCGCCACGGGCGGCAGTGACGCGGAGGGTCAGGCGATCTTCGGGCTGGCGACCAACGACCAGCCGTACGTGGACGTGAGCATCAGCGCCCTCGACCCCGCCCCCAACGGCCAGACGTACGTGATCTGGTTGCTGCTCACCAACGACGACGGGTATCCGCTCGCCCCGATCGCGGTCTCGGAGAACGGCAGCTTCCAGGATCGGTTCACGATCCCGGCGGCCGTGTTGAGCTTCGTCTCGCGGGTGCAGTTCGTCGACGTCTCGCTGGCCGACAATCGCGAGCTCGCTCAGCTGATTGCCGAGGCCCAGCGCCGCGCTCAGCAGGAAAACGCCCAGGTCACCGACCTGATCCTGAAGAAGCCCGGCCAGACAGTCCTGCGCGGGGAGATTCCTGCCGCTAGGGAAGGAGCTTCCCCGGGTTCATGATCTGAGCCGGGTCGAGACGCTGCTTGAGCGTGCGCACCGCTTCGATCCCGAGCTCTCCCACCTCAGCGCGCATGTAGGGGGCGTGGTCCCGGCCGACCGCGTGGTGGTGGGTGATCGTCCCTCCGGCGCCAACGATCGCCTCGCAGGCCGCCTTCTTCGCCTCCCGCCACTGCTCGAGCTCCTCCCCGGGCCGGCGCCGGGCGGCGAACGTGAAGTACAGCGAGGCGCCGTCGGGGTACGCGTGGGACACGTGGCAGAACACGATCGGAGGGGTGCCGCCCGCGCGCAGCGCGCGATCGAGTGCCGCGGAGACTGCCTCATAGAGCTCGGGCAAGCGCGACCACGTGTGCGCGGTTTCGAGTGTCTCGATCAGGTAGCCGCGGTCGAGCAGCTCGTCGCGCAGGTACGGGCCCTCGAACCGCCCTCGCTCCCAGGCGTGTCCCGGGCCCGCACCCAGCGAAACTCCGCCGCCCGACCGCACGAGGCGCGTCGAGATCGCACGCCGGCGCTCAACCGACTCCCGCTCCCCCTCCCAGCCGCAGATCAGGATGCAACCGCCCGACCGGCGGCGCAGGCGCAGGTAGGCGCCGAGCAACGCGCGTCGCATCCCGGAAGTCCCTGCGAGCGCCAGCGAGACCCGCGTCTCGGTCTCATCTGAAAGCCGGGTCACGTCCGGCAGCGCGTGCGCCTGGGCCAGCGTACGGACAAGCTCGCAGCCGGATTCGAAGCTGGTCGCGACCCAGGCCTCATAGCGCCGCGCCTCGGGCGCAGGGCGCACTCGCACGGTGACCGCTGTGATCACGCCCAGGGTGCCCTCGGAGCCCACGACCACCTCCCGCAGCGACGGGCCGGCAGCCGTGTGCGGCGTCGCGAGAGTGCGGAGCTCTCCGGCGGGAGCCACCATCGCGATCGACGTGACGAGGTCGTCGAAGCGGCCGTAGCCCGCCGAGGTCTGGCCGGCCGAGCGGGTGGCCGCAAAGCCGCCGATCGTCGCGTACTCGAACGACTGCGGAAAGTGGCCAAGGGTAAGGCCCTGCGCGCGCAGGGCCTGCTCGGCCTCCGGGCCGCGAAGGCCTGGGCCGAGGGTCGCGGTCAGGGAGCGGCGATCGACCTGCACGCTGCGCAGCCGGCGCAGGTCGAGCGAGATCACCCGGCCGTGTGGGCCCGTGAGCGGCTCGACGCCGCCCACGACGCTGGTCCCGCCACCGAACGGCACGACGGCGATTCCCTCCCGCCCGCAGAGCTCCAGCACCGCGCGCACCTGTTCGCCGCTGCCGGGCAGCACGACCCCGTCGGGCGCGGCGTCCAGGCGCCCCGAGCGCAGCCTGATCAAGTCGGGGTAGCTCTTGCCGGCCGAACGGCGTACGCGATGCTCGTGCGCGGTCAGCACGCTGGCTCGGTTCACTGCGTCCGTGAGCGCTTGCGGGAGCGGGCGCGCCTCGGGCAGTGCGACCTCGGCCAGCTCGACCCGCGAGTCCGGTTCGGCGTCCCCCAGCTCGTCGCGCAGCATCGCGAGCGCGCCCTCCGGGAGCCGGGCCCGCTTGTCGGCGTCGCCCCACCCCCACCACTTGCCTGGCGGAGCGCCGTAGCTTGCCTGCGCCTCGCTCACGGCGAGTGGCCGACGAGTGCGAGCTCGACGCCGTTCAGAGCCTCGTCCAGGCGTCGTCGGGCCGCGCCACGCATCATCGGCGTGCCCAGGCGCGAGAGGCCACGCAGCGATTCGTCGCTGCGAAGCGTGACCCGGGTCGACTCCCCCTCTCCATCCAGGCTCACCTCCAGCGCCGAGGAGCGCAGCACACGCTCAAACGGGGTGCCGGCGAGCTCCTGCTTCCAGGCGTAGCGCTCGCCGGGGATTGCGTCGGTGCAGCGATAGTCGGCGCGCACCCCCGAGCCGCGCTCGGTGCCAAGCACCGCCGTCCACGCCGGATGTCCCTCCGGCCCTTGGTGCACGTCTTCCACCCGCGTCGCCCGTGGCCACCATCGCGGCAGGTTGTGCGGGTCGGACACGAGCTCCCAAACGCGCTCCCGGTCGGCGGCGATCAGGCGCGAGCGCGAGACCTTGGGCATGCCGAGCGGTTGGCTACTCAGCGGTGGCCTTGAGCCGGCGCAGGTCGCGCACCAGCATCAGGTGCTTGAGGTGGCCGCACACGGCAGCGAGGCTCTCCAGGTTCTCGATCGCCTCCTTGCGTCGGGCCTGGCTGCGCGACCGCAGGGCCGGTCCGAGGAGCTGCTCGAGCAGCGCCGCCTCCCGGTCGGCCGAGCTGCGAAAGACGCGGAGGTTGCGTCCCGCGACCCCGAACCGTGAGAGCTCGGCCGCGGCCCTGACGATCTCCAAATCGGTCTCGTCGAAGGCCGGGCGCCCATCGTGCTGGTTAGGTTGCACGATGCCGAACTCCTGGAGCTCGCGCAGGAACGACTCCTGAACGCCGGCCTGATCGAGGAGCTCCCCCAGGCTCAGGGTCGTCACCGGAGCGTCGACCGAGGCGGCGCGGCGCTTGGTCCCCTCCTCGCTGGGACGCCGGCCCGTGAAGTCGCCCGTCGCGAGCTCCTGTCGAATCACCCGCAGCGGCAGGAACTCGTCGCGCTGCATGCGCAGGATGGCCCGCAGGCGATCCACGTCCGCCTGGCTGTAGAGCCGGTAGCCGCCCTGAGTGCGGCGCGGGGAGAGCAGCTTCTGGTCCTCCAGGTAGCGGATCTTCGAGATCGAGATGTCGTCGAACTCCTGGCCAAGGATCTTGGCCACCGCGCCGATTGTCAGGGCCTTGCGAGGACGAGACGCCGAACCCTCGCGGCGCGAGGACCGGTTCTCACCGACCCCTGATCCCGAAACGCTCTTTGACGCTGCAACCGCCATCTCAGCCAGCCTCCAGGTAACTGAGCTTGTACTTGCCGATCTGAATCTCGTCGCCGTCGGCGAGTCGGTGGGACTCGATGCGGCGCCGATTCACGTATGTGCCATTCAGCGAGCCCAGATCGTCGATGTAGTACCCGTCGTCGCGTCGCACCAGCAGCGCGTGGTTGCGTGACACGGTGACGTCGTCCAGGAACACCGCGGCGTCGGGCGTCCGGCCGATGCTCAGTCGCTCCTCATCGACGGTGAAGCTCTCGCCCGCGCGACCGCCACCGGAGCGGATCACCAGTGCGGCCCCGGCCTTGTCGACCTCTTCGTCGATGTCCACGGGTTGATACTCGCCGGTTTCGTCGACCTTGTAGGTCATTGTGGTCGGCTCGTCCGCGCCCTCGGGTCGGCCCAGGAACGCACCGCACTTCTGGCAGTAGTTCGCGCCCTCCGGGTTGACGAACCCGCACTCCGGGCAGTGAACGGCCATCGCTACGCCTCGTCCTCGGGCGGCGAAGGCGCCTTCCCGAGCAGGATCTCGGTGAGCTGCTCCACGTCGGCGCCGGTGATCGTCGCGTCGCCGGCCTCCCGCTTGGCGCGGAGCCTGTTCACGAGCTCCGCTCGAAGGATGTCGATCTTGCCGTGCAGCAGGCGACGGCGGTAGGAGATGTCGCGCTCCTCGTCGGTCAGCGACGTGATCAGGTCCTTGAGCTCCTGATCGCTCATCGAGCCGACGTCCGGAAAGGTGTCGTCGATCCCGCTCATGGGCGCCGATCATACCGCGGGCGTTTCGCCAACTTCAAGTAGAGGTTGAGCCTTGAAATATCTCCGCCGACATCCTCCGTAGGCGTGCCTACCGGGACTTCGTCCCTAGCTCCGGCCGAGACCGGCGCGGATGTACACCCAGGTGGCGCCGACGGAGACTGTGACCCCGAACACGAACAACGCATCGATCAACCACGAGTCGAGCATCAGGCTCAGGCCGATGCTGGCGAAGACGCAGAAGACGCCGATCCGCCCGATCCAGTTGACCTCGATATCGACGCCCCGTCTCAGCGCAAGCTGAGCCAGGACCAGGGTCACCAGCTCGCGCACCGCCAGCACCGCCAAGGCCCACCGGGGCAGCAGCTCGAAGTGCCAGCACACCACCACTCCCGCGAGCACCGCGGCGCGGTCGACAACCGGGTCGAGCAGGGCCCCCATGCGCGAGTACTGGCCGGTCGCCCGCGCGAGGAAGCCGTCGAGGTAGTCGCCCGCGGTGATGAAGACGAAGACCAGGGTCGCTGGCGCGTAGCGGCCGTCGCCGCTGTCCAGCGCGAGCACGAGGAAAAGCGGAATCGCAGCGAGCCGCAGGTACCCGACCAGATTCGGGATCGTGAACGGGCGCAAGGGCGCTCCACGGCGGGTCGCCCTCGGCAGCGGTCCCGAGCGGTCGATCCCGAACAGCCGCCGCCTACTCGAGCCCACCGGCGATCTCCGCCACCCGCCGGGGGATCTCGTCAAGGGCGAGTCTGTGCTCGGTGCCGGTGCGGCGCTCCTGCACCTCCACCTCACCCTCGGCGAGGGCGCGCTTTCCGACCACCACCCGCAGCGGGCACCCCAGCAGCTCAGCGTCGGTGAGCTTCTCTCCAGGCCCGGCGTCGCGATCGTCGAAGAGCACGTCGGCCCCAGCCTCCTGAAGCTCCAGGTAGATCCGCTCGGCCGCCTCGGCGGTCTCGTCACCGGCCCTGCCCAGCCCCACGAGCTCCAGTTCCCACGGCGCGATCGACCGAGGCCAGACGATGCCCTTTTCGTCTGCGCCCTGCTCGATTGCGGCCGCGACGATCCGTGCCGGGCCGATGCCGTAGCTGCCCATCACGATCGGGCGCTCGGCACCGCTTTCGTCGAGGAACGTCGCGCCGAGCGGCTCGGAGTAGCGGGTGCCGAGCTTGAAGATGTTGCCGACCTCGATTGCCGGCTCGATCTCGATGGGATGCCCGCCGGGAGCGAAGTCGCCCGCTTCGACCGAGCGGATGTCGAGCTCGGTGAAATCGAAATCCCGCCCAGGCTTGACGCCGATCAGGTGGGTGTCGGGCTTGTTGGCGCCGGCGAAGAAGCCCTCGCCCTGGATCGCCGCATCCTTGACCACGTCCACCTCGGCGCCCACCGGCCCGACGTAGCCCACGGGCCCGAGCGCGGCCTCGATCTCCTCCGGCTCGGCCGGGCGGAAACTGGCGCCGAGTGCGTTCGTGAGCTTGATCTCGTTCAAGCGATGGTCGCCGCGCACGAGCGCGAGCACGAGGCCGCGCCCCCCGACGACAACGGGCATCGCTTTGAGCGCCGCACCGGGGGGCACGCCCAGCGCCTCGCCGACCTCGGCGACGGTCGTCATCCCGGGCGTCGGCACCTCGCGCGGCTCATCGAGCGCAGGCGGCAGTTCTACGGGCTGGGGATCCGCGCTCGCGACCTCCACGTTGGCCGCGTAGCCCGGCGCGAGCGCAACCTCGTTCTCACCGGCGGCGCACGGAGCCATGTACTCGTGCGCGCCAGAGCCGCCCATCATCCCGACGTCGGAGACGACCCGGTACCAGCGCAGGCCGCAGCGATCGAAGATCCGGTCGTACGCGGAGATGTGAAGCTCGTAGCTGCGGTCCAGCCCCTCCTCGTCGCGATCGAGGCTGTAGGAGTCCTTCATCGTGAACTCGCGGGTGCGCAGCACCCCCGCGCGGGGGCGCGCCTCGTCGCGCTCCTTGACCTGGACGTGGTAGAGGATCATCGGCAGCTCGCGGTAGGAGCGGATCTCGCGGGCGACGTGGAAGGTGAGCGCCTCCTCGTGCGTCAGCGCGAGCACGAGCTCGGCGTCCTTTCGATCCTTGAGCTTGAACAGCTCCACGATGCCGTATCTGTCGGTCCGACGCCACAGCTCCGCGGGCTGCAGGACGGGCATCAGCATCTCCTGGCCGCCGATCGCGTCGATCTCGGAGCGCACGATCGCCTCCACCTTCCTGATGGCGCGGTAGCCGGCCGGCAGCCACGTGAACAGGCCCGCGCCGAGCTGGCGGATCAGCCCGGCCCGAATCATCAGCCGGTGCGAGACCGACTCGGCGTCGGCCGGTTCCTCGCGCAGGGTCGGCAGGAAGTAGCTGGAAAGGCGCGTCATCGCTCGACGCGCCAGCCTATCTACGGGCGCTCGGTTGCGACCCGCGGTGAACCGCCCGCCTAGGCCCGGGTGAACCGACGGCCGGCGGTTGGTGACGCGGCTTCGTCGAGGCGCAGGGTCTCGTCGGCGGCGTCCGCGGACTGCCGCTCCATCTGAGCGATGCGCTCGGGGGTCAGCTCGTCGGCGTTGTCCTCCTCGATCTTGCGCAGCCACTCGGCGCCCTCGGCGGACTTCGCGGCGTCGACGTCCACCGAGCCGCGGTCCAGCGATTTGTCGATCTCGGCGAAAAGAGCGTCGACGAGCTCGGCCTGCGGCACCTTCCGCAGCGGCTTGCCGTGCGCGAAGATCAGACCCTCGTTCTTGGCCCCGGTGATCCCGAAGTCGGCGTGCGAGGCCTCGCCGATCCCGTTCACGGCGCAGCCGAGCACCGCGACCTCGATCGGCTCCGTGTAGGCCTCGAGCCGTTGCTCGATCTCCGCGACGACGGTGTCCATGTCGAACTGCAGGCGCCCGCACGTGGGGCACGCGATCAGCACGGGGCCGCGCTCGCGCAACTGCAGCGCCTTGAGGATCTCCCAGGCCACCTTCACCTCTTCCTCAGCGTGGAAGGTTGAGAGGCTGATCCGGATCGTGTCACCCACTCCGTCGGCGAGCAGCGTGCCCAGGCCGACGGCCGACTTCAGCGATCCCGACCACTTCGTCCCCGCCTCGGTGATCCCCAGGTGCAGCGGGTACGGGACGCGCTCGGAAAGCAGCCGGTTGGCGGCGATCGTGTTGGGAACGTTCGTCGACTTGATCGAGACTTTGAAGTTCTCGAAGTCCAGCGACTCCATGAGCTCGACGAACTCCACCGCCGCCTGAACGAGCGCCTCGACCGGGTTGCGGCGCTCGAGCTCGTGCAGGTGCTTTGGCAGCGACCCGGAGTTGACCCCGATCCGCATCGGCACGCCCGCCTCGGTGGCGCGGACCGCGACCTCGGCGACCTTGTCGCGGCCGCCGATGTTGCCTGGGTTCAGGCGGATGCAGTGCGCGCCCGCGTCGATCGACTTCAGCGCGAGCGTGTGGTTGAAGTGGATGTCCGCGATCACCGGGATCGGCGAGCGCACCACGATCTCGCGCAGCGCCTCGACGTCCTTGTCGCGAGGCACGGCCACGCGGACCAGGTCGGCGCCCGCCTCCGCAACCTTGGAGATCTGGTCCATCGTCGCCTCGAGGTTGGCCGTCTCGGTCTTGGTCATGGTCTGCACGGCGACCGGCGCGCCGCCCCCGATCGGCACGTCCCCGACGAATATCTGGCGCTTCGAAGCCATTGCGCGCACCAATTGTGACGGGTCGGCCTTCAGAGCCGTGCGCGGCGACCAGCGATCACTGCAGATTTCTCAGGACGAGTACAGCTCCTCGATCTCCGCCGCGTACTTGTCGGCGATTGGCTTGCGCTTCAGCTTCATCGTCGGCGTGAGCTCGTCGCCCCCGGGCGTCCAGTCGGTGTCGAGCAGCGTGAACTTCTTGATCTGCTCTACGCGCGAGAGCTTCGAGTTGGCCTCGTCCACGCCCTGCTGGACGGCGGAGATCACCTGCTCGTTGGAAGCCAGCTCGGCGAGCGAATCGCCGTCCAGGCCCTCCTTGGCCGCCCACCCGGGCGCGAAGTCCGGGTCGAGCGTGATCAGTGCGACGTTGTAGGGACGGCGGTCGCCGATCACGATCGCCTGGCCGATCAGCGGGCTCGAGGCCTTGAGCTTCGCCTCGATGTTGGCCGGCGACATGTTCTTGCCGGCGGCGTTGATGATCAGCTCCTTCTTGCGGTCGACGATCTTCAGGTATCCGTCGGAGTCGAGCTCGCCGATGTCGCCGGTGGCCAGCCAGCCGTCATCGTCGATTGCCTCCGCGGTCTTGTCGGGCAGGTTGCGGTACCCGGGCATCACCGAGTCGCCCCTCACCAGCACTTCGCCGTCGTCGGCGAGCTTGATCTCGATCCCCGGCACCGGCGGACCGACAGTGCCGAGCTTGACTCCCTCCGGCGGGTTGCAGGTGGCGACGCCGCAGGTTTCCGACATCCCCCACAGTTCGCCGACCTCGATTCCGATCGCGTGGAAGAACTCCAGCACCTCGGGCGGGGTCGGGGCAGCGCCAACGTGGACACCGTTGATCTCGTCCAGGCCGAGGCCGGCGCGAAGCCTGGAGAAAAGCTGCTCGTCGGCCTGCGCCACCGCGGCTGCAACCTCGTCCGGCACCTCCTCCCCCGCCTGCTCCCGGCGAACCTTCTCCAGCGCTGCCTCCAGCCCCTTCTGGGCGGCCTCGCGCTGCTCGTCGGGCATCGCGGCCAGGCTGGCCTCGAGTCCCGCCTTGAGCTTCTCCCAGATCCGAGGCACGGCGAAGAACCACGTCGGCTTGACCTGCGGTAGGAACTCGACCACCCTGCGCGGGTCGGGGCAGATCGTCACCGAGAGCCCCCGAATCACGGGCAGGTAGTAGTTCGCGCCCCGCTCCGCAATGTGAGCCCCGGGCAGCCACGAGATCACCTTGCCGCCACGCTCGGGTATCTCGATGATCCTCTCCACGCCGCCGACCAAGCCCATCAGGTTGCGGTTGGTGAGCTGGACACCCTTCGGGGGCCCGGTCGTTCCGGACGTGTAGATCAGGGTCAGCAGGTCGTCGGGACCGACCTCGTCGTTGGTGGCGGAGGGATCGAACTCGGGGTCCATCTCCTCGAGTTCTGCGAACGAGTGATCGCCGCCCTCGCCGTCGATCACGATCAGGTGCTCGAGGTCGGGCAGGTTCTGCCGCGCGCGCTCGAACTGCTCCAGGAACGCTCCCTCGACGACCGCGATTCTCGCCCCGGCGTCGGAGACGACGTATTCGATCTGCTCCGGCGAGGAGGTCTGGTAGATCGAGAACGGGACCCCACCGAGCGCCACGGCCGCGAGGTCCGTCGGGATGAACTCCCAGCGATTGTTGAGCATCAGGGCGAGCGTGTCGCCCTTTGTCAGGCCGAGCTTCGCCAGACCTCCGGCCAGGCGGCCCGCCAGCGCGCGCACCTCGCGCCACGAGAGCTCGCGCCCCCGAGCCTCGTCGCGAATCGCGAGATCGTCCCCGAGCCTGGACGCGGTTGCCTCAAACGCCTTGAACAGGTTGTCGGCAACCAGCTCCGGCATCGGCCCACCGCTGGCGTAGCGCTCGGCCGCCTTCAGCTCCATCCCGGCGCAAACCCTACACCCACCGCCTCGCCGGGGCTAGGGAGTGATCAGCGGACGTCGAAGCCGTCGCCCGTCAGGCGCCCGATGTCGTTCGATAACCCGATTACGAACAGCATCAGAACCAGCGCGAACCCGACCACGCCGGCCCTCTCCATGACGCTGAACGGCACCGGCTTGCCGCGGATCTTCTCGACCACGCTCCAGAAGATGTGACCGCCGTCGAGGGGCAGGAACGGAAACAGGTTGATGACCGCCAGCGAGAGGCTGATCACCGCGAGCAGGGTCAGCGCCTGGCGGGCGTCGAACTCAATCGCCTGCCGCGTGACCTCATAGCCACCAACGACGCCCGAGATCTCCTCTCGCTGCTCGGGGTCGAAGATGCGCGTGACCACGCTCACCGTCTGGGTCGTCACGGTCCACATGAAGTCCAATGACAGGCGTGCCGCTTCGGCCGGGCCCGGGTTGACGTCGCGGGTGGCGTAAGAGAACCCAAGGCGCATCCTGCCCACCTCGGAGTCGTAAACTGGGCGAATCGTCAGGGTCAGCGGCTCACCGTCGCGGACCACACGCACCTGTGCGGGGCTCGTCGCGCGACAGCCGTCGGTTGGCTCGCCCGCGCACTCGTGCTTGGCGAGCTGCTCCGCCACAGTTTCCTGGTCGCCCGTGACGCCGTCGACCGCCACGATCTCGTCTCCCGGCTGAAGCTTGGAGGCGGCCGGGCTGCCCGCCTCGATCTCCCCGACGTTCCGGGTCGCTTCGGAGACCCCGAAGGCCAGGGCAAACAGGATCACGAAGGCGATCAGGAAATTCATCGCCGGGCCCGCGCCGATGACGACGATGCGCTTCCAGACCGGCTGGTGGTAGTAGGCGCGCGGCGCGACCGCGGGCTCGAGCTCCTCGTCGGGGTTCATCCCGGTGATCTTCACGAAGCCTCCGAGCGGGATCGCGCCAATCCCGTATTCGGTCTCGCCGCGCTTCACCTTCGCCAGCGCGGGTGGAAAGAAGAGGTAGAAGCGCTCGACGCGCATCCCCACGGCCTTGGCCGCCGCGAAGTGCCCGAACTCGTGCAGGATGATCAGCGCCGCGAAGCCGGCGAAGGC
>DATAFO010000011.1:0-4279 GCA_036257465.1 Solirubrobacterales bacterium | reverse complement strand
GCGATCCGTGGCTCTGGCGGCTGGTCGGCTCCCGCGAGATACTGCGCGGGCGATGTCGGAGGAGAACGTCGAAGTCGTGAGGGATGCCCTCGACGCGCTCGGACGTGGCGGGCTCGATGCGATGGCCGACTACTGGACCGGCGACGTCGAACATAGGGCGATCGAGGGCGCGATCGATGACCGTGGCCCGATGCACGGCAAGGCTGCAGTGCGCGCTTACGTGCAGGACTGGCTCGACAATTTCGACAACTTCAGGTCTGAGGCGGTCGAGCTCTTCGACGCAGGGGAAGACACCGTCATCGCCGTTGTGAGGATCAGCGGGCTCGCAAAGCTGAGCGGAATTGAGACCGATCTGACTTACGCCGCGCTCTACACGATCCGGGACGGGAAGATCGCACGGGGCCGCGAGTACGAGACCAGGCAGGAGGCCCTCGAAGCCGCGGGCTGCGGGAGTAGGCGAGCGTCGCGACTCATCCGGCCGGCACCGGGATCGGCGGCAGCGCCACACCGGTTCGCGTTTTATCGGTGAATGGGTGGGCGCCCTGGCATTACGAGACGCGGCAATGCGACAGCTACCTTCGGTGTTGGCCGCTGTCGGTGTCGGCAGCTACCCGCGCACCGGCGGCGGCCTGCCGGCTCCGCCGGTGCGCCTCGATGAAGCGATCGTTTGCCAGGGCCGCGCAGATCGCGAGCTCGCCGGCGACGAGGGTCGCCCCCACGATCTCGGCGAACTTCCGCGCCGTCCCTTCGCCGTCGCAGCCGAGCAGGGCCAGGCACTCGCGCTGCGTCGGGAGCATGGTCCCACCGCCGACCGTGCCGACCACCAGGTTGGGCAGCCGGGCGGCCACGTAGAGGTCGTCCGCGCCGACCAGCTCGACGTCCAGGAAGCCGATGCTCGCGTTGACGATCTGCGCGACGTCTTGCCCGCACGCGATGTAGATGGCGGCCAGGCCGTTCGCGAAGTGGGCGTTCGCGCCGAGCGCGCCCGCCTGCATGGTGCCGAGCCGACCGGAGGCCGCGAACTCGACCAGATCGGCGGGCGACACGCCGAGGTGCGCCTCGACGACGCCCGCCGGCAGGGTCAGGTCGATCGCCACCTCCTTGCCGTAGGGCCGGAACAGGTTGATGGCGGCGGGCTTCTTGTCGCTCGAGTAGTTGCAGCGCAGATACCACCGCTCGCAGGGCACCGCCTCAGCGACCTGCCGGCAGAGCCGGTCGACCGCGAGGTTGACCATGTTGAGGCCCATTGCATCGCCCGTGCCGAACACGAACTGGGCAAAGACGCGCCGGCCGAACACGTGCGGGCGGATCTCGACCAGACGGCCGTGGGCCGTGGTCTCGGCGGCCAGAGCCTGGAGCTCGGTCAGATGATCGTCAAGCCAGCTCGCCAGGGCGAGCGCGTCTCGCGTCGTCTCGAGCACGAAGCAGGGGGTGATGTCGAGCGCGTCCGCCAACACGTACGCGTTGGCGCCACCCGCCTCGGTGATCGCCCGCATGCCGTACTGGTAGGTCGTGACGAGAGTCCCCTCCGTGGTCGCGAACGGTACGAAGAACAGCCCGTCGGCATGCTGTCCGTTGACCCGGATCGGTCCGCCTATGCCGAGCGGGATATGCGTCGCCCCCACGAGGTTCTCGATGTTCCCGCGGGTCTCTTCGGGCGCGAACGCCATATCCGCGGCCGCGTCCAGGGCGTGGCCTGTGTTGTGCGCGAGCCAGGCCCGTCGCATCGCCGGGTTGGCTCCGAGGATCTGGGGCATAAAGCATCGCCTCCGATTGAAACGCTCGGCAGCCAATTACACCACCGGGGACGCCCAGCGCGCCAGCGGGGGCATCGGGGCGCGGACTTGCCGCAACGCGGTGATCGGCGCAGGCGGCGCGACGGCTCCGAAGGGCCGAGCAAGAACACGAAGCACGGGGACGGTAGGGCTACAGGCAGCGGCTGAGTGACAGGACTCGGCCACTGATCACACGGCCCGGCTCCTGAATCAGCTCCTCGAGCTTCGGGAACATTGCCCAGGCGAGCCGGGCGCCAAGCCAAAGTCGTGTAACTCAGTCCTTCAGCGCAGTTGGCGGCGCAAGCTGTTGCTGGCTCGCGGCTCCTTGCCATGTGAAAGCGGAAGTCTCGGCTGCTGTGACGAAGACTCCCGGAATTGCCGCTTGGAAGCGAGTCTGTGATGAGGCCCCGCGGCGGCACTCGATGCAGCAGGCTCACAGAACAAGTCCCACTGCGTCGACGATCGGGCCGGAGCCGAGGACGGAGGTTCACGATGCATTCACAACCCCTGCCGCAAACGGGTCGATAGTGACCGTCCTATTGTCGTTCACTATGGAAGGCCCTCAGACTCTCGATCAGCCGACCCGGTCGCTCGCCGCGCGACAGCTTCATGCCGAGTTGACAGAGCTTCGCGAGGAGGTCGCTCGCGAGGGGGCCGAGGCGTTCGCGGCGTGGCGCGAGCACATCGAGCGGCCTCAGTACCTCCCGAGCGCCGAGAACCTCGCTCACTACCTCGCACTGCGTCGCCACGATCTTCGCGACGTCCAGCTCGGGCTGATGCCGCTTGGGCTCTCGTCGCTCGGCCGCTGCGAGGCGCGGGTGCTGCCGAACCTCGACGCCGTGCTCGCGGCGCTCGCCGCAATCGGCGGGGTGGGTGAGGCTTCAGACGACGCCGGGGATCGCGAGTCGTTCTTTCGCGGGCACGAGCTGCTCCAGGCGGAGACCGAGTCAGTGCTCGGCCCGACCCGCCCCGAGCGTGCCGTGCGGGTGATGGTCACCCTGGCCACGGAAGCGGCTCACCGTCCGCAGATCGCCCGGGAGCTTGTCGCCGCGGGGATGGACGTTGCCCGCATCAACTGCTCACACGACGACCCCGACGTCTGGGCGGCGATGGCGGCAAACGTGGGCAAGGCCTCCTCGGAGCTCGGCAGCCCAACCCGGATCTGCTTCGACCTGGCCGGACCCCGGGCGCGCATCGCCTCGACCACCGTGCGCCTTGAGCAGCGGGTCCGCCGCAGCGAGGCCCTGCTGATGACGTCGAGGCCGGTCCCGGTGGAATCCGAGTGTCCCCACCAGCTCGAGTGCTCGTTGCCCGAGATCGTCGACGCGCTCCCCGTCGGCGCTGAGGTCCGCGTGAACGAGGGACGATTGGGGGCGATCGTCGAGCGGCGGCTACCGGAAGGCCTCCTTCTCCGCGTCCAGGCTGCGCGCGAGAAGGGCGAGCACGTACGTGCCGAGCGGGGCCTCAACTTCCCGGACTTAGAGCTCGAGCTCAGCCCGCTCCGTGCCGAGGACCTGGCCTGTCTCGATGCCGTCGCGGCCGCGGCGGACGTGCTGGGACTCTCCTTCGTCCAGCGTCCCGGGGACGTGCGGGCGGTCCAGGAGGCGCTCGCGGAGAGGGGCGAGGGCGACACCGCCCTGATGCTCAAGATCGAGACTGCCCTTGGGGTCAGGAACCTGCCGGAGCTCATCGTCGCGGGGGCGGGCCGGCAGCCGCTGGGGATCATGATCGCGCGCGGCGACCTGGCGGTCGAGATCGGCCACCGCAGGCTGGCCGAGATCCAGGAGGAGCTGCTGTGGCTCTGCGAGGCCGCGCACGTCCCGGTGATCTGGGCCACGCAGGTGCTCGACAACCTGGTGAAGAAGGGGGTGGAGCACCGGGGCGAGATGACCGACGCTGCGATGGCGGAGCGCGCCGAGTGCGTGATGCTCAACAAGGGGCCGTACGCGGTCGATGCGGTCAAGCTCCTCGTCGCGCTGCTCGAGCGGATGGAGGGGCACCAGTTCAAGAAGACCTCACGGATGAGAGCGCTGCAGACGTGGATGACCGACACCTGAGCTTCCTCGACCACCTGCCGCTTACCCAGCGAGCGGTCCTCTTCGCGCAGGAGCGGCACGGCAAGCAGCGGCGCAAGTCGGACGGAGCCTCGATCGTCTTGCACCTGCTCGAGGCCGCCTCGCTCCTCGACCGCTCCGGCTACTCCGACCACGTCGTTGCCGCCGCGGTCCTCCACGACGTCCTCGAGGACACGGACACGGCGCGGGCCGAGCTCGATTCGCGCTTCGGTCCGGAGGTTGGCGGGCTCGTCGCCTGTGTCAGCGACCGCCCCACGATCGAGGACGAAGAGGCGCGCAAGGACGACGTGCGCGAGCGGGTGCGGAGGGTCGGTGGTGAGGCGGCGGTCGTCTACGCCGCCGACAAGGTCTCGAAGGTCCGGGAGCTGCGCTGGCTGATGGCCTCGCATCCCGGTGACTCGGAGATCGAGGTTCGCCTGAGCCGCTACC
>DATAFO010000063.1:0-117860 GCA_036257465.1 Solirubrobacterales bacterium | reverse complement strand
CCTGCGTGGGCTGCGTCGCGGTGACGGCGTGGATCGTCGCCATCAGGCCCTCGGTGATGCCGAAGTTGTCGTTGAGCACCTTCGCAATCGGCGCGAGGCAGTTGGTGGTGCAGGAGGCGTTGGAGATGATGTGGTGGCTCTCGGCGTCGTAGGCGTCGTCGAAGTTGACGCCGAGCGCGACGGTCACGTCGGGATCGGTCGCCGGGGCGGAGATGATCACCTTGCGGGCGCCGGCCTCGAGGTGCTTGGCGGCGTCGTCGCGCTTGGTGAAGAGGCCGGTTGATTCGATCACGACCTCGACCCCGAGTTCCTCCCAGGGCAGGGCTGCGGGGTCGCGCTCGCCGAGGACGTTGATCTCGCCGCCATTGACTGTGATCGAGCCCTCGCCGGCCTCGACCTCGCCCGGGAAGCGGCCCAGGATCGAGTCGTACTTGAGCAGGTGGGCGATCGTCTCGGCGTCGACGAGGTCGTTGACCGCGACGAACTCGAGATCGGCGCCGCCCGCGTGCGCGGCGCGGAAGACATTGCGCCCGATGCGCCCGAACCCGTTGATGCCGACCTTCACCTTCGCCATGGGCTTTGCCTCCTGATTCTAAGGTTCGTCGTGCGGGTGCGGTCAGGTGTTGCCCACCGCGACCTCCACCCGGTGCCCATCGGGGTCACGCAGATAGGCGGAGTAATAGCTGGCACCGTACTCGGGGCGTGGCCCCGGCGCTCCGTCATCGCTGCCCCCGGCCGCGGTGCCCCCCTCCCAGGCGGCCCTGACGGCGGGGATCCCGTTCGCGGTGAAGCACACGTGACCGTCCCCGGCCGGACCGGGCTGGCCCGCCTTGGCGAAGAAGATCGGCTTCACGATCCCCCAGGCCAGCAGCTCGTCGGTTTCCACGTGGCGTCGCCATCCGAGCGGGCCGAGCAGGCCGTCGTAGAAGCGTCCGCTTCGCTCCAGGTCGGAGACCTCGACGCTGACGTGATGAATCACACGAGAAACCTATCTCGCGCGGGCCCGAGGATGACTGCACGCTGGATCTCAGCCGCTCCGCGGCGCCCAGCGGAACGTGCGGGCGGCGATGACCAGCCCCGCCGCCCCCCACGCGGCAACCACGGCGAGGTTGTCCCACTCGAACCCGGCCCCCACCGTCGCCGGGTCAAACGCGGCCAGGAAGCCCTCGAAGAAGTGACGGATCGGGAACAGGTCGGCGACCTCCAGCACGCCCTCTGGGATCTCGGTTTCGGGAATGAAGACGCCGGACAGGAAGTACAAGGGCAGGACGACGAAGTTGGTGATCGGCGGCGCCGCCTCCTCGGAGGGGATCGCGGCCGTGAGCGCGAACCCGAGACAGCTGAACGAGAACGCCCCGACCAGCAGCGTGACCAGCAGCGCCGGCACCGTCTCGTCGGGGACGGCGACGTCGTAGAGGAGCTTGCCGATCGCGGTCACGATCACGACCATGAGCAGCGAGACCACGATGGCGTTGCCGATGCGGCCGGCGACGAACGCCCACGTCGGCAGCGGCGTGCCCCGGACACGCTTCAGGCGCCCGGCCTCGCGCGCTTCGACGAGACTGATCGCGAGGCTGACCAGGGTGGCCGAAACGACCGCCAGGGTCATGATCCCCGGCACGTAGTACGTCGAGACCTTCAGGTTGCCCCGCTCCTCGATCGTCTCGTTGCCAAAGATCGAGGCGAAGATGACCAGGAAGATGATCGGCAGCAGGACGGTGAAGAACACCGACGCGGGGCTGCGCCAGAAGATCCGCTGGTCGTAGCGGAACTGATGCCAGGCGAGCGCCGCTGCACTCATTCGCGCCCCTCCTCGGTCACCTCGAGGTAGACGTCCTCGAGGCTTGGCCTGGTGACCTCCAGCGCGATCAGCTGGACCCCGCGATCCATCGCCCAGCCGGTGAGCCGGTTGAGCAGCGGCACGGCATCGCCCGTGCGCAGCACCACCAGCTCGGGCGCCACCGCTCCGGCGCCGTCGGCGAGCGCCCTTGTGATCTCCTGCGGCAGCTCTTCCCGCCCGACCTCGCTCGGCAGCCTGAAGCGGATCTCCGTGGGGGCCGCGTCGCGACCGGCGAGCGTCTGCGGCGTCCCCTCGGCCACCACGTCACCACCGGCGATGATCGCCACGCGATCGGCCAGGTTCTGGGCCTCGTCCATGTAGTGGGTGGTGAGGAAGACGGTCTTGCCGAGCTCCCTGAGGTTGGCGATCAGCCCCCAGGCCTGTCGGCGGGCCGTCGGGTCGAAGCCCGTGGTGGGCTCGTCGAGGAACAGCAGCTCACCGTCGCCCACGAGTCCAACGGCAACGTCAAGGCGACGTTGCTGTCCTCCGGAGAGCTGCGCCGCCCGCGCGTTGGCCTTGTCCGTGAGGCTGACCAGGTCGATCGTCTCCTCCACGGAGCGCGGCGCCCGGTAGTACCCGGCGTACATGTCGAGCGTCTCCCGCACCGTCAGCAGCGGGTGCATCCGGCACTCCTGGAGCACGATTCCGATTTGCTCGCGCCACTCCCGGGTTGGCGAGGCGGGATCGACGCCAAGGACCGACACCTCACCGCCGGTACGCTTGCGATAGCCCTCGAGGATCTCGACCGTCGTCGTCTTCCCGGCGCCGTTCGGGCCGAGGAAGGCGAACACCTCCCCGCGCTCGACCTCGAGGTCGATCCCCCGCACCGCCTCGAGCTCGCCGTAGGACTTGCGCAGTCCGCGCACTGAGATCACGGGCTCGAGCATGGCGGGCGATTCTAGGCGCCGCTTAGTCCAGCTCGACGTCGCGGTGCACGACACGCACCGAGACGTCATCGCGCCCCTCGAGGTGGCCGGCCAGCCGGTCGGCAACCGTGATCGAACGATGGCGCCCACCGGTGCAGCCGATCGCGACCGAGAGGTGGGTCTTGCCCTCCGCGACGTATGCGGGCAGCAGGAAGTCGAGCAAAGGGAGCAGGCGCGCGTAGAACTCGCTCGCCAGCTCGCCCGCCTCGACGTGCTCGACGACCTTGGGGTCGAGCCCCGTCAGCGGCCGGAGGTCTTCCCGGTAGTGCGGGTTGGGCAGGAAGCGAACGTCCAGCACAAGGTCTGCATCGCGCGGAGGGCCGTTCTTGAAGCCGAAGGTGAGGATCGTCAGCGCGAGCTTGCTCACGTCGCGCGAGCCGAGGAGCTCGCTGGCGATCTCCCGCCTCAGCATCGCCCCGGACAGGCCCGAGGTGTCGACCACTAGGTCGGCCCGCTCCCGCAGGGGGCCGAGCACGTCGCGCTCCGCGCGGATCCCCTCCACCACCCTCCCGTCGCGCGCCAGCGGATGACGACGGCGGGTCTCCTTGAAGCGGTCGACGAGCGTCTCCTCGTCGGCCTCGAGGAAGAGCACGGTCGGATCCAGCCCGGCCCCCTCGAGGTCTGCGAGCACCGCCAACAGCTCGGGGAAGTAGTCGCCGCCCCGCACGTCGGAAACCACCGCGGCCCGGCGAACGCCGCTGCCCTCGTGCTTGAACAGCTCGCCCAGCGAGGCGATCATCCGTGGCGGGAGGTTGTCGACGCAGAAGTACCCGGCGTCCTCGAAGGCGGCGATCGCCTCCGACTTGCCGGCGCCCGAATAGCCGGTGATCACGACCAGGTCCACCCCCCTGTCCATTCAGCCAGTCCTGTTCAGTTGCCGGTGGATATCTCGCGCCAGCTTGCCGGGGATACCGGGCACCGCCTCGAGCTCCTCGCGGGAGGCATCCACGAGCCGCTCTGGGGAGCCGAAGTGCTCAAGCAGCGCGCGCTTGCGCACCGGCCCGACCCCGCGCAGCTCGTCGAGCAACGAATGGGTCATCGCCTTGTCGCGGCGCTGACGGTGGAAGTCGACAGCGAAGCGGTGTGCCTCGTCGCGCACGCGCTGGAGCAGCCCCAATGCCTGGGAGTCCGGTCGAATCGGCAGCGGCTTGCGCCGGCCGGGGACGAACACCTCCTCGAGCCGCTTGGCGAGGCTGATCACCGCGATCTCCTCGTGCCCGAGCGCGGAGAGCGCAAGCGACCGGATCCCAGCGGAGAGCTGGCCCTTACCGCCGTCGATGACGATGAGGTCGGGCACCGACGCGAAGCTCGCGTCCCTCGCGGCGTCGTGCGGCGAGCGGTCGCCCTGTTCTGAGAGGCGAGCGAGCCGCCGCGACAGCACCTCCTCGATCGAGGAGAAGTCGTCCGGTCCGCGGGACCGCTCGGCGCGGACGTTGAAGCGCCGGTAATCGGACTTCTTGGGCGCCCCGCCCTCGAAGACGACCAGTGAGGCCACGGTGTGCTCGCCTCCGAGGTTCGACACGTCGAAGCCCTCGATGCGCACCGGCAGCGACTCCAGCTCCAGAGCCTCCTGCAGGTCCGACAGGGCGTCCACGCGCTGCTGCCGGCGGCGCTCACGGCGCAGCTTGTCCTGGGCGAGCGCCAGGCGGGCGTTGCGCTCGGCCAGCTCTCGCAGGCGCCGCTTCTCGCCCCGCTCGGCGACCCTGACCTCCACCGCGGCTCCGCGCTGCGCCGTCAACGCCTCCGCGAGCACGTCAGCGCGATCGCGCAGGGAAGGTCCAACCACGACCAGGCGCGGCACGGATGGTGCTGCCGAGTAGTACTGGGCGATGAATTCCTCGGTGACCTCGGCATCGTCGCGCTCGCCTTCGTTAGAGAGGTAAAAACTCTGTCGCTCGGCGAGCACGCCGTCCCGAACCTGAAACAGCTGCGCGTTGGCGGCGTCGCCCTCCACGGCCACGCCCACCAGGTCGGCAGTGTCGAGCGACTCACCGGCGACGCTGCGCCGCTGCATCAGACTTCGGACGGAGTCGAGCCGGTCGCGGTAGACGGCAGCGCGCTCGAACTCCTCGGCGGAGGCGGCCTCCGCCATCTTGCGCTCGAGGTCCCGCTCGACGTCGCGATAGCGACCCGAGAGGAAGCCGGCGATCGCGTCGATCCCGCGCCGGTACTCCTCACGGTCGACGTAACCGACACAGGGTGCCCCGCAGCGCTTGATGTAGTAGTCGAGGCACGGCACCCCGGAGCGGCGGCCCGGCTCCGCCCCCTCGCACGTCCGGTACTGGAACAGCCGTCCCAGGAGGTCGAGCGTCTCGCGCACCCGCTTCGCGTTGGAGTACGGGCCGAAGTACAGCCGCCCCGCCCGGTGGCGCTCGCGCGTGAAGTACACGCGCGGGTACTCCTCGTCGAGGCTGATCCCGATGTACGGATAGGACTTGTCGTCACGCAGGCGGATGTTGAACCGAGGCCGATGGCGCTTGATGAACTGCTGCTCGGCCAAGAGCGCCTCGGCCTCTGTCTCGGTGACCAGGAAGTCGATCGACGCGACCTGGTCGATGAACTCGAAGCTTCCACGCGCCGTCTTGCCCGAGAAGTGGCCCCCGACGCGTTTGCGGACCGACAGTGCCTTGCCCACGTAGAGCACCTCGCCGTTCGCGTCTTTGAGCAGGTACACGCCCGCCTGATCGGGCAGCGCGCGCCGCTGCTCGGCCAATGTCATCGCCTTCTCGGCCACTGACGAAAGGTTAGGCTGCGCGTCCGCCGTCCCCAGCACTCCCAGACGACCACAAATAGGAGATCACGATGAGCACCGCAGAAGTCCCCGCGCCGCCCGACCTGGCGACGTTGGACATCCAGGTCGACGGACAGATCGGGACGCTGACCCTGAACCGTCCGGACAGCCTCAACTCCATGAGCCCGGAGATGATCGGCGAGCTGATGCTGGCGGCGGGCTGGCTCGCCGACCGGGCCCCGCTGCGCGGGCTGATCGTCACCGGCGCGGGACGCGCGTTCTCCTCGGGAGGCGACGTCAACTGGTTCAAGCGCGGCGTCGACGACCCGGAGCACGACCTGCCGGCCGACGTCCGCCGCGGCGCCGAGGTGCTGCACCAGGCGATCGTCGACTTCCGCCGCATCCCGTACCCGGTGATCGCAGCCGTCAACGGCGTCGCCGCCGGCGCGGGCTTTTCGCTGGCGCTGATGTGCGACCTGCGGATCGCATCGAGCGAGGCGGCGTTCGTGTGTGCGTACGGGCGAATCGGTGCCTCGCCCGACGGCGGCATGACCTACTTCCTCCCGCGGGTGGTGGGACCGAGCAAGGCACTGGAGCTCCTGCTCAACGACCCGGTCCTCTCGGCCGAGAACGCCCAAGAGCTAGGCCTGGTCTCGAAGGTCGTCCCAGCCGACTCGCTGCTCGACGAGGTGCGCACCAAGGCCGAGAAGCTCGCCGCCAAGGCCCCTCACTACGTGCGGATGGCGAAGCTTCTGGTGGGTCAAAGCCTGGAGAACTCCCTCACCGACCACCTTCAGCTCGAGCGCCACGGGATCGCCGATTCGATGGCGACCGAGGACCTTCGCGAGGGCGTGACGGCGTTCTTCGAGCGCCGCGAGGCGAGCTTCACCGGGCGCTGAGAGAGGCGGCGGTAGACTCGCCGCCGAACGTCACGAAGGAGTCGCGGATGAGAAAGCTTGCAGTCCTGATCTCGGTGCTCGCGCTGGCGGCGTTCGGCTTTGCCGCGTGCGGGGACGATGACGACGACGACGGTGGCGAAACCACGGCCGCCACAACCACCGAGGAGACCACCGGCGGCGGTGGAGGCGGCGGGGGCGCGGTCGAGGTCTCATCCAGCGAGGGGATCGCCTACGACCAATCGTCGCTCGCGACGAAACCCGGCACGGTGACGATCGAATTCACCAACGACGCGGGCATCGATCACGATGTCGTGATCGAGGACGCTCAGGGCAACGAGGTCGCCCGGACCGACGTGATCGACAGCGGTACGACCAGCACCGAGGCCGACCTCGACCCCGGCGAGTACGTCTTCTTTTGCTCGGTCGACGGCCACCGCGACGCCGGCATGGAAGGCCCCCTGACGGCTCAATAGCTGAAGGGCAGCCGGTCGGCCACCTCGGCCAGCCCAGGCGCTGAGCGGTCGCGCTCGGACAGCATCGGGTCGGACAGGGGCCACTCGATCCCGATCTCCGGGTCGTCCCAGGCAATTCCGGCCTCGGTGTCCGGGTCGAAGTGACTGGACACCTTGTAGGCGACGTCCGCCTCGTCGGAGAGCACGCAGAACCCGTGCGCGTAGCCCACAGGGACGAACAGCTGGCGGTGGCTGACGTCGTCGATCTCGTAGCCCTCCCAGCGCGCGTAGGTGGGCGAGTCGCGTCGCAGGTCGACCGCGACGTCCCAGATGCGGCCACGAACACACCGCACCAGCTTCGCCTGCCCGGGGCGCAGCTGAAAGTGGAGGCCGCGAAGGGTTCCGCGGCGCGAGCGCGAGTGGTTGTCCTGGACGAACTCGGTCTCCACGCCCAGCTGCCGCCAGCGCTCGTCGTTGAAGCTCTCCAGCAGAAAGCCGCGATCGTCGCCGTGGACGTCGGGCTCGATCAGCACGAGGCCCTCCAGCTCGGTCGGCAGGCGACGGGGCACGCGCTCAGGTGGTTGGCGCGCCGTCCGTCGCCGGAACGAGGGCCCGGCCGACGTTTTCGCCCACGCACACGGGCTTGTCGCCCCCCTCGCGCTCGAGCGTGAACTTCGTGACGATGTGCCACCAGCCGCCCTCGAGCTCCTCGACCGACCGAACCTCGGCGGTGGCACGGACCTTCGAGCCGGCCGGCACCGGCGCCGGGAAGCGAACCTTGTTCCAGCCGTAGTTGATCCCCATCACTACGCCTCGCTGCTCGATGAGCTGTCGGCGAAAGCCGTCGATCAGCGACAGGCTGAGATTGCCGTGGGCGACGGTCGTGCCGTAGGGGCTCTCGCGCTTAGCCCGCTCGACGTCCAGGTGGATCCACTGGTCGTCCCGCGTGACCTCGGCGAACTTGTCGATGTCCGACTGGGTCACCGTGATCCAGTCCGACGGACCGATCGGCTGCCCGATCAGCTCGCGGAGCCCCTCGATGCCCTCGATCGTGACCATGGCCATATCGCCGCGCAGGCTACCGCTCGGGCTAGCGACGAAGTCGCGGCAGCAGCGACTAACGGCCTGCCGGGTCAGGCACGAGCCCTAGTCCGCCGAGACCGGACGCGAAGCGGAGGATCTCGGGGGAGTTATTCCACCAGGCGCACCTCGAGCGGTGGCAGAGCGGGCTCACCGGCGCCGCCCATCAGGCCGAGGATGCGGGCGACGTAGGCCTGAGTCTCCGGGTACGAGGGCACGCAGCCGCACGCAGCCACCGCTCCAGGCCCGGCGTTGTAGGCGGCCAGGGCCAACGCGACCGAGCCGAACTCGCGCAGGAGGTCCGACATCAGGTGGGCCTGGGCGGCGATCGCCGCGCCCGCGTCGAACGGGTCGCGAAGCCCGTACGCGGCGGCGGTCGCGGGCATGAACTGCGCGATTCCGCGCGCTCCCACCGGGGAGACGGCGAACGGGTTGAAGTTGGACTCGGCCATCAGCTGGGCCGCGAGCAGCGTCGCCGACACGTCCCAGCGCGCCGCCGCCCGAGAGATCGCGGCTCGAAATCGCGCCGGGACGTACGCGGGCAGCCCGCCAGTGGCGGCGGCGCGCCCGTCGCCTAGCCGAGAGCCGGAGCTGGTGGCGGCCGCCAAGCACGGAGCCGGCCCGCGCGTGTAGCCGTAGTGCCACGGCTCCCATGAGTACCGCTTCAGGAAGCCAAATCGCGTGGCGTTCGCGGCTAGCCACGCGTAGGCCGACGCCGGTCCCAGGTCCAGTTCCGTCGCGCAGCGATGCAGCGACTTGCCGGGTGGGGCGACCCAGCGCGGATCGGGGTTGCGGGCGAACAACTCGGCCTGCTCGGCATCGGACCGAAAGCCCGAGGTGATCACCAGGCTGTGGTCGGCTCGGCGTGCTGCGGCGGTCAGCCGGTCGAAGGCCCGCGCGACGTCGGGGCGCATCGCCTCACCCTGCCGATACGCGAGCGGCCCCGCGTAGCCGCCGCCGGTCGCCACGGGCGGCGCCGCCGACGCGCCGCTCGGCGCCGTAGCGACCGCCTCTGCCGTCGCCGCGACCGCGGTCTCGCGTTCACCGCGGGCGCTTCCCCTGGTCGGGAGCCGCAAGCGTCCACTCATCCGGACGCGCACGTGCAGCGGCGCGAAGGAGTCGCCGTCGGGAAAGGACACCCGGATCCGGTCGGGGGCGGCGCCGTTTCGAGCCGCCGCCTCACGAGCCGCCGCGACGGCCCGTGACAGGTAGGCCTCGCGAGTCAGGTGGCGGGGGTTCGTGCGTCCGTCCGTCAGCCGGGCCGGGACGAACAAGCGGTCGAAGTCGTCGCGCATCGAGCGCGCGGCCGAAAGCGCCGTCAGGTCGGCGAGGCTCTGCGCCCGGGCGACACCGGTAACGGCACCGCCCAGCGCTGCGAGCACGAGCGCGCCCACCAACAGCACGAATGCTGCGCCAAGCACGAGCGGAAGCGCTTGGCCGCGCTGGCCCTCAGCCACGCACCAGCCCCCGCGCGAGCCGCGCAGCGCGAACGGACGCCTGACCTCCGGGCTCGAGCCCTGAGGCAGCCCTCCGCGCGGCCACCGGTCCCGGCGCTCGGGCCGCCACCCTGGCCCGCGCGCCCGCGTCGCGCAGCTCACAGACTGCAAGCGCGGCCAGAGAGCGCTGGCGAGGAAGCTCCGCGCGCAGCAGCCCGCCTGTAACGCGGAGCTCGTCGGATCCGAGCGCCGCTTGCCAGAGAGCCGCCGGCAGGTGCGCCACCGCGGCGCGCGCATCGGCGGCAACGGACGCGGCCGCGGCGAGATCGGCAAGCGCGTCGGCCTCGGGTGACAGACAGAGCCAGCACAGCCGCCCCCGCGCCGCCGCGCCGAAGCCGGCGTCGCTGAGCCTGCCCTCGAGCCCGCGAGCGGCCTCGGAGGCGAGCATTGTCGGGCCGCGCTTCCGCTCGGCGCCCGCCTCCACCATCAGCACGCCCCCGGGCCGCGCCGCCTCGCTGGCGGCGAGGGACACCGCGATTGATGCAGCCACCGCGACGCCGCCACCGGCACCCGGAAGCTCGGCGGCGATCACCAGCGGCGGCATCACGACTCGCCCGTCTCCGGCGGCAGCACCCAGGCCGAGGAGCGCACCTCCAGCGCCTTCGCGATCCCGTCCAGCGGCGACGGCGGGCGCAGAACGACGGTCAGGCGGCCACCCTCGCGTTCGAGGTCGAAGCGCTCCCTCGCCCATCCCGGCAACGCCGCGCGAACCGCGCCGGCCGGCGGGCGCCCGCCCGCGAGCGCAACCGCTCCGGCCTCGACGGCGCCGTCCGCGAGCGTGACTGAGTAGCCGGCCGCGAGCAGCTGCAGCGCGAGGAGACCGGCGAGCAGCAGGGCGGGCAGGCCGGCGATCAGCTCAAGCGACGCCTGGCCGCGCTCGGCGCCGCGGATCGAGTGGGATCGCTTAACCACCGCCGGGCGCGGGGCCGAGCTCGGCGCTGGCCCGCAGTGGAATCGAGGGCAGCCCGGGCAACAGTGCGGGCGCCTGGACCCGCACCCCCACCGGCTGAGACGCGCTCACTCGCGCGCTCGAGCGCAGCGGCTGCGGGAGCGCGCTGCGGGCGGCGGCCTCGACGTCGCCCCCGACGTGCGCGGCCCGAGCGCCCGCGCGGGCGGCGGTGCCCGCGCTCCACAGGGAGTAGCCGACGACGCCGAGCTGGGCGATCGCGAGCAATCCGGCCACGAGCAGCGGCAGGACCGCCACCAGCTCCGCCGACGCCTGCCCGCCATCGGGCGACCGGATCCTTCGTCGTCGGCGCTGGATCGACACGGGCCGACGCTAGGAGCCAGCGCATGACCGGAGGCGCGTGCAATGTGGCAAGCGGCGGTCGGCTTCGCCTCAGCTCAGCGCCGGAGCCCGAGGCCAAGCGGAGACTGCGACCGAGGGCGGCGCGGAGGCTAGTACCGCTGCGACTCGGACCAGACGCTGAAAATCGAGAACGCGGCGAGCCCCAACACGGCGATCCAGAGCAGGACCCCCCCGCCAGTGTCCAGCAGCTCGTCGGCGCCGGCGATCATCAGCACGATCGCACCGACCGCCGCCACCAGCACGCAGCGCTGGCGCTCGGTGAGCGAGAAGTAGGAGAGTTTGTTCTGGCGGTAGATCTGGTAGCCGGCCCAGCCGATCACGGCCAAGAAGGCGAGCGTCAGTGCGGCGAGGACGGCTGCAGCGGCGTTCCCCCCGCCCGGCACCACCGCAACACCCAGCGCCAGCAGGGCGATGATCGCGATGTTCCTGGCTGCCCGCATCACTTCGACGTCATCACGATAACCCCGATCACGATCGTGGCCGCGGTCGCCAGCAACCCCAGGATCGCGACCGCCCCCGAGAACGTCGCGGCCAGCGCGCGGCCCTCCCGGCTGTAGTCCGCGTAGCGCGCCGCACCGCGGATCGCGATCGAGAAAATCAACGTGACCCCGACGGCAGCAATCAGCGCGGAGACGATCGTCTGCCAGAGCGCGTCCGTGTCAACTACCGTGGCCAGCACCGCGCCGCTATCCGGTCGTGGCCGGCGCCGGCTGGCGCAGTCGGCGGCTGAAAACGAATCCGGCCAGCGCCAGGCCGGCAAGGGCGACCACGATTGGCCCCACCACCCCGTCCCCGAAGATCCTGGTGATGCCGTAGGTCAGCCCGCCAAGCGCGGCGGCTCCGGGCAGCGTCACCAGCCACGCCGCGATGATGTTTCCGGCGAGGCCCCAGCGTACGGCGGACAGGCGCTTGCCCGCACCGGCGCCCATCACGCCGCCGAAGATCACGTGCGTGGTCGAGAGCGGAAAGCCGAAATGCGACGAGGCGAGAATCACCGACGCGCCCGCGCCCTGCGCCGAGAACCCCTGCGCGCCGTCCAGCTTCAGGATCCTCGTGCCCATCGTCTTGATGATCCTCCAACCCCCGGTGTAGGTGCCGAGGGCGATCGCGCTCGCCGCCGAGATCACCACCCACAGCGGCACGTCGGCTCCGGCGTCGAGCTCTCCGCTGGCGACCAGGGCGAGGACGATCACGCCCATGGTCTTCTGGGCGTCGTTGGTGCCGTGGGCCAGGGCCAGCAGGCCGCCCGAGGCCACCTGCCCGAACCGGAACCCGCGCGTGACCGGACCCGGACGCAGGCTCCCGACTATCCAATAGGCACCGGTGATCGCGATCGCGCCCGCGACGAAGGCAAGTACCGGAGCGATCACAGCCGGGATCAGGACCTCGCCGAGGATTCCCTCGCCGAAGATCGCGTCCGCCCCGACGGCGACGAAGGCGGAGCCCACCACTCCCCCGATCAGGGCGTGCGACGAGCTCGACGGAAGCCCGTAGTTCCAGGTGATCAGGTTCCAAGCGATCGCCCCCACCAGTCCCGCGAACACGATCGTGGTGGTGATCGCCTCGGGATCGACGATGTCCTCGGCAACGGTCGCCGCGACCTCCAGGGAGATGAAGGCGCCGGCGAAGTTGAGCACCGCCGCGTAGCTGACGGCCAGACGCGGAGGCATCGCACGCGTTGAGATCGAGGTCGCCACGACGTTTGCCGTGTCGTGAAAGCCGTTGGTGAAGTCGAACACCAACGCTGTCCCGACCACGATGTAGAGGATCAAATCCGCTTCACTCACGGGTACCCCTTACCCGGTAGGGCCCCAGCGGGCGCCCTCACGCATTCTTGATGACGATGCCCTCCAGCGTGTGAGCGGCTGTCTCGCAGGAGTCGATCGCTCGCTCGAGCACGGCGAAGATGTCCTTCCAGCGGATCACGACCATGGGGTCGATCCCGTTCGCGAACAGGGAGGCGACCGCGTCACGGACCAGCCGGTCGCCGTCGTTCTCCAGCCGGTGGATCTCGATCCAATAACGATCCAGGTCCTTGAAGCCCCGCAGCTCGGCAAGCGCGGCGGCGAGCTGCTCGCACGCGCCGACGAGCACGTCGGCCATCGCCAGAGCCTGCTCCATCGGCGCCTCGATCTTGTACAGCCCGAGGAAGTCCGCGGTCTCCTCGATGTAATCGACGATGTCGTCGAGCTGAGTCGCCAGGCCGTAGATGTCCTCGCGGTCGAGCGGGGTTACAAAGGTTGTGTTCAGCCGCTGGATGATGTCGTGGGTGATCCTGTCGCCCTCCTGCTCGGCTAGCAGGATCTCCCGCCCCAGCCCCTGGTCGTCCGGCCAGCGCTCGAGCATGTCCTTGAGCAGGTGGGCCGCGCGAACGGTGTTCTTGCCCGCCTCGTTGAAGAGGTCGAAGAAGACGCGATCCCGCGGCACCAGCGAGGGGAGAGGCATGACTTCAGGTGAGCGCCTTTAGGCGCGAAAGCAGCACGTGCAGGCAGATGTTCTCGAAGCTACCAGCCTGCGAGGACATCGGCGACCCGCTCCGACGCCCTCCCGTCCCACTTCTCGGGCGCCTTTGGAGCGGGGTTCGAGGTCTCGCCCAGCCGCTGCGGGATCTCGGCGATCCGACTTGGGTCCAGGCCGAGCAGCGTGTTGGTGCCCGCGCGCACGGTCACCGGTCGCTCGGTGTTGTCGCGCAGGGTGAAGCACGGGACGCCCAAATAGGTCGTTTCCTCCTGGATTCCGCCGGAATCGGTGAGCACTGCCGCGGCCTCGGCCTCCAGCGAGAGGAAGTCCAGGTATCCGACCGGCTCGATCAGCGAGACCCCCTCGTGGTTGGCCCCTCCGAGCATCTTCCGGGTGCGAGGGTGAACGGGAAAGACCACCGGCAACGTCGCTCCCACCCGCTGCAGCGCCGCCATCGCGTCCGCCAACAGCGGCCCGTCCACAAGCGCGGGCCGGTGGAGGGTGACGAGGAGGTAGTTGCCCGGCTCGGCGCCAACGCCCCGCGCGGCGCCGCGCGCCCTGAAGCGGTCCTCGAGCGCGACCAGCGTGTCGATCATGGTGTTGCCCACGAAGCGCATGCGGTCCTCGCCAACGCCCTCCGCGGTGAGGTTCTCCACCGCCTCGTCCGAGTGCAGAAAGCAGATCGACGACAGGTGGTCGGCGACGACCCGGTTGATCTCCTCCGGCATCGTGCGATCGAAGCTCCGCAGCCCCGACTCGATGTGAGCCACCGGCACATCGCGCCTCGCGGCGCAGATCGCCGCGGCCAGCGTCGAGTTGACGTCCCCGGGCACCAGCACGAGGTCGGGGCGCTCGGATCGCAGCACCGGCTCCAAGCGCTCGAGGACCCTCGCCGTCTGCTCGGCGTGCGTGCCGGAGCCCACGCCCAGCATGTGGTCCGGCTCGGGTGTTCCGAGCTCCTCGAAGAAGATCTCCGACATCGCCCGGTCATAGTGCTGGCCGGTGTGGACGAGCGCGTGCCGCCAGTCCGGAAACCGCGTTCGCAGGGCCGAGATCACCGGGGCCGTCTTGACGAAATTTGGCCGCGTCCCGACGACGTAGAGCAGGCGCATGGGCGGGGAAGCCTAGGTGGAGGGGTCGGCGAACGCCAGTGCGCTAGGAGCGCAGCGCGTCGATCTTTCCCGCGAGCTCGAAGTCGGCCGGGGTCAGGCCGCCTGCGGCGTGGTTGGTGATCGTGACCTTGACCTTGTCCCAGGAGAGCTCCAGATCCGGATGGTGGTTCATCCCCTCCGCCGGCTCCACCAGCGACTTGACGAACTCAACGGAGCCGACGAAGTCGCCGCACTCGAAGGTCTTCGTGATTGCGTCGCCCTCTCGCTCCCACCCGTCCAGCTCGGAGAGGCGCGAGGAGATCTCGTCGTCTGAAAGCAGGTCGGCCATCGGGCCGATGCTACCCGGGACGTGGCACCCTAGTCACCAATCACATGCTGCTTTCGCGGCTAAAGCCGCTCACCTGATGAACACCCACCGGCACCAGCTGCTTTCGCGGCTAAAGCCGCTCACCTGATGAACACCCACCGGCACCAGCTGCTTTCGCGGCTAAAGCCGCTCACCTGAATCTATGCGGATCGCAAGCCTTGTCCCCTCGGCCACAGAGGCCCTGTTCGCGCTCGGGCTCGGTGATCAGGTCGTGGCCGTCACCCACGAGTGCGACTACCCGGCTGAGGCCAGCAAGCTCTCTCGGCTGACCAGCAGCGTGATCCCCGAAGGGCTTCCGGCCGGGGAGATCGACGCCCGCGTGCGAGAGGTCACGGGCCGCGGCGAGGCCCTCTACCGGCTCGACGAGCAGACGCTTGCCGAGCTGCGCCCGGACCTGATCGTGACCCAGGCGCTGTGCGCCGTGTGCGCCGTCTCCTACGACGACGTCCGCGCGGTCGCCGAACGGCTGTCCTCGACGCCCGAGGTTCTCTCCCTCGACCCGGCGACGCTCGACGAGATGCTGGCGGACCTGGACACGCTTGCCGCCGCGACGGAGGAGCCGCGGCGCGGCGAGACGCTACGCGCCACGCTCGAGTCCCGGCTGGGGCAGGTGGAGACGGCCGTTGCCGGCCTGCAGAGGCCGCGTGTCGCCGCGCTTGAGTGGCTGGATCCCCCGTACGCCGGCGGCCATTGGGTTCCCGAGATGGTGGCGCTGGCCGGCGGCGAGGATGTGCTCGGCCAACCCGGAGAAAAGTCGCGGGTTGTGGACTGGAAGCAGGTTGCGGCCGCCGCGCCCGATGTTGTCGTGGTGATGCCGTGCGGGATGTACGCGGACGAGACGGCCGAGCAGGCGCGTCTGAACGGCGAGCGGCTACGAGCCCTCGGCGCAACGCGCGTGGTGGCGGTCGACGCGGCCTCGTCGTTCTCGCGCCCTGGGCCGCGGCTGGTGCACGGCGTCGAGCTGCTCGCGCACGTGCTGCATCCCGATTCGGTCGACGCTCCCGAGGGAATAGGGTGGGAGGAGATCGCATGGGAATCAACCGCGCCGACCAGTCGCTCGTAATCGACGCCCCTCCCGACGCGTGCTTTGACGCGATCGTCGACTTTGAGACCTATCCCGAATGGCAGGACGCCGTGATCAGCGTCGAGGTGCTCGACCGCTACGACGACGGCCTCGGCCGCCAGGTCCAGCTGCGGGTCGACGCCAAGTTCCGCGAGGTTGTCTACACGCTCCACTATCACCACGAGCGTCCCGAGCGCCTGTCCTGGGACTTCGTGGAGGGCAACGGCGTCGAAGACATCGACGGCGAGTATCTGTTCGAACCCCTCGACGGCGGGCGGCGAACGCGGGCGACCTACACGCTGGGCGTCGATCCGGGGGTTCCCGTGCCGGGCTTCATCTTCCGCAGGCTCAACGACGGCGTGATGCGCCGCTCGATCAGGGACACCAAGGCCGAGGTGGAGCGGCGGACGCGGACTTGAGCTGGGCTGGGGTGCGGGAGCGCCGAGTGCGCGATCGTGCAGTCCAGGGACCACCCAAGTGCTCACTCGCGGTGGCGGACTGCGCGAGGGCGGCGCCGCTATACCAGGCCTGTGCCGGTTTGGCCCGCCGCCACCAGCGCCCCGGCGACCAAGACCACCGCGAGCCCAACGAGCCCGAGCGCCTCGACCGCAAGCGTGCCCTGGGTGTGGCGGCGCTCGATCGCGGAGATCAGGAGCGCGGCCAATCCGCCGGCGATCAGGCCGCCGAGGTGGCCGCCGATGCTGATGCCCGGGATGCTGATCGTGAACACGAGGTTGATGACGACGAAGATCCCGACCTGGGACGCGAGCTCGTCCATCCCGCGCCCGCGGGCAACGATGAAGGTCGCTGCCATGAGACCGAAGATGGCGCCTGAGGCGCCGACGGTCACCTCGCGTGGGTCGAGGAGCAGCGCGCCGAACGAGCCTCCCAGCAGCGACACGAAGTAGATCGCGAGGAAGCGGGTCGTGCCGATGCCCGGCTCGAGGATCGTGCCGAGGATGTACAGGGCGAACATGTTCAGCCCCAGGTGCAGGATCCCGGCGTGGAGGAAGCCCGAGGTGACCAGCCGGTACCACTCGCCGTCGTCGACCGCGGGGCCGAAGAGCCCGCCGTCGCGGATCAAGCTGCCGCCGCCCTCAACCGCGCTCGTCCCGCCGCCGCCGAACAGCTCCGCCAGGTAGGCGAGCACGCAGAGCCCGATCAGGACGTAGGTTGCGGGCGCATCGGTGCGCGTTGGGGCGCTGGTGGAATGGCGCACGCGGGTGCGCTCGCGGGCGCATTCCGGGCAGCGCATGCCGACCGGTGTCGAGGTCATGCAGTCCGGACAGATCGGCCGACCACAGTTCGAGCACGACACCGAGGTTTCGCGATTGGGGTGTCGGTAGCAGGTTGCGATGGCCGCTGACTATAGGAACCCACCAGCTTGGGCCACCCACGCAGGCGTCGACTCCGACCCAGGCATCGAGCTACTGCAGCGGTGCTTCAAGGACCGGCGGGTTGGTGGGCTGCTCGCTGCCCGGACGCGGCTCGCGCGTGACGAGCACCGCTTCGGCGTCGTCGAGGGGACCCGGGACCTTCGCCTGCGCTGTGCCGTCCATGCTGAGGACGAACGTGCTTGCCGGCTCCAGGGCCCCATCGCGCTGCACCCAAACCTCATAGACCTCGTCACGATCGATCGGCGGCAGCTCTCGGACGTAAAGGGTCCCGGAATCGTCCCCGTGCTCGAGCTCCGCCGAGACCGCGTTCTCGAACTCGGGCGAGGCGGCGCGGGCGGCAACCGTGGTGGTGGCGTCGCCATCGTCCCCCCGCAGTGCGTAACCGGCCGCCACGCCGGCCACGATCAGCACTACCGCCGCCACCGCGGTCGCCGGCCGAAGGATGAAGCCCGTCCAGCCGCCGAACCGCCGCTTGCGCTCTGCGCCGGCCGAGGTCGCGCCCGCTTGCTCGGGCGCGTCTGCCTCCTCCCGCACGGTCGTCATCAGCCGCTCGCGCAGGCCCTCCGGCGGGGGCAGCTGCTCGACCGACGCGGGCAGCATGTCCACTGCCGGCTGCAGCCAGCGCAACCTGGCGCGGCAGCTCTCGCAATCGTCGAGGTGGCGCTCGAGCTCCGCCGCCTCGTCGGGCGGCAGCGCACCCACCGCGTAGGCGGCGAGGTCGTCGTGCATCTCTTCGTGAACCCCCTTCTCCCGGTCGGTCAAGGCAGCACCTCCGAGCTGTTTCGTACCGACATGCCCTCGGCGAGACCGGCTCTGATCTTTTCCAGGCCGAGCCGCATCCGCCCCTTGACCGTGCCGAGTGGCATGCCGAGCATCTCGGCGATCTCTGAATGCGTGAAGCCGCCGAAGTAGGCGAGGCCGATCACCTCCGATTGCTCTCGAGGCAGCTCGTTCAGCACACCTCGGAGGCGGCGTGAGGTCTCTCGGCGGATCGCCTCGGCGTCGGTGAGCTCCGCCCCAGCCTGCGCGTCGAGCACCGCCTCGTCGTCGAGGTCGAGCTTGGGCGCTGGGCCTGAGGCGCGGCGCAAAGCGTCGATCGCACGGTTGCGAACGATGCCCAGCGTCCAGGAGCGCACGCTGCCCCGAGCGGAGTCGTAGCGCGCGCCGCTTCGCCACAGCGACAGGAACGCCTCCTGGGTGACGTCCTCGGCGACGCTCCGATCGCCCACGATCCGATGCGCGAGTGAGTACGCGGCGCTACCGTGCCGGTCGTACAGGACCTCGAAGGCGTCGGCGTTCTTGCGCTCGACGAGCGTGACCAGATCCTCGTCGGCGAGCCGCTCGAGGGCCTCAGGGATGGTCGCTTGTCTGCTCATCCGAAACCGCGTGATCCACGGCCGGCGCGTGTGCGCACGACCTCTGAGTGAGGTATACGCCTCGCGCGGGCGACTGGATCAGTGCCCTGTCCGTCCGCGCGAGTGACAATAGTTACAAGCGGACGAAGCGACGAGGTCCAGGAAGGAGATCGATGAATACAGCGAGTCCCGCACGGCTGTACTGCACGCTAGTCGGCGCCGTTCTCGTGATCGCGGGCATCCTCGGGTTCTTCTGGGAGGCCAGCTTCGCCACGGGCGATTCGATCAAGTCGGACGACGTGCTCGGAATCCTCGCCGTCAACGGCTGGCACAACTTCGTGCACCTGGGAATCGGGCTCCTGCTGTTGGCGGCGGCCGGCTGGGCGGCGCGCTCGGCTGCGCTGGGCGTCGGCCTGCTCTACGTCGTGCTCGCGATCTGGGGATTCCTCGAGGTCGACAACGGCATCGGCGTGCTGCTCGACCTGGTGCCAGTGAACACCGAGGACAACTGGCTGCACCTGATCCTCGGGCTCACCGGGCTTGGAGCGGGAGCCGCCACACCGGCGACGACACAGCCCGCCCAGGGCGCGTAGCTAGGGACGCAGGTCGCGCAGGAGTTGCTCGGCCGTGTCGCGCAGTCCGGACGACTTGCGGCGCTGACGTAGGCCGACGAGGACCAGTGCCCCGGCCGCGGCGCCGCCGACGGCGACGGCGGCGACGGGCCGCACCCAGTTGCGCGGGTCACGGAGCGCTTGCAGCTCGCCATCCGAAAGCTCGTCGGCCCAGCTCGAGAGCTCGGCCGCCGCCTGCTCGGCGATCGAGGTGAGCATGGTCTCCATCCGCGTCGCCAGGTCCTCCGGCGGCTCGATCGGGCGCAACGCGTCCGCGAGCAGGCGCTCGAAGTCCAGCGGCCGGTCGGCGGCCTCAGTCATCGACGGTCTCCGGGTGCATCAGCTCCTCCAGCTGCTTGATCGCGCGGTGAATCAGCACCTTGGTGGCGCCGTCGGTGCGGCCCAACGCTCTCGCGATCTCGCGGTTCGACATCCCGAGCGCGAAGCGCATGATCAGCGCCTCGCGGCGGTCGTCCGGCAACTCCTGGAGCCGCTCGATCACATCGCGCAGCTCCTCGCGCCCCTCTACCACCCGCTCGGTGCCGTGCGGGTGCGACGGCGGCTCCACCGCGTCGAGCGCCGCCTCGGGCCGACGCGAGCGGTCGCGGTGGTAGTTCGACGCGAGGTTGTGGGCGATCCTGATCAGCCAGGGTCGCAGCGGCCTGCCGTTCGACTCGCGGCGGGCCCGCTCGAAGTGCCTGTACGCCTGTAGGAAGGCCTGCTCGGTGAGGTCCTCGGCATCGTGATGGTTGCCCACCCGGTAGTACGAGTACGAGTAGACGTCGCGAAGGTGGGTGCGGTAGAGCTCCTCGAATGCGCGATCGAGCTCCGCCTTCGACTCCGCGGGCGCCTCGGCCGGCGTGGGCGCACCGCCCTCCTCCTCGTCTGCAGTCACGGGCCAAGCGTACCCCTCCGATCGTCGTCAGCCGCACGACTCACGCCGCCCTCCTGGCGCGCTCGGCGCGGCGCAGGCTCGCGATCCACTCGCCGGGGTCGATCGAGCCCGCGACCAGCGCCGACAGCCCCTCCAGCGCCGGTGCTTCGATCCCCGCCCCGATCACCGTGTCGGCGAGCAACGGCACCGAGTCGAGACCCTCGGAGGCCTGGCCGATCCGGCCCTGGATCTGGTCGGCCGGGACGCCGGAGCCCAGCAGCTCGCCGGCCCTGCGATTGCGACTTCCGGGCGCGAGCACGGTGGCCGTGAGGTCGCCGACTCCGGCGAGCCCCGCGAAGGTGTCCAGCCGGGCGCCCTTGCCGAGCGCGAACTCGGCGCACTCCCGCCAGATCCCGGCAGCGGCGATCCCAGCCGCGTTGAGGCCGTGTGGCTCGGCCGCGGCAGCGGCGAGCGCGGCGGCGTTCTTGGCCACGCCGGCAATCTCGACCCCGAACACATCGTCGGTGCGCTCGCACACCAGCCCCGCGCGGTCGAAGACTTCGCCGAGCTGCGCACGCAGGTCGGCGTCGCCGCTGGCCAGCACGAGCGCCGCCATCCCGGCCGCGGCCTCGCGGGCGTGCGCCGGCCCCCCCAGGGAGGCGATCGCCCGCGAGCGCACCCGCTCGCTGACGTACTCGTTCGGCAGCGCCCCCATCGGCTGCACCATGCCCTTGCTGAGCAGGAGCACCGCGGTTCGCGAGCCGACCCGGTCGGCGAGCCCCCCGACCACCGTGGGAAGCGCCTTTGCGGGCACCGCCAGGCAGACGAGGTCGCAGGCCGCGAGCTCGATGTCGGTGGCCCGCTTCACGCTCACGGTCCCGGGCAGGCTCACCCCGGCCAGGTAACGCTCGTTCTCCCCCTTGCTGACGATCTCCTCGGCCTTCTTGTGCGAGCGGGTACCGAGCTGGACCTCGAGGCCGCCTCGTGCGAGCAGCACGGCCACCGCAGTGCCCCAGCTCCCGGCGCCGATCACCGCCGCCTTGCGCAGAGGCGGCAGGCCGCCGAGGTACTCCCACTGCAGCTCGATGTTCGGCCAGATCCGGTCGGTGACCGTCGCCGCGAGGCTCGGCGAGGGGTGCTCGGTGCGGGGGAAGGTCATCGAGGGGCCTGCCCGCAGCCTCACCTTGCGGGGCCGGATCCGCCAGCCGCGGCGCACGTGCTCGGTGCCGTGGACGGCGACCGGCAGCACCGCGCCACCGGTCTGCAGGGCGAGCCGGCCGACCCCCCGCTTGGGCCTGCCGAGCGAGCCGGACCGGATCCGCGTGCCCTCCGGGAAGATCAGCACCGTGCCGCCCCGCCCGACGGCCTCCGCCGCCGTCCGCATCGCGGTCTCGTCGGCCTGGCCGCGGCGAATCGGAAACGCGCCCATGCGATTGAGCACCCAGCCCAACCAGGGCCGCTCGAACAGCTCGACCTTGGCGACGAACTGGATGCGGCGCCCCCAGGGCACCAGGGTGCCGATGACGAACGGGTCGAGGAAGCTGCGGTGGTTGGAGGCGATGACCATGCCCCCGGGGACCCGCGCGTGCTCGCGGCCCTGACGCTCGAGCCGGAACCAGAGCAGGAAGATCGGGGTCAGCAGAAGGCGCGCGAGGAGGTACATCGGCGCGTTGACCCCGCGCTCGCGGGCGTAGCGGTGGTAGCGCTGAAAGCGCTCCTCACTGATCACCTCGTCGCGGCGTGGCGGCGCCGAACGGCGCGGCGCGTCGTGCATGCAGGTGGCTACCCCCCTTCGGGCATGGCGTTACTGGCTGGGCCTGCCGGGTCAGGTTGGTGCCCTGACCGCCTCAGGGAGCCGAAGGCGACCGGTCGTGCGCCGAAGCCGCGCGCGGACGCGCAGCGCAGGATGTCGGCGGGGTTGCGCCTACCAGGCGCTCTCGATCAGAGTCCGCAGCTCTGCTGCGTCCGGCGGGTCGGGCGTCAGCCGCAGCTCGGGGCGGCCGAGCATGGTCTCGACCGCGGCGTCGATGCCGGACGCGTCGGCCCCGAGCTCGGACAGTCGGCGACGGCCCCCGGCGAGCTGCTCGATCCGCTTGCGGAGGTCCTTCTTCGGCGTTCCCAGGGCCCTGGCGAGCGCGCTGATCGCCTTCGGGGCGCGCGCCGACATGGCTTGCATCGTCCGCGGCAGCATCGCCGCGTTCGTCTCGGCGTGGGGCGTGCCCAATGTGCGGACGAGGGTCTGGCAGACGACGTGATGAAGGGCGAACCCTCCCGAGTCGAGGGCATAGGCGCAGAGGATCGAACCGAGCGCCAAACCCTCCCGGTCGCGCTCGGCGGGCTTGGAGTCGAGCGCCCGGGCGATCAGCCTGGCGCCGCGCAGGGTGGCGAGCGAGGCGACAGGGTTGGCGAGCGGTGTGTAGAGGGGCTCGGCGCCGTGAGCGAGCGCGTTCATCGCGCTGGCGCGCAGCCTGTCCTCGGGGAGCGTCGTCATCGGATCCGGATCGGCGATCACCAGCGCCGGTCGGATCAGGCCTGGAGCGTCGTGGCCGTCGGGCAGGCGGTGGATGCGGGTCATCTCCGCACCCGAGAGCGTGGTGGGAAGCGCCGCCACCTTGCCGCGCCTGACGGCGGCGATCGCCTTCGCGACGTCGATCACCCGCCCCCCGCCCAGCGCAACCAATGACGACTCCGCCACCTCGCCGATCAGTCCGCCGGCGACCTCGTTCACCGGCCCCGTTGGCACGTAGTGCACGGCGCTCGCCTGCTCGGGCAGCTCCACCGGGGCGCTGTTCAGCGCCCGCTGAGTGGTCAGGAGCTCATACGGCTCCCATTCGTGAGATGTAACCAATTCGCCCGCTTCGGCGAGGATTCCGGCGCGAAACAGGATCGTCCGCTCGGCGTCACGCCAGGTGAACTCACGCTGTGCGGGGAGATCGGTCGCGCGCGACGCCACGCCGCGGAGTATCTAATGCCAAGCGCGCTCGAGCCTGAAAAGCCCGCCCCCGGATTCGAACCGGGATTTTCTCGATTACAAGTCGAGGGCTCTGCCAGTTGAGCTAGGCGGGCGCCCCCGCCAGCGTAGCGCCGGCTAGAGCAGGACCTCGCGGCTCGAGAGGTGCGTGCCGACCTTGCGCTTGACGCGTTGCAGCGCGTTGTCAACCGTTTTCGTGTCGCACTCCAGGCGCTCGCCGATCGCCTCGTAGGAATGGCCGTCGAGGTACAGCGACAGCACGCGGCTCTCGAGGTCCGAGAGGACGCTCGACATGCACGCGACCAGGGCCTGCAGCTCCTCGCTTGCGATCACGCGCTGGGCCGGGTCCTCGCTCGTCGCACCCGGAAGGACTTCCTCCAGGGTTGTCTCGGAGTCGCCCGCGGCGGCAGGCGTCTGCGCGAAGGAGACGTACTGGTTGAGCGGCGCATGCTTGTTGCGGCTCGCGGTCTTCACCGCGGTGATGATCTGGCGGGTGATGCAGAGCTCGGCGAAGTTCCGAAAGCTCGACTCGCGATCGGAGCGGAAGTCGCGGACCGCCTTGAACAGGCCCACCAGGCCCTCCTGGATCAGGTCCTCGGAGTCGCCGCCAAGCAGGAAATACGATGACGCCTTCAGGCGGACGAAGCCCCGGTAGCGCTTGACGATCCGGTCGTAGGCGTCCGCGCTGCCCCGTTTGGCCAGCGCGACCAGATACGTGTCGTCAAGCTCAGCTTGAGACTCAGGTCGCCGCGGCGGGATCGCCGGCGCGGACGCGACGGCAACGGAGTCATGGGTAGGTACGGCCACAGTGGTCCTCCAAATCGGTCGGATCCTGTGGCGCCCGTACCTCCCCTGGGCGCCCCTCTCCAAGTGTGGTCTGCAGGCCGAAGCTCGACCTTTAGTTCACCCTTATGCGGTGCAGTCTAAGGCCGGCGGCATTCTTCTGTCAACCCCCGCAAGGGGATGCGCAAGTTTCGTTGCAGATTTGGGCCTCCGTCCGCGGTCGTTGCTACGGGAGGCCGAGCTCCGCGGTCAGGGCGTTGAGCGCTGGGCTGCCGCCTCGAACAGCAGCACGGCGGCCGCGGCCGAGACGTTGAGCGATGCGACCCTCCCCCGCGTCGGGATCGAGACGAGCAGGTCGCAGCTCTGCGCCACCCGCCGCCGAAGGCCCTTGGCCTCGCTGCCGAGCACCAGCACGACTTTGCCCGTCAGGTCGACCCGCGCGTACTCGGCCCGCGCGCCAGCCGCGGCGCCGTAGATCCAGGCTCCCGCGTCCTTTGCCTTCGCCAGCCAATCGGCGAGGTTTCCGACCCTGGCCACCAGCAGGTGCTCGACCGCGCCCGCGGAGGCCTTGCAGACCGCGGCCGTCACGGTCGCCGACCGGCGGGACGGGAGCGCGACCCCGGTCGCGCCCGCGGCCTCGGCCGAGCGGCAGACCGCGCCCAGGTTGCGCGGATCCTGCACCTGATCGAGCGCGACTACGAGCGCATTCGGGTCCTCCAGGAGCGAGTCAGGTTCCGCGTACGGATAGGGATCGACGGCGGCCACCACGCCCTGGTGGTCCGGCGACCCCGCGATCCGCGTCAGCTCGGCTGCACCGACCTCGCCGCTCGTCCACACGCGCCTCACCCGCCGGCGGCCGCGCTTTGCCTCGGCAACCGGACGCCGTCCGTAGACGATCTCCTCTTTCCCCGCCGCGGAATCGCTCACGGCCGAGGCACCAGCCGAGCGCCGTCGGTGGTGTCGCGCACCTCCCAGCCCAGAGCGGCGAGCTGGTCGCGGATCTCATCCGCGCGCTCGAAGTCGCGCTCGGCTCGCGCCCGCTGACGCTCGGCCAGCAGCCGCTCGGCCTCGGGATCCGGCGCCTCGCCCGCTTCGAGCAGCGACTCGAGCCCGAGCAGCGGCAGCAGCTCTGCGAGCACAGCCCGGACGCCGGCCAGCGGGCGGCGGTTTCCCTCAGCGATCAGCTCGAACAGGGCCGCCTGGGCTCGGGGCGTGTTGAAGTCGTCTGCAAGCGCATCGAGGAACTCCTCGCGACGCTCGGCGACGAACGCATCGACCTCGCCACCCTCGTCGGACGGCAGCTCCCGGACGTAGTTTCGGATCCGCTCGACCCTGGCCGAGGCATCCTCCAGCGCGCGCTCGGAGAACTCCAGGGGCTGGCGATAGTGTCCGGAGACCAGGTACGCGACGAGGGCCTCCGCGCCGAAGCGGTCCAGGGCCTCGGAGAGCTGGAAGATGTTCCCCACCGACTTGGACATCTTCTCCTCGGCCAGCTGAACCATCCCGTTGTGCATCCAGATCCGGGCCAGGGGAACGCCCCGAGCTGCTTCCGTCTGCGCGATCTCGTTCTCGTGGTGGGGAAAGATGAGGTCCGAACCGCCGCCGTGAACGGCGAAGTCGGTGCCGAGGATCTTCTCCGCCATCGCCGAGCACTCGATGTGCCAGCCCGGCCTCCCCTCGCCCCACGGCGACGGCCAGGCCGTGTCCTCCTCGAGCTTGCGAGCCTTCCACAGCGCGAAGTCCAGCGGGTCCTCCTTCAGCTCGGCGCTCCCAGCCTCCTCCCCCTGGTCCATTTCCTCGGGGTCGCGGTTGGACAGCTTCCCGTAGCCGTCGAAGCTGCGAACTCGAAAGTAGACGTCCCCGCCGGACTCGTAGGCGTGCCCGCTCTCGATCAACGCCTCGATCAGCGCGACGATCTCGGCCAACGTCTCGGTCGCCAGGGGCTCGGCGTCCGGACGCCCGAGGCCCAGCCGCTCCGTGTCGGAGAGATAGAGCCGAGTCATCTCCGCGGCGTACTGCGATGACGGCACCCCGGCCTCGCGGGCGGCATCGTAGATCTTGTCGTTGATGTCGGTGACGTTGATCACCAGCGTCGGGTCGTAGCCCTCGGCGGCGAGGAAGCGACGCAGGAGCGTGAAGATCACATACGGACGGGCGTTGCCGACGTGGATGCGCGAGTAGACGGTTGGGCCACAGGCGTAGATGCCCACGGTCCCGCCGTCGCGGGGCTCGATCGCGTGCAGCCCGCCGCTGAGGGTGTCCTTGATTCGCACCTGGCGCACGCCTCGATGCTATGGGGAGTGCGTGACGGCCGCCGTCGACAACGCTAATTGCGCGGTTCCTTCCGGGTCCGCCGGCGCGCTCACCCAACGCGCCCGAATCGGTCGTTAACGTGCCCCCGCCGATGGGCACCGCGAACGGGCAGTGGCCGACATCGCTCGCCGAACAGCGGCTGCGGCGGGTCTGCGAAGCGTTCGTGAGCCTCCCCGACCGCTACCTCGGCGCCGAGCCCGGCTTCGACGCCACCTTCCAGATCCGCCTCGGCGACGTTGGCCGCACGTGGGACGTGCGGACCCGGGCCGCGCGCTGCGAAGTGGGGCCGTCGTCGAACCGCAAGCACGACGTCGTGATCGGCACGGACTCGTCCGCCTGGCTCGCCCTTCGGGACGGGAGGATCTCGGGCCTTGACGCGTTCGCGCAGCGCCGCCTCTACGCGCGCGGCGACCTCGACCTCGCGCTTGGCTTCGAGGGCCTCTTCCACCTCGCGAATGGGCGCCCGCCGCTGCTCCGAGTGACCGACGTCGACGCGGGTGAAGTGCGGATCTCCACCCTGATCTCCGGCCACGGCTCGCAGCAGGTGATCTGCCTCCACGGCCTCGGCTCGAACAAGACCTCGTTCTTTGAGACCGTTGCGGCGCTGACGCCCGATCACACTGTCCACGCGATCGACCTTCCGGGTTTCGGCTCGTCGGCGAAGCCGGCCCGCGCACCATACGACGCGGCCTGGTTCGCCTCGGCCGTGCGCGGCTACATGGACTCGATGGCGATCGAGCGAGCCCATCTCGTGGGGAACTCGATGGGCGGCAGGATCGCGCTCGAGTTTGCGCTGTCGGCTCCCGAGCGGGTCGAGACGCTGAGCCTGCTGGCCCCGGCGCTCGCGTTTCTGCGGCGCCGCGAGCTCGTTCCCCTGGTGAGGTTGATCCGCCCCGAACTGGCGGTGATCCCCCATCCCATGCGTACGGACCGCGTCCGCGAGTACTTCTGGAGCCTGTTCGCCAGGCCCGAGCGTCTGGACCCGGCCGCGGCCGACATCGCTGTGGACGAGTTCTGTCGCACGTATCGGTCGCGCTCGGCGCGCGTCGCGTTCTTCGCCGCCCTGCGCAGCATCTACCTCGACCGGCCCCACGGCGAGCATGGATTCTGGACGCGTCTCGCGCGGTTGCGCCCGCCCGCTCTGTTCGTTTGGGGCGATTCGGACCGACTCGTCCCGGTTGCCTTCGCCAGGCACGTTGCCGAGGCGCTCCCGGATGCCCGCCAGGTGATCCTGCCGGAGTGCGGTCACGTGCCGCAGGTGGAGCTACCGGCTGGCGCCAACGCGCTGGTTCGGGAGCAGATTGAGCAATATC
Source organism: Solirubrobacterales bacterium (assembly GCA_036257465.1). Classification (GTDB taxonomy): domain Bacteria; phylum Actinomycetota; class Thermoleophilia; order Solirubrobacterales; family 70-9; genus DATAFO01. Next base: position 90,508 of record DATAFO010000063.1, on the reverse strand, counting down.
ATCGCCACGATGTCGGAACGCACGACATTCGCCGAGCGGGCGAAGCGAAACGGCGCTGAGACGCCCGACGGTGCGAACGGCGCCGGGGTGGCGGAGCGATTGGCGCCGCTCGGCGGGGTCGCGAGTGCCGGCGGGAGCGTCTTCGAGGCCGCTCGCGGGGCCGCATCGGACCTCTCCGGCACGATCGGCCGAGCCGTACAGCGGCGGTTGACCGCCGACCTGGACGACCGCGACCCGGACTACATCCGCGAGAACCTTCCCCTCGCCTGGCTGCTGGCGACCCTCTGGTTCCGAGGCGAGGTCCGCAACATGGGCAACGTGCCCGAGCGGGGGCCGGTGCTGCTGGTGGGCAACCACTCGGGAGGCAACCTGACGCCGGACACGATCATCTTCACGCTCGCGTTCTGCACCTATTTCGGCGTCGAGCGGCCCTTCTACCAGCTCGCTCACAACCTGGTGCTCGCCTCGCCTTACGGCCAGATCCTGCGCAAATACGGCACTGTGACCGCTTCCCACGAGCATGCGCAGGCCGCGCTCGACTCCGGCGCGGCTCTGCTCGTGTACCCGGGCGGCGACTGGGAGGTCCATCGGCCGTCCTGGGAACGCAACCAGGTTGACTTTGCGGGACGAAGGGGCTTCGTGCGCCTGGCGCTCGACGCCAACGTTCCGATCGTGCCCGTGGTCTCTGTGGGAGGCCAGGAGACCGCCCTGTTCCTCAGCCGGGGCGCGTGGCTGTCGCGCGTGGTGCGCGCGGATCGATTGCTGCGCTTGAAGGTGCTGCCGATCTCGATCGCTCCACCGTGGGGCTTGAACGTGGGCGATTTCCTCGGCCACATCCCGCTGCCGGCGAAGATCACGACCGAGGTGCTGCCGCCGATCGACCTCAGGGAACAGTTCGGCGACGACCCCGATCCGGAGCAGGTCTACGACGACGTCACCAGGGTCATGCAGGAGACGCTCGACTCGCTTGCCGCCGAGCGCCGGCTGCCCGTGGTGGGATGAGGAGCGAAGAATGCGACTGAACGAATCGGTCGTCATCTCGGCCTCGCCGAAGCAGGTCTGGGACTACCTCGCCGAGCCCAGCAACTACCTGCATTTCATGTCAGGGATCACCCGCTGGGAGGTGGTCGGTGAGCAGCGCAACGGCATCGGGGCCCGCTACCGGATGCTGATGCGCGTTGGGTCGGCCGAGGTGGGTGGCCTGATCGAGATCGTCGAGTGGAACCCCGAGCGCGACATGGCCTGGTCGTCGGTCACCGGAGTCGACCAGCGCGGCCGTTGGCGCCTGCGCGAGACGGACGACGGGCGCACGCGCATCGAGTTCCGGTTCGCGTACGGCGTCGCTGGCGCGGGACTCTGGGGCATCGTCGCCGAGAGGGTTGCGGCACCGACGATCTCCAACCACGTGCGCCGCTCGCTTCACCAACTCAAGCGGCAGGTCGAACACGAGCGGATGCGGACCGACGCGGCCCGGCGCAAACGTGAACGCGAAGAGGCCCGCGCCTAGCGCGGGCCTCCCAGCTCGTCAGCTGCCCTTCTTGCGGTTAACGGCGGCCAAGAGCTGACGCTTGTTCATCCGGGAGCGCCCGGAGATGTTCAGCTTCTTGGCGTCGTTGTAGAGCTGCTCGCGGGTGCGGCCGCCTGGCCCGCTGCCGGAGCGCTGGCCACCGCGACGACCTGAGGAGATGTCGCGGGTGGAGCTGTGCGAACGGCTGCGTGACTCGCCGTGCCGCGCCCGCTCCTTGTTCACCGTCCGAGCTGCGATCTCCTCGGCGCGGCTCTCCGACCGACCCTGCTGCTTCTCGCTCTTCTTGATGTGCTCGTACTGCCGCGCACGCTTTGTGCCCTTCTTGATCCCACGGGGTGGCATGCCGAACCTCCTCGTTTTTCTCGGGTTCGCTTCGCCCGTACCCGCGCTGACGGGGGCCAAACGGCCGCGTGAACGCACCGCTGCCGGGGTACGTTCGCGACATGCGACTGATGTTCTTCACCTGGATTGCTCTGATCACCGCCAGCATCGTTTTCTTCTCGATCGTGGGTCTCACACATGGCTGGGACTGAGCGGGCCGGCCGCGTACGGCGCTTCGCCTCCGAGAACTCCCTGTCCCTGTTCTTCCTTGCGATCTTCCTGGCCGCACTCGTCGGGCAGGCCATCGCAGGCCACAAGCTCTACAACCAGGAGCAGCTCGCCCACGACGCCGAGCCGATCGGGTTCTGGGCCTACGTCACCTCGTCGAACTTCGGCAATGCCGTGATGGAGAACTGGCAGTCGGAGTACTTGCAGTTTCTGCTGTTCATGCTCGCGACGGTGTGGCTGCTGCAGCGCGGGTCACCCGAATCGAAGCCGATCGGCGAGGAGGGCGCGGAGTCGGATCGCAAGCAGAGGGTCGGAGGCTGGGCTGGCCCGGAGGCGCCGCAGTGGGCCCGCGTGCGCGGGATCCGCAACTGGGTCTATTCAAACTCGCTGCTGGTCGTGATGGCGGTTATCTTCCTCGGCTCCTGGTTCGCCCAATCGGTGACGGGGTGGACCGACTTCAACTCCGAGCAGCGGGCGCACGGCAAGGCGACGGTCTCGTGGCTCAGCTACGTCGGCAGCGCTCGCTTTTGGGAATCGACCCTGCAGAACTGGCAGTCGGAGTTTCTGGCCGTCGGCTCCTTCGCGGTCCTCGCGATCTACCTGCGGCAGCGCGGCTCGCCGGAGTCGAAACCGGTCGGCGCACCGCACAAGACGACCGGCACGGAGCGTTAGCCGGAGTCCGGGGAGTCCCGCCCGACGGTCCGAGGCTCGAGCGGCTTGGTGGCAGGCCCGGTACGGACCTCTCCGGTCGCCTCGAATCGAGAGCCGTGGCAGGGACAGTCCCAGGTGCGCTCCGCTGCGTTCCAGCGCACGATGCACCCGAGGTGGGTGCAGCGCGCGGAGACGGCGTGCAGAACACTGGCGTCGTCGCGGTGGACGGCCTTCTGCCCGAGGCCGTCGCCGACAACGCGGCCCTCGCCTGGGGCGAGCTTCTCCACGTTCCCGCCGCGGCGCAAGCGGTCCCGAAAGAAGTGAAACCCGTCGTGGAGGTCGTGCTCGAGGGTTCGCGGCACCGACCGCACCGGGGGCAGTCGCCGGGGGCTGAAATGTGGAGCCCACGGGTTCTCGCGGCCCTCGACGGCGTCGCGCAGGATCGCGCCCGCCGCCGTGCCCAGCGCCAGGCCCCACTTCCCCATCCCCGTCGCGGTGAGGATCCGGTCGTCCAGCGGCGTCGCGCGCCCGATGTAGGGCAGGCCGTCGGCCGGCATGTGGTCGTGGGCACTCCAGCGGTGCTCCACGGAGACCACCCCGAACCGCTCCCGGGCGAAGGCATCCAGCGCGCGATAGCTGGCAACCGGGTCACCGCTGCCCACCTCGTGCGACTCGCCGCCGATCAGCCACAGTTCCTCCCCCTGCCATGGGACCGCGCGGAACGTGTGCGCCGGGCGCTCCGTGCTGAGGTACATACCCTGTGGGACCGGGCTCTCGAGCCGAGCGGTGACCGCGTACGAGCGCTCGGGGTGTGAGCGGGCGAAGAACAGACCGCTGTCGGTGAACGGCAGATGTGTGGCGACTACGACCCACTCGGCGCCCACTCTGCGCCCGGAGTCGGTCTCCACACCCTCCTCCCCGGCAGCCACGGCCCGGGTTCCCTCGTACACCGCCTGTCCGTCGCGATCGAGCGCCGCCGCGATCCCGGCGAGGTACGCGACCGGCTGGAACTCCGCCTGGTCGTCGAGGCGGACCGCGGCGGCAACGTCCAACGGCAGATCCGTCTCCTCGGTGAAGATGGCCCGCAGGCCCGCAGCTTGAGCCGACTCCACCTCGGTCTCGATCGTCTCTAACTCGCTCGGGTCCTCCGTGTACGTGTACGCCGGCTTTCGCCGCAGGTCGCACTCGATCTCGAGCTCATCGCTGAGCTCGACGACCTGCTTGAGCCCGAACTCGTTCGCCTCCGCGTAGACCCGCGCGGTCTCAGTCCCCTGCTCGCGCGCGAGCCGCGCGTACTTGAGCCCGTGCAGCGACGTCACCTTGGCGGTCGTGTTGCCCGTCGTGCCGGCGCCGATCCGACGCCCCTCGAGAACGACTACGTCCGCCCCAGCGCGGCGCAGCATCAGGGCGGTCGTCAGGCCCACGATCCCCCCGCCCACCACGACTATGTCGCAGCGCAGGTCGCCATCGAGCGGCGGCCGCTCCGGCCGTTCAGCGGCGTCGAGCCATGGCGAGACGTGGTGCGGCGTCAGGCCAGCTCCCGCTTCAAGACCTTGCCGGTCGCGTTGCGCGGCAGCGAGTCGAGGAACTCCACCTCGCGCGGGACCTTGTAGCGGGCGAGGTTCGACTTCACGTAGGCCTTCGCCCCGTCCTCGTCCAGGTCGGAGTCCTCCTTCACGACCAGAAAGGCCTTCAGGCGCTGGCCGAACTCCTCGTCGTCCACGCCGATCACGGCGACCTCCTTGACGGCCTCGTGGCCGGCGAGCAGGTCCTCCACCTCGCGCGGGAACACGTTCTCACCCCCGGAAACGATCATCTCGTCGTCTCGGCCGTCGATGAACAGCCGGCCGTCGGCGTCGAGGTGGCCGACGTCGCCGGAGGACAGCAGGCCGTCCATCACGTCCTTGCCGCCACCGCCGGTGTATCCCTCGAACGCCATCTCGTTGCCGACGAAGATCCGCCCCGTCTCGCCCTGGGGCACCTCGTTGCCCTCCTGGTCGACGATCTTCAGCCGTGTGCCCCGCGGTGGGCGCCCGGCCGTGCCCGGAGCGGCGCGCAGGTCCTCGGGAGTCGCGATGGTCGCCCAGGCGACCTCGGTGGACCCGTAGAGGTTGTAGAGGTTGTCTCCGAAGGCGTCCATCCACTTGGTCGCGAGCGGGCCGGGCAGTGCCGAGCCGCTCGCGGCCGTGACGCGCAGGTCCGGAAGCGGATAGGTGTCGAGTGTCTCCTGGGGCAGGTGGAGGATCCGCTGCATCATCACCGGGACGACGACGAGGGCGGTCGCCCGACTGGCGTCCGTCGCCTCCAGCGTGCGCTCGGGGTCGAACCGCCGCTGCAGGATGTAGGTGGAGTTCAGCGCCAGACCGAGCATGAAGTGGGCGAATCCCCACGAGTGGAACAGTGGCGCGGCGATCATCGTCCGCTCCTCGGCGTGCAGCGGGATCTTCGAGAACATCGCCGCCAGCGGGCTGAGCGTGTCGGGCTGGCTTCGCTGCGCGCCCTTCGGGGTCCCGGTCGTGCCCGACGTCAGGATGATGAAGCGGCTCGACTCGTCAGGGGCATCGCGGTCGGAGTCGTCTCCAGCCTGAATCATGTCCTCGATCGCCGGGTCGTCGCCGATCGTCTCGCCGTCCTCGCGCCAGGCGACGAAGCGACGGATCTCCTGAGCCGCGTCGGTCAGCAGACCGGCGAACTCGCCGTCGTAGATCAGCGCGGCTGGCCGCTCGCGCTCCACCACGCCGACGAGCTGCGGGCCCGAGAACGCGGTATTCATGTAGAGGCCGTTCGCACCGAGCTTGGAAACCGCCAGCGTGGCGTCGATGAAGCCACGGTGGTTGCGGCACATGATCGCCACCCCGTCCCCAGCCCGGATGCCCTCGCGAGCGAGGCTGTCGGCCAGCGCGTTGGAGCGCCGATGAACGTCTGCGAAGCTCAGCGAGCCGGCCTCGTCGATGACCATGTCGTCGCCTCCGTGTGTGATCGCGGCGGCGGCTATCCCCGCCGCCGGCGAGGCTCCCCAGCGGGCGAGTTCGCGCGCCACTCGCGCCAGCTTGTCGGGTCGAACCGGGCGGATCACGCCGGCGTCGGCGAGCGTCTTCACGTTGAACGGCAGGTCGGGGAGCGAGCCGAGCTTGCCCAGCTTGACCCTGCGGGCTAGCGAGAGGGGGGTTGCCAGCGGCCCTAGATCCATCAATTCACCACCATCGGCACACGGCTGTTTCGGGGCATGAATGCCCCTCACTGAATTACCTAGCCTAGTCAGCCACCTCGAGCAGAGCGATCGCGACGCAGGCGATCCCCTCGCCGCGACCGATCCAGCCGAGGCCCTCGTTGCTGGTGACCTTGACGCTCACGGGCCCACCGAGTGCCAGCGACAGGTTCGCCTCCATCTCCCGGCGGTGCGGCTTGAGCGCAGGCTGCTCGGCGACCAGGGTCGCGTCGACGTTCGCGATTGGCCCGGGGAGCATCCCCAACACGGTGCGCAGCAGGTCCAGCGAATCCGCGTCGCGCCAGCGCTCGTCATCTGCCGGAAAGTGCTCGCCCAGGTCGCCGAGCCCGGCGGCGCCCAGGAGCGCGTCGATCACCGCGTGCGTGAGCACGTCGGCGTCGGAGTGCCCCGCGAGCCCCTGCGGGTGCTCGATCCCGACTCCGCCTAGAACCAGCCGACGCTCGGCCTCGAAGCGATGGCTGTCGTAGCCGACGCCGACGCGCAGACTCATCCGAGCGGCTCCATCCGGCGCTGCCGGCCCTCGAACACGGCCACCTCGCGGATGCCCCACTCTCGCATCGTCTCCACGGTCGGCTCGTACTCGTATCCCACCTGCTCGGGAACGTGCGCGTCGGAGGAGAGCGAGAACGGAGCGCCGGCTTCAACGCACATCTCGGCGAAGGCCTCGGACGGATAGAGCTCTCCGACCGGCTTGCGGAGCCCGGCGGTCGACACCTCGACCGCGACCCCGGACTCGGCGATCGCCTCAACCGCGGGCTCGTAGTGGAAGCGGGGGTCCCGCGCCGGCGCCGGCCGACGCTCGCCCCAGATCTTTACGAGGTCTGGGTGGGCGAGAACGTCGAACAGGCCCGAGCGAGCGGCCTGGGCGAGGGTTTCGAAGTACCGCGCCCAGACGCGATCCGGGTCGCCCACCCGCTCCCAGACGTCGTAGCCATCGTGGTCGACCCCGCCCTCGGCGAGGAAGTGGACTGAGCCGATGACGTAGTCGAAGTCCTGGCCGTCGAGGAGGTTCGCGATTCGGTCCTCCCGGCCCGCGATGAAGTCCATCTCGATTCCGAGGCGCAGCGGCGTCTCCCGCACGAAGTCGCAGTACGCCACCAAGTCGTCGCGAGCGTTCAGCTCCCACAACGGGTGGTCCCAAACCTGCAGCGCCTCCGTGAAGCGGTAGACGTGCTCAGAGACGCCGAGCTCGGAGATCCCGGCCTCGCCGCCGGCCTTTAGATAGCGCTCGACGTTTGACGACGTAAAGTACTCGCCGGGCGTCGCCTCGAGATCGTCGGGGCGCAGGTGGACGTGGTAGTCGGTGAGCATGGGAACGCTCGCTGTACGCTAGCCGCGCATGGTCCACCTGCGGATCGTCCTTCCCAGCTATCAGGCGGAGCACGCCCTCGACCTCCTCCAGAACACCCCTTCGGTGTCCAACCTGATTTACCTGGAGCGGGCGGCTCGAAAGCCCGAGGGCGACGTGATCCTGTGCGACGTCGCCCGCGAGGACGCAAGCGTGATCGTCTCCGACCTCAAGGAGCTGCACGTAGACGTCGAGGGCTCCATCGCGCTCGAGCACATCGACTCTCAGATCTCCGTCGCGGCAGAGCGCGCCGAGGAGGCGGCGGAGGGCGCAGTCGGCGACGCGGTCGTCTGGGAAGAAGTCGAGTCGCGCACCTCCGAGCAGGTCGAGCTCTCGGCGAGCTTCATCGCCTTCATGGTGCTCGCCTGCCTGATCGCCTCGGTCGGGATCTTCCTCGACTCGCCGATCCTGATCATCGGGGCGATGGTCGTGGGGCCCGAGTTTGGCCCGATCGCGGGGCTCTGCGTGGCAATCGTCCAGAAGCGACGGGAGGTGGCGAAACGCTCGCTGATCGCTTTGGCCGTCGGCTTTCCGGTGGGCATCACCGCCGCGTTCCTGTTCTCGCTCTTCGTCCGCGCGGTCGACCTCACCCCGGAGGACTTCGTCTCGACGGTGCATCCCCTGACCGACTTCATCGCCCACCCGGATTGGTTCTCGTTCATCGTCGCCTCGTTCGCCGGCACGGCGGGGATGCTCTCGTTGACCAACGCAAAGTCCGGCGCCCTGGTCGGGGTGCTGATCTCGGTCACCACCATCCCGGCTGCGGCGAACATCGGTGTCGCCGCCGCGTTCGCTGAGTGGGGAGAGTGGCGGGGGGCTATGGCGCAACTCGCGGTGAACCTCGGCGCCATCTTCCTGGCTGGGCTCCTCACCCTGTACGTGCAGCGACGCTTGTACGTGCGCAGGCGGCGAGCCCACCTCGACGACCAGGCCCGCGAGCTCGCCGGCCTGCCCCTGGGCCGCTCCCGGCACACGCGCGCGCCAGCGTCGAAGACGACGACCAGTGGCTGACTCGATCCGCGACGTCGGCCTGCTGCTGGGCGTCTTCGTCGGCGCAACGGCGATCGCCGAGGCGTTCGGCGCCGCGAACATGGGCACGGCCATGAGCTTCGGTGTGCTGGCGTTTGCGGCCGTGCTGCTCTGGGTCCTGCTGCGGCGCTAGCAGCGCTCGGCGAGGAGCAGCTCTGCAAGACGCCGATCCGCGGCAGTCGTCACCTTCAGGTTCTCCGCCGGCGATGGGTGGATCACCACCTTCCCGCCTGCCTCCTCCACCAGCATCGCGTCATCGGTCGCCGCCGCCACTCGCTGGGGTTCGGTGTCGTGGGCTTCGCGCAGTGCGGCTACGCGAAAGACCTGCGGGGTCTGTGCCGTCCAGAGGTGATCCCGGCTCTCGGTCTTGGCCACGGTCGTCCCGCCGCGCTGGAACTCCCCCTTCGGCGGGCGTGGCTCACGGGCGCGCTTGACGGTGTCGGTGACCGGGGCCGCGGCGATCACGCCCGCGGCGTCCGGGCGCTCCGCGAGCTTGGCGACCAGCTCATCAATCAGCTTGGGCGTCACCAGAGGGCGGGCCGCGTCGTGAACAGCAACCAGCTCCGAACGCACCGCGGCTAAGCCGTTCCCGACGGACTCCGCGCGAGTGTCGCCACCCGGCACGACCTCCACCTCGAAATCTGTTGGGGCGAGCGCGCGGACCGCGGTCTCGTGACTGGCGGGCACGGCGACGACCGCGCGATCGACGGTCTTCGCCTGCGCGAACGCGGCCAGAGACCAGGCAAGCAGCGGCCGCCCGGCGACTTCGACAAGGGCCTTCGGGCCACCGGCTCCGAGCCTCTCTCCGGAGCCGGCGGCCGCAATGACCACGGTCGTCCTAGGCGGTTGCCTTGGCGCCGAAGCGCTCCTCCAGGAGCTCGTCGATGTACTCCTCGGCCCCCTCCTCGTCCTTGTCGAGGGCGTACATGAACTCCGAGGCGAGGATCTTCTTCGCCCGGGTGTACATCTGCTTCTCCCCGGTGGAGAGTCCCTTCTCCCACTCCCGGATCGAGAGGTTGCGAACCACCTCCGCGAGCTCGAAGACGTCGCCCGTCTTGATCTTCTCGCGGTTGTACTTGAAGCGACGGTTCCAGTTCTTGGGCATGTCGGAGACCTCGCCCTCCAGAACCTCGATCACCTTCTTGACCTGCTCCTCGTCGATCACCCGACGCAGGCCCGCGCGGTGAGCGTTCTCGCACGGAACCATCACGGTCATTTCGTTGTGCAGGATCTTGATCGTCAGGTAGTCGCGCTTCTCGCCCATGAGAGTCTTGCTCTCCTTCTTCAGCACGACTCCGGCCCCATGGTGCGGGTAGACGACGTTGTCGCCTGCCTCGAACGTGCACTCGACGGGACCGAGCTCGTCGCCTGCCTCTGCGGACTCCTCAACAGCTAGCTCTGGGATGTTTGCCTCCTCATAGTCGGGGCGGCCGCGGGTGGCCGCCTGATCACCGGTTGCGGTCGACCACCTCGACCTCCTGAAGCCGGCGCAGGCCCTCTCGGATCTCCTGCGCGCGGGCTTCCCCTACCCCGTCGACCGCCTCCAGGTCGGCGTCGGACGCCGCCAGGATCGCCTCCAGGTCGCCAAAGTGGTTGACGACCTTCTGGGCCACCAGGCGCGGTAAGCGCGGGACCCCGGAGAGCGCGCGGTAGCCGCGCGGGATGACAGGGAAGTCAAGTGTGTTGGTCTTGCGGTCGTAGCCGAGCAGCTCCGCGAGGCGGCCGAAGTCCAGCAGCTCCTGATGCGGAAGCTCGGCGAGCTCGGAGAGAGCGCGCTCGACTTCGACCTCTGAGTCCCCGGCGCTGTAGTCGCGCACGATCGCGCTCCGCTCGGCGATCACGCCCACCACCGTCTCCTCGAGCTGCATCTCGATCAGCCGGCCCTCGGTGCCGAGCTCGATGATGTAGCGGTCCACCTCAGACGCCATGCGCGTCACCAGCTCGGCGCGCTGGAGCACGGACAGCACCTCGTAAAGGACCACGCCGCCGACGAACTCGAGCGCGGTCAGCCGCGACGAGACCTGGTCGAGCCGCGCGCGGTACTTCTCAAGCGTCGCGAGGCCCTGGTTGGCCTTCGAGAGCACCGTCGGGATGTCCTGGAGGATGTACTTGATGCCCTCCACGTACAGCGAGACGACGTCGCGACGCTGCGAAATCGCGATCACCAGCGCTTTGGTCTGCTTCGAGACGCGCTCGGCGGTGCGGTGGCGGGTGCCGGTCTCCATTGAGAGGATCGTCGGGTCCGGCATCAGCTGGACGTTCGCCCAGTTGATCTTCTTCGCCTCGGGGTCGAGCACGATCGCCCCGTCCATCTTTGCCACCTGGTAGAGCAGCGCCGGGGTGTAGTCGACGTCCAGCTTGATCCCGCCCGAAAACAGAAACGAGACCTCGTCGGCCTCGGCGATCAGGATCAGGCCCCCCGTTCGCGAGTGGATGATGTTGTCGATCCCCTCGCGCAGCGGGCGCCCGGGCGCGACCATGTCGAGCGCTCGCATGAGCCGGGGATCCTGTCGCGCCTCGAGCTCATTCAGGTCGTCCCCGGCATTCAGCGCCACGCGGGCCATGATGGCAAACGCCCCACAATGCGCGTATTCAGGCCAATCCCGTGTGGATAGCTCGGCTTTTAGGTTGTCAAGGCACGTTTGTGGACGAGGCTGGGTGAGGAGTCGGAGCCGGCGCATGCGAGCTTTCGTCACGGATCAGCCGGACGGGCGGCGATTCGCCCGGCCTGTGGTCGGGTGGATCGACTCTCGTCGGTGTCGGGGCCTAGGCCGCGGCCCTTGCGAACGCCGGGCGCGCGCCGCGAAGCGCCGAGGCGAGCGTCGAATGCCCGCTCAGGCCATCAAGCTGCTCCCCACCTGCCGGGGCGAGCACGGGGCCCAGCCCGAACTTGAGCGCCTCGGCAAGCCGGCGGTCCGCATGGGCGACCGGCCGCAGCTCGCCGGTCAGCCCGATCTCGCCGAAGCAGGCGAGAGGCCGCCCGTCCGTGGCGAGCGGCTCGCCGCGGTGCGCCGAGGCGATCGCCAGCGCGACCGCCAGGTCGGCCCCGGGCTCGTCGACGCGGACTCCGCCAGCGACGTTGACGAACACGTCGGCGCTCGACAACGAGGGGCCGCCGTGCCGCGCGAGGACGGCCAGGATCATCGCGAGCCGGTTTCGGTCGATGCCGGTGGCGACGCGCCGCGGCGGCACGATCTCGGTCGGCGCGACGAGCGCCTGGACCTCGACGAGGAGCGGGCGCGTGCCCTCCATCGCGCAGAGCACGATCGATCCTGGGGCTGCGCTCGCCTCGCCCACGAAGCGGGCGGACGGATCGGCGACCTCAACCAGCCCCCCCGCCCGCATCTCGAACACTCCGACCTCGCTCGTGGCACCGAAGCGGTTCTTCAGCGCCCGAACCGTGCGGAAGCTGCGCTCGCGCTCTCCCTCGAAGAGCAGCACGCAGTCGACGAGGTGCTCGAGGACTCGCGGTCCGGCGACCGCTCCCTCCTTGGTCACGTGACCGACCAGGATCACGGCGCAGTCGAGCCGCTTGGCGACGTCCATGATCGCCGTTGCAGCCTCGCGCACCTGGCCCACCGAGCCGGGCGCGCCGCTCATGCCCTCGGCGTGCAGCGTCTGGACGGAATCGATCACGCAGGCGACCGGGCGCTCTGCTTCGAGCGTGGCCAGGACCGCCTCGAGCGAGGTCTCCGCCAGCGCGGGCACCGCGAGGGCCGCGTCGCCCAGCCGCTCGGCGCGCAGCCGCACCTGGGCCGTCGACTCCTCGCCCGAGACGTACAGCACGCGGTGGCCGGCCGCACCGACGTTGCCCAGGGCCATCCCGGTCAGCGTCGACTTGCCGATTCCCGGTGAGCCGCCGAGCAACACCAGCGACCCCGGCACCAGCCCACCGCCCAACACCCTGTCGAGTTCCTCCACGCCGGTCAGAATCCGAGCCTGAAAGGGCGCCGACACGTCGCGCAGAGCGACCGGCCGCGTCGCAGCCGCGCCATCTGCCCGGCGGCTCCGACCGGCGGCCGAGGCGCGTGGTTCAGAGCGAGCCGTCTCGACCAGCGTGTTCCACTCGCCGCAGCCGGCGCATCGGCCCGACCACGCGAGCGCCTCGTGGCCGCAGGACTGACAGACGTAGGTCGTTCGGGCTTTGCTCACTCGGTGAGCGTATGAAGCCCGCCCGACGCCACCGCGCCCGGGGTGCTGCGAAACCAATCTCCGGCGCTACCGGCGACGCTTGCGCTTCTTCTTGACCTTCCAGGTGTGCACGGCCGGTGAGGGGTCGGTGTTGTCCGACAGGTCGCTGGCCCGCACCCTGAAGTTGTGCCAGCCGCGGTTGGGGACGGTGAGGCTCTTCGGTGATTTGCACGGCGCCCAGTTGCCGGCGTCGAGTCTGCACTCGAACTGCGGGCCGAGGATCGGCGGCGCCTCGCTCGAGGAGAAGGTGAAGGTGGCCTTCTTGTTTCGCTTTCGCGGCTGCGGGCCGCTGTTGATGGTGGTCTGCGGTGCGGTGGTGTCCGGCTGGCCTCCAGAGCCGACCACGTCGTCGGAGGGGCTCACGGTCTGGATGCCCGTCTGCAGTGCGGTGCGTATCGGATCCTCGGCAACCCGACCGTAGATCCCTGGGAGGTTCTCAATCGCGCAGCCGATACCCCAGCTCGTGTCGCCGACTAGCCGGAAGCCACCGCCAGCCATCGGCACCACCAGTGGACCACCACTGTCGCCTTGGCAGGTGTCGACCCCGCCTTGCAGGATGCCCGCACAGACCATCGTCTCCTCGATAAACGCCGACCCGTACGAGTTCCCGGAACCGCAGGTCCCGTCACCGATCATCTCGATTTGCGCTGCGTGCAGGTCGTCGGGGAAGTCGCTCGCCCCGCTTGCGAGGTCGCCCCAGCCCGTGATGTACGCGGCCCGGGCGGGCTCCCACACTGCAGCCTCATCGGCACCGGCGATCTTGATTGGCGGCGAGCTCGATGGGGACTCGAGTTGGAGGAAGGCGACATCCCACTCGTGTGTGGCCGGGTTGTAGAGCTCGGGGTCGACGTCGGGATCGGTCGATTGGGCCTGCGCGGTCGGGACGCCCATTGCGTCGACGAAGTAGTAGACCTCCGCGACGTCGCTTACCTCCCCTTGGGACGAGGAGAGGACCGTGCGGCCGGTGAAGACCTCGAAGTCGGTCGCGGGCTCGAACGTCATCGTGTTCTCGTCGAACACGCAGTGGGCCGCGGTGACCACGATCGTCTCGGCGACGAGCGATCCACCGCAGAACTGCCGCTGGAACCCGTCGCCGACGCACCTGGAGTCGGACTCCGGCTCACAGGCGAGCGCGACCTGCCAGGGCCACTGCTCGATGGTGGTCGGCTCGCCGCCGACGATGCGCGGCTGCGGCTCGCCCGAGCCGGAGGCCGATGCTGTCCCTGCCGACGCCGGCACGAGCGCGAGCGCGAGCGCCAGCGCGAACCCGCCGCGGAGTCTCCCCATGGGCCAAAGGGTAGCGGCGCCGCCGGGGGCACCCCCCGGGCGGACGGAAACTTGCGCTAAGACTCGCTGGGGGTGGGCTCGCCGCCGTCGCCCGGCAGCGGCCTCGCGGGCTGGTCGTCCGATGAGGGCTCGTCACCCTCCGACTTCTTGGCGCCCACGCCGACGGGCTCCTTCTCCTTGCGCGGAGCGCGCTTGCGAGGCTTGACCATCTTCAGCGACAGGGGACGTTCCTCGTCGTCGCCCGACTCGTCGCGCTCGACCAGCACCGTGGTCCCGGAGACGATCGTGTCGGGTCCCTGGCGCAGCACCTCGTCGGCGAGCGGGTCCTCGATAAAGCGCTGGATCGCCCGGCGCAGCGGCCGCGCGCCCATCGCCGGGTCCCAGCCCTTCTCGGCCAACAGCTCCTTGGCCTCATCGCTGAGCTCGAGCTGCAGGTCGTGCTCGGCGACCTGTGCGCGGACGCGGGTGATCATCAGGTCGATGATCTCCTTGATCTCATCCTTGGTCAGCTTGTGGAAGACGATGACCTCGTCGATGCGGTTCAGGAACTCGGGTCGGAAGACCTTCTTCAGCTCGCCCATGATCCGGTCCTTCATGTCCTCGTAGGAGGCGCCCGTCTCGTCCGAGCTGCCGAAGCCGAAGGACACGTTGCGGGCGATGTCCTTGGCGCCGATGTTCGAGGTCATGATCACGATCGTGTTGCGGAAGTCGACCGTGCGACCCTGGGCATCGGTGAGCCGCCCGTCCTCGAGGATCTGGAGCAGGATGTTGAAGACGTCGGGGTGCGCCTTCTCGATCTCGTCGAGCAGCAGCACCGAGTAGGGCTTGCGGCGCACGGCCTCGGTGAGCTGGCCGCCCTCGTCGTAGCCGACGTAGCCGGGCGGCGAGCCGACCAGGCGCGACACGGCGTGCTTCTCCATGTACTCGGACATGTCGATGCGCACCATCGCGTCCTCGTCGCCGAACAGGAACTCGGCAAGCGTCCTGGCAAGCTCGGTCTTGCCGACGCCCGACGGGCCGAGGAAGATGAACGAGCCGGCCGGGCGCTTGGGATCCTTGATCCCGGCCCGCGAGCGGCGGATCGCCTTCGAAACGGCCTCGATCGCGACGTCCTGGCCGATCACCCGCTTGTGCAGCTCCTCCTCCATGCGGACGAGCTTCTTGGTCTCGGCCTCGGTGAGCTTGAAGACGGGGATGCCGGTCCACATCGAGACGATGTCGGCGATCTCCTCCTCGCCGACGGTCGGCCGCTCGCCGCCGTCGCCGGCCTCCCACTGGTCCTCGAGCTCGCGCTTGCGGTTGGTGAGCTGGCGCTCCTTGTCGCGCAGGTTGGCGGCCTTCTCGAACTCCTGGGCCTCGATCGCCGCCTCCTTGGCGCGCCGGGTCTCCTCGATCTCCTCCTCGAGGTCCCGGTACACGGGCGGCTGGGACATCGACTTGATCCGCATCCGCGAGGCGGCCTCGTCGATCAGGTCAATCGCCTTGTCGGGCAGGAACCGGTCGGAGATGTAGCGGTCTGCCAACTCGGCAGCGGCGGCCAGCGCCTCGTCGGTGATCTTGACCTTGTGGTGATCCTCGTAGCGTTCGCGCAGGCCCTCGAGGATCTGCACGGTGTCGGGGATCGAAGGCTCGTCGACCTTGATCTGCTGGAAGCGCCGCTCGAGCGCCGAGTCGCGCTCGAGGTACTTGCGGTACTCGTCCAGCGTCGTCGCGCCGATGGTCTGCAGCTCACCGCGCGACAGCGCCGGCTTCAGGATCGAGGCGGCATCGATGGCGCCCTCTGCGGCGCCGGCCCCGACCAGGTTGTGGAGCTCGTCGATGAACAGCACGATGTCGCCGCGCTGGGTGATCTCCTTCATCACCTTCTTCAGGCGCTCCTCGAACTCGCCGCGGTACTTGGAGCCGGCGACGAGCGCGGCCAAGTCGAGCGTGTAGATCTGGCGGTTCTTCAGCAGCTCGGGGACCTCGCCCTTGGTGATGCGGGAGGCCAGGCCCTCGACGATCGCCGTCTTGCCGACGCCAGGCTCGCCGAGGAGCACAGGGTTGTTCTTCTGGCGGCGGGAGAGGATCTGCATGATCCGCTCGATCTCCGTCTCGCGGCCAATCACCGGGTCGAGCTTGCCCTCGGAGGCGAGCTTGGTCAGGTTGCGGCCGAACTGGTCGAGCAGCTTCGAGGACTTCTTGCCCTCGCCCGAGCCCGCGCCGGCGCCCTGGCGTCGGCCGCCTGGGCCGGACAGCATCCGGATCACCTCGTTGCGGATCTTCTCGGAGTCGGCGTCGAAGTCGAGCAGGATGCGCGCGGCCACGCCCTCGTTCTCGCGCACCAGCCCGAGCAGGATGTGCTCGGTGCCGATGTAGTTGTGTCCGAGGGAGAGCGCCTCGCGCAGGGCGAGCTCGAGCACCTTCTTGGCCCGCGGGGTGAAGGGGATCTGACCGGAGGTCACCTCCTCACCGGAGCCGACGATGCGGACCACCTGCGCCCGCACGCGCTCGACGGTGATGTCCAGCGACTCGAGCACGCGAGCGGCGAGGCCCTCCTCCTCGCGCAGGAGCCCGAGCAGGATGTGCTCGGTGCCGATGTAGTTGTGCTTCAGGGTCCGGGCTTCCTCTTGGGCGAGGACAACCACCTGACGGGCCCGTTCTGTGAATCGCTCGAACACTTTCCGATCTGCCTACCTAAGTTCTAGCTGCCCTGGGGGACGCGACAGCGCCGGGGTCCTATCCAAGTATTCGGCCCCGAGCTGCCGTTGGATTAGAACCTCCGGTTGTCGATTACAACGAGGCCCAAGTATATCGGCGTGGTTCGCCCGCTCTGTCGGGTTCCGGCGCCGACGGCGGGAGGCCCTGCAAGTTGCGGGATTTCGCTCGCTGAAGCCGCTACGTCCGCAGCGCCGGGAACAGCACGACCTCGCGCAACGTCCGGGCGCCGGTCAACAGCATGACCAGGCGGTCGATGCCGAGCCCGGCTCCCCCGGTTGGTGGCATTCCGTACTCGAGCGCCTGGATATAGGACTCGTCGAACGGCTGCGCCTCCTCATCACCCCGGCGCAGCTCCTCCGCCTGGGCCTCGAAGCGCCGGCGCTGCTCGTCGGGGTCGTTGAGCTCCGTGAAGGCGTTGGCGATCTCAAAACCGCCCGCGAACGCTTCCCAGCGCTCCACCAGGCCGTCCTCCCTGCGGTGTCCCTTGGCGAAGGGCGACATCTCCACCGGGTAGTCGAAGACGAACGTCGGCTGGATCAGGGTCGGCTCGACCTCCTTCGACAGGAGGCCGTCCACGAGCTTGCCCCAGCCCTCCTCCGGATCCGGCGTTGAGCCCATCGCCCCGGCGAGCCGCTCGCGGGTCGGGTGTTCGAGGATGTCGATTCCCGTCCGTTCCCGAATCGCGTCGCGCAGCGTGATCCGCCGCCACGGCGGCGCCAGGTCGATCTCGACGCCCTCGCGCTCGACCCGGGTCGTTCCCAGGACCCGCTCGGCGACGTCGGCGACCAGGCGCTCGAGCCGGTCGGCCGCGTCGTTGTAGTCGGCGTAGGCCTCGTACCACTCGAGCATCGTGAACTCGGGGTTGTGCTTGAAGGACACGCCCTCGTTGCGGAAGTCCCTGCCCAGCTCGTACACGCGCTCGATCCCTCCAACCACGCAGCGCTTCAAATACAGCTCGGTCGCAATCCGCAGGTAAAGGTCGCGGTTCAGGGCGTTGTGGTGGGTGGTGAAAGGACGCGCGAGGGCGCCGCCGTAGAGCGGCTGGAGCACCGGGGTCTCGACCTCCACGAACCCCTCGTCGTCGAGCCACCGGCGTACGCTTGCGATCGTCGTCCCCCGCTTGCGAAACCGCTCCCGAGCCTCCGGGTTGGCGATCAGGTCGAGCTCGCGGTGGCGGTAGCGAAGCTCCGTGTCCTCGAGCCCGTGGAACTTGTCGGGCGGCGGGCGCAGGCTCTTTGCCAGCAGCGTCCAGCTGGTGATCCGCAGTGAGAGCTCGCCCCGCTTGGTCTTGAACGCGGTTCCCTCGACCCCGATGATGTCCCCGAGGTCGAGTCCGACGAGCAGCTCGTGCTCGGACTCCCCGACCACGTCCGCCCGCGAGTGCAGCTGGATCTTCCCGCTCGCGTCGACCAGATCGATGAAGGCGGCCTTGCCGTGGCCCCGCCTGGCAGCGATCCGCCCAGCGACCCTGTACGAGTCGTCGGTCTCCTCGCCCGCGGCGAGGCCGTCGTGGGCCTCGTGGACCTTGGCGATCTCGACCCTGCCGTCGAAGCCGTGCGGGAACGGCTCGATTCCCGCCTCGCGCAGGCGCTCGAGCTTCTCCCGTCGCTCAGCAAGGAGATGCGAGTCCGGGCGGGCGTCGCCGCCGTTCTCAGGCTCGGCCATCCGCCGAGCCTAGATCACAGTCGAGGCGCTACGCCGCCTCAATCTTGGTGATCTTGAGCTTCTTCTTGGGACCGCGGGGAGTCTCGACCGTGACGACCTCGCCGCGCTTGTGCCCCATCAGCGCCTTGCCGATCGGGGACTCGTTGGAGAGCTTCTGCTCGGCCGGGTTCGCCTCAGCCGAGCCGACGATGTGGAACTTCTGCGAATCGCCTGACTTCTGGTCCTTTACGTGGACGACCACGCCGACACCAACCGCCGCGGTGTCGATCTCCGACTCGTCGATCACGGTCGCGCGCCGCACCCGCTCCTCGAGCTGGGCGATCCGCTGCTCGAGCAGCGCCTGCTCGTTCTTCGCGTCGTCGTACTCGGAGTTCTCGGCAATGTCGCCGAACTCGCGAGCTTCCTTGATGCGCTGCGCAACTTCGCGGCGCTTCACGGTGGTCAGGTGCTCGAGCTCGGACTTGAGCTTGTCGAGCCCTTCGGGAGTGATCAGTGCGTCACGCGCCACTTTCCTGAACCTCAGTCTCTCCGTGTCATACGAGCGCCCGCCACAGCCGGCGCCCCCCCACTAGAAACGCCCGAAACGCGACGCTTTCTGCGCACGCGGGCTCGGGCAAGGCGGGCGATTATAGCGAGGCGCTCTGCCCCGTTGAGCTCAGGCCGCAAGCCCCGTTTGCGGTCAGGCCACGAGGCCGCTGGGCGCGAGTTGCGTGAGCATCCGCCGCACCTGCGCGACGCTTTCGGCCCGTTGGTAGGCGTGCGCCTCGGCACCGGTAACGCCGAGCCGATCCAGATACCAGGGATAGAACTTGCGAAGGTTGCGCGCCGCCCGCTCGGGGCCCCAGTGGCACTCACCGCGCTCCAGAACCCAGTCGAGCTCGGCAAGCACCTGGGCCTCGTCGACCGGTCGCGTGCGACGGCCGGTCAGGCGCTCGAAGATCCACGGATCGCCCAGCGCCCCGCGAGCGATCATCACCGCCTCGGCGCTCGACTCCTCGTAGGCGCGCTGGGCCAGCTCGGCGCTGGCGAGGCCACCGGACACGATCACCGGCACATCGACGCGCTGGGTCAGTTCGCGCACCAAGCCGTAGTCGGGTGCGCCCTTGTGGTGGACCGCCGCCGCGCGCGGATGGAAGGCGATCGCCGACACGTTCGCCTCGCTCGCCAGCCGTTCGGCCAGCGCGAGTCCCGAGTGGTCCCCGACATCCATCCCCGAGCGCAGCTTCACGGTCACGGGCAGTCCCGAGCCCTCCCGGGCCGCACGAGCCAGCTCCACGGCGCGGTCCGGGTCGCGAAGCAGCGCTGCTCCCGCCCCCGACTTGCACACCTTGGGCACGGGACACCCCATGTTGATGTCGATCAGGTCCGGGCCGGTCTCGGCGACGGTCGCCGCCGCCGAGCGCATCACGTGCGGGTCGAACCCAAAGAGCTGGATCGCGACGGGGTGCTCGTCGGGGTGGATGTGGAGGAGCTCGTCGCGCGTGCGGCGGTTGCGGTGATAGACGGCAAAGCTTGAGACCATCTCCGAGAACACCAGTCCGGCGCCGTGGCGCCGGGCCTGGAGGCGGACGAACCAGTTCCCGATCCCGGCCAGCGGCGCCAGCAGCACCCGGTTGGAGACCTCGACGGGGCCGATCGCAAAGGGCGAGGTGAGGGGGGGCCGCGTCACTGGTTGCGCTCCCAGATCAGGCGCAGCCCGGTGAGCGTGAGCAGGTCGTCGACCTCGTCGATCGTCTCGCAGAAGGGCACGATCGCGCTCGCCAGGCCGCCGGTGGCGATGAACGTCGGGCCGTCGGCGAGCTCGGCCTCGATGCGACGGGCGATCGCGTCGATGAGCCCGGCGAACCCGAAGATCACCCCGGACTGGATCGCCCCTCGCGTCGACTTGCCGATCGCGGACTCGGGCTCGGCGAGGTCGATGCGCGGAATCCGGGCGCCACGCTCGGTGAGCGCGGTGAGCGAGATCTCCACGCCCGGCGCAATCGCTCCCCCGACGTACTCCCCCGCCGCCGAGACGGCGTCGAAGTTGATCCCGGTTCCGAAGTCGACGACAACGCAGGCGGCCCCGACGCGATCGTAGGCCGCAACGGCGTTCACCAACCGGTCGGCGCCGACCTCGTACGGGTTGTCGATCCGAATCGGCATTCCGGTCTTGACGCCTGGGCCCACGAGCAGGCACGGCGTGCCGAGGTGCCGCTGGGCCATGGCCTCGTACTCGGCGCCGAGCGGAGGCACGACGGACGAGACGACTGCCGAGTCGACGTCGGCTAGGGACATCCCCTGCAACCCGAGCAGCCCGGAGATCCGCTCGGCCAGCTCGTCGCCGGTGGCGCCGGCGCGAGTCTGAAAGCGCCAGTGCTCGGCCAGCCGCCCATCGCTGAACGCGCCCAGGTGGGTCTGGGTGTTGCCGACGTCGATCGCGAGCAGCACAAACCAAGTATTGCCTCGCATGGGCTGTCTCGAATCCCTGCCGCCGCGCATTCGGCGCCGCCAGGCGTGCGCGCGGGCGTTTGAGCCAGACCATAGGATCCTTGCGTGGACACGAAGCTCTACGTGATCCCGGGCTCGCACCCGGCGATGGCGGTGCGCGGGATGCTCGAGCACAAGGGCATCACGTACCAGCGGGTCGACCTGATGCCGGTGATCAGCCGCGGCGTCTTGAAAGCGCTGCGGTTCCCAGGGGTGACGATCCCGTCGCTCAAGCTGGATGGGCGAAAGATCACCGGCTCGCGCGCGATCTCGAGGGCGCTCGACGAGGTTCAACCCGAGCCGCCGCTTTTCCCAGCGGATCCCGAGCGGCGGGCGGCCGTCGAGGAAGCAGAGCGCTGGGGTGAGGAGGCGCTCTCGGACGCGACCCGGCGGATCTTCTGGAACGCGGTGCAGCGCGACCGAGAGGCGCTCGCCAGCTACGTCGGCGATGCCAAGCTCGGCGTGCCCGTTGGCTTGGCGGTGGCCACAGCCTCGCCGATCATCGCCGCCGAGAAGCGCATTCATGGCATCAACGACGACGCCGTGCGCAGCGACCTGGCCGCTTTCCGGGGCTACCTCGACCGGATCGACGCCTGGATCGCAGACGGGCTGCTCGGCAGCGAGCAGCCCAACGCAGCCGATTTCCAGATCGCGGCCGGTGTCGGGCTCGCGATGACGCTCCAGGACCTGCGCCCCGTGATCGCCGCACGACCGGCCGGCGAACACTCCAGGCAGTTCGTACCCGACTACCCGGGCGACGTGCCGCCGGTCCTCCCGGCCGAGTGGATCGAGCCCGTACGAGCGTCGACTGCGTCAGCCCAGGGCTGACAAACTCGACGGTCAGCCGGTCAGGGCGCCCACGCGCTCGACGCGCTCCCCCTCGCCCAGCCCCTCCAAGGCCTCTCCGAGCCGCGTGCCGTCGGGGAGGGTCAGCTCCGGATCGAGCTCGAGCAGCGGCATCAGCACGAACCTCCTCGCCGTCACCTCGGGGTGGGGCAACCTGAGCCGATCCGTGTTGAGCTCGAGCTCGCCAATCAGGAGCAGGTCGATGTCCAGTGGCCGGGGGCCGTGGCGCGGCCCGGCGAGCATCCGGCCCTGCTCGACCTCGATCGCCTTGCAGACGTCGAGCAGCGCCTCGGGCTCCAGCGAGGTCGCGATCCGCGCCGCCGCGTTCAGGAAATCGGGCTGATCCAGGATCTCGCCCACCGGCTCCGTCTCGTACACAGAGGAGACCGCGTCGACGACCACCCCGTGTTCGGAGAGCAGCCGGAGCGCCGCCCGCAGGTGCTCTTCGCGCTCGCCGACGTTGGAGCCCAGGCCGAGGTAGCCCGTGCGGCGCGGCGCCGAGGTCACGCGGTTTCCTCGTCGTCCGAGTCCTCCTCGGCCTCGTCGGGCGAACGGGTGCGGACGACCTCCACCGCGACCTCCTCGATCGCCAGCGGCAGAGGCGGCTCGGGTTTGGCAGCCCGCACGCGGACCGACTCACAGCCGTAGCGATCCATCAGGCGCTCGGCGATCACGTGCCCGAGCCGCTCCAGCGTCCGATAGCTGCGCTCGGTGGCCGCCAGGGCGACGATGTCGGCCACCTCGCCGTAGTCGATCGTGTCCTCGACGCGGTCGGTGAGCACCGCGTCGCAGTCCGGGACGTCGAAGCCGATGTCGAGCTCGAGTCGCTGTCCCAGCTCGCGCTCGGCCTCGCTGACTCCGTGGTGGGTGTAGATCGATAGCCCGCGCAGCTCGACCTCCACCGCCGAGTCCGGGCCGTTTCCATGCGCCTCCACGGCGCCAAACCTATCTAGCGCGCGCCGGCAAGGGTCATCGACCCATCGCGCCAGTCGCGACGACCCACGATCGCCTCGGCCACGTCGACGGCCTGCCGCAGCTCGAGGACCTCGTGCACCCGAACCACGTCCGCGCCGGCCAGCACGGCGAGCACGTTCGAGGCAACCGTCCCTCCCAGCCTCTGGTCCACCTCACGCCCGGTGAGCTTGCCGATGAAGCTCTTGCGCGAGCTGCCCACGACGATCGGGCGACCCAGCTCGCCCAGCTCGCCCAGTCGCCGCAGGAGCTCGAGGTTGTGGTCGAGCGTCTTGCCAAAGCCGATCCCGGGGTCCAGCCAGACTCGCTCGTCGGCAACCCCCGCCTCGGTCGCAACCTCCAGCCGCTCCGCCAGGAACGCCTTGACGTCGTCGACGACGTCGTCGTACGTCGGGTCGAGCTGCATCGTCCGCGGCGTTCCGAGCATGTGCATCAGCACCAGGCCGCAATCGCGGTCGGCGCAGAGCGCGGCGAGCTCGGGATCGCCCCGCAGCGCGGTGACGTCGTTGACGATCTGAGCCCCGGCGCCTAGAGCTGCCTCGGCCACCCGCGCCTTGGAGGTGTCGATCGAAACCGGCACGCCCGGCCCGCGCTCGAAGGCCAGCCCCTCGACGACTGGGGCGACCCTTGCGAGTTCCTCCTCCGCGCTCACAGCCCCGGCGCCCGGCCGGGTCGACTCGCCTCCGACGTCAAGGATGTCCGCCCCCTGCGCCGCGAGCTCGCGACCGTGCCGGATCGCGGCCCCGGCGTCGAGGAACGTGCCCCCGTCCGAGAACGAATCCGGGGTCACGTTGACGATGCCCATGAGCTTGGCCATGCGTTCAGTATCCCGAGGGGCGTTTAGAACGGCTGGGTAGGAGGGGATGCGCGACGAACGCGGGCTTGACCATGCATGTCATGGTCAATCCAGCACTCGTCGGCGAATTGCGGCCTGGGGGCGCTGCGGCCGGTAGTTACCGCAGACGCTTGGGCTCGTCCGCCCGCATCTCGGCCGTGCCGCCGGCGAAGCCGGGGCGCGGCTTCGGGACCGGCCGCGGCCCCTCGCTCACGGTGCCCTTCTCGGCCTCCTCGGGCTCGGCGTCGGCCTCCTCGGCCTCCTCCGCGTCCTCGGCGCCGAACACCTCCTCCTCGGAGGCACCGTCGAGCAGCTTCTCGAACTGCGGCGCGTCGATCGTCTCGCGCTCGAGCAGGATCTTGGAGATCCGGTCCAGTGCCTCGCGCCGGTCGGCCAGGATGTCCTTGGCGCTCTGGTGGGCCTCCTCGACGATGCGGCGGATCTCATCGTCGATCTCGCGCGCAATCTCGTCTGAGTAGTCGGGCTCGGCGCTGAACTCCCGACCGAGGAACGGCATCGATCGATCGTGGCCGAAGACCCGGGGTCCCAGCCGCTCGGACATGCCGTAACGCATGACCATCTGCTTGGCCGTCTCGGTCACCTTCTCGAGGTCGTTGGAGGCGCCGGTGGTGATCTCGCCGAAGACGATCTCCTCCGCCGCCCGACCGCCGAGGGTCATCGCCATCGTGTCGGCGAGCTCCGCGCGGGTGGTGAGGAACTTGTCCTCGGTGGGAAGCGAGATCGTGTAGCCGAGCGCCTGGCCGCGGCTGATGATCGAGATCTTGTGCACCGGGTCGGTGTTGGGCAGCAGGTGGCCGACGATCGCGTGGCCGAGCTCGTGGTAGGCCGTCACCAGCCGCTCCTTCTCCGACATCACCCGGGTCTTCTTCTCCGGGCCGGCGATCACCCGCATGATCCCTTCCTCGAGCTCCTCCATCGTGATCTCGCGATGGCCGGAGCGCGCCGTCAGCAGCGCGGCCTCGTTGATGAGGTTCGCGAGATCGGCGCCGGTGAAACCCGGGGTCTGGCCGGCGAGCACGTCGAGGTCGATGTCCTTGGCCAGCGGCTTGCCCCGGGTGTGGACCTCGAGGATCCTCTTGCGGCCCTTGCGGTCGGGGCGGTCGACGACGATCTGGCGGTCGAAGCGGCCGGGGCGAAGCAGCGCCGGGTCGAGGATGTCGGGCCGGTTGGTGGCGGCGATGAGGATGATGTTGTCCTTCATCTCGAAGCCGTCCATCTCCACGAGCAGCTGGTTCAGTGTCTGCTCGCGCTCGTCGTGGCCGCCGCCCATGCCGGCGCCGCGGTGACGGCCAACGGCGTCGATCTCGTCCATGAAGATGATGCAGGGGGCATTCTGCTTGGCCTGCTCGAAGAGGTCGCGGACGCGGCTCGCGCCGACGCCGACGAACATCTCGACGAAGTCCGATCCGGAGATCGAGAAGAAGGGCACCCCCGCCTCACCGGCAACGGCGCGGGCGAGCAGGGTCTTGCCGGTACCCGGCGGGCCGTACAGCAGCACGCCCTTGGGGATGCGGGCTCCGAGCGCCTGGAACTTCTTCGGGTTCTCCAAGAACTCCTTGATCTCGTGCAGCTCCTGGACCGCCTCGTCGGCGCCGGCAACGTCGCGGAAGGTGATCTTCGGAGCGTCGACGGACATCCGCTTGGCCCGCGACTTGCCGAAGCTCATCACGCGCGATCCCCCGCCCTGCATCTGGTTCATCAAGAACAGCCAGAACCCGAAGAAGAGGACGAACGGGAGGATGTAGGTGAGGATCGAGAGGAAGCTCGAGCCGCCGGTGCCCTCGACGTCGAAGGTGACCTTTTGGCGCTCGAGCGTGTTGACCAGCTGGGCCTCGGACTCGGACGGATAGCCCGTGGAGAACTCGGTGCCGTCGGTCTTCTTGACGTCGATCGTGTCGGTCTTCTGCTTCAGCGTCACCGACTCGATCGTGTCCACCTGAGCCTCGTCCTCGACGATGGTGATGAACTCCGAGTACGAGGTCGATTCCTCGCGCTCGCCAGGGCTGATCAGGCGCTGGGCGAAGAACGCCAGCACGATCACGATCAGGATCGGGAACGCGGCGCTTCTGAAGAAGCGCCTCATCTACGCCGCCTCGAGCTGTGAAAAACGTTTTCCGGCATGGTTAGGGGTCTGACGCTGCCCCACGACGGTTGGACCAGCGTACCAGGGTGCCCACGCCCAATCTACGGGCCGCGCACAGGCTGGAATCACTGGTTCAGGACGGCGACGTAGCGCAGGTTGCGGTAGCGCTGAGCGTGGTCGAGCCCGTACCCGATCGCGAACCGGTTCGGGATCTCGAATCCGACGTACCGGATCGGGAGCTCGACCCGCCGGCGCTCGGGCTTTGTGAGCAGCGCGCACACCTCAAGTGAGGCGGGATCTCGTGCCCGCAGGTTCTTCAGCAGGTAGTGGAGGGTGAGCCCCGAATCGACGATGTCCTCGACCAGGAGCACGTCGCGGCCCTCGATCGTCGCGTCGAGGTCCTTGAGAATCCGCACCACGCCCGAGGAGTCCGTCGACGAGCCGTATGACGAGACGGCCATGAAGTCCACCTCGCACGGCACCGTCAGCTCCCGCATCAGGTCGGCCAGGAACAGCACCGCGCCCTTCAGCACTCCGATCATCACCAGGTCGCGGCCCTCGTAGTCGCGACTGATCTCCGCCCCGAGCTCGCGCACCCTGCGCTCGAGGTCCTCGGCCGAAACGAGCGTCTCGCCGATGGCTGGGTCGGAGGCGACGTCGTCGCTGCTTCCCACGGGCGCTACTCCAGCACGCGAGCGGTGAGGACAGCGACTTCCTCTGTGTCCGGCGCCA
Organism: Solirubrobacterales bacterium; assembly: GCA_036257465.1. Taxonomy (GTDB): domain Bacteria; phylum Actinomycetota; class Thermoleophilia; order Solirubrobacterales; family 70-9; genus DATAFO01. Next base: position 64,373 of record DATAFO010000063.1, on the reverse strand, counting down.
GACGGAAGTCCTCGGAAACCGCGACGCCGGCGACCCAGGCGACGTGGCCGTCCACCGTCACAACCGGCAGGCTGTGCCGCAGCGAGCGCGGCACCTGCCGGTCCGCGAACAGGTCGCCGAGGGTCTTCGAGCCCTCCATCCCAAGTGGCCGAATCCGGTCGCCCTCGCGCCAAGTCCGCACCTCGATCCGGCCCTCGCCGAAGGCAGTGGCGTCGAGGGTCGCAAGCTCTGGCCCGACGGGGTCGACCGGGCCCGGATGGATCTCTGCGCGGACCTCCCAGCGCCCAAGTCGCGCCCTTCCCGGCAGGCGCAACGCGACCGGTTCCGGAGCGGCCTCGGCCTCGGAGGCCTGGAAGCGAACGAACCCGCCCTCGCAGCTCGCCGTCAGCCCACCGCCAAGGTCCACGGTCCCTCCTTCGGGCTCAGCGGCGAGCCGCAGGATCTCGGCGGCGCGCTCGCGTCCCAGCGGCACCGACCGGCCGGTGGATCGCTCGGCCAGCGCTCGCAGCGCGAGCCGCTGCAGGCCGGGCTCGGCGTCGGCCAGCACCTCGGCGTTGATCGCGACGGCGCCGGCCCCGGCGCCGGCTCGTTCGAGCTCCTCCAAGACCACGCGCTCCAGGAGCTCCGCTTCCTCAGCGAGCTCGGCCCGCGTCTCGGAGATGTTGCGCTCGGCGGCCGGGCTCAGCTCGCGCAGCTCGGGCAGCACGCGGCTACGGAGCCGGTTGCGCGCGAAGCGCTCGTCCTGGTTCGACTCATCGTCGGCGAAGGGCAGTCCCGCGGCGAGAGCGAGCTCGCGGGTTCGCTCGCGATCGAGGGCCAGGAGGGGACGCACCACACGGCCGTTGCGCGGAGGCAGCCCAAGCATGGCGCGAGAGCCCGGCGAGGTGGCGAGGCGGTACAGCGTCGTCTCAGCCGCGTCGGTGCGCGTGTGGCCGGTGGCGATCCACCGGGAGTCGGTGCGCGCCCGCAACCGCTCGGCGGCCTCGTAGCGAAGCCGGCGAGCCTCGGCTTGAAGGTTGCCCTCGCCGACGGTCGCGCGCTCGACGTGGAGGTCGATCCGGAGTGCCGCGCACAGCCGACGGCAGACCGCCACGTCGGCGTCGGCCGCATCTCGCAGCCCGTAGTTGACGTGCAGTGCGTGGACGCGCGCCGGGCCGAGGGCACGGGCCAGACCGGCCGCGGCACAGGCCGAGTCGGGCCCTCCGGAGACCATCACGACGACGGCATGACCGGGATCGATCAGACCGCTCGACCTGACCACATCGCCGAGCTCGGAGAGCGCCTCCTCCTTCACGCGCCGAAGCTTACGCTGCGCTCCCTACGTCACTGTCACCGCCGACAAATGCCGCTTTCGCCGCTAAAGCGGCTCACCTGAATCCACTGGCTCCCGCGCCCTGGCGACGAACAGCTCCACCGGGTCGCCGAACCCCTTCAGCTCCACACGACCGATCGGATCGAACTCGAGGTAGTCCGAGCGGCCGATCGCGTCGACGATGGCAGCCGTCACCATCACCTCGCCCCCCAGTGCGCGGGCCACGACCCGGTGCGTGAGGTTGACCTCGCCGCCGAAGTAGTCGCCGTCCCTGTAGACCGCTCGACCGCGGTGCAGGGCGACCCTCGGCTGCGGGCGCTCCTGGAAGAGCGTCAGGAAGCCAACCGCCCACTCCGTCAGGGTCACGGGATCAGGCGAGACGATCATCACCTCGTCGCCGATCGTCTTCACCACGAGCGCCTCGGCCGGAAGCGTTGCCTCCACCGTCTCGACGAAGCGCTCCACGAGGTCGAGCGCCTCCTCGTCGCCCTCCTCCTCCGTGTAGCGGGTGAACCCGGTCAGGTCGACGAAGCAGAACGCCATCTGCACCCGCCCGAGCTGCCGGGCTTCCCCGAGCTCCGCCTCCATGTGTCCCACGACGTCCTGCTCCATGTAAAAGCGCAGGTAGCGCTGGTGGACGTACTCCATGAACGGGGAGGTCAGCGGGAGCAGGTCGCGAGCCATGCCCTCCATCTCCTCCGCCATCTGGAGCGCGTCGACCCCTTGGCGGATCAGCGGCTCGTGCACAAAGAGGTGAAACAGCCGGACCTCCGCTTCGGCGATCTTGCGGATCGACTGCGCGTAGACGCGGACCAGCTGCAACATCGCGACGAGCGGGAACCCGGCCTGAAGCACCTGCGCGATCTGCTCCATCGCCTGGGCGTCCTGCTCCGTCAGCGTGCCCTCGATCGCGGTCGGGGTGCCGAGCAGGCTCATGATCCGCTCCACGAGCTCCTCCTCGAGGCCGGACCGCTCCGCGGCTTGGGCACGCGTGAAGCTGCGCTCACTGGACGGGAGCAGATCCTCGACGTACCCGAACGCCAGGCGCCCGTCGCGCACCGCGCGGCGCAGCTCGTCGAGGGTGTGACCCCGCTCGCGCATCCGCCCCACCACTCGCGCCTGCGCCGCGGCGGCCACGGTCCAACGCCCGCCCTCCACCGGCACCACCCCTGCGCTCGCCCACCGCTTCAGCGTCGAGGGCGGGACGCCGGAGATCTCCGCCGCCTCGTTGATCGAGATCGAGTCATCCGCCACGCCGTCCTGAACATATGCCTTACGGCCTGCCGGGTCAGGTAACGCGCTCTCGCCCGCCGACACCGGACGCAGAGCGGAGGATGTCGGCGGACTTACTAAGTGAGGCGACGGGGTCGCGTTGCCCCGTCGCCTGCGGGCTTCACGGCCCGCTTCGTCGGCCTGCGGCGCCGCCGGCGCCTCGCGGACTTCGCGCTCGCGCCCCAGTCGCCGCGGGGCGGACGGGCGGCGGGGCCCACTGCGGCCTGTTGCCGTATCTCTGTTCGGCAGGCTACGCCTCGCAACCCCGCCCGTCAACTATCGGACGGGCTAGCGACAACGTCGCGGTAGATACGGAGGTGCCTGTCGGGTCAGGCAACAGGCCCTAACCCGACGAGACCGGACGCGAAGCGGAGGATCTCGTCGGGTTTGTTTACGTCAGGACGAGATCCGGGTGGAGGTCACGGACGACTCGCCGGTACGGCTCGACGATCAGCCGCGTGGCCGGGACGTACAGGAGCGCGATCCTCGATTCCCCCTTGCAGCGCACCTTGCCCCGCGCGATGGCAACGGCGAGGCTCTCCTTGCCCTGCAGGTAGGCGTTGGCCACGTCCGACGCCATCTGCAGCTCGAGCCGCGGCTCCCAATCGACGTCGTCGCTGAAGGCCCAGCGAATGTGACGGTCCGGGGAGTCCGATGCGGCGACGTTCAACACCAACCCGACGTCGGGACACTCGAGGCGCAGCCGCATGCCCGTCGCCCGAATCAACGGGCCCAGCCGCTCGTCCCGATCGAGCTCGGTCAGGGTGCGGTCGAGCAACTCGGGCAGCTCAGACGCGGGCACCCGCTTGCCCGAACGCCCTTCGCCCCCCCGCGTGGCAGCGGAAGCAACCATCTCCGGCGCCGAGTCTATTGCGGCGAGTCGGCTCGGGGTACGGCGACTCAGAGAAACGCCGAGCCGCGCTTGACCAGGTTCTCGTAGAGCTTCTGCTGGATGCGCTCGCGAACCTCCTCGGACAGGTCGAACACCAAGCGGGGGTCGTCCGCCGCCTCCGGCGGATACTCCGACAGGTCGATTCGCTCGCAGAACTCGATCCGCCAGCGCGAGGGCAGGGGCACCAGCCCCAGCAGTCCGAGCCAGGGAAACGTCGGCGTCAGCGGAACGAACGGGGCACCCGTCGCGCGGGCCAGCGCCTCGCTCTCACCGAGCTTCGGATAAATCTCCTCCGAGCCCACGGTCGCGACAGGGACGATCGGGGCCCCCGTGTGGAGCGCCACCTCGACGAACCCACCGCGGCCAAAACGCTGCAACCGGTAGCGCTCGGAGAACTGCTTGCCCGTGCCCTTGACCCCCTCGGGGAACGCCATCACCAACTCGTCCTGCTCCAGCACCCGGCGAGCGTTGCGCGGGCTGGCTGGGATCCCACCGACGCGACGCATGAAGCCGGAGATGAAAGGCAGGACGAAGGCCCAATCCAGAACCATGAACCGCGGCCACCGGGGCAGCGGATGGGTCTTCATCAGCGCCATGGTGATCATCGAGGCGTCGAACGGAAACAGCGACCCGGCGTGGTTGGACACGAGCAGCGCGCGGCCGTGGGAGGGCACGTTGGTCGCGCCCTCGGCGACCACCCGCCACCAGACGGAGTAGAGGAAGTCGAAGAGGGGGAACACAGCCTCGGCGAGCTCCTCGTCGAAACCCCACTCGTCCTCGTGGTATTCGCCCTGAAGCCTTCGCGCGATCGCGTCGACGGCGCCGCTCAGTTGCTTCGGCAGCGAGCCGGCAGCGCGCTGCGCCGCCGTCAGCGGGTCGAGGCCGGACTCGACGCCGACCCGCATGTTCCGCAGAAAGTCGGCGAGCGCCTCGGGACCGGGAAGCGGGCCCTCGGTGGTGTCGGTGGCGCTCACCGGCCCGCCCCGGCGAACCGCTCGACGACGGCGCCCGCATGGAGCTGTGGGCCGATGCGGCGCCTGTTGGTCTTGGCCGCGAAGTCGCGGATCGCCTCGACCGCGTCGTAGCGAGGCTCGTATCCGATCTCCTCGCGGAGTCGGCGGTTGTCGACCCCGCGACCGAACCGCAGCATCCGAATCGCATCACCGAGCAGAGGTCCGACGCCGAGCCGCCGGCCGAACCTCTCCAGCGTTGGACGAAACAACGGGTGCGGAATCGGGATCGCCGGCCGGCGCAGGAGCCGGAGCAGTCGGCTGAGCGAGATGGCACCGTCCGGAGCCACGTTCACCGCGCCGCGAACGGGGTTCTCGACGGCCGCCACCAGCGCGCCGGTCGCGTCGGCGGCGTGGAGGAACTGAAGCCGCGGGTCGTAGCCGAGCTGAACCGGCACCGCCGGAAGCGTCAGGTAACGCACCAGCGGGGTGTCGAGCTCGGCGCCGATCTCGGGCTGGTACCGCAACATGCAGCAGACGAGCTCTGAGTGGCGGCGGGCGAAGTTCGAGAAGTAGTCCTCCAGCTCGGAGATGTCGCGCTGAAAGCGCGTGGTCAGCTTCCCCTTTCCCGCCAGGTCCTCCTCGAAGAACGCGGGCGCGGCCGCGTCGCAGCCGTAGATCGCCGCCGAGCCCCGCACCACCACCCGCTCGAGGGTTCGTGTCCGCTCGCACGCGGCGAGCAGCTGCAGGGTGCCGATGACGTTGATCTCGTGCAGCGCGCTCGCCGGCTTTCCGGGCTCGGGGTACCAGAGGATGCCGCAGTGCACCACCGTGTCAGCCTCGGTGGAGGGCAGCACCCGGGAGAGCAGCGGGCTGCGCAGATCGGCCTCGATGAAGTCCGTCCGCTCCAGCTCGGCGGCGGGGCGCCGGGTGTCGATTCCCGCGAGATGCTCGATTCCAGGGTCGCGCTCGAGCCGGCGCGCCAGTTCCAGCCCCCAGTGGCTTGCGATGCCGGTGATCACCACGCGGCGCCCGGTCATTGACTAACTCTCAGCTTCACGTTTAGATTCGGAGACCGAGGTGTCGCCCTCCGAGCCGGCCGAGTCCTTGGTCCGCGGCTTGGAGCCCTCACCACCCTGCCGGCGGAGGGCTTCCTCGATCGACGCGAGGCGCTTCTCCAGGGCTTCGAGCTGGTTGCCGAGCTCATCCCGGGCCTCCTGGCCGCGCTTGGCGAGCTCGGCGCCGGCCTCCTGACCTCGCCGGGCAACCTGGTTGCGAACGTCGCGACCTCGCCGGGCGACCTCGTCGAGAAGCTCGGAGGCGCGTTCCCGGGTCTGCGGCGGGGTGGTCGCATCGAGCGTGCGCTGGATCGCCGAGCGCAGCGCGTCGCCAACACCCTGGTCCCCGCCATCTGACGGCCTCTTCGTGCCCTCACCGCTCACAGGGCGCAGCATAATCCGCACCCGATGAGCGTCCACCTCCGCCCAACCGCAGCGATCGCCTCTGACGCGCTTCTGCCCGGCGATCCCGGTCGCGCGCTCGCGCTCGCCCAAGCGCTGACGGCGCGCCCCCGAATGGCAAACCACAATCGCGGTCTCTGGGGCTACACGGGCACCACCCCCACCGGCCACGCGCTGACCATCCAGTCAACGGGAATCGGCGGGCCCAGTGCCGCCGTCGTGCTGGAGGAGCTCGCGAGCCTGGGGGTCAGTCGGGCGATCCGAATCGGGACCTGCACTTCGCTCGACGGGGAGATCGCGCTCGGCGAACTCGTGACGGTGGCGACGGCCGTCAGCGACGACGGCGCAAGTCGGGCGCTCGGTGCCCCGTCGGTCGCCGGGCCGGATCCCGGCCTTCACGCCGCGCTTGTGCGTGCCGGCGGCGCCAGAGCAACGACGGTGGCAAGCACCGACCTCTACTACGACCCGAACGGAGGAGCGCGCCGCACGGCCTGGGTCGAGGCGGGAGTCACGGCCGTGGAGCTGGGTACGGCGGCGTTGTTTGCCGTGGGACAACGGCGCAAGGTCGCCGTGGCCTCGTGCCTGGTGATAGCCGCCGTAGCCGGAGGCGAACGTCTGGACGACAGCCGGCTCGAGCAAGCGTCGCGGGAGGCCGGGAAGCTGGCGGCCGACGCGCTTGCGAGGGAGGGCTAACCGCGCGAGGCGTTGAGCTCGTCGAGCCGGTCCTCGATCGCTTCGACCCGGGCCGAGAGGGATCGCAGGCGCTTCTCGAGTCGCTCGAGGTCGGCGCTCGAAGCGATCCCCGCCGCTCCCATCGCCGAGCGCTGCGCCTGCACGGCGCGCTCGCCAGCGCCCAGCGCACGCCCCAAGGCGTTGCTGAACAGCGGGTTTTCGAGCAGCGCCTGCGCCAGCTCACCTACGGCCTCCTCCCCGCGCGCGCGCAGGCTGTTGGGCTCGGGGGTGTCGCTCACCACGCCGCCAGCGTAAAGAAATACGTGCGCAACGTGATCCGACTGGCGGCGAAAGGAGCAGGCGACGGTAGGTAGTGATTCTTCAAGCCGCGTGCCTCAGATGCCGATTGAACGTGCGTGGACACGCCTGCGGTTCCCCGTTGCAAAGGTCTGGGGGACCAAGTAGCGTTCGCTGCATCCGGGAGCAGGCGTTTTGCCAGGCGCGGCGACAGGGAATGTTGCCTGTAGCCGGCCCCAAAGGGACGAATTAGGGATGAGAAGGCAGTTTCTACTTGCGATCGCGCTCGCCGGACTCGGCGTCGCCGTCACCGCGGGCACGGTGCGGGCCGCGGATCCCGTGCTCGGCGTCGGAAGCGACGGTGTTTCGGTGAACCTGCCCGGCGGCGCAAACCTCGACCTGGACGTGTTGCCTGCGTGCTCCAATCAGACCGACGACGACGGCGACGGCCTGAAGGATCTCGCCGACCCGGGCTGCAACGGGCCGGTTGACAACGAGGAGAGCAACCCGCCGCCCGCGCCACCCGGCGTTGATGACGGCGGCACCGCGCCTCCTCCGGGCACCACGCCTCCACCTGGCACCGTTCCGGGCGGCGGTGGGTCCGCCGGCGGCGACAACGGCGTCACCGGACAGGGCCCGACCGGTGGCCACGGCGCCGGCGATCGGGGCCCAGGCGGAGGCGGCGGCGAGAGCGAAGCCGGCGGCGGTGACCGGCAGCCGATGGAGGAGCCTCCGACCCGCAACCCGGACGGCACCCCAACCGACGCCAACCCCTCGCTGACAATCGCCGACTTCGGCCCCGCGCCGATCGGCGTCCCGAACTTCGTCATCGACCAGTTCACGATTCCGCCCTTCCTGCTCCCGCTCTACCAGGCCTGCGGCACGCAGTACGGCATCCCCTGGCAGATCCTCGCCTCGATCAACCGCATCGAGACCGCGTTCGGCACCAACCTCAACGTCTCCACCGCCGGAGCCGTGGGCTGGATGCAGTTCCTTCCCTCCACCTGGAAGGCCTACGGGGTCGACGCCAACGAGGACGGGCGCAAGGATCCCTACAACCCGCTCGACGCGATCTGCGCCGCGGCCAGGTATCTGCGCGCCGCCGGAGGGGAGGAGGACCTGCAGCGGGCGATCTTCGCTTACAACCACGCCGACTGGTACGTCGACGAGGTGCTCCTGTATGCCCGTCAGTACGGTCGCCTGCCCGACGACCTAGTGGGCTCGCTGACCGGGCTCACCGAGGGCGCGCGCTTCCCGGTCGCCGCCAGCGCCCGCTACGCCGACGACATCTCCGAGCGCCAGGCGCTGAAGCGCTCGAAGCCGGGCAAGCGCCAGGCCGGCAACGTCGCCGACGTCGTCTCAAGCTCACCCACACGTCGAGGGATCAACATCTACACCCGGGACGGCGCGCCGGTCGTCGCCGTCAACGACGGAGTGATCAAGGAGATCGGTCACTCCAAGCGGCTCGGCAAGTACCTGGTGCTGCAGGACGCCTACGGAAACCGCTTCACCTACGCCGAGCTCGGTCGCGTCTCCGACGTCTATCCGGTGCCCAAGCGCGATCGCCTGAGCGCCGACGACTTCAAGCTCGTGTCGCCGAAGGACGACCGCGAGCCCAGCGCACCGGCGAGCGAGGGCGCGAACCGGGGCCGAGTTGCCCGGGCCGCGGCCAGCGACGGGCCGGTAAACACCGAGGACGCTCGCGAGCGGCTCTACGCGTATCCGGAGCGCCCGAACAACGTCGATCGCGCGGACCTCAGCGGCCAGCTCAACGACCTGCTCGCCGAGCGGTTCCCCGGCTATGAGAGCTTCAAGTCCTACTTCTCGGGCGTGCTGCGGTTCGACCGCAAGACGATGGAGATGCGCCCGCTGAAGGAAGGCTCGAAGGTGATCGCGGGCACCGTGCTCGGCCGGGTCGGCAAGACCAGCAAGCTCGCGCCGCACCTGCACTTCGCTATCCAGCCGGCCGGTCGCGGTGCGCCGAGGATCGACCCGAAGCCGATCCTCGACGGATGGAAGCTGCTCGAAGCCACCGCGATCTACCGCGCCGCCGGCGAGGACCCGTTCTCTGGCGATGCCACCACCGGCCAGGTGCTGCTGATGTCGAAGCCGCAGCTGGTGCGTCGCGTGCTGGCCGATCCGCGAGTGCAGCTCTACTCCTGCGGGCGCGAAGACGTCCGCACCGGCCAGATCGACCGCCGGATCCTGGCGCTGCTCGAGTACCTGGCCGAGCGGGGCTTCCGCCTCACGGTCACTTCGCTGAAGTGTGGCCACTCCGTCTACACGAGTTCGGGCAGCATCAGCCACCACTCTTCGGGCAACGCAGTCGACATCGCCCAGATCAACGGCATCCCGGTGCTCGGAAACCAGGGCCGCGCGTCGATCACGGAGGCGCTGGTGCGGGACGTGATGCAGCTTCAGGGCTCGATGGCGCCCGACCAGATCATCTCGCTCATGGACTTCGGCGCGAACACCTTCGCGATGGCGGATCACGCCGACCACGTGCACGTCGGCTACCAGCCGCTGTACGGGCCCGGCACCGGCTCGGCGACGAAGCAGTTCAGCGAGATCCTCAAGGCGGATCAGTGGCAGCGCCTGATCGAGCGCATCGCCGAGATCGACAACCCGAAGGTTCCGACCTCGCCCTCGCGCTTCGCGCTCCCGAGCAAGGACGGGCGCAACTCCGGCGGCGGCGACCGCGCCTCGAGCGCTCACGTCGGCGAGTAACCGCCGCGAAAGCGGCGCCCCCTGAATACTCTCCGCGCGTGGCCGACCCGGAGCACTTCCCCTTCGTACAGCTCGAGTTCGCCGGCGCGTTCGGCCTCGACCAGGGTCGCTACATGGCGCGAGAGCCCGAGCGTGTGCTCGTGGTCGCCGTCAGCGATTCTCCGCCGCCGCCGCGGCGGCGGCTGAGGCGCCCGCGGCCGCAGGACATCGACCCCGACGCCAAGCCGCGCCCGGTGCCGCTGACGACGCTGACGGTCGTCAAGCCCGAGCCGCTGGGCGACCGCGTCGAGGCCGAGAGATGGTTCGCCCGCTTTCGCGAGGACACCGATCTGGTGGACGAGGCGGTCGAGACGGCGCTTGAGATCGTCAACCGGGCACTGCATGCCCAGCGCACCGCGACGCTCGATCCCGGGGTCGCGGATGCCACCGCGGCTCACGCCCTGGCGGTGCGACTGGGCTTCGGGACGGGCGAGGGACTGTCGCGGGGCCATTGGGAGGAGGCTGTAGCGATGCCGCAGTCCGCTCGTCGCCGGCGGGGCGAGGCGCTGAGTCCCGCTGAGCGGGTCGCGGCTGTCCTCGGCCGGCGCGAGGACGTATCGGCCGGCGAGGGCCTGGTGCTCCGAGCCCGCGCGGATCTGGACGCCGGCCGCAGCCGGGACGCGGCGCTGCAGCTGCGCGTGGGCCTCGAGGCGCTGCTCGCGGAACTCGAGGGCGGTTCGCCCAGACACGCCGAGGAGCTGAGTGCGCTGCGGGAGCGCCGCTCGGCGACGGGTCGCGCAGCGAACGAGGCCCTGCGCGGCGAGCTAGCCGAAGATCGCCGCGCCGAGGTCGCCGAAACTTTGCGGCTGTGCGAGCGACATCTGCGGCGTCGCCGGCTCGCCTGACATGTGCCTACAGGGCCGCGAGGACGATGCGAAGCTCGTCGACGACGTCCCCGTCGAGCTTCACGGCCGCCTCGGCGTCGTAGGGCGTCGGACCCTTGGTCACGATGGCGACCTGTCCCCCGGAGTCGAGGACCAGGCTGGGGAGCCCCGCGACCGGGTACACCTCCAGCGAGGAGCCGACGCAGAGCAGGAGGTCGGCCGACGCGCACAGCTCCTGCGCCTCCGCCATCGCCGTCTCCGGCAACAGCTCCCCGAACAGCACGACGTCGGGCTTCACCTTCCCCATGCAGCACGCGCAGGTGGCGACACCGTCTTCATCGAAGAGCTCGCCGATCCCTTCCAGCGGGTAGCTGGCACGGCAGGTGGTGCAGCTCGAGGTGGCGATCGATCCGTGCACCTCGACCACGCGCTCGCTGCCAGCTTTCGTGTGCAGGCGATCGATGTTCTGCGTGATCACCGCCTCCAGCAGGCCCCGCGCCTCAAGCTCGGCGAGCGCGTGGTGCGCGGGGTTCGGCTGCTTGCCGTCCAGCATTGAGAAGCGCGGTCGGTAGAAGCTCCAGAAGCGGCGCGGGTCGCGATGGAAGGCGTCGATGTGGGCCACCTCCATCGGGTCGACCTTCTCCCAGATCCCCTTCCCAGGAGTACGGAAGTCCGGGATGCCGGACGGGACCGAGATCCCGGCACCGGTGAGTGCGACCACGCGATCGCTCTCCCTGATCAGGCGGGCGAGCTCCGTTGGCGCTTGTGTTGCGGGAGACCCCTGCGTCACTTCCCCTGCCACTTCGCCGTGCGCCTGCCGAGGAAGGCCGAGATGCCCTCATTGGCGTCCTCCGTCTGAAACACCGTCGCGAAGCCCGCCTTCTCGGCCTCGATGCCCTCACCGAGATCGCCCTTGTGCGAGACCAGCTTGATCTGCTCGACCGCGAGCGGCGCCTGGCCGGCGAGCTTGCGGGCCCAGGCCAGGGCGATGTCGAACACCTCGTGATCCGGGACGACCCGGGTCGCCAGGCCGTGGTCGAACGCTTCGGGCGCGGTGATCGCGTCCCCGATCAGGTTCATCTCGAAAGCCTTGCCCGGGCCAACCAGGCGCGGCAATCGCTGCGTGCCGCCGAATCCCGGGATGATCCCGAGCTTGATCTCCGGCTGGCCGAAGATCGCAGACTCGGCAGCGATCCGAAAGTCGCATGCCATCGCCAGCTCACAGCCGCCGCCGAACGCGATCGAGTTCACCGCCGCGACGGTCGACACCCGGGTCTGGCCGAGCTCGCGCAGGAGCTCGTGGCCGCCGTCAATCAGCTCGCGCCCGCCCGCCTCGTCCATTGAGGTGAACGCCTTGATGTCGGCGCCGGCGCTGAACACGACCGGGATCGACGAGCAGATCACCATCGCGCCGACGCCGGCGGCCGCGACCACGCGGTCCCAGACAGTGCGCAGGTCCTTGATCACCTGCGGCGAGACCGCGTTCATGGGCGGGTTGGCGAGCCAGGCGATCGCGACATCGCCGCGCGTCTCGAGCTTCACGGTCTCGGCTTGCTCGCCCTCGTCAGGTTGCGGGTACGCGTAGAAGCCCTGCCCCGACTGCTGGCCCAGCCGGCCCTGCGCGACCAGGCGCTTGAGGAGCCGCGGTGGGGCGAAGCGCTCGCCGTGCTCTGCCTCGGCCCCCTCGAGCTTGGCGAGGACCTCATCCAGGCCCCGCAGGTCGGCGCCCATCAGCGGCGGAAAGATCCCGCGCCGAGGGTCCATCCCGGCCCCTGCCATCATCCCGAGGTCGAGCTCGCGAGCGGTGCAGACGCCCTCCTCCAGCAGCAGGCACGCCTCGACGATGGCCTTGAGCGACATCAGCTCGGCCAGGGCCTCGCCGTCCGGTTCGGCGTCGCCTTCCAGCCGCGGCTGGCCGTCCTTGTAGAAGCCGTCGCCCCCGGACTTGGCGCCCAGCTTGCCCTCGGCGACGAGCTTCTTCATCCCCTGATGGACGTAGAAGCTGGAGCCGTAGGCCTCGTTGAGGTGCTCTGCGACGTGGAGGATGGTGTCGAGCCCGAGCAGGTCGCCGAGGACGAACGGGCCCATCGGCGCCACGTTGGCAGCCGTGATCGCTTCGTCGATCTTGGCGATCGACAGCCCCTGTTCCTCCTGCGCGCGCCAGACCTCCCCGACGGCGGAGTTGAGGATCCGGTTGACCACGAAGCCAGGCACCTCGGCACACGTGATCGGCTGCTTGCGGATCGCCTGAGCGAAGTTGATGGCCGTCTGAACGCTTTCCTCCGAGCTCTCCTCACCCTCCACGATCTCGACCAGCGGCATCACCGAGGCCGGATAGAAGAAGTGAAAGCCCAGGACCTTGTCGGGGCGCAGGGTAGCGTCGCCCATCTCTGTGATGGAGAGCGACGACGTGTTTGAGGCGAGAATCGCGTGCCCCGACGTGACCTCGTCCAGCTCGCCGAAGACCGTCTGCTTGATCTCAATCCGCTCCGGCGCGGCCTCGATCACGAAGTCCACATCGCCGAAGCCATCGTAGTCGGTGGCTCCGGTGATCATGCCCATGACCTCCTCGAGCCTCGCTGAAGCCTGCTCGGCGGTCAGCTTCTCCTTCGCGACCAGGCGGTCGAGCTGGCCCTTCGTCACCTCGCGCGCCTTCTCCAGCCCGTGGTCGACGAACTTCCGCTCGATGTCCTTCAGCACGACCGGGATGTCGGCTGCGGCGATCGCCTGAGCGATCTCACCGCCCATCGTCCCCGCGCCGACCACGGCGGCCTTGAAAACGAACATGCGTGTCTAAGTCCTTCCTTGTCGCGACCCCAAGAGGACGCGGAAGGCTACCGATCCGGCGTCGCCGGGCTCAGGCGGGCTGCAGCGGCTTGATGTTGTGGTGGAGGTGGAAGAGGTTGTCGGGGTCGTATTCCGCCTTCACCCTTGCCAGCCGATCGTAGTTGGCCTGTCCGTACCCGGCCGCGACCCGGTCGGCCCCCTCGTCGCCGATGAAGTTGAGGTAGACGCCGCCGGTGGCCCAAGGGCGCATGTCCGCGCAGACTCCCCGCGCCCAGGCGATCGCCTGGTCATCGTCCTCGGGGCGCTCCCAGAGCCCGAGCGGGTGCACCGCCCAGGGCGCTTCTCGATGGGGCAGCGGCCAGTCGCCGGCACCGCGGGCGACGGCGCCGCCCCAGGGGAACATGATGTGTTGCGAGGGCGACGGGACGACCATGTCGTGGGCCCGCTTGCAGAACAGCTCCACCGCCCCGTCGGAGAACTCGGTCATGTGCTCGACCGACCAGTAGTTGCGATAGCCGGGCGGGTCGTCGATCGCGCATTGGATCTCGGCGTACGGCATCTCAGCGATCATCTCCGCCTCGGGTCCCAGCTCGAGGATCGGAGCGAGCGCCTCGCGCATCTCCTCCTCGGTCCCCGCGTAAACGACGATCGCGCCAGCGCAGAGCTGGTTCCGCAGATGGTCGGGGACGAAGTCCTCCGGCGGCCCGGTGATATAGGCCAGCGCGCCACCGAGCTCCTCGGGGGGACCCCCGTCGATCAGGTCGCGGTAGGTGCGCGAGATCTCCAGCCCCCGGTCCGCGGCCCACAACAGCAATCCGAGGGTGGCGGCAGGCAGCTCGTGGAGGCGGAAGACGAGCTCAGTAGCGACGCCGAAGTTGCCGCCGCCTCCGTGCAGAGCCCAGAACAGCTCCGGATTGGAATCTTCCGATGCGGTGACTTCGCGGCCCTCGGAAGTGACCAGGTCTAGCGACAGCAGGTTGTCGCAGGCGAAGCCAAACTTGCGCTCGAGCCAGGTCGAGCCGCCGCCGAGTGTCAGCCCTGCGACACCGGTGGTCGAGACCCTGCCCCCCGGAGCCATTAGGCCGTGCGGCTGTGTCGCGGCGTCGAACGCGGCCCAGGTCGCGCCGCCCTGGGCGGTCGCGGTCCGTGCGTCCGGGTCGACCGTGACCTTGTTCATGCGGCGCATGTCGATCACGAGGCCCCCATCGGTGAGGCTCGCTCCGGCGACACTGTGGCCGCCGCCCCGCACCGCGACCTCGAGATCGCGCTCCCGTGCGAAGGCGATGGCGGCCTTGATGTCGTCCGCGCTCGTGCACTGCGCGATCACCGCTGGCCGCCGATTGATCATCGAGTTGAAGATCGACCGCGCGTCGTCGTAGCCGGCCTCGCCGGCCGTCAGCACCTCGCCGCCGAACCCCTCGCGAAGCGCCTCAACCTCGTCGTTCAGCTCCGGTCCACCCATGTTCGCTCCTTCTCTCTGGTGTAGCCCGACCCTATCTGGAAACGAGTCCCTTGTTCGCGAGGCGCTACACGGCTCCGCGTCGCTCTCGTCCTAGCTCAGCGACCTCCTCGACCTCGTGCTTGAGCCGCAGCAGCGTGCGCTCCAGCGAGCCGCGGACCTGCGAGCGCACGAACAGTCGGTCGCTGACCCACCGAAACGGGCCCCCGCGAAGCAGCCGGTAGTCCATCGTCAGGGTCACGCGCGTGGCCTCGCCCTCGATCGTCATCTCGGTCAGCAGCTCGCCCTCGGTCTGCGGGTCGGCGAAGGAGATTCGATGGCGCGTGCGCGGCGCGTGTTCGAGCACGCGCTCCGTGACCCGCCCGCGACCCGCGCCGACGGAGCGCCAGCGAAGCGTGCCGCCCTCCTCGGGATATCCGTCGGCGGCTTCTGAGACCTGGAACCCGTCCACCCACGCGCTCCATCCCCGTGGATCGAAGTAGTGATCCCAGGTCTCCGCGAGCGAGGCGCGGATCAGGATCGACGCCCGAGCCTGCATCTGGCTCAGGTGTCTGTCCCGTAGATCTCGCGCTTGATCAGCGTCACCGAGCGAATCACCGAGTCGAGGAAGGGCTCCAACTCGGCGACGAGCCGCCGGTGCTCGCGGCGCCCGGCAGAGGTGATCGCGTAGTAGCGCCGGGTACGGCGATCCGGGTGCTCCCACTCACCCTTGATCATCCCCTGCTCCTCGAGCTCACGCAGGAGCGGGTAGATGGTGTTCGGGTTCACGGAGATCACGCCCTCGGTGATCGCCTCGATCTCCTCGATCAGGCGGTTGCCGTAGGCCGGCTCGCGCTGGATCAGGTGCAGCACCAGCAACGGCACCATGTCGCGCCGGCGAATCTCGCCGCCGAACACGTCCATCGCGCCCCCGCCGCGCCTGGAGCGGCGCCCATCCGTTTCGCGCGCCGCTCGGGCCGCGCGGGCAACCGCGTCGGCAACCGGCTTTCGGCCTCGGCGCTGGGCCATGGGCCGACTATAGGTGCGCGGGTCGCGTGAGGAGCATCACGCAGCGTGATCGAAGTGACGCGGATCACGGACCGCGCCGTCTCGCCCGCATACGGTCGCGCCAATGGGTCACGAGGAGAGATCGGTAGCGAGCACGCAGGTTGCCCAAGCCCACCTCGCCGATCGCGTGGACAGCAGCGATCCGCGAACCGGCACGCGGGAGCGAGAGCACACGGTGGCAGTCGCCTTCGCGGCGATACCAATGGGGGTCATCGGTGCCCTGGTCTACGTCACGGTCGAGGGTCTGAGCAGCTGGGCTCACCTGGTCGTGCTCGCCGGAATCGTCCTCGCGGCGATCGGAGTGATGATCGCCGTTGACCCTCTGGGAAGGCACTGAGGGAGGCCCAGAAGCAGAGGGGGCATTGAAGGGGCCCCGCGCAAGCGGGGCCCCTTCGCAATCGCACGTATTTGAGCCGCCGGCCCGCGCGGCGAGGCGGCGGGGCGGGGCGGCTAGACGGCCGCGCCCGCCGTCTCGGACTGCTTCTCCGCGACCTCGGTCTGCTTGGCGACCGCCTCAGGCATCGGCTCGGAGACGTCGCGCCCCATCAGCACCTCCTTGGCGATCACGAGCCGCTGGATCTGGGAGGTCCCCTCGTACAGCTGCATGATCTTCGCGTCGCGCATCAGCTTCTCGACGGGGTACTCCTTGATGAACCCGTAGCCACCGTAGACCTGCACCGCGTCGACGGTGATCTCCATCGCCGAATCGGCGGCAAAGCGCTTGGCGTGCGAACAGGCGAGGGTGTTGCGGATGCCCTGGTCGAGCAGGGCGGCGGACTGCCAGGTCAGCAGGCGCCCGGCCTCGACCTTGGTTGCCATGTCGGCGATCATGAACGCGACGGCCTGGTGCATCGCGATCGGGACCCCGAACTGGACCCGCTCCTTCGAATAGGCCGCCGCGAACTCGAACGCCGCGCGCCCGATCCCCACCGCCATCGCTGCGACGCCCGGACGCGTGCGGTCGAGGGTCATCATCGCGAGCTTGAAGCCGTGGTTCTCCTCGCCGAGGAGGTGGTCGGCAGGGACCGCGGTCTCGTTGAACACCACCGTCGCGGTGTTCGAGGCCCGCTGTCCGAGCTTGTCCTCCTTCTTGTCGATCACGATCGTGTCGTCGCGCGGAACGACGAACGCCGAAATCCCGCGGTGGCCGGCGTCCTTGTCGGTCTTGGCGTAGACCGTGTACCAGTCGGCGTACTGGCCGTTCGTGATGAAGCACTTGGACCCATTGACGACGTACTTGTCGCCCTTCTTCACCGCCGTCGTCTTCATGCCGGAGACGTCGGACCCGGCGTCGGGCTCGGTGAGGCAGAACGAGGCGAGCTTGGGCTCTTCGGTGAGCATGCCCAGGTAGTGCTTCTGGATCTCGTCCGAGCCGCCCAGGGCGACGGGCGTCATCGCCAGACCGTTGGCCGCCAGCGAGGTGCCGATGCCCGAGCAACCCCAGCCGAACTCCTCCTCGATGAGTGCGCCGGAGAGGAAGTCGAGGCCGGGGCCTCCGTACTCCTCCGGAACGTGGGTGTTCATCAGGCCGACCTCCCACGCCTTCTCGATGATCTCCTGCGGCCACGTGCCGTCGCGGTCGTAGTCCCAGGCGACGGGCCTGATCTCCTTGTCGGCGAAGTTGTGCGCGAGCTCGCGCAGGTCCTTCTGCTCGTCGGTCAGGGTGAAGTCCACTGCTAGCGGCTCCTTTGCGTCGGAAGAAGAGTCCGATTGACTGGTCAGTCAACCGCCCTCGAAGGGTACCAAGCGTGCCGTGCCGGCGAGCCGGGTCCCCCCGCCCCCGGTGCGGCTTCTCGGATTACCCTTGGTGCGTGGCCACGGTGGCGATCTCCAACGGAGAGGTGATCTTGATCATCGTGTTCGCGGCGATCCCGATCGCCGCGTTCGCTTTCATCACCGGGGCCGGTAACGCGCTGCGACAGGTCGGCAAGGGGGGCTTGTCGGTCGAGTTCGACAGCGATCTGGCCCAGCCGCTGCGCGACAGCGAAGCCGAGGCGGCCTCCGAGGCGGGGCGAGAGGAGGAGATCCGCCAGCTCCTGGAGGCCAAGGCGTATCGCCAGGAGGCGCGGGGTGAGCAGCCGATCGACATCGACTCTGAGCTCGACCGGCTGCTCACCCACGACGCGCCGGTCCGGCGGCCCGGGGACGACCCCGAGCTGCGCGAGGAGGTCCGCCAGCTGGTGATGGCCCGCAACGCACGCCGCCTGCGCCAGGGCAAGGAGCCGCTCGATCTCGAGGCCGAGATTGAGCGCCAGCTGCGCGAACTCGAAAACCTGGGGCAGTAGCTAGGCTGCCCGACGTGGCGGCCGACCCGAACACCGAGGATCGAATCGTCGAGCTCGAAGAGCTGCTCGTGCGGCCTGGGACCTACTTCAACCCCCAGACCGAGGTGGTGGTGATCGTGGACGACTCCACGTCGATCGACCAGGAGGTCTTCAACATGGAGGCCTACGAGGGGGCGGAGTGGGTGCGGATCTCAGACGACGTTCCGGTCGACTCGGATGCCCTCGACACGACCCTCCAGGAGTTCCAGACGCACTACCACCCCGGCGCGCGTGACTCGGTGTCGGGGACGGCCCTCGAGCAGGGCGACGAGGAGTACGACGAGGGCGAGGACGGCCAGGAGCCCGGGCGCGAGGACTGATGGCCGGGCCCGGCTACACGGTCGCGGAGAGAGAGGACGCCGTCGACTGGATGGCGCGGTACCCCGGGTTCGGGGAGATGCGCTGGTACTCGGACGCATGCGGAACCGAGCAGGTGTCGTTCAGCTGGCGTCGGATGCCGCCCGACACCGGAGGCCGGGGAAGCTACGGCCATCGCCACCCGGGCCAGGAGGAGGTCTACTTCGTGATCTCCGGCACGGTGACGTTCAAGGTGGGAGACGACGTCTTCGAGGCCGGCCCGCAGACGGCGGTGAGAATGACGGGCGAGGCGTTCTACTCGGTCCACAACGACACCGAGGCCGAGGCGGAGCTTTTCCTGCTCTCGACCCGTGATCCGAACTCGACCACGGAGCAGCAGCATGACTTCTGGCCGGCGAGTTGACGCCGGCGCCGTTAAGTCAGGCGAGGGCTACGTACACCAGGAAGGTCGCGAACAGCACCGACCAGAGCACGATCGGCAGCGGCTCGAACCGACCGCGCAGGCGCAGGGCCCAGTAGGCGACAGCGCCGCCGGCCAGCCCGAGCAGCGCGGAGACGACGGCGTAATGGTCGAGATCCCACTCCGCGAACGCGAGGCCAAACGCGATCGGGATCGTCGACTGGAAGACCATCGCTCCGGTGATGTTGCCGAGCGCGAGGGCGTCCTTGCCCTGGCGCACCCAGAAGAAGCTGTTCGCCTTTTCGGGCAGCTCGGTCGCCAGTGGGGCCAGGATCAACGAGAGGACGAGCGGCTCGGTGCCGAGGTCCTCGGCGACCGTGACCAGCTCCTCGACAAAGAGGTGTGCGCCGCCGACCATCGCGCCGAGGCCAACCAGGAACTGCAGCGTGATCGACGCGTTCGTCGGCTCATCGCCGGGCGTCCAGTCGAGGAGCAGCGGCTGCAGGGCGTCACGCTCGAGGGCCGTCCCCTCGTGGCGGAGGGTGCGCTGAACGTAGACGCCGTAGGCGACCACGAAAACCACCGCGAACGGAATCTGGACCGCATCAGGCACCCCGAGGCCGAGCGCCAGCCCGCCCGCGAAGAAGATGCCGAAGAAGGTGAGATCGCGCTCGAGCACCTCCGCGTCGGCGCGCAGGCGGATGTCCTGCGGACGCCTGCGCCGGTAGATCAGGGCCGAGACGCCAACCAGCGCCATCGCGATCGTCGCCAGCAGAAAGGGCGCGCCGATGATCGCTCCGATCGCGACGTCGTCCGAGCCCACGGCGCCGCCGATGATCGCCACGATCGGGATCAGCGTCTCCGGCATCGCCGTGCCGACCGCAGCCAGCACACTCCCGGTCGCCCCCTCGGCCAGGTTGAGGCGGTGGCCCGCCCACTCGACGGCGGTGGTGAACAGCAGCGCGCCCGCGAGGATCACCGCAAAGCTGAGCGCGAGCAGCAGCGCGTTGGCCATCAGCCGCGGTCCGATCGATCGAGCCGTCGCACGGCTAGGCGTAGAAGAAGGCGATCCCGACGATCGCGTAGAGGGCCAAGAGCTGCACGCCTTCGAACCAGTTCGACTCGCCGTCGTTCGTGACCACGTTGGCGATCAGGACCGCAAGGAGCACGGCTCCGAGCTCGAAGCCGTTGAAGACGAGCGCCATCGGCCCCGGGCCGATGAAGTACGAGGCGATCACCAGCAGCGGGGCGGCGAACAGCGCGATCTGGGCGGCCGAGCCAATCGCGATGTTGACGGCGAGGTCCATCTTGTTCTTGAACGCGACCAGCACCGCCACCCAGTGCTCGGCCGCGTTGCCGACGATCGCGACAACGATCACGCCGATGAAGAACTCGCTCAGGCCCACCGCCTCCGACGCCTCCCCGATCGACCCGACGAGGATCTCCGACATCACGCCAACCGCGAGCCCCGCCACGAACAGCATCAGCACGGAGCGCCGTACGCTCCAGCCGAATCCCTCCTCCTCCTGCTCGGCGTACGGGGGATTGAAGATGTCGCGGTGGGTGTGCAGCGAGAAGACCAGACCGGCGACGTAAGAGCAGATCAGCACGATCGCCACCGCCAACGAGAGGTTCTCCACCGTCGACCCGTACTCGACGAGCTCGGCGGTTGGTTTGGGCAGTCCCTTGCCTTCGACCAGCTCGAAGATCGCCGGCATCATCAGCCCCGCGGCTGCGAGCAGCAGCATCGCCGACTGCGCGTTCGCGGCGGTGGCGTTGAAGTGCTGGACGCGGTAGCGCAACCCGCCCACGACCATCGAGGCTCCGAGCACCAGCAAGACGTTGCCGATGATCGAGCCGACAATCGAGGCCTTGACGACCTCGTGCAGACCCTCCGACAGCGCGAACAGCGCGATGATCAGCTCGGGGGCGTTGCCGAAGGTCACGTTCAAAAGCCCTCCGATTCCGGGTCCCGAGCGCGCCGCCAGCTCCTCGGTGGCCTGGCCCATCAGGGCTGCCGTCGGGACGATCCCGAGCGCCGCGACGAAGAAGATCAACCCAGCCGGGGCGTGGGCGAGCTCGAGCACCACCGCGGCAGGGATGAACGGCGTCAGCAGGTACGGCCAGCCCTCTGCGCTGAGTAGAAAGCTCAGGCCCCGTGCGCGATCTCTGCCGCCCGCTTCCACCGCTGCAAGCTATCTAGACTGGCTCGAATGCGGACTCGACGCTTCGGCGACACCGACCTCGAGGCCTCCGAGATCGGCTTCGGCACCTGGGCGCTCGGCTCCACCTGGTGGGGCGACGTCTCCGAGGACGACGGCGAGCGCCTGCTCGAGCTCGCCCTTGATCTCGGAATCACCTTCTTCGAGACCGGCGACGCGTACGGCCAGGGGCGCAACGAGGAGCTCGTCGGCCGGGTGCTCGCCCCCCACCGCGACCGCGTCCAGATCTCGACCAAGTTCGGGTACGAGCTCGACTCCGACCGGCAGGTACACAAGGAGGGTGAGCGCCCGCAGCGCTGGGACGGCCCGTTCGTCCGCGCCGCGCTCGAGGCGAGCCTCCGCCGGCTGGGAACCGACTACGTGGACCTCTACCAGCTGCACAACCCCCGCATGGACGCGATCTCGAGCGATGAGTGCTTTGCGACGCTCGAGGAGCTGCGCTCGGAGGGCAAGCTCCGTCACTACGGAGTCGCTCTCGGGCCGGCGATCGGGTGGCGCGACGAGGGGCTCGATGCAATCGGGCGGCGCAGCATCACGTCCGTGCAGACCGTCTACAACCTGCTCGAGCAGGACCCCGGCAGGGACCTGATGGCCGCCGCGGCCGGGCGCGGGGTCGGCGTCATCGCCCGCGTCCCCACCTCCTCCGGGCTGCTCGACGACAACCTCACCCCCGAGACCAGCTTCGGCCCGGGCGATCACCGCCGTCACCGACCCCGCGAGTGGCTCGTCGAGGGCCTGCAGAAGATCGGGAGCATCCGGTTCCTCTGCGAGCCCGACGCGGGTCGTACCATGCCGCAGGCGGCGCTGCGCTTCATCCTCGCCCAGCCGCAGATGGCAGTGGTCGTGCCGACGATCACCAGCGAGGCGGAGCTGCGCGAGTACACGGGCGCGAGCGAAGTTCCGGACCTGACCGAGGAGGAGCTCGCCCGCGTGGGCGAGCTCTACGAGCGCAACTTCGACGTCGAGCCTGTCTCCGCCTGAGCTACTGCAGCTCCGACGCGCAGGCCGCCTGGTCCTGGGCGGTCTGGGCCTGCGAGATGCAGTCGAGGTAGGCCTGCGCCGCGTCGCTGCCGGCACCGCCTCCCCCGCCACCGCCACCGAGATCACCGAGCCCGCCCGCGCCCGAGTCGAGACCGGGGACCTGGAGCCCGAGATCGCCGAGGTTGAGCTGATCGCGCAGTTCGCCAATCGGCCGAGCGTCGCTCGGCGCCTCGATCGTCTGCTCCTCGTTGACGTCAATGAGGGTGAGCGAGAAGTCGAGGTTGACGCTTGACACCGGGACCTCGGCCCCCGCGGAGATCGCCGAGGGGTCGATCGCGAGGCTGAACTCAAGCCTGCGCAGCAGATCGTCGTCGACGCCGGAGTAAACGTCGAAGGAGGCCTCCTCGACGGCGGTCGAGAGCTGGCCGAGGTTGTTGAAGTCGAACTGCGCGCTCTGCGCCTCAGGGAGGCCGGCCGCGATGCCGCCGATGTCGTTGAGCGCCTGCTCGACGTTGACGTCGCCGGACACGTGGTTGGTCTCCACGTCTTCGACTTCCTCGGTCCCCTCACTGGTCTGGTTGGCGAGCCAGCCCGAGACGTCGAAGTCGCAGGTGGACGGGTCGCCACCCTGCTGCCTGACGGACTCCTCGCAACCCTGCCGGAACGCCTCGGAGAAACCGACCTCCCCACCGGTGCGTTCGGCCTGTGACTCAAGCTGCTGCTTGGCCTTTTGGAACCGTTCGCTGCCCACCTCGTATGCCTTGCCGCCGTACTCGACGTAGGCGTTGTCATCGGTGACGACAGCGCCGGCTTCGAACTCGAGGCTCTGGCCGCCGCCTTCGCCGCCGACGTTGAGCGTCCAATCGAGCTGCGGGAGCGTGTTGGGGTTGTCCGGATCGCCCTGGAAGGGGCCGCTGAGGCTGGCTTCGAAGCTGCCGCCCTCATCGCCCTCGGCCGAGGCGGACAGGCTCAGATCCACGTTGCCGCTGCTGATCGAGCTCTCGTTGTTGAACGTGGACTCGAGAACCTCCTGTGGATCGACGTCGCTTGCGTCGTCGTCGTCCCCGCAACCTGCGAGCGCGGCCGGGATCGGCAGCGCGAGGGCGCAGATCGCGAGCAGCGTGTGCGTGCGGGTCACCGTCACAGCCCCTTGCTCGTCGTGCTCGTTCGCAGAACGCGGGAGCCTAGCGGACCGGCAGGTTGGCACCGGACAGTCAGGGGATCACTCGCGGCCACGGGGCGGCGCGCGTATCGTGTTCACAACGATGACCTGCGCAGCGTGCGGAACCGAGAATCCGGAGCGCGCACGCTTCTGCATGTCGTGCGGCGAGGCGCTGGCGCCGAAGTGTCCAGCCTGCGGGGCGGAGAACCCGGTGGGCGCGAAGTTCTGCATCGACTGCGGGTCGAGCCTCACCGCCGAGGCCACGCCACCGGCGACCGCCGAGCAGGCCGAGGCACTGCCGGAAGAGCGCAGGAAGGCGACGGTGCTGTTCGCCGACCTCTCCGGTTACACGTCGGTTGCCGAGCGCACCGACCCCGAGCGGCTGAAGTCGATCGTCGATCGGGCGCTGCGCCGCCTGGGCGACGAGGTCGCCCGCTATGGCGGCACCGTCGACAAGTACATCGGCGACAACGTGATGGCCGTGTTCGGCGCCCCCGTCGCCCACGAGGACGACCCGGAGCGCGCCGTGCGCGCCGGGCTGGCGATGCAAAGCGCGATGGACGAGGTCAACGAACGAATCGCAGCCGAGGTCGAGGCGGGTTTCTTGCTGCGGGTGGGAATCAACTCGGGCGAGGTGCTCGCGGGCCGGGTCGGCGATGGCTACACCGTGATCGGGGACCCAGTCAACGTCGCCGCCCGGCTGCAGGCCGCGGCCAGGCCGGGCAGCGTCACCGTGGGCGAGGTCACCCACCGCCTCACCCGCCAGGTGATCGAGTACGAGCAGCTCGAGCCCCTGGAACTGAAGGGGAAGGCCGAGCCGGTGGCGGCCTGGGAGGCGGTGCGGGTGGTCGTCGCCGGCCGTGGCGGGCGGGCCGCCCGGCCCGCGACCCCGCTGATTGGGCGCGAGGAGGAATCCGAGCTTTTGTTGTCCGTCTACGAGCGAGTGGTGCGCGAAGGGCGCCCACACCTCGTGACCGTGATCGGGCAGGCCGGCGTGGGCAAGTCGCGACTGCTTCGGGAGCTGACCACCAGAGTCGCCGACGCCCCGTCCAAGCCGGCGATCCGGTTGGGCAGCTGTCCCGCCTACGGCGCCGGGCTCGCCTACTGGGCCCTGGGAGAGGTGATCCGCGGCCAGTTCGAGATCGTTGACACCGACACCTCGGAGACCGCGTTCTCGAAGCTGCGGCGCGGAATCGAGTCCCTGGTCTCCGAGGCCGAGACCGAAGAGCCGCCTGCGCGCGTGGCGGCGATCGTGGGCCGGCCGCTGGGCATCGAGCCACCGGACGCAGAGAGCTTCAGCTTCGAAGGGGAGGACCCTCAGCAGACCCGCGACCGGTTGTTCTCTGCCGTGCGGTCGCTCGTCGAAGGCGCGAGCCGCCACCAGCCGCTGCTGCTCGCCGTGGAGGACATTCATTGGGCCGACGAGGGAATGCTGGACTTGATCGAGTATCTGGCGCGGTGGGTGCGAGGGCCGGCGATGCTCCTGTGCATGGCTCGCGACGAGCTGCTGGATCGCCGTCCTGGTTGGGGCGGCGGGCGGCTCAACGCGACCACGATCAACCTGGATCCGCTGCCGCCCGAGCGCACGCGCGAGCTCGTTCAGGCCCTGCTGCCCGCCCGGAACGGCGGCCGCAGCCCGAATGGCCAGCTCGCCGAACAGGTCGCACAGCGCTCGGGCGGGAACCCCCTGTTCGCGGAGGAGATCATCAACCGGATCCGTGAGGAGGGCGCCAGCGGAACCGAGGCGCTGCCGGAAACCGTGCACTCTGTACTGGCCGCCCGCCTCGACTCCCTGCCACGACCGGAGCGGCGGGTGCTCCAGCACGCATCCGTCGTCGGGCACACGTTCTGGGAGGGCTCCTTGACCGCGCTCGAGAGCAGGGAGCGCATCGACCTGGCCAGCGCGCTGGCAGCGCTGCAGGAGAAGGACCTGATCGTCCCGAGTCCCGGTAGCCGGCTCGCGGGCGAGCGCGAGTACGCGTTCAAGCACGTGCTCATCCGCGACGTCGCGTACTCGACGCTGCCGAAGGCGGTGCGGGCTGGCAGGCACGCGGAGGTCGGCGCGTTCATCGAGGGACGTGCGGCCGACCGTTCCGAGGGTGTCGTGGCGATGGTTGCCGAGCACTACGGACGTGCCGCGGCGCTAGCCGAATCCGCGGACCTCGAGCCCGCCGAGCTCGAGCGAATCGGGTCTCGGGCACTGGATGCGCTGGAGTCGGCGGGCGACAGCTCCGCTGCCCTTTACTCCAACCAGGAGGCTCTGGGCCACTACGAGACGGCGCTCTCGCTGCGCGGCCAGCTCGATCCTGCCAGCCGCGCGCGCATCGCCGAAAAGCTCGGCGACGTGGGTCTGCGGCTCGGCCACGTCGACCAGGCCGTCGAGGCGTGGGAGCGGTGCATGGAGTACCACCGCGGCCAGGAGGACCTGGCGCGCGTGGGCGACCTGCATCGCAAGATCGGCGCCGGCCTCTGGCACAAGGGAGACCGCGAGGGCTCGATCGAGCACTACCAGCGCGGAATCGACCTGCTCAAGGACGGACCGCCGTGCCTCGAGCTGGTCCGCTTGTACGAGGAAGCAGCGTCGTTGTACATGCACACCGGCGACAACATGCTCGCCATCTACGCCTCCGAGAAGGCGCTGCGACTCGCCGAGCGCCTTGGCGAAGCGGCGGCGGCCAGCCGGGCCCACGGCATCTTCGGCCGCGTGTTCGGGCGAATCGGCGACTCCGAGCGCGCGCGAGAGAACCTGGAGCGGTCGGTGGAGCTCGCGCGCGAGACGGATCCCGGCGAAGCCGTCAGGGCGCTGCTCGCACTCGGCTATCACCTCGAGGTCTCCGAAGCCGCCTACGAGGGCGCCGGAGCGGCGTACGGGGAGGCGCTCGAGCTCGCCCAGGAGACGGGCGATCTTCCGTCCCAGGTGGAGCTGTACGCGGCGCTCGCGCAGCTCGCGCTTCATCGCGGCGACTGGGAGGCGGTCTCCAGCAAGACCGAGGCGGCGGCCACGCTGGCTGAGCGCGAAGGACTGCAGGGCAAGCTGTGCTTCCCGTACTCGATGCGCGGCGTGCTGTTGCGCCGTGACAATGATCTGGAGGCGTCCGCCGAGCAGCTCGAGGGCGCCTTTGAGCTGGCCGAGCAGGTCGGTCGCTCGGAGGTTGCGTTCCAGGCTCTGTTCTGGCTCGCTGGAACGCACGCGGAGCGCGGGGATCACGCGACCGCCGATCAGGCGCTCGCTCGCGCGCTGGACGTGTGCGAACGCGCGGGGCTGGTCGCCCAGTCGCTCGAGGCGACCGCTGCGCGCGCGGTCAATCTCGCGCTCTGGGGCAAGACCGACAACGCCCGGGACTACGCCGAGGAGGCGGAAGCGCTGGCCGACCGCCTGGGCTATCCCGTCGGGCTCGCGGCGAGCGTCGAGGCCCGCGGCGTGACGGCCGCCGATCCTGACGAGCGCGCCAGGCTGCTCGACGAGGCTCGCGACGCGTGGGCGAAGCTGGGCCGGCCGCTGGACGCCGAGCGCGCCGCCGAGCTCGGGGCAAAGATCTAGACGTGGCTTCCTGGCGACAGCAGGCCGTGATCGAGGCCGCACCGGACGCCGTGTGGGAGCTGATCGCGAACCCCACCCGTTTCCCCGAATGGTGGGGCGACTCTCTCGAAGTCACCGGTCCCCCGACGATCGAGCTCGGGACCGAGTTTCAGCAGACAGCGCCGGCACCGATCGGCCGATCGACGATCACGACGACCTACAAGGTCGAGGCGTTCGACGAGCTGCACGAGGTGAGGATGCGCTGCCAGCAGAGCGGGTGGTACTCGCACTGGTTCTTGACCGAGGCCCGCGGGTCCACGTTCGTGGACGTCGAGATCGGAATCGAGCCGACCGCGATCCAGTATCGGCTCCTGTTCGGGGCCCTCGGAAAGCGCCACTTTCGCGGCGCCGCCGAGCAAGCGCTCGATGGCCTGCGCGACGCGCTGGCCGCCAACGTCGCTCGGTGAGGGCGGGCGGCGCCTTGGCGACCGCCTAGGCCAGCCCCGCGGCCTCGTACTCGCGCAAGAAGCCCTCGAACAGCCGCAGGTGCCCCTGCTCGTCGTGGAGGATGCCGATGACCATGTCGTTGGTGACCGGGTCAATCTGATCCGTCTCCTCGACGATGCGGCTGTAGTGCTCGATCGCGCCCCGCTCAGCCTCGATCACGCCTCGGATCACGTGCACGATGTCGACCTGATCGGACGGTGGCTGCAGGTATGACTGCTCGGCGGCGAACCCCTCCGAGCCCGGAACGACACCGTAGAGCTCCTTGATTCGAGCGGCGAACTGCTGCGCGTGTCCCAGCTCTTCGGTGATGTCCTGCTCCAGCGACTCCTTGACCTCCTGGGCGCGAACGCCGTCCGGGTTGACCGAGTTCGCGATGTAGCTCATCACCGTCTCGATCTCCATCCAGTACGCCTGCTTCAGCAACTCCACGATCTCTTCTCGCTTGGCCGCATTGTCGGCGGTCATGATGTCTCCGGTTGCCGTCTGAACGTCGGTCATCTCAATCTCCTTTCGCGTCGCTCTCTACCCGTTATGGGCGGTCTCAGTCGACCCGCGGAGGGCAAGGGTCAGCTCGAATCGTGCTTGGGGGTCGTCGAGCGCGTTGCCCATCAGGTCGCGCAACCTGCCGAGCCGGTAGCGAACCGTCTGTGGGTGGACGTGCAGTTCCTGCGCCACGCGAGACACCTCCCCCTGGTGATCGAGCCACGACCGAAGCGTCTCGGTGAGCCGCCGGCGCGAGCCTGCGGTCTCGTCGGCCAGCGGTGCCAGACGGCGGGCCGCCAGGTCGCCGACCAGCGCTTCGTCGCCGTGCGCAACGAGCGCGGCGAGGTGGTCTGAGGCGAGTACCAGGCCCGGCGATGCGTCGATCGTTCCGCCTGCCACCAGCCGGTGCGTGGCCAGGGCCCGCTCGGCGCTTCTGGCCGCCTCGAGCCAGGGCACGGCGGGACCGAGTGCGGCAAGCGAATCGCGAGCGGCGCGCTCCAGCTCCGCCCTTCGCCCCGGGGCCTCGGGATCGGGCACCAGCGAGACACTGGGCGCGTCGGAGTCGGACTCGACGGTGAGCGTTCCCGCCGGGAGCCGTGCGAGCAGGCGGCGCTCTCCGCCTGTCCAGGCAAGGGCGGCGAGCCGCGCCGGCTCCCAGCCGGCCTCGCGAGCGGCCCGGAGCGCGAGGGCCTCGTCTGCCGGAGCCTCCGCAAGCAGCAGGCTCGCGAGCCGTCGGCCACGGCGCTGGGCTTCGCCAGCAGCGGCCGACTGCTCCTCCGCGTAGCCTTCCACCGACAGCGCGGAGAGCTCGTCGATGTACGCGAAGACCGCCTCGGCGAGCAGCGCGAGGGTGTTGCGATCAACCCGCGCGTCGATGGCCAGCCGGGAGACGTGGCGCCAGGACACTCGCGCCCCCACCCGGTAGGCGGCGAGCAGCGAGTCGAGAGAGCGGCGCTCGCGGAACTCCCCTCGCCCGAGCGCCCGGTAGACCTCGTCGCGCGCCGCGCGGTCGACCCCGGGCTCGGCGATCAGGTCGACGAACTGAGCCAACGCCTCCTCCACCCCACGCCGGATTCCGACTCCGAACCGCCCTCGGAGCGGGCGCCGGTACGCCGGGACGCGCTCCCTGATCGCGGCGATCACCTCGTCGCTGATCTCCGTCACCGCCGGCCGCAGCAGGTCGGCCACCCGGGGCGGAATTGCCTCCCAGGGACGTTCGATCCCGATCTCGCGCTGTTTTTTGGTTCCGATCACAAAAACTGTCGGGCGGGTGTTGGCGGAAGGGCAGCGATGGACACGAGACTCAGCGTATCGTCACAAGCGATGACCCGCCTGGAGCGCAACGTCAACCTGGCGGCGGTCGCGATTCCGTTCCTGGGCTTCATCGCCGCGGCGATCCTGCTCTGGAACCAGGCTGTCGGCTGGGCCGACCTCGCGATCCTCGCCGGCATGTACGCCATCACCGCGGGTGGGGTGACGATCGGCTACCACCGCCTGCTCACCCACCGTTCTTTCGCCACTCACAAGCCGATCGAGTACCTGTTCGCGGCGCTCGGGTCCATGGCGGTGCAGGGACGCGTCGTCGACTGGGTCGCCGACCACCGGCGCCACCACGCCCACGCCGACGAAGAGGGCGACCCGCACTCGCCGCACGTCGGGCACGGAAGCGGCCTGTCGGGCCTGTGGCACGCTCACGTCGGCTGGCTGCTGGAGGAGTGCGGCGTCTCCGATCGGCGCAAGTACGCCCCCGAGCTGGTCGAGGATCCCGGGATGCGAACGATCAGCCGGGGCTTCCTCGCCCTCGTTGCGCTCTCGCTCCTGATCCCGTTCGGGATCGGCTGGGCCGTCTCCGGCGCTCTCGTCGGCGGCCTCACCGCGCTGCTGTGGGGCGGCTTGGTGCGAATCTTCCTCGTGCACCACATCACCTGGAGCATCAACTCCATCTGCCACTTCCACGGCCGCCGCCGCTTCGACACCGCCGATCACTCCACCAACGTCTGGTGGCTCGCCCCCGCCTCGCTCGGCGAAGCGTGGCACCACAACCACCACGCCTTTCCCCGCTCGGCCTTTCACGGCCTGCGCTGGTGGGAGCTCGATCCGTCCGGCATGGTGATCCGCACGATGCGGCGTCTGGGCCTGGCCTGGAACGTCGTCGAGATCACGCCGGAGCGGCAGGCTCAGAAGCTCACCGAAGCCGCGTAGCGGCGTCACGCGTAAGCCGCGCGAGGCTGGGGTGGGGGAAGTCGCCTCGAACGCTGAGTTGACCATGCATGCCATGGTCAATCCCACTCTCGTGGCGAAAGTATTCTCCGCGACGTGGCCACCTGGATCCTCACCGGCTCGCTGGAGAACTTTCGGATCAACGTCGAGCGTGGGTTCGACGTCATCGGCTTCAAGGAGCGGCGCCGGCGCCAGGCGGCCGAGTTCGAGCCGGGCGACGAGATCGTCTTCTACGTCATTGGCGTTCAGGCCTTCGGCGGCATCGCCCGGGCGCGCTCGGAGATGTTCGAGGACCGCACGCCGATCTGGCCGTCGGGAAAGAAGAAGTATCTCGAGGAGTATCCGTGGCGAGTCGAGGCCGAGCCAGTGGCGATCCTCGGGGAGGACGAATTCCTCCCCGCTGAGGACTTCGTCACGGAGCTCGAGCACATCAGCCAGTGGCCGCCCGAGCACTGGCACCTCGCCTTTCAGGGTCAGCTGCGTACGATCGGCGAGGCCGACGCGGCGCTGCTCCGCGAGCGGATCGGCTCCGCCCTCGCGGTTCACTCCGAGTGATCCACGAGCGCCACTTCACGGCCGAGGAGGCGAACGCGCTGCTGCCGCGGCTCGAGCCCCTGCTCGTCGAGCTGCGGAAGGCTCGCGACCAGCTCACCGACGCCGAGGCGCACGAGGCGCTGTCTGGCGCCGCGCCAGGCAACGGCGGCGGGACGTCCGGCCGCCAGGTGGGAGAGGCGTTTCTCGGCGTCCGCCGCAAGCTCGCCGAGCTCGAGGCGATGGGCATCGTGCTCCGCGACATTGATCGCGGCCTCGTGGACTTCCCCGCGATCCTCGAGGGCCGCGAGGTGTATCTGTGCTGGGAACGCGGCGAGGACCGAATCGGGTTCTGGCATCACCTTGGAGCGGGGTTCGGTGGCCGTCAGCCCCTCGCCTGAGACGCCGGCCCCTGCATCGAGGAAGGCTCGACGACCGCTGCGTCCGGCGGAGCGGCTCTGCGTGCTCGGAGCGCTAGTCGTCGTCGCGAGCCTGTTCCTGCCGTGGTACGGAATCGACGTGGACCGTGTCTCGCAAACGGCGCTCAGCGGTTTCGGTTTCGGTCACGCTGCCCTGGTAGTCGCGGTCGGGGCCGCCGTCGGCCTGATCGTGGCCCTGACAGGCGGCTACGTGCTGCCGCGGCCCTTCAGCGAGGGGGTGCTGCTGATGGTGGCCGGAACGTGGGCGGCGGCGCTCGTCGTTTACTTGATGTTCGACCGCCCGGAGCAGCTCGCCGGCACCACCGACGTGGGCGTCCGCATGGGGCCGTTCGTGGCCATCGCAGGCGCGGTGGCAATAGTCGTCGCGGGTGCGCGCCTGCGCGTGCAGGAGGCAAAGCGCAGCGCCGCAGCGCCGTTTAGCGGTCCCCCGGTCGGGAAGTAGAAACTCGCTGGGTGGCGCGCGCCGGCCGACCCCCCAGTCGCGCGCGTGGCCGCTCAGCGTCTTCTCTGCCTCATCACGATAAGGCGAAGTAGAGAGCGAGACGGGGTGCCCGCCCAGCGCCCCGTCTCGCAGTTGTTCACATGGGAGGTAGGTGTTCCGCCCTGGGGAGGCGGCGATGCTCACTCCCGTTATCGGCACGCGGGCCCGGAACCTTGCGACCTGCACTGCGCGGGCCTGGCAACCGGGGCAGGTGCGGGCCGGCAAGCCAGGTGCGGCGCCCCCTGACTCCCCTTGTGCCTGCAGCTTTTTCGGACCTATGGGTCAGACAACCCTGCAACCGTCGGAACAAATGAGGCGGGGCGTCTCGGAGGCGCCCCGCCTCTGGCATCGGAGGTGCCCCGCTGAGGAGGCCGGTGGCCACCAGCATCGGGGATATGTTCGTGAGGGTGGGTTGCCCTCGGGCGCGCTGGCGCCTTCGCCATCCCATCGGGAGGAGGCGCCGCACACGGCAGCCGTGGAGGCGCCGCTGGACGGGTGTTCGTGTTGCGGGGTGTGACGTTTGCCGGTGGCGGCCCGATCCCCGCAGTACATTGGAACGGCATGGAGGCGGACACCGCCCAGCATGACGTCGATGCCGCCGGAATCGAGCGGGCGGCGGAGCTGATTGCGGGGCGGGTTCGCGAAACCCCGATGCTGCCGGCCGGAGAGCTCTCGAGGCGGGCCGGCGGGCCCGTTGTCCTGAAGGCCGAGTGCCTCCAGGTCACTGGCTCATTCAAGGTCCGCGGGGCGTTTCACTGCATGGGCCGCCTCCCACGCCCCGAGCTCGAGCGAGGGGTCGTCGCAGCGAGTGCCGGCAACCACGCGCAGGCGGTTTCGCTCGCGGCCAGCCGCCTGGGTGTTCACGCGGACCTGTTCATGCCGGCGGAAGCGCCGCTGGCCAAGATCGCCGCGGTCCGACGCTACGGCGGCGAGGTGCACCTGGTGCCCGCTTCCTACGACGAGGCCGCCGAGGAGGCGCAGCGATACGCCTCAAGCCACGACCGTGTGCTTGTGCCCCCGTTCGACAGCCCGGACGTAGTCGCGGGACAGGGCACGGTGGGGCTGGAGATCGCGGCGCGGGCGCCAGACGTGCGGCTGGTGATCGTGCCGCTTGGCGGGGGCTCGTTGGCCGCGGGCACTGCGATCGCGATCAAGTCCCGGATCCCCGAGGCGCGTGTGATCGGGGTGCAGGCCGAGGCGTGCGCTCCGTACCTCGAGTCGCTGGCAGCCCACCGCCCGATTGGCGCTCGCTCCGCGTACACGATCTGCGACGGGATCGCCGTCAAGCGCCCCGGCCAGATCACGCTGCCTCTCGTCGAGCGCCACCTGGACGGCGTGGTCACCGTCTCCGACGACGAAGTGGCCGAGGCGATGGTGCTGCTGCTTGAGCGCTCGAAGCTGGTAGTCGAGGGCGCAGGGGCGGTGGGGGTTGCCGCGCTCAGCACGGGCAAGGTCTCAGCGCCGCCTGACGGCAAGACGTGCGTGGTGCTCTCCGGCGGCAACGTTGACGCCACCCTGCTCGCAGAGTGCATTCGCCTCGGCGAGACCGCGGCCGGGAGGCGGATGGTGCTGTTCACAGTCGTCCCGGATCGCCCCGGTGCGCTCGCGGCCCTGCTGCGGGTGGTGGCGGAGCGCGGGGCCAACGTCGTCGACGTCGAGCACATCCGCGAGGGGGTCGAGCTGCACGTCCGCGAGACTGCGATCCAGCTGGTGCTGCAGACCGACGGCGCAGAGCACTCAGAGCAGGTGCTGGAGGCCGTGCGCGACCACGGCTTCGACGCTCGCCGCCAGCGCTAGTTGGAGAGCTCGCGGAGCGCCGCGCGGACCAGGGCGCGGTCGTGGTCGTAGTCGAGCACCTCCGCCGCTTCCGAGGGAGACACCCAGCGCAGCTCGTCGACCTCGTCGCTGGGAGTGAACTCGCCCCCCAGCGGGCGCATCAACCACCAGCGCACCAGCTTCCGCCGGCCCTTGCGGTCGCGGTAGCGCGCGGCGGGCAGCTCCCCCTGGAGCTCGCCTCGTAGCCCCGTCTCCTCCTCGACCTCCCGCAGCGCGGCGCTCTCCCAGGACTCGCCGGCGTCGAGCTTGCCCTTCGGCAGCGACCAGTCGTCGTAGCGCGGCCGATGCACGACCGCGACTTCGGGACCTGACTCGCCCTCGCGGACCATCACCCCGCCGGCCGCCTCGACCTCCGCCTGCCCCCCCGTTGGATCGCGCCTTCGCACCGGAAGGAGGTTAGGAGGAGCTAGGTCGGCGAGGCCACGGCCGCGCGTGCCCGGGGCGCGCCCGGTCGAGCAGGCCGAGGACGCACGGAGCGATGTGTGGCAGCGCCACACGAGCGACCGAGGACGAAGGCATGCGATGTAGCGGGCGCGGCATCCGGGTGCGCGTGGTCGTTGCCTCGCCCGAGCTTAGGTCGGGGAGGCGCCGCGGTCCCCGGGGCCCATCCGGCTCGTACCGGGTCGAGCGGCGCCTCGCTCCGTCGCTTCCTCCCGCCTACCCGGTTGTGCTCTCCGCAACCGGCGAGGGCGTCCCCTCGCGCCACGAGTAGGCGTAGGCGGGGTCGTCCAGCTCGCGCGCGAGCTCAGTCAGGCGCATCGGCCGGAACGTGTCCCACATCACCGCCAGCTCCTCGGTGCGGCGCATCCCGAGCGCCTTCTCCACCAGGCCGGGCTGCGGCCCGTGCGGCAAGCCCGAGGGATGCACCGTGATCGACCCGACCTCGATGCCCTTGCGGCTGCCGAACTCACCGGAGACGTAATAGATCATCTCCTCGGATTGCAGGTTCGAGTGGTGGTAGGGCAGCGGCACCGCCTCGGGGTCGTAGTCGAGCTCCCGAGGACAGAACGAGCAGATCACGAAGTTCGGCCCCTGGAAGGTCTGGTGCACCGGCGGCGGCAAGTGCAGGCGCCCGGTGCGGGGCTCGAAGTCGTGCACGTTGAACGTGTAGGGGTACACGTAGCCGTCCCAGCCGACGACGTCGAACGGGTGGTAGTCGAGTTTGTAGTGCTGGAGCCCGCCGCGCACCCGCACGATCAGCTCGAAGTCCCCCTCCTCACGATGGGTGTCCAGCTCATCGGGCGGGCGGAAGTCGCGCTGGG
Organism: Solirubrobacterales bacterium; assembly: GCA_036257465.1. Lineage (GTDB taxonomy): Bacteria > Actinomycetota > Thermoleophilia > Solirubrobacterales > 70-9 > DATAFO01. The sequence goes on along the minus strand of DATAFO010000063.1, from coordinate 29,948 downwards.
AGTACGGGGCCGACTCGAGCAGCTGCCCGTAGCGGTTCCGATACCGGTTGGGCGTCTCGATCTCGCCGGGGGTGTGGAACACCAGCCACGTCTGGGGTGTCGAGTCGAGCTCGAGCCGATACGTGGTCCCCCGCGGGATCACCACGTAGTCGTGCTCGCGGAAGGGAACGGTGCCGAAGATAGTCTCCAGCGTCCCCTCCCCCTCGCTGACGAAGATCACCTCGTCGCCCTCGCCGTTGCGGTAGAAGGCCTCGAGCTCGCTCTCCGGCCTGCAAATCGAGACCTCGAGGTCCGCGTTCCACATCAGGCAGCGCCGACCAGAGACCGGGTCGCCCTCTGGCGCCATCTCACCGGTCACCAGGTGCCGGTGCACGTGGGCGGCGGGCACCCACTCGGCGTGCTCGATCGGCTCGTGCTCGCCGGCCTCCGAGATCCGGCATGGCGACTGGAGGTGGTACAGGATCGACTCGTTGCCCGAGAAGCCCTCGAAACCCATCACCTCTTCCACCAGCAACCGGCCGTTGTCGCGGACTTGGACGTGGCGCTTGCGCGGGATGTCGCCGAGGCGGTGATATCTCATTGGCTATTCCTTCCGAAAGTCGTAGGGCTCGCCACTACAGGTTCCCCCTCCGCTCCTGTTCACGCTCGATCGCCTCGAAGAGAGCCTTGAAATTGCCCTCTCCGAAGCCCCGCGCACCGTGGCGCTCGATGACCTCGAGGAACAGGGTGGGGCGGTCGCCCAGCGTGGCGGTGAAGATCTGCAGCAGATAGCCCTCGTCGTCCCGGTCGGCGAGGATGCCCAGCTCGCGCAGGTCGGCGAGGTCCTCGTCGATCTCGCCAATGCGCTCTGGAAGCTCCTCGTAGTAGCTGGACGGCGTGGCCAGGAAACGCACGCCTCGGTTGCGCAGCTCGGTGACCGTCTTGACGATGTCGGTGGTCGCCAGGGCGACGTGCTGTGCTCCTGGGCCGCCGTAGTACTCAAGGAATTCCTCGATCTGCGACTTGCGCTTGCCCTCGGCCGGCTCGTTGATCGGGAACTTCACCCTGCCCTTGCCGTCGGCCATCACCTTCGACATCAGCGCCGAGTACTCGGTCGAGATGTCGCGGTCGGTGAAGTGGATCATCTCGGTCATCCCGAAGACGCGCTCGTAGTAGGAAACCCACTCTTCGAGCCGCCCGAGCTCCACGTTGCCCACCACGTGGTCGACGCCGACGAGCATCCCGGCGTCCTTGGTGGCGGCGTCCGGCGGGGTGCCGAATCCGGGCAGGAAGGGCCCCTCATATCCGTCGCGCTGGACGAAGGTGTGCAGGGTATCTCCGTAGGTGGCGATCGTCGACATCCGGACCGTGCCGCCTTCGTCCGACTCCTCCCAGGGCTCGCGGACGCCGCGCGCCCCGTGACGGACGGCGTGGCGGTAGGCGTGCTCGGCGTCGGGGACCGAGAGCCCGATCACCCGGACGCCGTCGCCGTGATGGGCGATGTGGCGTGCGATCTCGCTGGTCCCGAGCAGCGGCGAGGTGAGCACAAAGCGGATGCGTCCCTGCTCGAGGACGTGGGACGCCCGGTCGCGGACGCCGGTTTCGAGCCCGGCGTAGGCGCTGTGGCGGAAGCCGAGCGCGTGCGTGAAGAAGTAGGAGGCCTGGACAGCGTTGCCCACGTACAACTCGATGTGGTCGATGCCGAGCAGCGGCATCTCGTCGGTCGTCTCGCTGGGGCGGGCGACGGTCTGGCTCTCCATCTCTCTCTCCTTGACAGCTTGCGTTCTCGCTTTATGATTGCCCGCTAGCCGGACTTCCTCAAGCGCGGTTTGTTGCGTCTATGTCCACGAACGGCCACTTGATCGACGGTATCGACCATCAGATCGTTGCGCTTCTGCGCGAGAACGCGCGCCGCTCCTTTCAGGACATCGGCGGGAGGGTCTCGCTGTCGGCGCCGGCCGTCAAGCGGCGCGTCGACCGCCTCGAGCGCGAAGGCGTGATCCGCGGGTACTCCGCGAACGTCGATCCCTCCGCGCTGGGCTGGAACACGCACGCGTTCGTGGAGCTCTTCTGCGAGGGCCGGATGTCGGGAGACGAGGTTCGGCAGGCGGTTGCCGACCATCCCGAGGTCGAGGGCGCGTACACGATCGCCGGCGCGCCGAGCGCGATCCTTCACCTGCGCGCCGCGGACACGGCGCACCTGGAGGAGGCGCTGGAGCGAATTCGCGACGTGCCCGGGGTACAACGCACCCAGACCCAGGTCGTGCTGTCCACCCTCTTCGAGCGCCCGGTGGCAAACGGCAAGGGACCGGCGGTTGATTGATCACGCGAGTGATCTGAAGCTGCAGCACCTGGTCGAGCTGTCCAAGCTCGGCGACGAGTGCGCGGGGATCGAGGCCGGAATCGAGCGCGCGCTCTCCGAGCGCGACGTCGTCTTTGCCGACCACACGATCCCCTTCGTGCTGATGCCGCACTTCGTCTCGCCCGGCCAGGTGGCGCGCATCCGTCGCTCGGTCGAGCAGCTCTGCCGAGTTCTCGACCGGTTCTGTGATGCGTACCCGGAGGACGGGCTGCTGCGCTCCGAGCTCGACCTGCCTGCCTTCGAGGACTCGTTGATTCGCGTCGACCCGGGGTACGACCGGCCGCTGCGCGTCTGCAGGCTCGACGCGTTTCTGTCCGGCTACGACGTCCGCTTCCTGGAGTTCAACGCCGACTCTCCCGCCGGAATCGGGTACACGGACGTGCTCCACGAGTGCCTGCGTGAGTCGATCCACCTGCCGCAGGTGGAGGCATCGTTCGACATCGCCTATGAGCCGATGCTCCCGCTGTTGCTCGAGACCCTGCTGGACGCGTACGCGCAGGCTCGCGAGGGCCGGCCGGAGCTGCCGGCCCAGCCGCAGCTGGCGCTCGTCGACGTACCCGGAAGCCCTTCGGTTCCGGAGTTTCGGATCGTCTGCGCCGCCGCTCGCGCGGCCGGGGTCGATGCGCTGTGGACGACCACCGACGAGCTCAGCTACGACGGGTCGGTCCTGAGGGCCGACGGTGAGCCGGTGCACCTCGTCTACCGCCGCGTGATGATCGACGACCTGGCGGAGAGCGACCTCACCGCCGCCTACCGCGACGGGCGCGTCTGCGTGGTCAACCCGCCGCGGGCGCGCGTTGCGAACAACAAGAAGCTGTTCGCGCTGCTCGACGACCCCCGCTTCGCACATCTGGTCGAGCCGCGCGAGGCCGACGTCATCGCACGGGCGATTCCCTGGACGCGCGTCCTGCGACCGGGCCGCGTCACCTACGGGCGCTGGGTCGTCGACCTGCTCGACTTCGTCGCCGACAACCGTGAGCGCCTGGTGCTGAAGCCCGCGTCCGAGTACGGCGGGCACGGGGTCGCACTCGGGGTCGAGACCACGCAGGAGGATTGGGAAGCGCTGGTCGCGGCTCATGCCGAGCAGGGCGACTACGTGGCCCAGGAGTACGTGCCGGTGCCCGAGGAGATGTTCCCCACGGTCGAGGACGGGCACGTGCAGATGCGGTTGAAGCGCTTCAACATCAATCCCTTCGGGCTGGGCGGTCGCTACGCCGGGACGATCACCCGGATCTCCGACCAGGCGGTGATCAACGTCTCCGCCGGCGGCGGCCTGTTGCCCTGTGTCGTCGGCCGCCACAAGCGGCGGCTGATGGCCGAGGAAAGCGATTCCGAAACTGTCGAGGAGGTTGCTGGATGAGCCTGAGCCACGAGCCGCTGCGCCGCGGCTACGACGTCGACGAGAACGCAATCCGCTTCTCGAACTACTTCCACGTCATGCGCGAGCTGGTCCACCTGTCCTGCGGCTGGCTGGCCCTCGTCCCCGAGTTCGAGGCGAAGCTTCGCCTCGGCGAGCACATCCACGACGACGCCAGGGGGGTCTCGAGGATCAAGCGACGGCTGTACGAGCTGCGCCACCCCAGCGACTACCCCGGCGCGCCCGGAGCGGAGCTCACCGCCCTGCTCGACGAGCTCAGCGCCGCAGAGTCGCCCGACGCGTACCTCGAGCTCGCGTACAGGACGGTCAAGCCGGCGCTCGTCCACGCGATCGAGGTTCACCTCTCCACGCTCGACCCCATCACCGATGAGCCGTCGCTCCTGATCCTCGAAAAGCTGGGCACGCGCGAGCGGCGGCACATCGCGGAGCTTGGGCGGGTCGGCGAGGGCCGTGAGGCGAGCGAGCTCGGGCTCGGAGATCTGGGCGCTCTGCCGATCGAGCTGAAGGCAAAGCCGCGCAAGCTGCGCGTGCTCCCGCCGCTCGACGAGCCGGCGCGCGACCCCTTCGTCGAGGTCACGCCCGACGGCGATCCCTTCCTGTCCGACGAGCTCTACGTCAACGACCCCGACGAAAACCACGTGCCGGTCGAGCCGGAGGAGCAACGCCACTTCTTCCACGCGCTGATGGACGCCGAGCTGTGCGCCGCGGAGCTGATGGCGCGCAACTCGCACGAGCACCCGCAGATGCCGTGGGACTTCCACGTTGACATGGCGCGCCAGGTCTGGGACGAGGTCCGGCACGCGCACGTGCACGGGATCCTGATGCCCACCGAGCTCGGCTGCCGCTGGGGCGACTACCCCGTCGGCTTTGAGTACTTCCGCTCGATCTACGCGCACGACCTGCTGGGACGTCTGGCGCTGTTCAACTCGACCTCAGAGCAGAAGGCGATGTGGCGGCACTCCCACCGTCGCCAGGTGCTGGTTGAGCGGGGCCAGGAGCAGATCGCCAAGGTCTTCGACTACCTGCTCGCCGACGAGGTGCCACACGTCCACAACGGAGCGCGGTGGGGCACCCATCTGCTGGGCGGCGACCAGGCGGCGTACCGCAGACGGGTCAGCGAGCTGCGTCAGGGGCTGGACCGAACGGGCGCGCCGACCCAGGCGCCGAGCGCGGCCTAGAGCGGGGACTCAAACGGGCGTCGGCCCCATCGCCTCCGGCGCGCCGACGGTGTCGCCGACCACCTCGCGCCGGTAGAGCGCGTACTCGCGGATCGCGATCTGGATCGAGGCGGCGATCGGGATCGCCAGGATCGCCCCGAGGATCCCGAACAGGGTCGAGCCGAAGAGGACGGCAACCAGGATCACGAACGGCTCGACCGCGACCGCACGGCGCTGAATCTGCGGCTGGATCACGTAATTCTCGACCTGCTGGTAGACGATCGCGTAGACGATCCAGATGATCAGCCCAACGGGGAAGTTCACGAACAGCATCACGATCCCGACGAGGACTGCGGCGATCGTCGCGCCGACCACCGGAATGAGGTCGAAGAAGAAGATGATCAGGGCCAGCGCCCCAGCGAAGGGGGCGCCGAGGAGCGTGAGCACCAGGAACGCCGCGAGGGCCGCCAGCGTGGCCTGGGCGAGCACTCCCCCGACGTAGTTTGCGACCGCGTCGGCGATGTGCTGTAGGGCGCGCTCGAGCCGGTCGGCGCGGTCGCGCGGCTGGGTGCGCAGGAACGCGTCCACCCAGCGCCGGCCTCCGGCGACCATGAAGATGCTGAGGATCAGGATCGTGATCCCGGCGAAGACCGAGTTCACGATTCCGACCCCGATGTCGCGCAGGATTCCGGCCGCGTCGCCGATCCTGCCCGGGATGTCGCCGGCCGCCGACTCGATCTCCGAGGTGAAGTCGTACTTCTCGTTCAGGTTCGAGAGCGCCTTGTTGTCGTTGACGAAGGTGGTGACGTCCCGGGCGTAGCTCGGCACGTCGGCGGCGAGGTCCTCCGCCTGGCCGACGATCGACGGGATCAGAGCGGCGGCGATCGCGATCGGGATCAGGACCAGCAGCGAGTACGCGATCGCGATCGCAAAGCCCCGTTTCATGTGCCGCTGCAGCAGGTTCACCGGCCCCGACATCGCAATCGCCAGAAAAGCCGCGATCACGATCCAGGTGATCGGCCGGCGCAGCAGGACGATCACGTAGAGGATGAGCGCGACCGCGACCACGATCAGGACCGCGCGCAGCACGGCGCGCCCGAAGGGGTCGCGGGGCGTCATCATGGCCATCATCGCCTCGCCCTATTTCGGCAGCGCGATGCCCTTTCCTGGCCTACCTGGCTCCAGACTCTTATTCGACCGGGGTTTCGAGCCGGCCCATGCCCTCCGCCTCGAGCGCGACCACGTCGCCGGGCTCGATCCAGCGGCCGGCCGGGCGGTCGTCGGCCGGGCGCGTACCGAGCTCCCACAGGCAGCCGTTCGCGAGCGTGCCCGAGCCCAGGACGTCGCCCGGCCGGAGACGGGTGTCACGAGCGGCGTGGGCCACCATCTCCGGCCACGAGTAGTGCTGCTCGGAGGCGTCGCTGACGGTCAGCTCCTCGCCGTTCAGCTCGGCGCGGGCCTGAACCTGAAGCCTCCCGTCCTCGAAGCGAAGCTCGTCCGCCGTGACGAGGTATGGCCCGAGGCTGGTCCCGAAGTCCTTGGCCTTGTGTGGGCCGAGCCCGATCGTGACCTCGCGGGTCTGGACGTCGCGCGCCGACCAGTCGTTCATCAACGTGAAGCCGGCGATCTCCCCCTCGCCCCCGCCCGCGGGCACACCGATCACCGCGGCCACCTCCAACTCGAAGTCGAGCATCCGGGTCGCCTGCGGCCGTCGGAGCGGCTCGCCCGGCCCGAGGATCGAAGCGGGGTTCGAGAAGTAGAAGGCGGGCGCCTCGTACCAGTACTCGGGGATCTCCGTGTCGCGCCGGCTGGCGCCGGCGGCCACGTGCCGCTCGAAGGCATAGAAGTCGCGCACGCTCGGGGGCTCGGGAACGGGCGCCAGAGTCGTGAGGCTGGCCAGTTCGAGCTCCACCCCGGTCGGCGCACGCCCCTGGCCCCCAAGCCAGGCGAGCATGGTCGGTGCCTCGAGGACATGCACGCGATCACCTTCGACAGCACCGACGAACGGGCCCCGGTCCGGATCTCGAAACCTGCCCAGCCGCATCCTGCGGGCAGCTTCGCACCTTCGATAGCGTGGAGCGACCATGGCGGCCCTTGATGAGTTGCGGGAGCGGCTGGGCGAGATCTCCGATCTCGACCGTGCGCAAGAGCTGCTCGAGTGGGACGCGCGCACGCAGATGCCACCGCGCGGGGCAGATTCGCGGGCGGAGCAGCTCGCGACCCTGAGCCGGATCCACCACCAGCGCTTCACCTCGGACGAGGTCGGCCGGCTGCTCGACCGCGCACGGTCGGAGGTGGAGGGGCTCGAGCACGACTCCTTGGAGGCGAGCCTCGTTCGCGTCACGGCTCGTGAGTGGGAGAAGGCGCGCCGGGTTCCGGCGGAGCTGCGCGCGGAGATCACCCGAACCACGGCGATCTCCGAGCGAGCCTGGGAGCTGGCCAAGGACACCTCAGACTTCGCGGCCCTCCTGCCGCATCTCGAGCGCGTGGTGGAGCTCACGCGCCGCTATCTGGAGTGCTTTGAGTTCGACCATCCCTACGACCCGCTGCTCGACATCTTCGAGCCCCGGATGAAGACAGCCGACGTGCGCCCGGTGCTCACAGCACTGCGGGAGGGGCTGCGCCCGCTGCTGGCGGAGATCGCCGAGCGACCCGACGCCGTCGACGACTCGTGCCTGTACGGGGAGTTTCCGGTTGACGTCCAGCGTCGACTCGCGGCCCGCGTCCTGGAGGGCCTGCCGCTGGAGCCGGGCGCGTGGCGGCTCGACGAAACGGTGCACCCCTTCGCGTCGGGAATTGCGATTTCGGACCTCCGGATCACGACCCGCTTCGATCCTGCGTACATCGGCGCATCCCTGTGGGCGGTGATCCACGAGGGCGGCCACGCGATCTACCACAACAGCGTCGACCCGGCGCTTGGGCGGACCCCGCTTGACGGCTCGGCCTCATTCGGGTTCGACGAGTCGCAGAGCCGCCTGTGGGAGAACTGGGTCGGCCGAGGACGACCGTATCTGGCGCACCTGCATCCCCTGCTCACGGAGCTCTTCGATAGCTTCGCCGGCATCGACCCCGAGGGTCTGTACCGCGCCGCCAACAGCGTTCGCCACTCGCTGATTCGCATGGAGGCCGACGAGGTCACCTACAACCTCCACATCGCGCTTCGCTTCGAGCTCGAGCTCGCGATCTTCGAGGAGCGTCTGGCGCTATCCGACCTGCCCGAGGCGTGGAACGCGCTCACGGAGTCCTACCTCGGCATCTCGGTGCCCGATGACGCGCGAGGGGTGTTGCAGGACAGTCACTGGGCGTCGGGCTCGTTCGGCTACTTTCCCACCTACGCGCTCGGCAACGTCATCGCGGCCCAGCTCTGGGCCCTGGCGCGTGCGGAACTGCCCGATCTCGACGGGACGCTGGCAGCGGGCGACGGCAGGCCCCTTCGCGACTGGCTCGCCGAGCGCCTCTACCGCCACGGCGCCAAGCTGCTGCCGGCGGAGCTGGTGGAACAGGTGTGCGGCGGGCCGCTGGACACGGCGCCCCTGCTCGCACACCTGCGGTCGAAGTTCGGCGAGCTCTACGGATTGGAGCCCGTCGCGACCGCAACTCCTTCCGTTTCTTAGTGTTTGCTCACAGAATCCTGAGCAAACCCTGACGAGGAGGACAAGTGGCAGGGCATCCCCCGGTGGAGGAGCGACGCGTGCGCCCGGCCAGCCGGCAACTGCGGAAGCGGCCGGGCTACGGCGCGCTGATCGCGGCGGCGGTGACCGGCACCATCTCGGTCGCGGCGTTGGGCCTGATGGCGTCCAGTGTCAGTGCCTCGGAGTTGCTGCGCCTCGGCGTCGACGACGCGAACCCGGCGAAGCTGTTCGGCGCGAGCGGGAAGAGCGTGGACTTCAAGCTCGAGATCGAGGGCCCTCGCGCCCACGACCTGCAGGTTGAGGCCGTTCGCTCCGGCGGTGGCGTCTACCGGCGCTGGATTCTGGAGGACGTGGCGCCCGGCGATCGTCAGGTGATCTCTTGGAACGGAAGGCGCGAGCGCCACCCGGTTCCCAACGGGGAGTACTTCTTCCGCGTCCGCGACGAGCGTGGCCGCAAGGCCGATCGGGCTCACTCCAAGGGCGACCGGCGCTTCGGCGTCTACGACCACCGCTTCCCAGTCCGCGGCCGGCACAGCTACGGCGACGGCGTCGGGGCCGGGCGCGGCCACATGGGCCAGGACGTGTTCGCCCGCTGCGGCACCAAGCTGCGGGCCGCTCGCGGAGGGAAGGTCGAGGTCGTGGACAGACAGCGCGGCGGCGCCGGCCACTACCTGGTCATCGACGGACGTGGCACCAGGCTCGACTACGTCTACATGCACCTCTCTCGCCAGCCGCCCGTGCGCGAGGGCACGCGGGTGAAGACGGGGGAACGGATCGGACGCGTCGGGCGCAGCGGCAACGCATCGGGCTGCCACCTGCACTTTGAGCTGTGGTCCGCGCCCGGCTGGTTCACCGGCGGGCGCCACCTGCGCTCGGTGACGGCCAAGCTCCGAAAGTGGGACCGCTGGAGCTAGGGGCGCCGTCCGCGAGGCACGCGAATGCGGGAGCTCCACGGAACAAGGTCACTGGGAGCGACAGGTGGGGAGCGCCTCGTGGCCGATGACGGCTGACGCCCGCGCAGCGGCGCTCGGCCGCCGAGCCGCGTGGGCCTGTCAGGCTAGGCCGGCCGGACGTTGATCGCGCGCGGGCCCTTGTCGGACTCCTGCGACTCGAAGGTGACCTTCGCGCCGTCGGAGAGGGTTCCGCCCTCGACCTGGCTGTGGTGAACGAAGAGGTCGCGTCCCGGCTCGTCAGGGGTGATGAAGCCGAAGCCCTTCTCGTCGTTGAACCACTTCACGGTACCCGTCATGTGTCCGCCCTCCAAGGCTGCAAGGTGCTGCGGTTACGAAGGGGCCCTGGGCGGGCGGTCCTGCGAACTGCTCGCACGGTTGATTTCCGGCGCAAGGCTACTGAGCGGTCGGGCGGAGCGTCTTGTCAAGCCACAGGGCTGTTCAGCAGCGTCCGAGGCGACTAGGCTTGCGCCACGCGTCAAGGTGACCAAGGAGCAGAGCATGGAGGAGTTCGAGCAGGAGCAGTCAGGCGAAGAGCAACTCGACGACATCGAGGAGGAGCCCGCCGACTTGGAGACCACCGCCGACGAGCTCGGCGAGGAGGACGACGAGGGCTTCGGCGACGACGAGGACGACTCGGAGTCAAACTTCTAGAGACCAGCGCCTGGGCCATGCGCCCCGCCGCCCTGGCGGGGCTCGTGGCCGAGGTCCGGGGGGGCCGCCGCCAGGTGCTCGAGTGCGGGTCCGGGGTGAGCACGATCGTGCTGGGCCGCGCGCTCGGGGAGCGCGGCGGACATTTGCACGCGCTCGAGCACGATCCCGGCTGGGCGTCGGTGGTCGTCTCCCGGCTGGAGCGAGAGCGGCTTGGGGACACTGTCGACTTGATCGAGGCGCCGCTTCGCCCCCATCCCGTGGCGCGCGACGGCACGGGCTGGTACGAGGAGGCACAGCTCGAGCGGGTTCCGGCGCAGGGAATCGACCTGCTTTTGGTGGATGGACCGCCCGCCGGTGAGCCAGGGCTGGGCCTGAGCCGCTATCCAGCTCTGCAGGCGTTGGCTGAGCGCCTAACCCGCGACGCAATCGTGGTGCTCGACGACATCGACCGGCCCGGCGAGGCCGCGGTGCTCGATGCGTGGGAGCGCGAGACCGCGTTTCGGTTCGAGCGGCGGCCCACGGAGCGAATCGCCGTGGGCCGCCGCACGAGCTGACGAATTAGACGGCCTCGGGCTCCGGCACGCCCTCGCCGCGCGTCGCCGCGCCGAGCTGGGTGTGGGCGCGGCTGTCGCTGCTGCGGATCAGCACGAACGTCAGCACCAACCCGAGCAGCGCGATCGCGGCGCCGACGAGGAACGCCGACTGGAACCCCTCGTTGAGCGCGTTGGTGATCGCCGACGGGTCTCCACCCGAGGACGCGACGAGGTCGCCGGTCCGCGAGTTGGCGACCGTGGCCAGGACCGCGAGGCCGAGGGCCCCGCCGATCTGCTGCGACGTGTTGATCAGCCCGCTCGCGAGGCCGGACTCCTGGTCGCGGACGCCCGAGACCGCCGCGATGATGGTGGTCACGAAGGCGAAGCCGAGTCCCGTCGCGGCGAGCAGCGAGGGTCCCAGGATGTCGGAGACGAAGCTCCCGCCGACCGAGACCTGGGAGAACCAGATCAGAGCCGCGGCGATCATCGCCATCCCAGCCGCGAGCACCGGCTTGAAGCCGATCCGCGTGACGAGCTGGGAGGCGATGCCCGAGGCGACGATGATCATCAGCGCGAGCGGCAGGTAAGCGAGCCCGGCCTCGATCGCGCTGTAGCCCAGCACCTGTTGCATGTACAGCGTGATGAAGAAGAACATCGAGAACAGCGATCCCCCCACGAGCAGGCCGACGGCGTTGGCACCGGTCAGCGTCCGCAGGCGGAAGATCCGCAACGGCATCAGCGGCGCCTTCGAGCGCAGCTCGATCGCGACGAAGGCCGCGATCAGCGCCGCCGAGACGCCGATCAGCCCCAGCGTCTGCAGCGAGCCCCAGCCCACGTCGGTCGCGTCCACGATCGCGTAGACGAGCAGCGACAGGCCGGCCGTTACGGTCACCGCACCGGCGGCGTCGAAGTGCCGCGTCGCCGATTCCGAACGACTCTCGGCGATCAGCCGCGGGGCGAGCGCGGCGACTACGAGCGCGACCGGCACGTTGATCCAAAGCACCCACTCCCAGCCGAGGCCGTCGGTGAGGATGCCACCGAACAGCACCCCGGCGGCGCCTGCCGCACCGGCGACCGCCCCCCAGGCTCCGAGCGCCTTGTTGCGCTCCGCGCCGTCGCGGAAGGTCGTGGTGACGATCGAGAGGGCCGCCGGTGAGATGATCGCGGCGCCAAGGCCCTGGGCCGCGCGGGCGGCGATCAGCTGACCTTCGGTGGACGCAAAGCCGGCGGCCAGCGACGCCGCCGCCACCACCAGCAGCCCACCGATGAACACGCGCCTGCGGCCGAGCAGGTCCGCCATCCGGCCGCCCAGCAGCAGGAAGCCACCGAATGTCAGCACGTAGGCGTTGACGACCCAGGCGAGGTTCGCCTGCGAGAAGTCGAGGCCCTCTCCGATCGAGGGCAGGGCGACGTTGACGATCGAGGCGTCGAGGACGACGATGAACTGCGCAAAGCAGAGCAGGATGAGGGCAATCCAGCGTCGGCGCTCGAACTCTTGGGCGGTGGTCATCATCTGCGCTTTGCCTCCTGTGCTGTCCTCTTCTTGTCTATAATCGGAACCCGAGTTCCGGTTTCGCTACCGGCACTATACGGAATCTAGGTTCCGTTTGCGTGCTGGTCGTCACACAAACGACGAATCGCAGGCGAGGAAATCGACAGATGAGGACCGTGGATCCCAAGACAGGCGCAGGCGCCGCGCCTGCGGTCGTTGTCAAGCAGCGTGCCGATGCGCGCCGCAATCGCAAGCGAGTCCTCGACGCCGCCCGCGCCCAGTTCGCCGAGCACGGGGTCGAAGCCCAGATCGACGACATCGCCCGCGCGGCCGGTCTCGGCGTGGGCACCGTGTATCGCCATTTCCCCACCAAGGACGCGCTGCTCGAGGCGCTCGCGGCCGACCGCTTCCAACGGCTCGCCGAGTGGGCCGACGAGGCGCTGGCGGAGCCGGATCCGTGGGAGGCCTTCTGCCACTTTCTCCGGCGATCGGCCGAGCTTCAGGCCAGCGACCGCGCCCTCTCGAAGCTGATGTCGGAGCGCGAGAGCTTTCAGGGTGCGGCCAACGAGGCCGCGCGCCTCCTCGAGGCGACTCAGGCCGTCGTCGACCGCACCCAGGCGTCGGGGGAGCTGCGCCCCGAGATCACCGCCGAGGACGTCGCGATGCTGATGTGCGGTCTCGGCAGCTCATGCGGCCCGCACGGGTTCGCGGGCAAGCACGGCATGGGCTGGGAGCGCTACCTGGACATCCTGATCGCCGGCCTGCGCATGCCGGACCGCAACTAGCGGGTTAACCGAACCCCCACACACCGGCCCTCCCCATTTCGCTGGGTCCAAGTCCATGGCAGTCTCGCTGCCATGTCGGACTGGATCCAACCTCATGTCCTCAGCGCCGCCGAAGCACGGGAGCACGTAAGCGAGCTCGAAGCGGAGCGAGCCCTTGCGCTGACCACGGATCTGGGGAAGGTCGACCTCTACATGCGGGACCTCGAGGAGGACATCGAGACCTGGAGGCACGAGTACGTGATCGCGGCGGTGACCGAGATCGCCACCCTCCGCGGCGAGCTCTCCGGGATGCAGGTCGGCTGATGGCCGCCAAGCGCCGGACGGGAGACCGCTAGATGCCAACACTCACCCGCTGGGTCCTCGCTCACAAGCGAATCGTGGTCATCTCCTGGATTGTGCTCACGATCGCTGGCGTGGCCGCTGCCGGCCCGGCCTCCGACGCGCTCGAGCCCGAGTTCTCGGTCCCCGACAAGGAGGGCTGGGAAACCAACCAGCTCATCGCGCAGCGCTATCAGGAGACGGGCGGCGATACCGCCCCGCTGGTTCCTGTCGTCACGCTTCCGGAAGGAGAGACGGTCGACTCCCCCGGCGTCAACGCGGAACTCACGCAGCTCGACCGGCGCCTCGACGAGGCGCTTCCTGACGCCCGGATCGCCTCGTACGCGTCGACCGGCGACAACACCTTCGTCTCCGACGACGGGCGCACGACCTATGCCATCGTCTATCCCCAGCCCGACCCCGACTCCGCCTTCGGCGAGAACCCGCGCGCCGAGGAGGCGGCTAGCGCCGCGCTCGAGGGCGCCACGGTCGCAGGCCAGCCCGTCCACCTGACCGGCTTTGACGCCCTGGCCGAAGACTCCGGGGCCGACAGCGAGGGGCCTGGCGTTCTGCTCGAGGCGGTGCTCGGCGGCCTCGGCGCGCTCGTGGTGCTCACCTTCGTCTTCGCCTCCTTCCTCGCGATCGTTCCGATCCTGATGGCGATCGCTTCGATCATGACGACGTTCCTGCTCCTCCTGGTCCTCACTGAGCTCACCACCGTCTCCCCGATCGTCCAGTTCCTGATCGCGCTGCTAGGGCTCGGCGTGGCGATCGACTACTCGCTGATCGTTGTCTCTCGCTGGCGCGAGGAGCGGTCCCACGGCCGAACCGGCGATGAGGCCATACAGCGCGCGATGGAGACCGCCGGGCGTGCAGTCGTCTTCAGCGGCATCACGGTCGCGATCGGCCTCCTGGCGTTGATCGCGCTGCCGCTGCCGTTCCTGCGCTCGATGGGCTACGGCGGAATGCTGATTCCGCTGGTCTCGACCCTCGCGGCCATCACGCTGCTCCCGGTCGTGATGGCGAAGCTCGGCCACCGCCTCGACTGGCCTCACCGGCGCACCGACGACAAGGCCAGCCGCGCATGGACCCGCTGGGCCGAGGGCGTGTCGCGGCGGCGCTGGCTCGCCGCCGGCGCCGGGATGGCGGTCATACTCGCTCTGGTCTTCGCCGCCACCGACCTCCAGCTCGGCACCTCCGACGCGAATACGATGGCCAAGTCCGGCGACGGCAAGGAGGGGCTGACCGCGCTGGAGGAGGCCGGAATCGGCGAGGGCTCGCTGCTCCCGCACGAGATCCTGGTCGCAGGCTCAACCGACCCCAATAAGGTCGCCGCCGAGCTGGACGAGGTCGAGGGAATCCACGGGGCTGTCGCCCCTGACACCGGCGACTGGAGGCGCAGCGGAACGGCCATCGTCGAAGCGATCCCGGTACCCGACAGCGGCAGCGACGAGGGCGAGGCGACGCTGGAGGCGGTGCGCAGCACGGCCCACGCGGCCGGCCCCGACGTGCGGGTCGGAGGGCAGCCCGCTGCCAATGACGACTTCATCGATGCCGTCTACGGCAGCTTCCCGCTGATGATCGCGCTGATCACGATCACCACCTTCATCCTTCTCGCGCGGGCCTTCCGCTCGCTCCTGCTGCCGGCGAAGGCCATCGTCCTCAACGTGCTCAGCGTCGCCGCCGCGTGGGGTGTGCTGGTCCTGGTCTGGCAGCAGGGCTATGGCTCGGAGCTGATCTGGGACATCCAGGCGACCGGGTCGATCCCCTCGTGGATGCCGCTGATGATCTTCGCCTTCCTGTTCGGCCTCTCGATGGACTACGAGGTCTTCATCCTCGCCCGGATGCGCGAGGAGTACGACCGCACCGGGTCAACCGAGACCGCAGTGATCCAGGGCATCGGACGCACCGGGCGCCTCGTGACGAGCGCGGCGCTGATCCTCTTCCTCGCCTTCGTCTCGATGGCATCGGGCCCCGGCACCGACCTGAAGATGTTCGCCACCGGGCTGGGCGCCGGGATCCTGCTCGACGCCACCGTGATCAGGGCGCTGATCGTGCCCGCGGTGATCTCGCTCATGGGCCGCTACAACTGGTGGCTGCCGCACTGGCCGGCGAGGCTGTTGAGGGTCAAGCCCTCACCGCTCGCGCGTCCCGGCGAAGCCCAGGCCTGACGCCGCCCGTACCTCGCGGTTAGGGTCCCGCGGATGGCAGAGACCCTGAGCGCCGAGGAGGCGACCGCCTACCTCGAGCCCGAGGACACGCTCGGGATCCCGCTGGGCACCGGTCAGCCGCCCGCGTTCCTGGAGGCGCTCGGGATCCGTGACGACTGGAAGGACCTGCGGATCTACGGCGCACTCCTCCTTGCCTGGTCGGACGCCTTCAAGCATCCCCACGTCCACTACCTGTCCGGATTCTTCGGACCCGTCGAGCGCGCTCTGCGCGACCAGGGCGCCAACCTCAGCTTCGTGCCGGCGGACTTTCGCCGCTTCGAGCCGTTGCTGGAAGCGCAGGCGCCGCGGGTGATGGCCACGGTCGCCGCCCCGCCCGACGCCGACGGCTGGTGCAGCCTCTCGCTTCACGCCGGCGGCACCGCGAAGGAGCTGGAGCGCGCTGGCGCCGATCCGAGGCGGGTACTCGTCGTTGAGGCCTCCAGCGCCTTTCCGCGCACCCGCGGGCTGCCGCCGAAACACCCCCACGCCCTGCACCTCTCACAGATCGACGTTCTGGTGGAGAGCGACCGCGAGCCGTTTGCCTTCCCCGAGGCGGTGCCCGGCACAACCGACGAGGCGATCGCCGCCAACGCTCGCGCCTTCATTCCCGACGGCGCCACCCTCCAGACGGGCATCGGCGCCATCCCCTCGGCGATCGCGGGCAGGCTCGCTGAAGGAGACGGGGGCGACTACGGCGTGCACTCGGAGATGTTCACCGACGGCCTCATGCAATTGCACGAGGCCGGCAAGGTGACCAACCGCAAGGGCCAGTTCGACGGCGTCTCGGTGGCGACCTTCGCCGGCGGCTCGCCCGAGCTCTACCGCTGGCTGGACTCGAACGACGACGTCGCCTTCCTCCCAGTCGAGGTCATCAACTCGCCCGACGTCATCGGGCGCAACCGGCTGATGGTCACGGTCAACGCCGCGATGGCGGTGGACATCCACGGCCAGGTGGTGGCGGACACGATCGCCGGTGCCCAGTACTCGGGGATCGGCGGTCACGAGGACTTCGTGGCCGGACCCGCGCTCTCTCTGGAGGATCGCTCGCTGCTGTGCACGCCGTCGACCGTGACGGTGGACGGCCGGATCCGGTCCCGAATCGTGCCGTGTTTCGAGGCCGGGACCGTGATCACGACGCCCCGCCATCAGGTGGACGTGATCGTCACCGAGCACGGCGCGGCGGAGCTCCAGGGCCTGACCGTGGACGAGCGTGGCCAGGCGCTTGCGCAGATCGCGCATCCTGACTTTCGTGAGGAACTGCTCGAGGCAGCACGACGCGCCTCGGGCGGACGGGCGGCCATGCCGCCCCCCGCGCGCGAGTCGTCAGGCGGCTGAGCCTCGGTTCAGCCAGATCGCAATCGCGGCGGTGAAAATGATCAGGTCGGCGATCACGATGAGGTGAGCCCAGCCGTCGAACACCTGAATCGCGGCCACGGTGAGCGCGGCGAGAATCGCGATCGAGACCACGACGAAGATGATCGTGGCGCGCCTGCCGGCATCCGTGCGGGGGCGCATGCTGCGCTCCGAGTAGGTTGCCCGCTCGAACTGGTTGCGGTCCGCCTGCGTCATCCTCGACATGGCTTCACCCTCGGTGGACGGTTCGTCCTGCCTGGCGACCCTAGCGCACGAACGTGTCCAGGGCGACCTCGTAGCGCTTGACCTGCGGCTCCGCGGTGGAACCGCCGGTCTCGGCCGCTCGGCGTCGGGAGTCCGCGACCGCCTCCTCGGACGCGTCCATTTGCTCGCGCGAGTCCCAGTAACTGGTTCCGACCACCTCGCCGCTGGAGCGGTCGATGATCAGCGTGAAGCCGCGAAACCCGTTCAGGCCCTTCCAGGTCGGCAGGTCCTGCTCCTCGACCTGAGCGACCGTCTCGTCGATTCGCTCGGGGTTCATCTGGATGGTCGTCATCCTCGCGTGCATCTCGGCTCCTTCCTTCCCTTCCGGCGACCCCGCAACCCTATCCCCAACCTCGTACGGGGTCTGAGCCGGTTATTCGGGAGTCAGCCGAAAGATCTCGGCGATGAACGGCTCGTCCCCCTCCAGATGGACGTGGCTGGAGAACGAGCGCACGCTGCGGCCTGTGGCGCGCTCAACCGCAGCGCGGAAGGTGGGCTCAATTGCCTTCTGGTACTGGGAACGGACGTGCGCGACGGTCTCGTGCTGTCCGCTGTTCACCAGGAACTCCTCGTTGGGTAGCAGCTCGAGGTCCTCCATCAGCACGATCAGCGTGTCGTCGATGAACCGGCTCTTCACCGTGCGAGCGGCGCGCCCGTAGGACTGTTCGTGGATTCGCAGGAGCTGCTCGGCAACCGAATCAGCGATCCGCTGCGGACTCGGGCTGCCGGCTGCCGCCTCGCTCTCCTGGATCGGGTCGAAGGGCTCCTCCTCCTCGCGCTCTCGACGTGACTGTCCGTCCATCGCCAAACCTCTCTTCATGTTGGGAGTCTTTGCGATCGGCAGGCGCCGCCCGAAGATCCACACTCCAGGGGGCACCGTCCAATCGTTGAAGAGGGTTCGCTCGCGTCGCGTCGCGCGGCTCGCGACCCTGTAGCCAGATTACACCCCTCCGCCCGCCCTAACCTCGTGACTGTCCGGCGTGGTCCGCCGACCCGATTAGGAGCCGGGCGTACCCGGGTGTACTCTGGTGTCAGGCGATGATGACGTGATGGCCCCAGAACAGATCCGCGGCGGGCGCCCGCGAGGCGAGATGGCCGCGTCGATCTCGACCGGGCTGGTTCAACTCCATCGCCAGTACTACGGCAAGGGCCCGACCAAGGCGAAGACCTACTTCGTCAATGACACCGTCATCTGCATCCTCGAGGGCGGCTTTACGACCGTGGAGCGCACTCTGATCTCCGACGGCCAAGCCGATGCCGTCCATGAGATCCGGCGCAGCTTCCAGAAGGCGATGGAACAGCAGTTCACCGAGGTCGTGCAGAGTGCCACCGACCGCCTGGTGATCGCCTACATGAGCCAGGTCCACGATGATCCGGACCTTGCCGTCGAGCTCTTCGTCTTGGAGCCCAGTACCGAGCGGCTGATCTCCGAGCACGAGGAGCACTTGCCGGCGGAATCCAAGAGCTAGGGTCCCGACCCCGCGCCGGGGTGGCGTAGGGTGGCTTCACCACGGTCGAACGGACGCCGCTCGACGATCGTCCGTTCGACATCGTGCACCTCGCCGCAGCTGCACCAGCGAGGTGAACTCGTCCTGCATCGCCTTTCTGGAAGCGGGCGACGTCTCGCAGCGTGATCGCCTACATGAGCCAGGTCCACCACGACCCCGACCTGGCCGGCGAGCTGTTCGTGCTCGAGCCGAGAGCCGAGCCCGCGGTGGCCGAGGGCGAGGGCGAGCTGCCGCGCACCCACGAGACGGCCTAGCACCGCGATTGTGAATCTAGGGTGCCGCGCTATAGTGGCCCACAGGCCAACGAGCGGCGCAACAACAGGGACGAGAGCGGACGCGACACTCGGGGGTTCTCGCGCAGTCAGAGGGACGGTCGGGGGGACCGGCCCGGCGACAGATCCAGGTAACCAACCTGAAGGCTCGGATGAGCGCATCGTCTGTCACCCCATCGTTGCTCGAGGTCTCGGTCTCCGAAGACGGGCAAGTGCACGCCGTGGCGGGCGAGCTCTGTTTGTCGACCGTGGAGCTTCTGCGCGAGCCGCTGTTCGAGTCGATCGTGAGCCGCTCCGACTCGATCGTGGTTGACCTGACCCGGTGCACGTTCATCGATTCGAGCGGGCTCGAGGTTCTCGCGCGCGCCTCCTGGCGGCTGGGGGCGGATCGTGGCCGCGAGTTGGTCGTCGTCAGCCCGCGCGGCCCCGTGCGCCGGATCCTCGACCTCACCGGGATGGACCACATCCTGACCGTCCTCGACAGTCGGGATCAGGCCCCGCGCCCGCCAGCAGCCCGCACACGCGCTCGCGGCCGCTCACGCCGGGCTACGACCGCGGCTCGACGGGCTCACAGCTTGGCCCAATAGGGCCACGGGATAGTCGGGCGCGCGTCCCACAGCTGAGCGTCCGGCGCAGCGGAGCGGCCCCCCGGCGGGGGCCGCTCCGCTGCCATCAGCCGCTGGGCTCGCGGCGCAGCCTCGTCGCGGCGTCGATGGTGACCGCGGCGAGGAGCACTCCGCCGGTGATGATGAACTTGATGTCCGAGTCGAGGCCCAGCAGGTCCATACCGTTGGTGATCGAGCCGATCACGATTGCGCCCAGCAGCGCCGACCAGACGAAGCCGCGGCCGCCGAACAGGCTCGTGCCCGCGATCACGGGGCCGGCGATCGCGAACAGCAGCACCTCGCCGCTGCCCGACTGCTGGTTTACGGCGAGCAGTCTCGACGCGGCGAGGATGCCGCCAAAGGCCGCAAGGGTCGAGGCGATCGTGAACACCGCCACCCGGATGCGTTTGATCCGGATCCCGGCCCGTCGAGCCGCCTCGGCGTTGCCGCCGACGGCGTAGATGTGACGGCCGAAACGCGTTCGCTCCGTGATGAAGGCAAGGACCACGCACAGCGCGACGACGATCACGAGGGCGAGCGGCACGCCTCGGTCCTCGTTCAGGATTGCCACGGTCGCGAACGCTCCCGCCGTGACCAGCGCCGGGGCGATCAGCGCCTGGATCAGCGGGGGGACCGCGAGACCCGCGCGCTGTCGCCTCGCCCTACCCACGAGCACGCTGACCACGTAGGCACCGACCACTCCGGCCGCAAGCAGCCAGCCGATGGCCGGGTCGAAGAAGGTATGGGTGAGGTCCGTGA
Source organism: Solirubrobacterales bacterium (assembly GCA_036257465.1). Classification (GTDB taxonomy): domain Bacteria; phylum Actinomycetota; class Thermoleophilia; order Solirubrobacterales; family 70-9; genus DATAFO01. The sequence continues at coordinate 9,737 of DATAFO010000063.1, read as the reverse complement.
TCGTGCTCGGCGGCAATGGCACGGTCCCCGTGTCGCCGAGCACGAGCAGCAGGGCGCCCTGAAAGCCGATCAACCCCGCCAGCGTGACCACGAACGACGGGATCCCGAAGACGGTGACGAAGAAGCCGTTGAAGAGCCCGATCAGTGCCCCGACCGCTAGCCCGGCGGCGATCGCGAGCTCGGGGTTGAGTCCCTCCTTGACGGTGAGCACGGCCATCACGCCGGCGGCGAAGCCGCTCACCGCGCCGACCGAGAGGTCGATCTCGCCCAGGAGCAGGACCAGCACGACGCCGATCGAGATCGTGGCCACAGCGGCGATCTGGAGCGTCAGGTTGGTGAGGTTGATCGCGCTCAGGAAGCGATCGTTGGCGAGTTGGAAGATGGTCCAGATCACGGCGATCGCCACGAGCACTCGAACCGAAGCGAGCTCGCCCCGACCGATCCGGCGCAGCATCTCGCCGACGGAGAACTCGGTCTCCTCGGGCTCGAAACCGGCCGGCGTCTCCGCTCTGGTGCTCATAGTGGCGCCTCCTCGGTCGGCCGCTCATCGCCAAACTCTGCGCCGGTGATCGCCCCCACCACATCCTCGCGCCGCACGTCGCGCGCGTCGAAGCTGGCCACCAGTCGGCCGAGCCGCAGGACGACGATCCGGTCGGCAACCGTGAACACGTTTGCCAGGTTGTGGCTGATCACGATCACCCCGAGCTCGCGCTCGCGCAACCGCTCGACCAGCTTCAGGATCTCCTGCGTCTGCACGATCCCGAGCGCCGCCGTCGGCTCGTCGAGCAGGACGACCTTGGGCTCACCAAGCAATGAGCGGGCAATCGCGACGGCCTGGCGCTGCCCGCCGGAGAGGTCTGCGACTTCCGTTCTGACGCTGCGTAGCGTGGTCACGCCCAGCGAGCCGAGCAGCTCCATCGACTTGTGTTCCATCGAGGCCTCGTCGAGCACGTCGACGCCCGGCCACCCGTCGGCGACCTCCTGGCCGAGGAAGAGGTTTGCGACGACGTCGAGGTTCTCGGCCAGCGCGAGGTCCTGATAGACGGTCGCGATCCCGAGCGCCGTCGCCGCTTGAGGGCTGTTCAAGTTGACGGGTTGGCCCTCGAACCGCGCCTCGCCCTCGTCGGGCGGCTGCACGCCGGCAATCGCCTTGATCAGCGTCGACTTGCCGGCGCCGTTGTCGCCGACCAGGCCGACGACCTCGCCGGCCCGAAGCTCGAAGTCGACGTCCTTGAGCGCCTCGACGGCGCCGAAGCTCTTCGAGAACCCCTTCAGCGCGAGGAGAGGCTCTGAGAGAGAGGACGATTCCGACGCCTGTGCCGTGCTCTGGCTCTGGTTCATCGGTGCCTCTCCTCGCGCATTCGGGGGGACGGTCATCTCGTTACTGCAGGCCCGCGTCCTTGCACGCCTGCGCGTACTGCTTGGTGCAGATCTCGTCGACGCTCCACCAGTCGTCGGCGATCACATGGTCCTCGATGTCCTTCGGTGTCTCAACCGGGATGGTGTCGATCCGGTTGGTGGGCACCTGCTCGGTCTCGTTGTCCTCCTCGGCGTTGATCAGGTCACTCGGCACCTCGTCGCCGTTGGCGATGGCGACCGCGATCTGGGCGGCGTTCTCGGCGAGCGTCTTGATCGGCTTGTAGACCGTCATGTACTGCTCGCCCGCGAGGATCCGCTGGACCCCAGCCAACTCGGCGTCCTGACCGGTCGTCGGCTTGGTCGCCGGATCGATCCCGGCGCCCTTGAGCGCCGCGATCGCGCCGCCCGCAGTGCCGTCGTTGGCCGCGTAGACGGCCGCGAAGCCGTTCTCGCCGAGCGCCGTGATCGCCTGCTCCATCTCGGTCTGCGCGTTCGCGGGCAGCCAGTCGGGGGTGTCGAACTCGCGAGCGATCTCGACGCCCTCCTGGTCGAAGACGCTGGTCGCGCCCTGGTTGAACAACTTGGCGTTGTTGTCCTGTGGGTCGCCGTTGATGACCACGATCGGACCCTGTGGGTTGCCGTCGTCGGCGAGCTTCTTAGACAGCGACTCGCCTTGCTGTTCACCCACGGTGACGCTGTCGAACGACACGTAGTAGTCGAGGTCGGCGTTTAGGATCAGCCGGTCGTAACTGATCACCGGGATCCCGGCCTCCTTGGCCTGCGTGGCCAGGCCGCCGGCCGAGGCGGAGTCGACGGGATCGAGGACCATCACGTCGGCCTCCTCCGTGATCGCGGTCTCGACCTGCTGCTGCTGGGTCGCCACGTCCTGGTCGGCGTTGTAGTAGAGCACTTCACAATCCGGGCATTGGTCGGAGACCGCCGACTCGAAAATGGGCCGGTCGTCCGACTCATACCGGGTCGTCTGGGTCTCCGGCAGCAGGAAGGCGATCTTGCCTCCACCCCCATCTCCTCCGCCGCCGTCATCGTCATCGTCGTCGCCGCAGGCGCCAATGCCGAGCGCGACGACAAGCACGCCGAGCGGCAGCAGCCAGCGGGTCCATCCGCTAAAGCGCATCACATACCTCCTTTGCGTATTTCATCAAGTCTCCTCCTCCTTCCGTCGTTGTCCATCCTCGCTGTTCGTCAAGGCTCAGGCCGCCTCCCGGGTCTCCAGCCCGGGGGCGACGAAGCGATCAGACTCGTGCATCACCAAGGCGAGGGCCCCGAGCAGCTCGGCGCGCTCGCCGAGCACACCGGGAACGATCTCGAGGCCATCGACCGCACTCGGGATCGCGGTGCGACGCACCGTCTGTCGCAGGGGCTCGAGGAGCACGTCTCCGGCAGCGCTGAGGTCCCCCCCGACGATCACGGCCTCCGGGTTGATGACGTTGCAGAGGTTCGCGACCGCAAGCCCGATCGCACTGCCCGCGTCGCCGATCAGGCGCTGGGCCGCCTGATCGCCGTCGTTCGAGAGTTCCAGCAGCCGCCGGGTGGAGATCTCCTCCCTGCGCGAAGCGCTCAGAAGATCGGCGATCGAGCGTGCCGACGCCAGGGTCTCCAGGCAGCCGCGATTGCCGCATCGGCACACCGCGCCCCCTTCGACGACGACCGTGTGGCCGAGCTCGCCGGCGGTTCCGCCAACTCCGTGATGTAGCCGGCCGCCGGAGATCAGCCCGGCGCCGATGCCCGTCGAGGCCTTGATGTAAGCGACCTCGGACTTCCCCTGCCCGGCTCCCCAGACCAGCTCGGCCAGGGCACCGAGGTTCGCGTCGTTCTCAACCTCCACCGGCAGCCCCAGACGCCGACTGGCCTCCGCCGCGGCGTCGACCCCCACCCATCCGGGCAGGATCGACGACGACAGCACGGCCCCCGTGGCCCGGTCGATCGGAGCTGGAAGGCCCATCCCGACACCGATGACGCGGGCGCGATCGACATCGGCCTCGGCGAGCACCCGGTCGACGAACTCAGCCGCCGCCTCGAGACCGTGGACCGCGGAGTGATCGACGTCGAGCTCGCGCCAGGCCTCCGCCAGCACCGTGTGGGAGAGGTCGGAGACGGCGACCCGGAGGTGCTGGTGGCCGAAGTCGATGCCCAGCACGAGTCCCGCCGAGCTGTCCAGCGAGACCATCACCGGGGGCCGACCGGCGTGTGCCGCCCGCGAGGCGGAGTCCCTGCTGTCGCGCTCCGTGGCCAGACCGGTTTCGAGAAGGTCGCCGACGATGGTCGACACCGTGGAGCGCGAGAGCCCGGTGATCCTGGCCAGCTCGGCCCTGCTCGCCACCCCGCGCTCGCGCAGCGCGTCGAGGATCCGCTTGCGGTTGCTCTCTCGCAGCGAGGCCAGTGACCCGCTCGTACCCACGGCGCGGCAGTCTCTCCGATCACTCTGGATTTGTCAAGGGCTAGGCCAAACTAATTGCCGTATCCCCAGGTTTATGTTTGGAGCCCGGCCGAACGTGCGTGCGGGAGGGCGGCGCTCGCGCCCTTGATGGCGTCATATGCTCCAGACGTGTTCCGGCACACGCAAGCGGTCCGGGCCCGGCGATGAGCGCGCCGGTGCCAGCGGTCCCCAGACCGCCCCAGATGTCAGACAACCCGGTGCGACGGGTCGTGGACGACATGCTCAGCGAGCGTCGCGCCTCGGGAGCGTTCCCACCAGGGCCCGGGGACTTCAGCCTCAAGCGCAGCAGGCAGATGGCGCACGACCCGCTGCCGATCCTGCTGTCTCTGTACCAGCGCTACGGGCCGATCTTCAGCGTCCGGCTGCTGCACGCGCGAACGGTGTTCATGCTCGGCCCCGACGCGAACCAGTTCATCCTCGTCGAGCACCCCGAGAACTTCCATTGGCGCGAGGGCAGCTTCGGCGACCTGATCCCGCTGCTAGGCGACGGCCTGCTGACGATCGACGGCGGCTACCACGACCGTGCCCGCCAGATCATGATGCCCGCCTTCCACCGCGAGCAGATCATGAGCGCGGTCGAGACGATGACCGAGGAGGCGGCGGCGGCCCTCGAGAGCTGGCGGCCCGGCGTGACGGTTGACGTCTACCACTGGGCGCGCAACCTGGCGATGCGGATCGCGATGCGGGCCCTGCTCGGCCTGAACCCGGACGATGGCGGGATCGGAGCCTCCGCCGCCGAGCACTTCGAGCGGGCGCTCGGCTTCTACGGCATCGACTTCCACCTTCGCCTGCTGCGCGGCCCGGGCTCGCCCTGGAGGCGGATGAACGGATCCCGCAAGGTCCTCGACGAGATCGTCTTCGGCGAGATCGCCGGGCGCAGGCGACACCCAGACCCCCAGCGTCGCGACATCCTCAGCCTGCTGCTGGCGGCTGAGGCCGAGGACGGCTCGCGGCTGTCCGACCAGGAGGTGCGCGATCAGGCCATGACCCTGATGTTCGCGGGACACGACACGTCGACGTCGACGATCTCGTTCATGCTCTTCGAGCTCGGTCGCAATCCCGCCGCGGTGGCGCGGCTGCAGCGTGAGCAGGATCAGGTGCTCGGCTCTGGACCACCTTCGCCGGCACAGCTCGAGCGCGAGCTGCCCCAGCTCGACATGACCGTCGACGAGACCCTGCGGCTCTACCCGCCGGCCTGGATCGGTCCGCGCCGCGCCATCAAGGACTTCGAGTTCGCGGGCTGCCACGTCCCCGCTGGCGCCTACGTGAACTACTCCTCGTGGGCGAGCCACCGGCTGCCCGACGTCTTTCCCCACCCTGAGGCGTTCGTCCCCGAGCGCTTCGAACGCGAGCGCAAGGCGGCGCTGCCGCGCGGCGCCTACGTGCCGTTCGGCGGCGGCAGCCGGATCTGCATCGGCAAGCGCTTTGGGCAGACAGAGGTCAAGCTCGTGACGACGATGGTGCTGCAGCGCTTCCGGCTCGAGCTCGTTCCCGGCCATGAGATGACGATTCGCCAGATGCCCACGCTGAGCCCGGACGGTGGGCTGCCCATGGTCGTGCGCGAGCGCGAGCTGCCGACCGAGCTGGCCTAGCGCCGCGGCCGAGCCGCGATCAGTCCATCCCTTTCTCGGCGATCTCGCGGCGAGCCGCGTCGGTCTTGCCGAGATCCTCAATGCCGAGCGCGCGCTTGACGCCGGGCGCGCGCTCGAACTGGATGTCGCCGTAGGCGACAACCTGGACGTAATTGCCCCAGGGGTCGCGGAAGTTGAGCCCGCGGCCCGGCAGAATCTCGGCGCCTGCAGCCTCGAGCAGGCTCCGCACACGCTCGCGATCGTCGACCACGAGCCCGAAGTGGCGGTGCTCGTCGGGGGGCTGGGTTCGGCCCTCAGACAGGGCGAGGAACTGGTCGCCCATGTCGATGAAGACCATCCGCCCGGCTCGCCCGCGCAGCTCGAGCTCGAAGACGCTGCCGTAGAAGTCGAGCGCCGCGTCCACGTCGCCGACCTCCATTGCGACGTGGTTGATTCCGATCAGGCGCACTCGCTCAGTCACGCTTGTCCTCGAAGGTACCCGTTCGCGCTTTCACGCTCATTTCATCGCCCGCGGCTACAAGCAGGATGGCCAACTGGACCCTAAGGAGGTCAGATCCGGATGAACGTGAATCGCAAGGTCCTGGCGATCGGCGCGGCGGTGGCGGCGCTGGCGGCAGGCGGGGTCGGCATCGCCTACGCGGTCGGCGGTGACTCCGACGAACAGGTCACGGGCCCCGACGCGGAGCGGGCCAAGGCGGCGGCGCTCGAGCAGGTCGGCGGCGGCACGGTCACAGAGGCCGAGTACCAAGAGGCCGGCGGCGAGGGCGTGTACGAGGTCGAAGTCGAGCGCCCGGATGGCTCGCAGGTCGAGGTGCACATCGGCGGCGACTTCCAGCCCGTTGGAACGGCGGCCGACGACGACGCCGGCGGCGAGGACGAAGGCGCTGCCGAGGACGAGGGCGCTGGCGACGACGACTGAGTCCGGCTCAACTCCTGCGGACGCCAGTTGGGGACGCTGGCGCCGGTCGGGCTCAGCCGAGCTCGCGCGGAACCACGAACGCCTCTAGTCCCGCCCGCTCCCAGTCGAGCTCGCCCCATCCTCCGCTGAACGACAGCGTCGCCAGGCCGCCGGTGGGGTACTTCGCCTCCATTCGGGCCCGGGCGTCGGCGTCCCCGCCGTCGCCACAGAGGTCGGCCGCCAGCTGCTCGATCGGCGGGTTGTGGCCGATCAGCATCGCTGAGCCGACGTCCTCCGGCAAGCTCTGAAGCCGGCGCAGGAGCGCGTCCGTCCCGGCGCCGTAGAGCCCACTCTCGATCTCGACGTTGGGCCCGGTGCCGAGACCGTCGCGGACGAGCTCGAGCGTCTCGGTCGCCCGCGCCGCGGACGAGCAGAGCACGAGGTCGGGTTCGGCCCCGACTTCGCGGAGGTGCTCGCGCAGCCGCGCCGCCGCCTTTCGCCCACGCTTGGCGAGCGGGCGGTCGTGATCGGCGAGTCCGGGCTCGTCCCAGCTCGACTTCGCGTGACGAAGGAGGTAGAGACGGTGTTTCACGGGCCCTCGGGATCCCCGGTTGCCGGTTGCAGGAACTCCGCCACTTCGTACACGACGCGCCGCGCATGGCTGCCGTCCGAATCGCGATCCGGGTTGAAGTCGGCGATCGAGATGCCGACGAGGTTCGGGGCTGCGGCCAGCGGCGTGGCCAGCTCGACTAGCTCCGGCCAGCCGAGTCCCTGCGGCTGCGGGTAGCTGACGGCCGGCAGCGCGGTCTTGTCGAGCACGTCCAGGTCGACGTGCAGCCAGGCGGGGGTCGTGTTCAGGCGCGTACGAGCGGCGGCCGCAACCTCCGCCGGGCCCAGCTCGCGGACTTGGGGCGCCGTGTACGCATCGATCGCCGGGTCGAGGCGGGCGTTCTCGACCGCCACCTCGGGCGCGAGCTCGTCGGGCCGGTGGCCCATCAGCACCACGGTCGCGGGGTCGAGGGGCGGCTCGGCCGGGTCGAGCACTCCCTCAGGGCCGTGGCCGGTGAGGATCGAAAGCTCCATGTCTGCCGCCTCCCCGGTGGCGGAGAGCTCCCCGTCGTGGAAGTCGGCGTGGCCGTCGACCAGCCACAATCCCACTCCCGCGCCCAGTCCCTGGAAGACGCCGAGCAGCAGCGTGCAATCGCCGCCCACGAGGATCGGGCGCTCCCCGGCCTCGAGCAGCCCCCTGACGCGCGAGGCGATCGCCGCTGACGCGGCCCGGACGTCGGCGACGCCGATCACGCCCGTGGCCGGGTCGCGACGCGGGTCGCGAATTCGCGCCGCCCCCACCCCGCCCGCGTCGCGCGCCCCCAGCCGCTCCTTCAGTCCAGCGGCGCGGAGCGCCTTGGGCGCGTGCTCCTCCCCGCGCCCTGCTCCGGAGGAGTCAAGCGGCACGTCGAGTAGTGCGAGCGAGGCCATCGGCCAATCATGACGCGACCTTCGCGTACCTTGAACACGTGGACCAGTCCGGCACGCCCGAGCTCGCTCACAGAAGTTCGTTTCGTCGACCTCTTCAGGATCACGCCTGACCATCGATCGCCCCGCAGAGGGTCGGGGCCTCGAGCGCGGGTCCGAGGTCGGGCCTTCCTCTCGACGTCGACCTCCCGTGTCGACCGGACCGCGACTCTAGGTGAGCAGCTCGCACCATCAAGCCGGCCCACCTCAAACCGGCTAGCGCTCATCTATAAGAATCGCCGCGCGGCGGAGCCTCATGGAGGCGAGCTTCAAGAGGGCACGGATGACCCGCGCGCTGCGAACCTTTGATGGCGTGCGTGCTCACGGCGGCGGGCGCCCTTGGCACTACGGCCTAGGCATCGGCCACTCCGCGCCCGACGATCGACGTCGACCTCAGCGACGCGGACCGTTGCGACTTCATCGGCGAACAGCAGGGGACCCCTGTCTGCTCCCGTTCCCAAACGACTACTCGGTTCGCGACGAGTCGACTGCGACCGGGCGGCGCCTCGACCTGAAGACCGCGGCGATGCCGGCGAACGCGGCGGGTGTACACGTCGACGCCGCGCCCTACAACGGCAGCGACGGGTTTGGAGCTGATCTCCCCGTTCCTCCCCGTAGCGGGCGCGATTCTCGACGTCTGCGGCGGCAAGCCTTGCTACTCGGAGGGCTGGACCGGGCTCTAGCCAGGTCTGGTTTACGCTGGTTCGCGTGCGTCGTGCACGGGCATTGGGCGCGCTGATTTCTGCCACGGTCGCGCTGACATTGGGGATGACGTCCGCCGCTCCGGCCCAGGATCCGGGGCGCTGGCTACTGACGGGCGCGAGCTCTGTTCCCGCCACCTACTGGCAGGGCCTCACCTCCGACCCCGCCGAGTCTCGGCTCTACTTCGCCGGGATCTTCGAGGGGTTGTGGCGCACGACGCCCCTGCTCGAGCAGACCGCGGGCGTTCCGGCAGCGATCCCGTCAATGGTCAAGCTCGCGGAGGGCTACAACCACATCGGCGACCCCACGTGGAACCCGGGCGACGATGGCCGGGTGATTCTGCCCCTGGAGTGCTTTCAGCCCGGCGTGGGCAACACCTGCGGCACCGGCTCATTCGGCGTTGCCGATCCCGCCAGCCTGGCTTGGCGGTACTACGTGAAGCTCGATCCGGCCCAGATTCAGAAGGCGATGTGGGCCGAGACCTCTCCCGACGGCTCGCTGATCTGGACGAGCAGCGGCGACGACCTGCTCGCGTACCGCTCGAGCGAGGTCGCACAGAGCAACCAGGCGCCGTCCGGCCCCACCTTGGACCCGGTCCGCCGCCTGGCAGGCGCCGTGCCGCCGACGGGCGTGACCGGCGCGGTGTTCCGGGGCGGCCGCCTGCTGCTGGCGGGCGAGGCAGGCGGCGTCTATCAGGTCTGGGCGGTCGACCCGAACACGGGTCAGCGCCAGCTCGAGCTGGAGATGCGAATCTGCGGCGAGTCGGAGGGCCTCGACGTGATCCCGACGCTCGGCGGGGAGCTTCAGTGGCTGATCGCTCCCTTCGATCCCGGCTGCGAGCTCACGTTCGGGCCAACCAGCGCGCTGCTTCATTTCGTCCCCACCCCCGCCCACGAGCGCTTCGAGGTCGAGGTCACGGACACCGACGTCCCGGCGCTGCCGGGCGAGGCTCGCGCAACGGTATTGGCCACGCGCGACGGTCACCCGCTGCGTCAGGCGCGCGTGAGCTTCGCCGGCAGCACGGCGCGCACCGACAAGAACGGGCTCGCGACGGTGTCCACGACTCTCGAGCTCCCGGGGCGCTTTGGGGCGGTGGTCCGCCGGGGCCAGAACTACGGCGTCTCGGAGCTTGTGCCCGTTGGCCTGGCCTCGGCGAGCGCGGGCGGCTTCATTCCCCAGACGGGCTCCCGCTAGAGCTCTCGGCCCCTAGGGC
>DATAFO010000035.1:0-57659 GCA_036257465.1 Solirubrobacterales bacterium | reverse complement strand
GTCGGCCTGACGCCAAAGCGAATCGAAGAGTAGATCTGGACCGGAAGCGGGGTCGGGTCCTCGCCCGTCGTGAAGAAAGCGATCACGAAGTCGTCGAAGCTGAGCGCGAAGATCAGCAGCGCAGCGGCGATGATGGCCGGCCACAGCGCGGGCAGGACGACGAGCCGCAGCGTCTGCAGGCGAGTGGCGCCGAGATCCATCGCCGCCTCCTCGACCTCTCGGTTCAACGCCGACAGCCGCGCTCGCACGATCACGGTCACGAAGGAGATCGAGAACGTGATCTCGGCGATCATGATCGTGAGCAGCGAGAGGTCCAGCCCGATCTGCGTGAACAGGACCAACGCGGAGACGCCGGCGACGATCTCTGGCACGACGAGCGGGATCAGCATGAGCACGTTGCTGGTCCGTGCGATCCGCGACCGCGCCCGCACGAGTGCGAAGGCGAGGGTGGTGCCAAGAACTGTTCCGACCAACATCGTCACCAGCCCGATTTCGATGCTGGCGATCAGCGACTCCCGCAGGCCCACGCTGCTGAAGAACTCGTCGTACCACTGCAGGCTGAAGCCGGAGAAGTCCTGGAGCGAGGGGGTGGAGTTGAAGGAGAACAGCGCGACGATCGCCAGTGGCGCGAACGTGTAGACGATGAACAGCCCGAAGAACACGTGCAGGAAGCGCGGCCGGTCGAAGTCGCGCCGGCGCGCGGAGCGTCGCCGAACGAGCGGTAGGCGGGAAGTCCGGGTTTGCGCGCTCACGAGTCACCTGCGGCGGCTTCGCCGCCTGACACGCCTGTTTCGGTGCTAAAGCACCTCATCACGCAACTGCCTCTCGGGACGCCCGCGCGGCGGAGCGCAGGTAGACGAGCATCCAGATCAGCAGGAAGCCCATCATCACGATCGTGAGCGCGGCTCCGAACGGCCAGTTCTGTGCCTCGAGGAACTGCTGCTGGATCAGGTTCCCGACCATGTAGGTGTCCGGGCCGCCGAGCAGCTGGGCGGAGATGAAGTCACCAACCGCGGGGAGGAAGACGAGCACGCAACCGGCCGCTACTCCCTGGAAGGCAGCCGGCCAGGTGACGTGCCAGAAGGTCTGCCAGCGGGTCCCGTAAAGGTCCTTGCCGGCCTCGATCAACGACGGGTCCATGCGATCGAGCGCGGCGTACAGCGGCAGGATCATGAACGCAAGGTAGCCGTAGACCAGGCCAGCGACCACGGCGTACCAAGTGTTGACGAAGCGGACCCCGTTCTCGCTGATGCCGGTGTCGACGAGGATCCCGTTGACGAGTCCCTCGTCGGAGAGGATCGCCACCCACGCGTACGTGCGAACCAGATAGTTGACCAGGAACGGCAGGACTACGATCGCGATCAACAGCGTCTTCCAGCGACCGCCGAAGCGCGCGATGTAGTAGGCGATCGGGTAGCCGATCAGCAGGCAGAGCGCCACGGTGGCGAGCGCGTAGCCAACCGAGCGCAGCAGCACGGGACCGAACAGCGGGTCGAACACGTCGCCGAAGTTCTCCGGGTGCCAGCCGTAGACCGCCTGGTACACCGGATCCGTTTCCCCCAGGGAGACGGCCAGCACAATGCCCAGGGGGACCGCGAACAACAGCAGCAGCCACGCTGCCGCCGGGGCCAGCATCCAGTGTGCGAACCGGTTCTCGCTCACAGACACCTACCTCGCGCTTCGCCCGACATCATCCTCTTCTGGTGTGCCTCCGCGCTCACAGACTCTTGGCTCGCGCTCCGCGCCGAACCACCTCTCCTTGCTCGACGCTCCGCGCTCACGACGCCTTTACCTCGAGGAAGGTGTTGGTCCACAGCTCGCGGTCCTCTTGGGGGAGGTTGGCGAACTGCTCACCGCCCTCGAGATCGTCGACGGTGACGACGATGTTCGGGTCGCCCTTGGCCAGCTCCGCGAAAGTCTCGTCCTGTCCCTGGTTGGGCATCGGATAGCCGTTCCAGTTGACGTTCTTGGCAGCGTTCTTGGGGTCCAGCATGAAATCGATGAACAGGAGCGCCGTACCCGGGTGCTCCGCGTTGACGGGGATCACGAACGTGTCGCTGCCGACTGGAAATCCCTCCTGCTCGATCTTCTCGAAGACGTAGGCATCGGGGTCGTCGACCCGGTAGCGGATGTTGACGATGTCCCCGTTCCATAGGTGCTGGATCCAGGCGTTGCCGCTCGACATGTTCGTGATCGTGTCGACCGAGAAGCCACGTAGAAGCGGCTTCAGGCTCACCAGCCAGTCCTTGGTCGCCTCGAGCTCCGACTCCACGACCGTGTTCATGTCGTAACCATTGCGCAGGTTGCCCGCGGCGAGCGCCTCCTGATAGTCGTCGAGCAGGTAGATCCGCCCGGCCGCCTCCTCGTTGCCGAGGTCGTCCCAGGAGCCGGTCATGTTGTCGAGGATGTCCGCCCGGTAGCCGATCCCGGTGATGTAGAGCGAGTAGGGGACCGAATGCGCGGAGTCCGGGTCGTACCAGGGATCGTCGAAGTAGCTGTAGATGTTGTCGATGTTCTCCAGCTTGTCGCGCGGAATCCGCAGCAGCTGCTCAAGCTGGACCAGGCGCTGGACGTACTCGGCGGTTGGGAACATCACGTCGTACGCGTTGCCCGCCCGGAGCTTCGCCATCATCCCCTCCATCGAGTCGAAGTACGACTGGATCACGCGCACGTCGTAGGTCTTCTCGAACTCCTTCACGAGCCCCGGATTGATGTATTGGGAGTAGTTGAAGTAGTAGAGGTCGCCGTCCACCTTCGGTTCGATCACTCGGTTGACGTCCCCCTGGATGCCGCGGCCGATCCCGCAGCCCGCGAGAGCTGCGCCCACCGCCACACCGGCGCCGGCGGCCATGAGGTCGCGACGCGTCAGGCGCCGATCTTCGAGGCCGCTCACGCCCGCTCCGCCACCTTCTCCTCGGCGTCCACCGCCGTCGCGCGCAAGTCGACCTCGAGCAGGCGCTCGGCCGTGATGATGCAGGTCTCGAGCATCTGGCCGCTGGTGATCAGCGGGTCGCGCAGGGTCACCTGGAGCGCGAGGCCGTCGATCAGCGTCGCGAACGTGAGCGCCACCTGAGTGGGGTTGTGGGTGCGCGCGAATTCGCCGTTCGCCTGCCCGGCGCGAATCACAGACGCGAGCAACTCGCGCCAGCGGTCGTCGGATCGCTGGCGCGCCGCTCGGGTCGCATCGTCATGGAGCGCCCGGCTCCAGACCTCGATCCACAGGCTCCAGTCGTAGTCGTCGACGCAGGACTCGAACAGCATCAGCAGCTTCGCCGACGGGCTGCGCAACGAGACCAGCCGCTGGGTGACGTACTCGTTGAACCTCTCCTCGTCGACCGTCAACGCCTCGGCCAAGAGCTCGTCCTTGGTCGCGAACCAGTAGAGAACGCCCGAGGCGCTCGTTCCCGCGCGCTCGGCGATGTCGGAGATCCGCGTGGCCGCCAGACCGCGCTCGGTGATCACCTCAGCAGCAGCCGCGAGGATCTGCGGCTTGCGAATGTGCTCGATTTGTGGGCGGGGGCTCACTGCCCCGGTTCTACCTCTCGCTCCCCTGTTACCTGAACTGCGGTTCAAACTACCACTCGAGTTCTTTCGCGTCTACCCCGAGTACCGCGGCGAGCAGGCGCGCGATCGTCGTCCGCGCTCGAGCCACGTCCATGCTCGGGTCCCCCAGCATCGCCCTGATCCCGAACCCGTCGAGCAGGGCCATCGCGTGGTCGGCGACGACGTCTGGATCGCAGGGCCGAAACTCACCGGAGTCGACCCCGGCCTGGACCCCCGAAGCCAACCAGGACCGGTAGCGCTCGTAGAGCTGCGTCGCGACCGGCCGCAAGGAAGGGTCGCGCACGGCGCGCACCCACAGCTCGACCCACAGCACCCAGTCGCGCTCGCGGCTGCCCGACGCCGGTAGGCACTCCTCGATCATCCGGGCGAGCGCGCGCGTCGCTGTGCGCTCGTCCGCCGGCTCGTCGCCAAAGCGCTCGTCGCCGGCCAGCTCAAAGGAGTGCAGCAGCGCCTGGGCGAGCAGCTCCTCGCGCGTGGAGAAGTAGTGGTGCACGAGTGCCGTGGAGGCGCCCGCCCGCATCGCGACGCGCGCGATCCTCACATCGTCGATGCCGTCCTCGGCGATCAGCTCACACGCCGCCTCGAGGATCCTGCCGCGCGCCTCGGGCTGGGTCGCGACCTCGGTCATCGCCGTCCGGCCGCCGAGCGCCCCGCGGCGACCGGGTCGCGCACGGCCTGGAGGTAGCGCTCGCCCACCATGGTGTCGAACGCGTGCACGTCGCCCTCCTGCGTCGTGTAGCGGCCCGCTGTGTAGCCGCGCGAGCGCATGCCCTTCTGCGCGAGCTCGCAGACGTGCCAATCCTCGCGATTGACCTGATCCCAGAAGTCCACCGCGTCGGAGGGATCGAAGTCCTCGCGAGCGATCGTCCCGGGCTCGAAGAACCACTCGCAGGTGACGTCCGTGCGCCCGGGGTCCCGCGGCCACAGCGTGTGCAGCATCACGTAGTCGGGGTGAAGAGAAACCAGCGCGTTCGGAAACAGGACGAAGTAGTACACGGAGCCGAGCTCGTCGGGCGCGAGCCCAGCGATCGGCGGGCGCACCCCGCGCCCGCCGTCGCGCCCCATCGTCTCCGCTCCCTCGTTCAGCGTCATCGAGCCGCCGCACCATGCACCGGCTCCGGTGAAGGCTTCGCCGCTGGCGTAGTCGCTCAGCGCGTTGAGTTCGGGGTGCACCCCCGGGCAGTGCAGGCACTCGCTGTAGTTCTCGGCGATCGCCTTCCAGTTGGCCTCCACCTCGTAGTCGCGGCTTGCGCCGCGAACCAGGTCGGCGACCCGGTACAGGTCCAGCCGCTCGACGAGGTCGCCAACGTGCTCGTCGACGTCGGGCGCGGCGCCGCCGAGGTCGACCATGACGAGACCGCCGACCACCTCGGTTCGCAGCGGCACCAGGCCGTAGCACGCCGGATCGAAGTTCTCGATGCCGTCCGTCTTCGGCGCCGCCCGCAAGCTGCCGTCGAAGGCGTAGGCCCAGCCGTGGTACGGGCAGCGGATCATCCGCTTCAGGGCGCCCTCGGCGTCCTCGACGAGCCGCGAGCCGCGGTGCCGGCAGACGTTGTGGAACGCGCACGGCCGCCCATGCTCCCCCCCGATCACGAAAAAGCTCTGATCGCCGATCTCGCGCATCACGTAGGCGCCGGGCTCGGCAACCGAAGCAGTGTGCGCCGCGCAGACCCAGCCTCCGGCGAAGAGGCTCTCAAGCTCCCACGCCAATACCGCCAGGTCTGTGAACGCGGCGGGGGGCAGCATCGAGGCCCGCTCCAGGGGCTGCAGCGTGGCCTCGACCTCGGCCGGGTCCAGCGGCAGCCGCGCGATCACGAATCACCTGCCTCGAGGTCGGCTCGAATCCGGTCGGCGAACCAGCCGACGGCCGTCTCCTTTGCCGCCAGCGGCCCCGGTGTGAACCCGCGCGTGCGAATCCCCCGCTGAACGGCGGCGACGAGGTCGATGTCCTCGTCAAGCACACCGCTGTTGACGTGCGTGTTGAGTCGCTGCGCCAGCCGCGTCAGCGGGCCTCGGCGTCGTGGCCCGAAGCATCCCCAGACGTCGCGGGTCTGGTCCAGCCCGGCCGGCACCATCTGCCACACCGTGACCTGGTCGGGGTGCAGATCGATTGTCGTGTTGGGATAGACAAACGCGTACCGCCACACGCGCCGATCCTCCTCAGCGAGCCCAGGCATCGGGCGCACGACCCGCTGGTAGAGGCGCTCGAGGCGGTTGCCGGACGGCGAGTCGCGAAGCGGCGCCTCGAACCACGCCCAAGAGTCGTGGATCTCGAGCGAGTAGCGCTTGTAGTCGTAGAGCCGCATCAGCCCAGGGTGGGCGATTGGGACGTGATACCCCTCGAGGTAATTCTCGGCCACCAGCTTCCAGTTCGCAGGCTGGCTGGTCTCCCCGGGGTCCGAGAAGCGGACGAGCTTTGAGAGCTGATAGCGCTCCAGCCTCGAGCCGAGCTCGCCCGTGGTGTCGGCCAGCGACGGCGCCTGCGGGTCGAGGTTGACGAACAGCAGCCCGGCGAGCGAGGAGACGCTGGCCGGGATCAGCCCCAGGGCCGACTTGTCGAGGTCCAGGTAGCCGCGATGCTCGGGGACACCGAGCAGCCGCCCGTCGGTGGCGTCGTAGGTCCAGCCGTGGTAGCGGCAGCGGATGGCCTTCTTGCACCGGCCGGTCCCGGTGAGAAGCTGGGAGCCACGATGGCGGCAGACGTTGCGAAAGGCCCGGATCTCACCGTCGTCTCCCCGCAGCACGAGCACGGGCTGGTCGCCGGCGATGGCGGTCAGGTAGCTGCCGGGGTCGGGCAGGTCGCCGACGTGCCCGGCGTACTGCCAGGTGCGGGCGAACACGGTCTCGAGCTCGCGGTCGAGCACGTCGGGGGCGAGGTAGAACCGCGGGTCGAGCGCCCTGCGCTCGGCCGTGTCGGCTCCGCGCCCGCGCTCCTCCTCCGTCTCCGGCGTGATTGACTTTGTAGTCAAATGCATCAGCATGGTATCGTAGCGCCGCGTGGAGCGCCAGGGAATCACTTACGCGCAAGGTGCCGGCGACCGCCGCGCCTGGCTGTCACTGACCCCTGAGCCCGAGGGGGAGCTCCCGCGCGCGATCGCCGCCCTGCGCGCCGGCGCCGACCCCACGCCCGAGGCGGTCGCGGCCGAGCGGCGTCGCGTCGAGCGCCTGGTGCTGCGCGGGCGTCGCCGCGCCTGGCGGCGCTGGCTGGCCGAGACCAGAGCGCTGGCCGAGGCCGCGGAGGATCGCCAGCCGGGCGAGGCGCGGATCGCTCTGGACGTAATCTCAAACCACGACGCCCTCTGGCTCGGCATCGCACGGCGCGGTCGCGGACCGGTCCGGGGAAGGGAAGGCAGATGACCATCACCCAGGAGACGACCACCCCGACACCACTCGAGCTCCCGCTGGAGCTCGGGCCAGCCCAGGCCGAGCTTCGTGACCGGGCGCGCGCCTTCATCGACGAGGTGGTCATCCCGCTCGAGCAGAAGGCCGAACGCAACGGCGGCCTGCTGCCCTCGGAAGACATCGAAACCGTGAAACGAGAGGGCATCGCGGCCCGCCTCAACGGAGGGCTGCACTCGCCCGAGTACGGCGGCCAGGGGTGGACCCGATTCGAGTGGGCGCTGGTCGAGGAGCAGTTCGGGCGCTCCACCAACGGCATCTACTGGCACATCCCGAACGCCTACAACGTCTGGGACCACGCCTCGCCCGAGCAGTGCGAGCGCTACCTGCGCCCTGCCTTGCGCGGGGAGCTCAAGGACTCCTACGCGGTCACCGAGCGCGACGCCGGGTCGGATCCCTCGCGGATCGCGGCCACGGCCGAGCGCACTCAGGGCGGCTATCGCATCAACGGCGAAAAGTGGTTCGTGACGTCTGGGGACGTCGCCTCCGTGCACATCGTGATGGCGAGCGTGATCGACGACGGCGCGCGCCTGCCGACGCTGTTCCTCGTCGACGACGATCTGGACGGGATCGAGGTGGTCGCCGACCCGCAGTTCACGCACAGCTATCCCGAGGGGCACCCGACGATCCGCTTCACCGACGTCGAGGTGCCCGAGGACGCCGTGGTGGGACAGGTCGGCGCCGGAGACGCGATGCAGCGCGCGTGGTTCACGGAGGAGCGCATCGCGATCGCCGCCAGAGGCGTCGGGGCGATGTGGCGTCTCCTGGACGAGACGGTCGCCTGGGCCACCGAGCGCGAGCAGGGCGGCTCGCGCATCTACGACTATCAGGGCGTTTCGTTTCCGCTTGCCGACTCGGCCGCCGACGCCGCCGCGGGTCGCCTCCTGGCCCTCAGCGTCGCGGCGATGGTCGACGCCGGGGCCGATCGCAAGCTGGTTCACCACAAGGCGTCGATGGCAAAGCTGTTCGTGAGCGAGGCGGCTTGGCGCTGCGCCGACCGCTGCGTGCAGGCATTCGGAGGTCGCGGCTACATGCGCGACAACGTCGCCGAGCGGCTGCTGCGCGAGGTGCGCGTCGATCGGATCTGGGAGGGCACGAGCGAGATCCAGCGGCTGATCGTCGCCCGCGGACTCGAGCGCCGCGGGGTCGAGCGCATCCTCCACTAGGAGCACTCCGGCCGACCGTGGCAGGCTACGGATGAGGCCATGGACCTGAGCCGCCTGATTCGGCCCCGATCGGTCGCCGTCGTCGGAGCGAGCGACCGCCCGGACTCCTACGCCGGCAACGTCCTGCGCAACCTCGAGCGGTCGGGGTTTGAGGGCCCGGTCTGGGGGGTGAACCCGAAACGCGATCGCGTCCTCGGGCGGGACTGCGTAACGACGGTTTCCGAGCTTCCAGAGGCGGTCGACGCCGTGGTGGTGGCGATCCCAGCGCCGGCGGTTCCAGGGGTGATCGCGGAAGCCGGCGAACGCGGCTGCGGCGGCGCGGTGGTGCTCTCGGCGGGCTTCGGCGAGATCGAGGCGGGGCGCGGCCTCGAGGCCGAGCTTCGAGACGCGGCGCTGGCGCACGAGCTGCCGGTGTGCGGGCCGAACGGCAACGGGATCATCGCCGTCGGGGCTCGAGCCGCGATGTGGGGCGACTCCGTGGCACCACTGGAGCCGGGCGGAGTGGCTTTGGTGTCCCAGAGCGGCAACGTCGCCGTCAACGCCCTTGGTTCCCTGCGCGGGATCGGTTACCACACCGTCGTCTCGACCGGCAACCAAGCGGTTCTGGACGCAAGCGACTGGCTCGGGGCGCTCGCGGTCTCGGACGGGGTGCGCTCGGTAGCCGCGTTCCTTGAGGCCGACGGCGACGGCGCACGCCTGGCGGAGGCGCTCGCGCGCTGCTGCGAGCGCGGCATCGGGGTGGCGGTGCTCAAGGTGGGCGCCTCCGACGCCGGCGCGCGCGCAGCCTCGGCCCACACCGGAGCGGTGGCTGGCGACCAGAGGATCTTCCGCGCCCTCGTTGAGGAGGCCGGTGCGGCCTGCGCGTCGGACCCTCACGAGCTGCTGGAGCTCGCCCGGGCGCTGGCCGAGCCCGCCGCGCGCCCCAGCGGCGAGGGCGCCCTCGCGATCCTCACCTGCTCCGGAGGCGACTCCGGCGTGGCCGCCGACCAGGCGCAGCGGTTGGGCGTCGAGCTCGGCGAGCTGGCTCCGGCAACCCGGGAACGGCTCGGCGAGCTTTTGCCCGCGGCGGCGACGATCGGAAACCCCCTGGACTACACGGCCCTGATCTGGGGCGAAGAGGAGCGCTTGCGGAACATCGTGGCGGCTGTCGGAGACGACCCCGCGATCGACCAGCTCCTGCTGCTCTACGACCATCCCCATGGACTGTCCGCCGAGTCAGCCGCCACCTGGGCGAGGGTGCGCGCGGGCCTGATGGCTGGTGCGGGCGACACCGCGGCCGCCGCCCTCGTCGCCTCCACCCTTCCCGACCTCATCGACGCCGACGCCAACCGCGAGCTCGCCGCGCAGGGCGTCCCGGCGATCGCGGGCCTGAGGACCGCGCTCGTCTGCGCTCAGGCGGTTCGGCGACCGCGAGGGGATCCTGCGCGGCTGCGCGCGATCGAGTCCGCAGCCGCATCGGTTGCGCGCGCGGCCAGCGGGGGCGCCTCCCCTGACGGCTGGCTCGACGAGGTCGAGGCAAAGCGCCTGCTGACCGAGGGGGGCGTGGCCGTCCCGCGCGGCGCCGTGGTGAGCGGCGAGGACGAATGCGTGCGGGTCGCGCGTGAGCTCGACTGGCCGGTGGCGCTGAAGCTTTCGAGCCCACGCCTGCAGCACAAGAGCGAGTCGGGAGCGTTGGCGCTTGGGCTCGCCTCGGAGGCCGACGTTCGCAGCGCCCACCGGCGATTGGCTGACTCGGCGCCCGCACCCGACGCGCGGATGCTCGTGGAGCGCATGGTCGAACCGGGGGTGGAGCTGCTCGTGTCGGCCCGCTCGGACGCGGTCGTGCCGGCCCTCGTCGTTGGCCTCGGAGGGATCTGGACCGAGGCGCTCAACGACGTGACGATCGTGCCCCTTCCGGCCGATGCGGCGCGCGTCGAGGCCGCGCTTCGGTCGCTGAGGGGCGCGCCGCTTCTGACCGGAGGTCGTGGCGGCCAGCCGCTCGACCTCGGCGCAGTGGCCGCCGCCGCGGCCAGGGTCGGCGAGCTGCTGCTCGAGCACGGCCTCGAGCTGCTGGAACTGAACCCGGTCGTCGTCCACCGCGAGGGCTGCGTGGCCCTCGACGCGGTCGCTCATCGCGGATGACCGACCCGATCCAGACGGTGGGGATCGTCGGCGCCGGGTTCATGGGGTCCGGGATCGCTGAGGCGGTCGCGCGCGCCGGATTCGAGGTCAGCCTGCACGAGCCCGCGGAGGCGCCGCTGGCCAGCTCGCGCGAGCGCCTTGGCGCTTCGGTGGCGAAGGCCGTCGAGGCCGACAAGCTGAGCGCTCGAGAGGCGCAGGCGCTGCAGGGACGGATCGAGTGGACCACCGCCCTTGAAGCACTCGCACCGTGCCAGCTCGTGATCGAGGCGGTGACCGAGGACCCGGAGGTGAAGACGGCGGTCTTCCGGAGCCTGGGGGAGCTGGTTGCGCCAGAAGCGTTGATCGCGTCGAACACGTCCTCGATTCCGATCGCCCAGCTCGCCGCGGCGACGCCGCACCGCGAGCGGGTGCTCGGACTGCACTTCTTCAGCCCGGCCCAGGTGATGCGGCTGGTGGAGGTGGTGGTCGGCATCGACACCGCGCCGGAGGCCGTCGAGCGCGCCGAGGCGTTCTGCGAGCGCATCGGCAAGACTCCGATCCGCACCAAGGACCGGTCGGGCTTCATCGTCAACATGCTGCTCGTCCCCTACCTGATGGCGGGCGTGCGCATGTACGAGGAGGGGTTCGCCGCTCGCGATGCGATCGACGAGGGCATGCGGCTGGGCTGCGGGCACCCGATGGGGCCGCTCGAGCTTGCCGACTTCATCGGCCTCGACGTGCTGTACGCGGTCTGCAATTCCCTGTACGAGGAGTTCAAGCGCCCGGAGTACGCGCCGCCCCCGCTGCTCAAGCGGATGGTGGTCTCAGGCCACCTCGGCCGCAAGTCGGGTCGGGGCTTCTACGAGTACGACGCCGCGTAGAAACGCCGCGATTCTCTGCGACCGGTCCGCGGCTACTCGGGGCGGTGACAGACCACTTCGACGTTGTTGCCGTCGGGGTCCAGCACGTACGCGCCGTAGTAGGTGGGGTGATAGATCTCGCGAATCCCTGGGGGGCCATTGTCGGTCCCGCCCGCCTCGAGCGCGGCGGCGTGGAAGGCGTCGACCGTCTCCCGATCGGGCGCCGTGAACGCCACGTGCATGTTCTCGGTGGTGGGCTCGCGCTGGTCGGTGATCCAGAACCAGGGCTTGCCATCGAGGCCGAACCCGCCGATGTGCGGCATCGGCTCCATCAGCAGCGAGAACCCCAGCGGTTCCAGCGCTCGCGCGTAGAACTCGCGGCTGCGGTCGTAGTCGGAGACGTTGATTCCGAGGTGATCGAGCATGGGCCGAGCTTAGGCGCTCGGAGGCCCATCCGCGATCGCACGCGGGGGAATGTTCTGGTTGCGCCGGAGGACATTGTGGGGGTCGTGCCTCCTCTTCAGGGCCTGGAGCCGCCCGAAGGCCTCGTCGCCAAACGCGGCTCGCACGCGCTCGATCGGCTCGTCTGCCTGCATGTAGTTGACGTAGCCGCCGCCGAGCGACCACGGCTCGATTGCCGCCGCCGTCTCGCGCGCCCAGGCGATGTGGTCCTCGTCGAGTCCGGGGTCAAGCCAGCTCGCCATCGCGCTGAGGTTGAAGGCCGCGGCGCGAAAGCCGACGGCGCCCCCATCGCCGTCGATCAGCTTGGGGGCGCCGTGCAGTGATTCGACCAGCAGCTGGCCGGGCGGGCGCCCCATCGCAACCATCCGCCGTAGCAGCTCATCGATCAGCTCGTCGGGGAGCTGCCACACGAAGTGGCCCTTCCAGTAGTTGCGGTCCGCCCCATAGGGTGGATTGAAGAGGTGTTGCTGGCCGATGAAGGAGCGCACTCGCACGCCGTCGTCGACGAGGCCACGCACAGAACGGAGAGCGCGCAGCTCCTCGGGATCCGATTTTGCGCCGGTGTAGCAGGGAGCGACGATCAACACCGGCTCGAGCGACTCGTCCACAGCCAGCACGGCGCTGCAGCTGAAGACGCCCGGGGACTTCGCGACGACGTCGCGGAAGCGGCGCAGGGCCTCGCCGACGCCCGCGCCCGCGTAGACGAGGCGGCCGCCAACCACCCGCTCGAGCGGATGCAGGCGGAACTGGAGCTCGGTCGCGACGCCGAAGTTTCCGCCTCCTCCGCGCAGCCCCCAGAGCAGCTCGGCGTCGGAGTCCGCGCTCGCGTGGACCACCGTTCCGCCGGGCGTCACGAGCTCGGCGGCGAGCAGGTTGTCGCAGGTCAAGCCGTGCTGGGCGGTGAGGTGGCCGATGCCGCCGCCGAACGTGAGCCCCGCGACGCCGGTGGAGCCGACCACCCCTCCGGGCGTGACGAGGCCGAAGGCCTGAGTCGCCGAGTCGAAGTCCAGCCAGGTCGCGCCGCCCTGGGAGCGGGCGATCCGCGCCTCTGAGTCCACCTCCACCCGGCGCATCATCGAGAGGTCGATCACCAGCCCGCCGTCGAGCACGCAGTGACCCGCCGGGTTGTGCCCGCCACCGCGCACGGCGACGTCCAGCCCCTGGCTGCGCGCGAAGTCGAACGCCGTCGCTACGTCGTCTGCCCCGAGACAGCGCACGATCGCCGCCGGCCGGCGGTCCACCAGCGCGTTGAAGCAGCGACGCACGACGTCGTAGCCGGGATCGGCCGGCGTGACCACCGCGCCGGCCACCGATCGCTGCAGCTCGGTGAGGCTGTCCGCGTCAGACGTGAGGGGGTGTGCGCCTGCGTTCACAAGGTCCCTTCAAGCGGTCGGTGTCCAGATGTTCGATCCCTACGACCGGCCGAGTCTTCCGAACTCATCGAGATCAGGTCTAGCGCCGTCTACATGCGCGGGCCCCGTTACGGTAGGCGCGTGAGTCTGGGCGATCGGCTGAAACGGCTGTGGAGCACCGCCGGCGGCGAGCGGCACCCCGACGGCCTGGATGACCTCGTGGTTGGCGATCCGCGGTTCGACGACTGGGATGTGGTGCGCGACTTCGGCGAGCTCGAGACCGCTCGGGCGTTCCGTCAGTCGCTCGCCGAGCGCGGGGTCGAGTCGGTCCTGACCGCCGACTGGCCGCTTGACGAGTTCGGCCGCGGCGACATCGCGCTCCGTGTCCCGCCGGGCCGGTGGAGCGAGGCGGAGGAGCTGCTTGAGGCCGACTGACCGGGTCAGGCGGGCGCAACCGCGGACGGGCGCTCGCCGACGCGCTCGGCGGCGACCTCTAGTCCGGATCTGAGGATCGCGACGATCTCCTCGAAGAGGTCGATTCCAGCCACCAGCGGCGGTGCGATCTGGACGATCGGGTCCGCCCGGTCGTCGAGGCGGCAGATCAGGCCACGGTCCCAGAGCTCTGCCGAGAGCACGTCTTTGAGCAACCATTCGGCGGCCGGGCCCTCGAAGGTCTCCTTGGTCTCCTGGTCGCGAACCAGCTCGATCGCCCAGAAGTGGCCGACACCGCGAACGTCGCCGACGATCGGGATGTCACGCAAGGAGTCGAGCGCGCGACGGGCCGGCTCCTCGTTGGCGCGCACGTTGGCGAGCACGTCCTCGCGCTCGAGCACCTCCAGCGCGGCGAGGCCGATCGCCGCGCCAACCGGATGCCCTCCGAACGTGAACCCGTTCAGGTAACTGGCCCGGCCGTCGAGGAACGGCGCCGCGACACGGTCGGAGATCAGCACGCCGCCGAGCGCGAAGTGAGCGCCGGTGAGGCCTTTGGCGAACGTGAGCAAGTCGGGCACGTAATCGAAGCGCTGGGCGCCGAACCACGTGCCGATCCGCCCGAAGGCGCAGATCACCTCGTCGGAGCACAGCAGGATCCCGTGTCGCTCGGTGATCTCGCGCAGACCCTCCCAGTAGCCGGGCGGAGGGACCAAGCAGCCGCCTGCGTTCTGAACGGGCTCGGCGATCAGCATCGCGATCGTGTCGGGCCCCTCGAAAGCGATCGTTTCCTCAACCTCGGCTAGCAGCGCGGCGCAGAATGCGTCCTCGTCGTCCCCGCTGGGATGGCGGTAGGGATTGGTGTTCGAGACGTGACGGGTGGGGATCGCCAAGGGCTCGAAGGGAGTGCGGCAGACCGGGATGCCGGTGAACGACAGCGCCCCGAGCGTGACCCCGTGGTACGCGTCGCGGCGGGCGATCGCCTTACGACGCTGCGGTTCGCCGTTGGCGGTGTGCCACTGGACTGCGAGCTTCCACGCTGACTCCACCGCCTCCGAGCCCCCGGAGCAGAAGAACACCCGCTGCATCCCGTCGGGTGCCAGCTCGGCGATCCGCCCAGCGAGCTCGACGGCGGGTGGATGAGCGACCGTCCAGTTGCTGGTGAAGGGGAGCGTTCGCATCTGCTCGAGCGCCGCCCGTCCAATCTCCTCGCCGTGCGAGTGGCCGAGATTGGCGCAGTAAAGGCCTGAGAGCCCGTCGATATAGCGGCGGCCGTCGAGGTCGTAGACGTGACAGCCCTCGCCCCGCGCGATGATGGGGATCGGGCGCTCGGCGTACGCGCTCAGATCGGAGAAGTGGAGCATCAGGTGCTCCCGTGCGAGGTCCTGGAGTCGATTCGTGTGTGGCATGTCCGTGCATCCGTGCTGTTGACCTTGTAGTCAATTGTACATAGCTGTGGTAGAGTGCCGCCATCGAGGCGACGACGACTCCCAAGGCCCCGTCCGCGATTTCCGCTTCGCCGGCTCACTTTCGCCGCTCGTTCGACGCGATCATCGTCGGCGGAGGACACAACGGGCTCACGACGGCGGCCTACCTCGCCCGCGCCGGGCTCGACGTCTGCGTGCTCGAGCGACGCTCGATCCTCGGCGGCGCCTGCGTCACCGAGGAGGTGTGGCCGGGCGCGCGCATCTCACGGGCCTCATATGTGGTCTCGATGCTCCAGCCGAAGGTGATCGACGATTTGCGCCTGCGCGACTTCGGCTTTCGTGCCGTCCCTCTGGACCCGGCCTACGCTGCGCTCACCGACGAAGGACCGATCTTCTTCTTCGACGACGCGAAGCGAACCGCCGAGTCGATCAGCCGGCAGTCCGCCCACGACGCCGCCGCCTACGAGAGCTTCGAGGCGCTGCTGTTCAGGGCGGCCGACTTCCTGCGTCCGATGATGCTGCGCGAGCCTCCCGCCCTGGGCTCGAGGCATCCCGCCGACCTCGCCTCGCTGCTGCGCGAGGCGGGGCGGATCGCGGGACTCGGGCGCAGGGAGATCCACGAGCTGGTGCGGGTGTTCACCCTGTCCGTGGGGGACATGCTGGACGACTACTTCGAGCTCGACGGCCTCAAGGGCTCGATCGCGTCGACCGGTGTGGTCGGGGTCTGGGCCGGGCCGCGGTCGCCGGGCACCGCTTACAACCTCTTGCACCACGCGCTCGGCGAGCTGAACGGGGTCCAGGGCGCGTGGGGACACGTGATCGGAGGCATGGGAGCGATCAGCCAGGCGATCGCGCGCTCGGCAGAGGCGGCCGGAGCGGTGATCCGCACCGACGCCGAGGTGGTCTCCATCGACGTCAGCAACGGGCGGGCGACGGGCGTCACGCTCGCCGACGGCGAGCGGCTCGAGGCGTCGATCGTCGCCTCGGGCGCGCATCCCAAGACCACGATCCTGGAGCTAGCGGGCGCCGACCAGTTCCCCGACGAGGTCGTCGCCGACATACGCCGCTACCGCACGCGCGGCGGCTCGGTGAAGATCAACATGGTCCTGTCGGAGCCGCCGCGGTACGAAGGGGTCTCTGCCGAGGAGGCGCAGATGCTGCTGACGACAGGGGTCAATCTCTGCCCCTCGATCGACTACCTCGAGCGTGCCTGGCAGGACGCCACGCTCGGCAAGCCGGCGGCCCGCCCGTACGTGGAGTGCGAACTGCCCTCGGCGATCGACCCGAGCCTCACCGACGACGACCGCTGGGTGATGACGATGTTCACCCAGTACGGCCCGCCCGATTCCGAGGCCTGGGATGGCGACGCGCGCGAGCGCTACGCCGACGCCTGCATCGACCACCTGGCGCGCTACGCGCCCAACGTCCGAGACGCGATCGTCGAGCGCGAGGTGCTCGCCCCACCGGACATCGAGCGAATCTTCGGGCTGGTCGACGGCTCGATCTTCCAGGGCGAACAGGATCTCGCGCAAATGGCGTTCATGCGTCCGTCTCCCCTGCTCGCCAACTACTCGACCCCCGTCCACGGGCTGTATCTGTGCGGGGCGGGCACCCACCCCGGCGGCGGGGTGATGGCCGCGTCGGGCCACAACGCCGCCAAGCGGATCCTGCGCGACCGCCGTTTCGGGCGGTTGCGCCGGCGACGCGCCGCGGCCGCCTAGCCTCTCGACGCCTTACCGGCGGTCGGCGGCGCGCTGGAGGACCGCCGCCATCCGAGCTGCCTGGCGGCGGACGTCGTGTTCGGAGGCGGCCTCTCGGGCAGCGGTGTTCGGTGAGGGGAGTGCGGACGCACGCTCGAGCGCCGCAGCAAGCGCCTCGGTGTCGTGCGGGTCGGCGAGCACACCCGCCTCGGGCGAGACGAACTCGGGCGGGCCACCGACGGTCGTCGCCACGACCGTGCGCTCCATCGCCATCGCCTCCAGGGTCGCCTGGCCGAAAGGCTCGACCAGCGATGGCTGGCAGAGCACGTCGGAGGCGGCGATCCAGCGCGGGACCTCGGCCTGAGGAAGGCGCCCGGTCACAAGCACATCGGGCCGCCCTTCGACCGCGCTGCGCAGCGGGCCGTCGCCCACGAATGCCAGCCGCCCCGGGCCAAACTGCGCGAAGGCGTCGGCCAACCCAACCACGTTCTTGCGCTCGATCAGCGAGCCGACGCACACAAACGCGGGCTCCGGGCCGTCCCACCCAAGCTCCTCGCGGGCCGCCTGTGCCGGCCGAGGGGCGAAGGCATCGAGATCGACGCCGCAGTCGATGACCTCGACCTTTCCGCGCGCGGCAGGGACGCGCTGGACCAGGCGATCCGCAAGCCAGCGCGAGTTGGCGATCACGCCCTCGGCGCGCCCGACCACCCATCTCGTGGCGGTCGTCACTCCCGGAATCTCGCCGAGGTTCGCGACGTCCTGCCCGTGGGCCATCAGCACGAGCGGGGCGCGGCCGGCGAGCCCGGCGAGCGCGCCCGCGGCGCCGGCGGGAAACAGAAAGTGGGCGAAGATCACGTCGGGCCGCTGGCGCCGCGCAGCCGAGATCGCATCGCGGGTCAGGCGCGCGTACTTGCGCCGCGAGCCGCCGCGATGGTCGATCGCGACCAACTCGACCTCATGGCCCAGGCGTTCGAGCTCGCGGCGAAGCGGCACGAGAAAGCTCCCGAGGTCGGGATCGCTCGCGCCGGGCCACATCTGGGTCACGAACAGGACGCGCACAGCGGGTGATTATCGGTCGACCGGCTCGTCGGCGCCGCCTCCAAGCCACAGCTGGAGCAGAGGCTCGAGGCCCATCTCGCCCCGCGGGCCGGCGCGCGCCGCTGAGCGTTTCACGTCTGTTGGGCTCGCATCCCCGCGTAACCTGGACGCATGGACATTGTCGTTGCAGGGATCGCGGTGCTCGCCTTCGCGGCCACGGTGATCGTGCTCACCGGCGCCGGTCGTCGGCTCCAGCGCACGCCAGCGCGGACCGTGATGGAGCCGTTCGGCGACGAGTGGCTGACCGTCGGCGAGGTGGCGACGCTGCTTGACGTGCCCGAGGCGGACGTGATTGGCCTTGTCGAGCGCGACTCGATCCCCTTCTACGTCGTCGCCGGGGGCAGCCGCACACAACCCGGCGACTGTCGCTTCCGGCGGGACGAGATCGAGGCCTGGACGATCGGCTAGGCGTTCGCCGATCGCCATCATTGACCCGATGCCTCCCGCCCTCTGCCTGCGCGGCCTGACCAAGCGCTACGACGACGGCACCCTCGCCCTCGACGCCCTCGACCTCGAGGTCCCAGCGGGAAGCTTCTTCGGCTTGCTGGGACCCAACGGCGCCGGCAAGACGACGCTGATCAGCGCCGTCTGCAACCTGATCCGGCCCTCCGGTGGTGAGATCGAGGTCTTCGGAATGCCGGGAACGCGCCTCGAGGCGCGGCGCCTGATCGGGATCGCCGAGCAGGAGCCAAACCTCGATCGCTTCCTGACCGTGCGCGAGACGTTGATCTACCACGGCGGCTACTACGGGCTGACGAGGGCCGCCGCCACGAAGCGCGCCGAGCAGATGATCGACGTCTTCGACCTGCGGGCCAAGCGCGACGTGCGGGCGCCCAAGCTCTCCGGCGGCCAGCGACGGCGCCTGCTGCTGGCCCGCGCCCTGCTGCACGAGCCCCGGCTGGTGATCCTCGACGAGCCCACGGCCGGCGTCGACATCGAGCTTCGCCACGAGCTCTGGCGCTACATCCGCCGGCTGCACGAGCTCGGGACGACGATCCTGCTGACCACCCACTACCTCGAGGAGGCCGAGGCACTCTGCGAGGAGATCGCGCTGATCAGCGCTGGGCGCATCGTCGCGCGCGACAGCGCCACCGGGCTCAAGCGCCGCTACGGAGCCGAGACGCTCGAGCAGGTCTATCTGAAGACCGTGGCCACCGGGCGCCTGGCACACGAGCGCCTCGAGGCCGAGGCGGAAGCGGAGGCGACGGTATGAGCGACCGGAGCGAAGACGGCGCTGTCAGCGTCGGGGCGGGAGCGGCGGCCGCCGCCTTGGACCGCCCCCAGCCGTGGCGCGGGCTCATGTGGCTCGCGCTGCGCGAGTGTCACCGCGTGCTGCGCCTGTGGACGCAGACGACGCTCGCGCCGGTGATCTCGTCGCTGCTGTTCATCGTCGTCTTCGGCCTCTCGCTGGGAGGGCGCATCAGCACCATCGACGGCTTCGACTACGAGGTGTTCATCGTCCCGGGCCTGATCGCGATGGCGATGGCACAGGCCGTCTACTCGAACAACTCGAGCACGATCTTCCAGGCGCGAAACGACCGCTACATCGACGACGTCCTCGCGGCCCCGATGCACAGCTGGCAGATGAACCTCGGCTTCGGCGTCGGCGGAGTCTTCAGGGCCGTGGTGATCGGAGTGGCGCTGACGGCCCTGGCCGCGCCGCTCACCGGCGCACCGATTGAGAATCCGCTCGCGCTGCTGCTCGCAGTGGCGCTGCTGATGGCCGGCTTCGGCGCGCTCGGGATCGTGGTCGGCATCTACGCGCAGACGTTCGACCACATCTCGTTCGTCAACAACATCGTGATCCTGCCGCTGACGTTCCTCGGCGGGGTCTTCTACTCGGTCGATCGGCTCGGCAGCCCCTGGGAGCAGATCTCCCACGCGAACCCGCTTTTCTACGTGGTCGAGGCGATCCGATACGGCTTCCTGGGCACGTCCGACGTCAGCCCCTGGATCGCCTTCGGCGTGATCGCGGTGATCGCCGCGGCTCTGATCGCCTGGTCGCAGTACCTGTTCGCGACCGGCCATCGCCTGAAGCCCTAAGGGCGCGCTCCCGCGTCAACCCCCGCCCCCTAGAGTCGGATAACGGGACACCATGGGACGAAACCGGACGTTCGCCGCCCGGGCTCCGCCGCCCAGAGTCGGATTTCGACGAACTGTTTGGCGAAATCCGACGTTCGGTGAAGTAGGGCGGGGCGCGCCCTCAGGCCCCGCTGCGCGACAAAACCACCCAGCGCGGGCGGAAGCCGCGACGCTCGTACAGGCGCTGTGCGCCGCCGTTGCCAGGGATGATGCCAACGATCACCTCGGTGATCCCCTGCCGCTCCAGTTCATCCTCGACCGCGTCGAGCAGCCTCGTGCCCAGCCCTGAGTTCCGCAGCGCCGGGAGCACCACCAGGGTCTCGACCTCGGCCATCGTCGGCGGCATCTGCCACGAGTCCCTCCAATCCGGCCCGGTCTCCATCACTCGCGCCACGGCGTAGCCGACCGGGCGTTCCGCCTCGCGCGCGATCAGCACGAACGACCGCGGGTCGGCGAGCCATTCTCGATACGAGGCCGACCGCACCTCCCACGAGCTGTGGTCGTCGGTGAACGCCCCCGTCTCGGGCGCCACCGCCTGATGGTGGTGATGCAGCACCAGCCACAGCTCGCGCAGCGCGGGGACGTCCTCGACGCCCCCGCGCTCGATCTCGATCTGGCGCTCCAGCTGACTCCCGACGCCTACGGCTCGATGTTGACCATCACGTGCTTGGGGATGGTGTAGTCCTCGACGGAATACATGGACAGGTCCTTGCCGTAGCCGGACTGCTTGAACCCGCCGTGGGGCATCTCCGACGTGATCGTGATGTGGTCGTTGATCCACACCGCCCCGAAGCGAAGCGCCCTTGCAACGCGCATCGCGCGGCCGATGTCGCGGGTCCAGACCGAGGAGGCGAGGCCGTAGCGCGTGCCGTTGGCCCACTCGATCGCCTTCGCCTCGTCGTCGAACTGCTGCACGGTCATGACCGGGCCGAAGATCTCGTCCTGGATCATCTCGTCGTCCTGCTGGAGATTCGAGACCACGGTCGGCTCGTAGTAGAAGCCGGGTAGGTCGGGCTCCTTGCCGCCGGTGACGACCTCGGCGTGGCCGGGCTTGCGCTCGATGAAGCCCTCCACCCGCTCGCGCTGGCGCTCGGAGATCACCGGGCCGAGGGTCGTGTCCTCGTCGTTGAGGTCACCCATCTTGTAGCCCTCGGCCTCCTCGGCGAGACCGCTGACGACGTCGTCGTACACGTCCTTTGACGCCAGGACGCGCGTTGCCGCGGTGCAGTCCTGACCGGCGTTGTAGAGGGCCGTCCCGGCAATGGTCTCCAGGGCGGTCTCCATGTCCACGTCGTCGAACACGATCACCGGAGCCTTGCCGCCCAGCTCGAGGTGGACTCGCTTGAGCGTGTCCGCCGCCGCCTTGGCGATCCACTTGCCGGTCTCGGGCGAGCCGGTGAGCGAGACCATGTCGACGTCGGGATGGGTCACCAGCGCCGCCCCCGCGGGGTCACCGTGCCCTCCGACCACGTTGAAGACGCCGGGCGGCAGCATCTCGGCCGCCAGCTCCGCGAGCTTGAAGGTGGTGATCGGCGTGTTCTCCGCCGGCTTCAGCACCGTGGTGCAGCCGGCCGCGAAGGCCGGGCCGATCTTCCACGCCGCCATCATCAGGGGGTAATTCCAGGGCGTGATCTGGCCGACGACGCCAACCGCCTCACGCCGGACGAACGAGGTCCTGTTCTCGACGTACTCGCCCGCCGCCTTGCCCTCCATGTTGCGGGCAGCGCCTGCGAAGAAGCGCAGGTTGTCGGCGCACGCGGGGATCTCGTCCTCGAGAAACGCCTTGCGCGGTTTGCCGGCGTCCGCGGACTCGAGGTCCGCCAGCTCATCGCCGTGCTCCTCGATCAGGTCGGCGAGCTTGAGCAGCGCCGTGGCGCGCTCGCCGGGAGGGGTGGTAGACCACGACTCGAATGCCTTGCGCGCGGCCGCGACGGCGCGATCGACGTCCTCCTTGGTGGACAGCGGCGCCTCGGCGATCACCTCGCCGGTTGATGGGTTGATGACTTCCTCCGTCTGGCCCTCGACGGGATCCACCGACTCGCCGTCGATGAAGTTCTGCAGCTTGCTTGCCGTGGCGGTCGCCATTGCTCTTCCTCCTGGTTCTTCCTCTGTTGTCTCCGTCTCTTTGTCTAGGCCTAAGTTCTGCTCTCAGTGCGCCCCCGGCACCGCCTTGCTGGCGGTCGCTCCGGCCCCGTCGGCTCCGGCGCCGTCGGCGACCGTGCCGATTCCCAAGACCTCTTCGGGCGGCGTGTACTCCATCCCCACGCCTTCGGCGACGGCGGGATGCGTGACCTTTCCGCGCGCCACGTTGATCCCGAGCTTCAGACCCGGGTCGCGCTGGGCCGCCTCGGCGACGCCATGGTCGGCGAGCGCGATCACGTAGGGCAGCGTCGCGTTGGTCAGCGCGTAGGTCGACGTGATTGGCACGGCCCCGGGCATGTTGGTCACGCAGTAGTGGATGATCCCGTCGACCTCGAACGTCGGGTCGCCGTGGGTCGTCGGGCGCGAGGTCTCGAAGCATCCCCCCTGGTCGATCGCCACGTCGACCAGCACGGCGTGGCGCTTCATCAGCGCCAGCTGATCGCGCTTGATCACGTGTGGCGCGCGGGCACCGTGCACGAGCACACCCCCGATCACAAGATCCATGTCTCCCAAGCGCTCCTCGATTGACAGCGTCGAGCTGAACACGGTCGAGGCGCGACCGCCGAAGGCGACGTCGAGCTCGCGCAGCTTGTCGATCGAGACGTCGTAGACGAACACGTCGGCTTCCATCCCGATCGCGATGAAGGCGGCGTTCATCCCCACCGCTCCGCCGCCGATGATCATCACGTTGGCCGGCCCGACGCCCGGCACACCGCCGAGCAGGATCCCCCGCCCACCGAGCGGCTTCTCGAGCATGAACGCACCGGCCTGGGTGGCGATCTTGCCCGCGATCTCCGACATCGGCGCCAGCAGGGGCAGCCGCCCCTGGCCGTCCTCGACCGTTTCGTAGGCGACGCAGATCGCCCCGGACTCGCACAGCCCGCGGGTCAGCTCCGGCGCCGGCGCCAGATGAAGAAAGGTGAAGAGGGTTGTCTCGGGGCGCAGCAGCGCCACCTCCTCGGGCTGCGGCTCCTTGACTCCCAGGACGAGCTCCGCCTCCCCCCAGACGTCCTCGGCAGTGGCAACGATGCGCGCCCCCTGGGCCTCGAAGTCCGCGTCGGAGATCGCGCTGCCCTCGCCGGCGCCGGCCTGAATCAGGATCTCGTGGTCGCGCTCGGCGAGCTCGCGTACTCCGATGGGGGTGATCGCGACGCGGTACTCGTCCGGCTTGATCTCGCTGGGGACTCCTACCTTCATGTTCGTGCGGCCTCATGGCAGTTGACATCGAACGTGCGCGCGCCGTCGCTCATCGCACCAGCTCCCTTGCCCTCAGCGCCAGCCAGAGCTCGATCCGGTCGGTCGCCCGCGCGAGATCCCGCCCGGTCAGCTCCTCGATCTTCCGGATCCGGTAGCGCAGGGTGTGGCGGTGACAGTAGAGCTGCCGCGCGGCGCGCTCCCAGTTGCCGTTGTTCTCGATGAAGGCCTCGAGCGAGCGCAGCAGCTCGCCCCCGTACTCCCCCTCGGTGCTCTCGATCGGCTCCAACAGGCCGTCGCTGTACAGGCGCAGCGCATCGTCGTCCTGCAGCGCCAGCAGCAGCGTGAACGCTCCGAGGTCCCGATGCGAGGCGACGTCGGGCGCGTCGCCGTCTGCGAGCGACGTTGCCTCCAACGCGCAACGCGCCTCGTGAAAGCCACGGCGCAGCGAGCCGACGCTCGTCGGCCGGCTGGCGGCAGCGCGAATCGAGTCCGCGGCGGAGGGATCCGCGGCTGCCAGCGCCTCGCGCGCCCGGCGCGCGGCAGTCACCGGGTCCTTGGCAGTGGCATCCACCACGGCGCACAGGAGGGGCGAGCCCGCCGCGGCGCTGGTGGCGACCAGGGCGGGAACCCCGGCGTCGGCGAGTGCTCGCTCGAGCGCACGCTCCGCCGCCGGTGGATCCTCGAGCTCGAACACGAGCACCGCCGCCTCGGCGCCGATCCCGAAGGGGCGCAGCCGCCCACGCAGCTCCTCGGCATCCAGGCGTCCGCCGAGCGCGTCGGCCAACAAGTCGCCCGCGAGCCGGCGCTCGGTCTCGCGCACGACGCGCTGACGCATCAGCTCCAGCCCGATCACGATCGCGGTCTGCCGGGCGCAGAGGCGGTCGAAGTCCGTGAGGGGCGGTCGCTCGCTGACCACTGTCAGCCACGCGACCGGCGAGCCCGAGCTGCGGCCCGGAACCGGAACCGCGAGCGCTCGTCCAGCGAGCGCGTTTGCGGTTGGCGCGAAGGCGCTCACGCTGCCGGCGGAGCGGCGACCGGCGACCTCCTCGCCGAGCGCCGCAGTCGTGGTCCCGTCCGGTCCCGCGCCCTCGGGGTGCCGAGCGAGCTCGCGTCCGGTCGAATCCTGCACGAGCGCCGCGCCGCCGATCGCGCCCGCGACCGACGCCAGCAACTCCTCGAGCCCGCGCCCCTCGATCACGAGGCGCTCGAGACGCTCGTGCACGTGCGTGGATCGCTCCAGCACGTCGTACTGCTCGTTGACCAGCGTCGCGGCGGCACGCTCGGTGATCGCGATGAACGGCATCTCGTACGGGACCTCGAACAACGGCAGGTCGCGCTCACGCGCCGCTTCCACGAGGCCCTTGGGCAGCTTCTTGTGGTCGAAGCCGACACCCAGGCCGAGCCCCGCGACGCCCCGGTCGTCGAGCAGGGAGACGAAGCGGCGCTGGCGCGCCGGGGTCGTGAGGGTGATCCCTGTCGTGAGCAGGAGCTCGCCGCCGGAGAGCCACGGCGTCGGGTCCTCGAGCTCCGAGATGTGCACCCAGCGAATCGGACGGTCGCCGCCGTTCGCTCCCGCGGCCAACTCGAGCCCGCACTCGGCGACGAGGCTGCCAACGGTCAGCATCGCTTCTCCCGTGCCGGCCGTTTCAGCTCCGTCGACGCTGCTCTCGGCCACGGATCGAGCGCCCATCGCCGCCGCGACGCTGGCTCACCCGTTCCCAGGCCTCGGTCAGCACCGGCCTGAGCACCGCCTCGATCTCCTCGAACTGCTCGGTGTCGCAGACGAGGGTAGGTGCCAGCTGGACAACCGGGTCGCCGCGATCGTCGGCGCGGCAGATCAGGCCACGCCGGTAGAGCTCGCCAGACAGGAAGCCGCGCAGCAGCCATTCTGACTCCTCGTCGGAGAAGCCTGCCTTGGTCTCCTGATCGGACACGAGCTCGATGGCGTGGAAGAAGCCGTCGCCACGGACGTCGCCGACGATCGGGATGTCGCGCAGCCCATCGAGCATCGCGCGGAGCTCGCCCTGCTTTCGCAGCACATGGCCGTTGAGGTCCTCGCGCTCGAAGAGGTCCAGGTTCGCCATCGCCACCGCGGCGGCGACCGGATGCCCGCCAAAGGTGAAACCGTGGATGAACGACTCCTTGCCCTGGCTGAACGGCTCGTAGACCCGGTCGGACGCGATCATCGCCCCCATCGGCGCGTACGCGGACGTCAGCGCCTTGGCAACGGTGACGATGTCCGGCTGGAAGTCGTACTTCTGGCAGCCAAACCAGTGGCCGAGCCTCCCCCAGGCGCAGATCACCTCGTCGGAGACCAGCAGCACGTCGTGGCGGTCGCAGATTTCGCGCACCCGCTGGAAGTAGCCGTCCTGCGGCGGGATGCACCCGCCCGCGTTCTGGAGCGGCTCCAGGATGACGGCGGCGACCGTCTCCGGTCCCTCGAAGAGGATCTTCTCCTCGATCTGATCGGCGGCCCACAGCGGATCGCGATCCTCCGGCCAGTGGTAGCTGTTGGTGTTCGGAGCCTTCATGCCACCGGGCACGAGGGGCTCGAAGTCGGTGCGCAGATCGGGGATCCCGGTTGCCTGCAGCGCTCCGAGCGTGGTGCCGTGATAGGCGATCTCACGGGTCAGGAACTTGTGCTTGCGCGGGTTTCCGGTGCGCTGGTGGAAGGCGCGCGCGAGCTTGATCGCGGACTCGACCGCCTCGGATCCGCCGGAGGTGAAGAAGACCCGGTTGAGGTCACCGGGGGTCAGCGAGGCGATGCGCTCGGCGAGCTCGATCGCCCGCGGATGCGCGTAGCTCCAGATGATGTAGAAGTCGAGTTCCTCGACCTGGCGCGCGGCGGCCTCGCCCAGCTCGGTGCGGCCGTGCCCGGCGTTGACGCAGAAGAGGGCCGAAAGCCCGTCGAGGTAGCGATTGCCGTGCTCGTCGTAGACGTACGGGCCCTCGCCGCGCACGATGATCGGCACGTCGTGATCGGCGTACGCGCCCATCCGCGTGAAGTGCATCCACAGGTGCCGCTTTGCCAGCTCCTGCAGGCCGCTCGCCGTCTCGGGCTTGGTCGCCATGGGCGTGGTCGCCATTCGCTCTCCTTCCCTAGGACTCTCGGTCCATCCGCTATCGACTTTCCGTACAACGGTAGCTGTCCGACGGTGCAGGCACAACCGGATTTCGGTTCAATGTGTGGAGAAGGTTTTGTACAGAGTGGTAGATGGTGGTTGGACGTTTTGGGGCTTTCGCCCCTTGCGCGGTCGCCGCGGGGGACTTAGCCTGAACGGCGACTCAGCGTAGAATCGTTTGTCTGTGGAGGAGAGAACGCAGTTGAACGAGCCGTCGGTGCGGCTGCAGGGCGTGAGCAAGGCCTTCGGCGATCTTGTCGCCGTAGACGATCTCGATCTGGACATCGGCCAGGGAGAGTTCTTCACGTTGCTCGGCCCCAGCGGGTGCGGCAAGACGACGACGCTTCGCATGATCGCCGGCTTCGAGGAGCCGACCTCGGGGACGGTGCTGATCGACGGCCAGGACGTGGTCGCCCTTCCTGCCCACAAGCGGCCCACGAACACCGTCTTTCAGAGCTACGCGCTGTTCCCCCACCTCACCGTGGGCGAGAACGTCGCGTTCGGCCTGCGCCGCAAGAAGGTGCCGAAGGACGAGATCGACCGGCGCGTGGCGACCGAGCTCGAGCGCGTCGGCCTGGCGCGGGAAGCGAACCGGCGCCCCGCGC
Source organism: Solirubrobacterales bacterium (assembly GCA_036257465.1). Classification (GTDB taxonomy): domain Bacteria; phylum Actinomycetota; class Thermoleophilia; order Solirubrobacterales; family 70-9; genus DATAFO01. The sequence continues at coordinate 30,954 of DATAFO010000035.1, read as the reverse complement.
AGCTCTCGGGTGGCCAGCAGCAACGCGTGGCGTTGGCGCGTGCGCTGGTCAACCTTCCCAAGGTGCTGCTGCTCGACGAGCCGCTGGGCGCGCTCGACCTGAAGCTCCGCAAGGGCCTGCAGATCCAGCTCAAACAGATCCAGCGGGACGTCGGGATCAGCTTCGTCTACGTCACCCACGATCAAGAGGAGGCGCTGACGATGTCGGACCGCATCGCGGTCATGCAGGCGGGCCGAATCGAGCAGATGGGAGCCCCAGAGGAGGTCTACGAGCGGCCCTCGACAACGTTCGTGGCGGGCTTCATCGGCGTCTCCAACCTGATGCCGGGCACGGCGACCAGCGTGGACGGCAACCGAGCACGGGTCAGGCTCGACAGCGGGGTCGAGTTGGACGCGCCCGCCAACGGTGTGAGCACCGGGGAGCGCATCCACGCGGTCGTGCGGCCCGAAAAACTTGAGATTCAGACGGCTAACGGCTCGGGGCCGACGACTGGTCCCAGCGTCGAGGGAATCGTCGAGGCATCGGTGTTCATTGGTACCGCCACCCAGATCGTCGTGGCGCTTGCGGAGAACGTGAAGATGACTGTGCTGGTTCCGAACGCGTCCGAGGCCGAACGGGCCAGGCTGCCGGGCGGTGGGGCCCGGGTGCGCCTCAGCTGGCAACCAGAGCACATACACGTAGTCAGAGAGTCGGCGGCAGCGCCGAGCCAAGGAGGCGAGTGAGGATGAGGAGCAGGGTTTCGATCGGACTGGTGATGCTGCTGGTGGCGCTGGGGGTCGCGGCCTGTGGCGACGACGACACCGTCGGCGGTGCCGCGGAGGGCGATATCCAGGTCGCTGAGTCAGGACCAGTCGAGGGCGAGCTGACGATCTCGAACTGGCCTGGGTACATCGACCCGGGCAATGACAAGAACCCCGGCACGGTCAACGAGTACGAACAGAAGACCGGCGCCAGCGTCCAGTACATCGAGGACATCAACAGCAACCTGCAGTTCTTCGGCAAGATGCAGCCGCTGCTCGATCAGGGGGAGTCGGGCGGCCGAGACATCATCGTCGTCACCGACTGGATGGCAAAGCGGATGTACGACCTCGGCTACCTGCAGGAGATCAATTCCGACGACATTCCCACGGTCTTCGAGAACCTCTCCCCGCAGTTCGAGTCGGAGGGATCGTACGACCCGGACCACAAGTTCTCGATCCCCTGGCAGGGAGGGATGACCGGGATCTGGGTGATCCCGTCCGAGGCCGGCGACGTCACCTCGGTGAACGACCTCCTCGATCCGAAGTACAAGGGCAAGGTCACGGTCCTCGACGAGATGCGTGACACGGTTCCGCTGGTCATGCGGGCCGATGGCGTCAACATGGAGGACGCGACCAAGGAGGATTGGCTGGCGGCGATCGACAAGATCGGCGCGGCTGTCGAATCCGGGCAGATTCGCAAGGTCACCGGCAACGACTACACCGAGGACCTCACCAGCGGCAACGTCGTCGCCTCGATCGGCTGGTCGGGCGACGCCTACCTGATCGGGAGGGACGACGTCGAATGGCGGCGCCCCGACGAGGGCTGCAACCTGTGGTTCGACATGATGGCGATCCCGGCCGGTGCGCCCAACACGGCCGCGGCGCTCGAGTTCATGAACTTCACCTACGAGCCCGACGTCCAGGCCGACATCGCGGCGTTCGTGAACTACGTCACCCCCGTCGCCGGGGTGAAGGAGATCCTCGCCGAGCGGGATCCGAAGCTCGCGCAGAACGACCTCATCTTCCCGAGCGAGCAATTCACCGCCAATTGCTACCCCTTCCAAGAGCCGCCCGGCAGCCCCGAGGACGTGCAGGAGGTCGAGGAGGCCTGGAACGAGGTGATCGGGGGCTGACCGCAGGGATCGCCGCCGGCGCAGCTCGAGTCGCGATGCGGACCACGCTTTCATGACGACGTTGCGCCGGCGCCTGGTCCCGTACGGGCTGCTCGGCCCGGGGGCGATCTGGCTCGCGCTGTTCTTCGTCGTGCCCATGTACTTCATGGGCGAGCTGGCCCTGCGGTCGGGCACTTTCACCGAGGGCTTCACCTTCACCTGGGAGTGGGCGAATTTCCCGGATGCGCTCGAGGGACGTGGCGAGCAGATCGGCCGGACCTTCCTCTACTCCGGGCTTGCGACGGTGCTGGCGCTCCTGATCGCGTACCCGCTCGCGTATGCAATTGCCATCAAGGCCAGCCCGCGCTGGAAGCTGCTGCTCCTGTTCGCCGTGATCGCCCCGTTCTTCACCACCTATCTGATCAGGACGATCGCCTGGAAGACGATCCTCGCCGATTCCAGCCCGATCGTCGACGTCCTGCAGTTCCTGGCCATCGTCCCGGATGACGGCCGCGTGCTGGCCACGTCGGGGGCCGTGATCGCGGGCCTCACGTACAACTTCCTGCCCTTCATGATCCTGCCGATCTACGCCAGCCTCGAGCGGCTCGACCGCAGCCTGATCGAGGCGGCCAAGGATCTCTATGCCTCGGCGCGGCAGGCGTTCACGAAGGTCACGCTGCCGCTCTCGGCGCCAGGGGTCGTTGCCGGGGTGCTGCTGACGTTCATCCCGGCGTTCGGCGACTACGTCAATGCCGCGCTCCTGGGCAGCCCGAACCAGTTCATGATCGGCAACCGGATCCAGTCGCTTTACCTGAACGATCGCAACTACCCGGACGCGGCCGCCTTGTCCTTCCTGATGATGGCGGCGATCGTGATCGTGGTGTTCCTCTACATCCGCGCGGCCGGAACCGGGGCGTTCATGGGCGAGGAGGAGGAAGCGCGCTAGTGCTCGCGTGGTTGAAGCGCAACGCGTTGATGATCTACGCCGGAGTCGCGGTCGCCTACATGCTGATTCCGATCGTGGTGATCGCCGTGTACTCGTTCGGCGAGACCCCAAGGGACAGGCTCAACTTCTCGCTCGAGGGCGGTTTCACGCTCGAGTACTGGAAGAACGCGTTCGGCGATCCCGAGCTCAACGACGCGTTCCTCGTCTCCCTCGAGTTGGCAGCGTTGACCACGGTGATCGCCACCGCTATTGGCACCCTGATGGCGATCGCGCTGGTGCGCCACAAGTTCTTCGGGCGGCGGGCTACCAACCTGCTGATCGTGCTGCCGATGGCAACCCCCGAGATCGTGATTGGGGCCGCACTGCTGTCGATGTTCGTTGTCTACAGCGTCGCCCTGGGCTTCACGACGCTGCTGATCGCGCACGTGATGTTCTCGATCAGCTTCGTGGTCGTGGTGGTGCGCTCCAGGCTGATCGGCTTCGATCGCTCGATCGAGGAGGCTGCCGCCGATCTCGGGGCGACGCCGCTGCAGGCCTTCCGCTTCGTCACCCTGCCGCTGCTGGCGCCGGGCGTCATGGCCGCCGGCCTGCTGGCCTTCGCCCTTTCGATCGACGACTTCGTGATCTCCAACTTCAACTCCGGGACCACCGTGACCTTCCCGCTCTACATCTGGGGCGTCGCACTGCGCGGGATCCCGCTCCAGGTCAACGTTCTCGCGACGATGCTGTTCGTGCTCGTTGTTGCCGCGGTCGCACTCGTCCTCTGGCAGCAGCGCCGTGCCGAGCGCATGGCGGCGGTGCGGCCGGAGGAGGACGTGGAGCCATTCGTGACGACTCCGGCGCCGCCGCCCGCGCCCGGCGTCGCCCGCGGCTGACCCTCAGCGCCGATATTCAGTGGCGCGCCGCAGCGGCGCGACGAACCAAATCCAGGTGATCGACCCGGCCACGGCCACGGTCGTCAGCGCCGCGACCACGTTCCCGAACACGACGTGGGCGATCAAGAGCAGCGCACCCCCGATCGCCAGGCCCAGGAACGCGAGCCCGACGATCGTCAGCTGGTTGGCGGTGGCCACCACCCACTCCTTGTCGAGCTCGCGAAAGCGGATCCGGTGACGCGCGGTGGGCGCGATCAGGCAGATCGAGGCGGCCGCCGTGAACAGCAGCGTCACGTAGTAGACGATCTTCTCGAACTCGGTGACGTCCACCCAGCCCTGCTGGAACGGCACGACGAGCAGGAATGCGAACAGCACCTGGATCCCCGGCAGCGCGACGCGCAGCTCCTGAAGCAGCTCCATCAGGTTGCGATCGAGCCGCTCCTCCTCCGTCTCTTGGCGACGACGCGCCTGCTCTGAGACCTGCTCTGCGATTCCGCCAATCTACCCCGCGAAGCCGCGGCGGAATCCGTTGTTCCTGGCTGCCCGCGAGAGGTAGAGTCCGACGGGCGATGCGGTTCCCCTCCGAGAGCGCCGCCAAGGACCTGCTCGCCTGGCGGCCTCCCCTCGGCGTGATCTCCGTGTACCTCGACCTGCGGCCGGAGGACCGCGGCGACCCGTGGCGGATCGAGCTCGAACACGGGCTCATGGCGGCGGTCAAGCGCGCCGAGGGCGGGCGGCAGAAATCGGCTCTCGAGCAGACCGCGAGGCGCATCTCCGCCAGGTTCCCGGCCGAGCCGGCCGAGCAGGAGGGTCGAACCCAGGTGGGGTTCGTCGAAGTGGCGCGCAAGCCGGCGCGCGAGGAGTGGTTTGAGCTCCAGATGCCGCTCGACGCCTCGGCCGTGTGCCTCAACAACCGGCCCGTGGTGCTTCCCCTCGTGACGCTGATCGACGACGGCACGCCGCGTGGCGCCGCCACCGTCTCGTCCGAGCGGGTGAGGCTGTTCGAATGGGCCTTCGGCCAGCTGGAGGAAATCGACGACTGGGAGCTCGAGTACTTCGGACTCGACTGGCGCGAACGAAAGGCGCAGCGTCCGGGCGACCCGGCCCGCGTGCAGGGCGCGAAGGCCGCGGGCCGCGATCAGTACGGCCAGCGTCTCGAGGCCAACCGCGAGCATTTCCTGCGGGACACCGGGAGGCTGGCCGCGGCCGAGATCCGGGAGCGGGGGATCGATGAGCTGCTCGCGTTCGGAGACCCGCGCGCGGTTCGGGAGCTGAGCGAAGGCACAGGAGCCGGGATCAGCGTCCGGGCCGCGGGCGAGCAGAACCTCATCGGCGCGCGCGTCGGGGAGATCCAGTCCCAGGTGACGTCATCGATCGACGAGCTCAACCGCGAGCGTGAGCTGGCCCTCGTCACCAGGGTCTTCGACGAGGCGCGGGGCGGAACGCGGGGCGCGCTGGGTCCCCAGGAGACCTCCCAGGCACTGGCCGAGGGGCGCGTTGAGCATCTTCTGATCGACCCCGAGCGCGACTACTCGGGCGACGCGATCGCGTCGCTGAACTCGGACGACGACGAGGACCTGCCCGTACCGGACCGGCTCGTCGCCGCGGCACTGGCGACGAGCGCTCGCGTCACGCCGGTCGAGGGAGAGGCGGCAGAGCGGATGGCGCAGAGCGATGGCGTCGGCGCTCTCTTGCGTTACTAGCCTCCGATCCGGCACAGAAGCGACACCCGTGTTGTACAAGCGGTGAGTCGGCGCGTCGCTAGCATCCGACCATGGCCGCGCACGAGACGCGCCTTCTGATCAACGGGGAGCAGGTGGCGGGCGACGGCCCGCCGCTCGTGGTCGAGAACCCGTTCACGGAGGAGACGGTGGCCACTGTCTCGACGCCCTCCTCCGAGCAGATCGGCGCCGCGATCGGCGCCGCTCGAGCCGCCCAGCGAGGCTGGGAGCGCACGCCCGCGGTGGAGCGCGGGGAGCTGCTGCACGAGGTGGCCCGGCGGCTGCGCGAGCGCACCGACGAGCTCGCTGAGGTGATGACGCTGGAGGGCGGCAAGCCCCGGGTCGAGAACGCCGACGAGGTCGGCTGGACGGCCGCCGCGTTCGACTACTACGCCGAGATCGGCCGCGACTCGGCTGGCCGCGTGATCCCCTCGATCGAGGCCACCCAGCTCTCGCTGGTGGTCAAGGACCCGGTCGGCGTGGTGGGCTGCGTCGTGCCCTGGAACTACCCGCTGCTGCTCCTGGCGTGGAAGCTCGCGCCGGCGCTGGCGGCCGGCAACGTCACCGTCTCCAAGCCCTCCGAGGTAACCCCGCTCTCCACGCTCACCCTGGCGCCGTGCTTCGACCACATGCCGAACGGCGTGGTCAACCTGCTCTGCGGAGCGGGCGACGTGGGCGAGGCGATCGTTGCGGACGAGCGCGTCGACTGCGTCGCCTTCACCGGCTCCGTCGAGACCGGGAAGAAGATCGCCGCGGCGTGCGCCCAACGCGTCGCCCGGGTCAACCTGGAGATGGGCGGCAAGGACCCGTTCATCGTCTGCTCGGACGTGGCCGATCGGATCGGCGTCGCCGCCAAGGGCGGCGCCTGGGCTGCGTTCCTCAACGCGGGTCAGGTCTGCACGTCCGCGGAACGCTTCTACGTCATGGACGACGTCTACGACGACTACCTCGCCGCGTTCGTGGAGTACACCGGCACCCTGCGCCTGGGCGACCCGCTGGATCCCAGCACCGACGTCGGGCCGATGGTCTCGGCAGCGCAGCGCCAGAAGGTTCGCGAGCAGGTCGAGGCCGCCGTGGCCGCGGGCGCGGAGGTCGTGGTGGGGGCTGACACGGGCGGCCACGAGCGCGGGCACTTCTTCTCACCTGCGGTGGTCACCGGCGCCCCGGCCGAAACCGATCTGCTGCGCGAGGAGACCTTCGGGCCGGTGGCGCCGCTGGTGCGCGTGCGCTCGCTCGACGAGGCGATCGAGCTCGCCAACTCCACGCGCTTCGGGCTCGGCGCCAACATCTACACCGGCGACCTGAAGACCATGGTCCGCTGCATGCGGGAGGTGAAGGCCGGAACGGTGTGGTTCAACGACCCGCTGACCGACAACGACGCGGGGCCGTTCGGCGGCTTCAAGCAGTCGGGCCTGGGCCGCGAGCTCGGCCGCGAGGGGCTCGAAGCGTTCCAGGAGACGAAGCACGTCCACGTCGAGACCGAGATCGCGCCCAAGGAATGGTGGTACCCGTACGGTGACGGCGAGGGCGCGCCACACGACGGCGCGGGAGCCTGACGCCAAGGAGGCACGATGAGCACGCTCGAGACCCAGGCACGACAGGCACCGGCGACGGTGCGAACGCTGCCCAACTACGTCGGAGGCGGCTGGACCGACGCCTCGGCGCCGGCTGGAACGCTCGAGGACCGCGACCCCGCCAGCGGCGAGCTAGCGGCGCTGGTGCCCCTGTCGGGGCCCGCCGACGTCGACGCTGCGGTCCGCGCTGCGCGGGAGGCACAGCCAGCGTGGCGAGCCGTGGCACCGCAGAAGCGGGCCCGCGCCGTGATGGCCCTGCGCGAAGCGCTGTGGGCGCGCCGCGAAGACCTCGCCCGGCTGGTCACCGCCGACATGGGCAAGACGCTCGACGACGCGCTCGGCGAAGTGCTGCGCGGGATCGAGTCGACCGAAGCCGCCACGGCGATCCCCCACCTGCTCAAAGGAGAGAACCTCCAGGGCGTCGCCTCGGGTGTCGACGTCGAGCTGGTGCGCCAGCCGGTGGGCGTGGTGGCCGCGATCACCCCGTTCAACTTTCCGACCATGATCCCCCTCTGGTTCCTGCCGTTCGCGATCGCCTGCGGCAACACGTTCGTGCTGAAGCCCTCGGAGCGCGATCCGCGCCCGTCGGAGCTGATCTTCGAGCTGATCGACGGGATCTCCGAGCTCCCGAGCGGAGTGGTGAACCTGGTCCACGGCGGCCGGGACGCCGTGAACGCGATCCTCGACCACCCGGGGATCGACGCGATCTCGTTCGTCGGCCAGGCGTCGACTGCCCGCTACATCGCCGAGCGATCGGCGGTGGCGGGCAAGCGCTTCCAGGCGCTCGGCGGCGCGAAGAACTCGCTCGTGGTAATGCCGGACGCCGCCTTGGAGTCGACAGTCGAGGGGATCATCGGCTCCGCGTTCGGCGCCGCCGGGCAGCGCTGCCTCGCGGGGTCGGTGGCGGTGCTTGTGGGCGACAGCGAGCGCCAGGACGAGGTTCGCGACGCGCTGGTCGCCGCGGCGAACGAGCTTCGCGTCGGTCCCGGCGACGACGAGGCGACCGACGTCGGCCCGCTGGTCGCGCCCGAGGCCCGGCAGCGCATCGCCTCGGCGCTGGAAGCGGCGAGCGCTGGCGCTGACGAAGTGCTGCTGGACGGCCGCGGCGTCGACCCGGGTCCCGGTGAGGCTTTCATCGGCCCGTCGATCGTGGAAACAGCCGATCTCGAATCCGACCTCGCTCGCGAGGAGCTGTTCGGCCCTCTGCTGACGCTCGTCCGCGCGCCCGACCTCGACGCCGCGCTGGAGTTCGTCAACGGCTCTCGCTACGGCAACGCCGGCTCGATCTTCACCTCCTCGGGCGGGGCGGCGCGCTCGTATCGCTCTGGCGCGGAGGCGGGGATGCTCGGGGTGAACGTGGGCGTGGCGGCGCCGGTGGCCTGGTTCCCGTTCTCGGGCTGGAAGGACTCGCTCGACGGCGACCTGCACGCCAACGGACGCGACGCGGTCGAGTTCTACACGCGCAAGAAGGTGGTGACATCGCGATGGCCGGAATAGCCGAGCGCCTGGAGGTCGGCCTTCCAGAGCCCGTGAGCGCGCTGGCGGCGCGCGACTGGGACGCGGTGGTTGTGGGCGGTGGGCACAACGGCCTTTCGGCGGCCGCCTATCTCGCCCGCGAGGGACAGAGCGTGCTGGTGCTCGAGCGCCGTGAGCGCCTTGGCGGTGCCTGCACTCTCGAGCGCCCGTTCGGAGACGGGTATGAGATCAGCCCCTGCGCCTACGTGGTCGGCCTGCTGGACCCGGGGGTGGTCGCCGAGCTCGAGCTGGAGCGCCGCGGCGTGAAGATCCGCGTTGCCGACCCGGAGCTGTACATCCCGTTCGAGGACGGAACGGCGTTCGTGCAGTGGCTGGACGAGGAGCGCACTGATGCCGCGCTGCGGGAGATGGGAGCGCCCGAGTCAGACGTCCAGGGACTGCGCTCCTACAACGCGCTGTTCAACCGCATCCGCGTCCTGCTGCGCGAGGGCGAGCGCGACGCATGGGTGGGCGAGTGCCCGACGCGCGCCGAGCTCGAGGAGATGCTCGGCTCAGACCCGTACCTGATCGACGTCGTCTTCGAGGCTTCGATCGCCGACGTCCTCGACGAGTACTTCACCGACCAGCGGATCAAGGACGCGCTGTACATCCAGGGCCTGATTGCCGCCTATGGCGGACCGCGCCAGCCCGGCACGGCGCTGATCCACCTCATGCACCACATGAGCTCGATCGTGGACCACCCGGGCAGCTGGGGCTACGTGGCGGGCGGCATGGGCGCGATCAGCCTTGCGCTCGCCGACGCCGCGCGCGAGGCTGGGGCGATGATCGCGGCCGGGGTGCCCGCGGCGCGGATCGAGCCCGGCGCCGGCGTGGCGCTGGAGGACGGCACCAGGATCCGGGCCCGCTCGGTGCTCTGCAACGCGGACCCGAAGGTGGCGCTGCGCCTGCTCGAGGGCGAGGGCATTCCCGACGAGTTCTCCAGCCGCCTGCGCGAGTGGAAGGTGCGCAGCCCGGTGCTGAAGTTCAACGCGGCGCTGTCGGAGTTGCCGCGCTGGACCGCGGCGGGGGGCGAGACATGGCCGTGCCTCGGCACCGTCGACGTGACCGATGGCCTGGAGGCGGCACAGCAGGCGTTCGAGGCCTGCGAGCGGGGCGAGCTGAAGATCGCCTATGCGGAGATCTACTCGCAGACCGCCGCCGACCCCAGCCCGGCGCCCGAGGGCAAGCACCTGCTGAGCGCGTTCTGTCAGTACGCGCCGGCAGAGCCGCCGAACGGAGACTGGGAGGCCGCGCTCGACGACGGCGCCCGCCAGGTGATCGAGATGATCGAGCGCTTCGCGCCCGGGTTCGAGGCCTCGATCGAGCACCACGAGGTGCTCGGCCCACCGGAGGTCGAGGCGAAGATCGGGCTCACCGGCGGCAACATCTTCCAGGGCGAGTGCACGCCCGACCAGATGTGGGAGCACAGGCTCTCGTCTCGGACCCCGATCGAGGGCTTTTACTTCTGCGGTGCCTCCACCCACCCTGGGGGCGGGGTGATGGCGCTGAACGGGCGCAACGCTGCGATGGCGTGCCTGGACGACATCGCCGTCGGCGCCCGCTGATGACGCTTAGAGAAGCCGACGGACTCGCGGGCGCCCCCTGGGAGCGGCCCCTGCACGGAGCGCTGGACAGGCTCGTCGTCGAGTCGGAGCTGCTGTCCGGCAATCCCCTCAATGACCCCGCGCGACGTCCGCTGTGGGTGTACCGGCCGCCCGGTGTCGAGCTGGATCACCCGCGAGCCCTGCCCAGCGTCTACGTGATCCAGGGCTACACGGGGCAGCTCGATCGCTGGGCGAACCGCGACGCGTTCGAGCCGACGATCTTCGAGCGCATGGATGCCATGTTCGCTGCCGGCGAGTGCCCCGACGCGATCGTCGTCTTCGTCGACGCCTGGACGGCCTACGGCGGCTCCCAATTCCTCAACTCGACCGCCACCGGTCGCTACCAGGACTATCTATGCGACGAGGTCGTCGCATTCATCGACCACCGCTATCCGACCGCAGCGGACCGCGGCCACCGTGGCATCACCGGCAAGTCGTCGGGTGGCTACGGCGCGATGGTCGTGCCCATGATGCGCCCGGACGTCTTCGGCGCGTTCGGCTCACACGCGGGCGACGCGCTATTCGAGGCCTGCTACTTGAGGGACTTCCCAGTGGTGGCGCGAGCGCTGCGCGACGACTTCGACGGCTCCTACGACGTGTATTTCCAGCGCCTCGCCGAGGCCGACCACTTCGACTACGAAAAACTCGGCAAGCCGATCGAGGTCTACGGCTACGCCGCCGCTTACTCGCCCGACCCGGAACGCCCAGGGAAGGCGCTGCCACCGTTCGAGATCGAGACGGGAAGGCTCATCGACGACGTGTGGGCGACCTGGCTCGGCCTCGATCCAGTGCGGATGGCTCCCGGCCACGCCGACGAACTGCGCTCGATGAAGCGGATCTACCTCGACGCCGGTCGCCACGACGAGTACTACCTCGACCTTGGCGCGATCGCCTTCGCCCGCGAGCTTGAGAAGCTCGGCGTCGACCACACGCTCGAGCTCTTCGAGGGCAAGCACGGCGGGCTGGGCTACCGCTACCCCGGCGCGATCCGGGAGCTCGTCGTCACCTTGGTCTAGCCGAGGAGCGAGAGCGTGGCCCGGTCCTCGCAGCCGGGCTGTGGGCCCTCGAATCCCGCCACACGCACGCCCAGCAGGCGAACCGGCCGCTCCGGACGGTTCTCGCGCAGGAGGGCGAGCGCGACGTGGGTGATCGTCGCCGGGTCGTTGGTGGCCTCCTCGAGGCTTCGAACGCGGGTGTAGGTCGCAAACTCGTGGGTGCGAATCTTGATCCCGATCGTTCGGCCCGCCAGATCCCTTTCGCGCAGCTGCGTCGCGAGGCGTCCGGCCTGCTCGGCGAGGATCCCCTCCATGCGCTCCAGAGAGTCGATGTCCGTGTCGAACGTCGATTCGACCGAGCGCGACTTGGTCTCGCGCTCGCTGGACACAGGCGAGTCGTCGCGGAAGTGAGCGCGATCGTGCAGCAGCCGGCCGTGGTTCGAGCCGAAGCGCTCGATCAGCCCATCGAGCGTGCAGCGCTGAAGCCGGCCTACCGTCTCGACTCCGAAGCCGCGCAGCCGCTCGGCCGTCTTCGGCCCGATCCCGGGGATCAGCCGCACCGACGCGGGCGCGAACCGCTCAGCGGCCTGCTCGCGAGTGAGCACGACGAAGCCGCGCGGTTTCTCGGCGTCGGACGCGACCTTGGCGACGAGCTTGTTCGGGCCGATCCCGACCGAGGCGTCGAGGTTGAGGCGCTCGCGAATCCGGCGCACGAGCTCGCTCATTCGCGAGACCGGGTCGGCTAGCTCGCTGAGGTCGAGATAGACCTCGTCGAGTGAGAGCTGCTCGGTGGGAACGTCCAGCGCCGAGATCAGCGCCATCACCTCGCGCGACCGCTCGCGATAGTGCTCCATGTCGACGGGAAGGTGCACGAGCTCGGGACAGGCTCGCTTGGCACGTGCCACTGGCATCGCCGACCCGACGCCGAAGGGCCGCGCCTCGTACGAGGCGGTCGTGACCACCGCTCGCGGGCCCATGCCGGCGACGATCACCGGCTTGCCCCGCAACTCCGGCCGGCGCAGCAACTCGACGGCGACGTAGAACGCGTCCATGTCGAGGTGCGCCACGGTGCGACGAGCCACAGCTCGATCGTACGGCGCCGCCCGGCGGGCCTATAGGCTGCCGGCATCGGCATCCTCGGCTGGATCTTCCTCGGGTTGTTCGCGGGCCTGATCGCCCGGGCGCTGACGCCTGGTCAGCCCGAGCCGCGCGGCTGCATCGGGACCACCGCCATCGGCATCCTCGGAGCGCTGATCGGCGGCTTCATCGCCTCGGCGCTCGACATCGGCGAGATCGACGAGTTCTTCGACCTCGGCACGTGGCTGATCGCGATCGGCGGCTCGATCCTGCTGCTCATCGTGCTCCGCGCCTTCTCGGGCGGCCGCTGGTAGCCGAGGGGACGCCCGCTCGGGGTGTGAGAGCTTCCTAATCGGAGCCCAAGCGCCCTCTCAGGAGCGGCCCCCATCCTTCCTGTTGTACGTCGAACGCAGATGACAACACAGGAGGCACCGAAATGGCGTTCAAGGCTCTCTACCCCGCAGCCAGCGTGAAGAGCAAGGGCAGCAACTCCAACTCCGGCCGCCGTCGGCGGCGCCGCAGGCGGCGACGCAACCGGAACCGGAGCCGGAGCCGCACCTGATCGCAGATGCGCACACGGCGAGCGGCCCCGCCTGAGCGGGGCCGCTGTCGTGTTCGCTTCGCTTACCGACACCTCACGAAGGAACCCATGTCCCGCATCGGCACTCGAATTCGCGACCTCCTTGTCCCCCGCCCCGACGGTCCCGAGATCGTCGCCGCGGCGCCGCAGGTCGCGTTGCGCGAGGTCTTCCGCCGCTTCTGGCCCGACGCACGGCCGTACCGGCGATGGATTCCCGTGCTGGTCGCACTGATCGCCCTCGGGGCGTTCGTCGCGACCGCTGAGATCTGGCTGTTCGGCCTGGTCGTCGACGAGGTCCTGGTGCCGGGCGACCTCGGTCCGATGCCGTGGATCGTCGCCGCCTACCTCGCCCTGACCGTGGCGGGTGGCCTGATCACCTTCGGCGACGACTACCTGTCGACCTGGCTCGGGGAGCGCTTCCTGATGAACCTCAGAATCCGGGTCCTCTCGCACCTGCACCGGCTCTCCCTCGACGCCATCGACCGCCGGCGGCTCGGGGACCTGATCGCGAGGGTGACCAGCGACGTGCAGGCGATCGAAAGCTTCGTGCTCTCGGGGGTCGCGGACGGGCTGACCGCACTGCTGCGGATCCTGTTCTTCGGCGGCGCGCTGTTCGTGCTCAACTGGAAGCTGGCGTTGGTGGCGCTGGTCGTCGCTCCCCTCTTCTTCGGCGTCGCGAAGGCGTTCTCGAGTCTGATCAAGGGGGCCTCGCGTGAAAAGCGTCGTCGGGTGGGGTCCCTCAGCTCGCTCGCCGAGGAGACGATCGCGAACATGGCGCTGGTCCAGTCCCTGAACCGGGAGAGCGAAGATCTCGATCGCTTCCGTAATGAGAACCAGGGCGTCGTAGGCGCCGAACTGGCCTCCGCCCGAATCCGCGGCCTGTTCACCCCCCTCGTGAACCTGATCGAGATCGCTGGCGTCCTGGCCGTCGTCGTGCTGGGGACGATGGCCGTCGCCAACGGGGAGCTGACGGTCGGGGGGATGCTGATCTTCGTCGCCTACCTCAGTCAGTTGCTCGACCCGGTGCGCGAGCTGAGCTCACTCGCCGCCACGATCTTCCGCGCCCTCGCGGGCGCCGAGCGCGTGATCGAGCTCCTCGACGAGGAGCCCCGCGTCACCGACAAGCCGCGTGCGAAGCCGCTCGCACGCGCCCGTGCGGCGCTCCAGCTCGATCGGGTCGGCTTCGCGTACCCGGGGGCGGAACGGCCCGCGCTCGCCGACGTCACCCTGAAGGTCGCGCCAGGCGAGACGCTCGCGCTGGTCGGTCCCAGCGGCGCGGGAAAGTCCACGCTCGCGAAGCTCCTGCCGCGCTTCTACGACCCGGATGCGGGCGCCGTCCGCCTCGACGGCCACGACCTCCGGGACCTGACGCTGGCCTCGCTTCGCTCCAACGTCTCGATCCTGCTCCAGGAGTCCCTGGTGCTGCACGGGACCGTGCGCGAGAACATCGCAATCGGCAAGCGTGGCGCCACTGACGAAGACATCGAGGCGGCGGCGCGGGCTGCTGGCGCGGCGCAGTTCATCGCCGAGCTCGAGGACGGATACGAGACCGATCTCGGCGAGCGCGGCCGGCGTCTCTCCGGCGGGCAGCGCCAGCGATTGGCGATCGCCCGGGCGCTGATCGCCGACGCCCCCGTGCTGATCCTCGACGAGCCGTCCACGGGCCTCGACGCCGAGGCCAAGGCGGACTTGCTGGGACCGCTGCGCACGCTGATGCGCGACCGTACGTCCGTGGTGATCGCGCACGACCTGCTGACCACGCGCGACGCCGACGTGATCGCAGTCCTCGACGCGGGCCGGCTCGTGGAGCTCGGCCGCCACGACGAGCTGGTCGCCGCCGGTGGACTCTATTCTCGCCTCTGGGCGCTGCATCGAGCCGATGAGGCGCCTCGGGCCGAACCCGAGGCAGCGGCGGTAGGTGCCGGAGCGATGGCATGATCGGAAGGCCCTTTCAGCCCGGTGACATAATCGCGCCCGGCTACGAGGTGATCGAGCACCTCAGCCGCGGTCGGCGGCTCGACGTCTACGACGCCTGGAGCGGGGAGCGGGGCACCCGCTGCGTGATCAAGGCGCTTCGGCCCGAGCGGGCGAGCGAGCAGAAGGCGCAGGCCCAGCTCGCCCGCGAGGGGGAGCTGCTGCAGACGCTCAGCCATCCGCACCTCGTGCGTGGCTACGAGACGCGCATGACGCCGACTCCGCTGATCGTGATGGAGACGCTCGGTGGGCAGACCCTGGCGCACATGATCGAGGAGGAGAAACGCGAGCTCGAGCCCCCCGAGCTGGCCCACCTCGCCCTCCAGCTCGGCTCGGCTGTGCGCTACCTGCACCGCAGCGGCTTCCTGCACCTCGATCTCAAGCCCTCGAACATCGTTGCCGACGGGGGGTTCGCGAAGCTGATCGACCTCAGCCTCGCCCGTCCTCCGGGGCCCGCGCCGGCCGGCATCGGGACGTGGTGCTACCTGGCCCCGGAGCAGGCAACGGGCGGCAACCTGGGGCCCGCCGCCGACGTCTGGGGCCTTGGCGTCGTGCTGTTCGAAGCGGCCACCGGCACACCCGCCTTCGATGACCCCGACGAGTCCGACGGCGACGAGCCGTCGGACACCGAAGGCGAAGAAGTTACGACGGATGGTCCCGCCACCTGGGAGTCCGACGACCCGGCCGACGCTGGCTACCCGCGACTCCGCGAGAGCGCTCCGCCGGTCCGCTCAGTGCGCGAGCTGGAGCCCGCCCTCGCTCACCAGATCGACGCCTGCCTGAGCCCCGATCCAGCCGACCGTCCGGCCCTCGAGGAACTGCTCGCCGGCCTTGAGGTGGCGGCACGGCTTCCACCCTCGGAGCGCCAGTGGGCGCCTGCTCCGGCCCCCTCGGCTAGCGCTGAATCCGCGGCTTGAGCCGCGAGAGCCGCGGCTTGGGCAGCGCACCAAGGACCGGCTCCAGCATGCCCGCGAGCTCTCCCGGTCGCGGGCGGGCCGTGGGATCGCGGGCGAGGGAGGACATGATCGGCTCGGCCAGGGCCGGGCCGAGGCGACCGTCAAGCGGTTGCGGGGTTTCGACGAGCTGCGGCCAGCGGATCGCCGGCTCGGCCTCGCGCCCGCCGGGCTCGCTGAACGGCCGCTCTCCGGTCGCCGCCCGATACAGCGTCACCCCCAGGCCCCAGACGTCGGCCGCCGGATCGACGGGCCCAAGGGCCACCGGGTCACACTGCTCCGGTGCCATGTACGCGTCGGTGCCAACCGGGACGTCCAGGGTCTCAAGGTCGGTGGCGGTGAGTGCGACGCTGAGGTCGATCAGCCGCGGCGGCGCGCCCATGATGATGTTCGACGGCTTGACGTCGAGGTGCACGACGTCCTCGCCGTGCAGGTAATGCAGGGCCGAGCAGAGCTGCACTGCGAGCGGGACCAGCTGCTCGACGGGCAGCGGGCCGTACTTTCGGATCAGTGTCGACAGGCGGGGTCCCTCGAGGTGCTCGAGCACGAGGTGCGGGCGGGGTCCGTCCAGGACAGCGTCGAAGCCGCGCACGATCACCGGGTGGTCCAGGCGTCTGAGCGTCCCTGCTTCGGAGCTCAGCCCTCGCAGCGAACGCTCGGACCCAACCAGCCCGGGGCGCAGCACCTTGACCACGACGACCGCGTAGAGGCGGTCGTCCCAGGCGAGGTACGCCTCGTAGCGAAAGCCGCCGCCCAGGCGCCGAAGGACGTGGCGCCCGGGGACAATCTCGTCACCCTCCCGGAAGCCCCAACTCGACTCCTCCGGATCCGGTGCCTCGGGCGGCGACTTCTTCGCTGCGTCGATCATTAGGCCTCAGGAACTGTTGGAGATGCTCCCTCGAGAGCCTCCGGTTCCACGGCTCGTGCCCGTGTGGGTGTTCTTGCTGCGGTCACTGCTGTTGGAAACCGACTTCGAGACGCCTGTGCCGTCGGTCGTGCCAGTCGGCGTGTTGGCGCTCTTGCTGCCGATGCTGCGGCTGCCCGAGTCCCCACTGCCGTTGCTCCCATGGTTTCCGTTGGTGCCGGTGTCGTCGTCGTCATCGTCGTCGTCCGTGGCGACGAGCTCGCGAGCGTCGTCGTCGCGCTTTCCGGCGAGGTCGTCGCTCGCTCCGGCCGCGCTGGTGAGCGCGCCCATCGCTCCGAGAGCGAAGGCGGCGATCAACATTACGACCGCCGCGATCCCGACGCGATTCCAGACGCCGATCCCTTCCTTGTGCATCGGTGACTCCTTTCGGTCCTTGGACACACCGACAAGGTCCCAGCGGGGGCTGAAATCGACCTGAGATCCACCTGAGAGTCTTCTAATCCGCCTCTCATCGCCCCCTCAGTCGGCCACAGTGGGCTTGCGTAGGTGACCCCCGCGAGGATCGTCGGCGTGCTCCTGGCCAGCGTGGCGATCGGCCTCATCGCCCTGCCGAGCTTGCTGGCGAGCGAGCACGACGAGGCGCTGCCGGCGATCGAGCTCAAGCCGGAGAGGGAACGTCCACCCAAGAGCCAGGGGCGGCCCGAGCGCCGCGAGCCTCGGCCAGCGAAGCCGGATGCGGACGCAGCGCCGGCTCCCGCCGCCGCGCCCCCGCCGCCCGCCCCCGCCGCGCCGGCAGCTCCCGCTCCAAGCCCCGCGCCGCCTCCGCAGTCCGTTCCCGACCAGCCGGTTCCCACGCAACCCCCGCCCACCCCCGTTCCGAGCGACGATGATGACGGGGGAGGCGATGATGGAGACGACTCCGGAGAGGGAGATGACTGAGGCCGCAGACACCCACGCAGGGGGGAGGCGTCCGCGGTCGCTGTCGTTGAACCGTTTCACCGGCGACGTCCGGACCCGGATCCTCGCCTCGTACGTAGCCCTGCTGTTGCTTGCCACGGTCGCGTCGACGCTGATCGTGCGCCAGGTTCTGCTGGTTCGCATGGACGACCGCATCGAGGAGGACCTGACGCAGGAGGTGCAGGAGTTTCGCCGCCTCGCGGGCGGCCTCGATCCGCGCACCGGGGCGCCCTTCGGAACCGACGTGCAGCGAATCTTCAGGGTCTACCTGGACCGGAACGTCCCCGGAGAAGGCGAGGAGTTGATTACGGTCCCTGCCCGCGGTCGGGTCAGGTACCGGCAGTCCGAGCGCGCCGACGCGTTCGTCGGCGTGGAACCGCATCTGTCGCGCTGGCGGACTTTGCTGGAGACCGAGCGCGGCGACATCGACACGCCGGCCGGCGAGGCGCACTACGTCGCGGTGCCGGTGGTGGAGGGCCCTCGACCCTTGGGCGCCTTCGTCGTGGCCCAATTCCCAGAGGTCGAGCGCGAGGAGGTGAACGAGGCGGTGCTGATCGTCGCGCTCACGGGCGCTGGCGTGCTCGTTGTCGGCACGCTCGCCGCGTTCTTCGCGGCCGGACGCGTGCTCGCCCCGCTCAACGAGCTGCGCGACGCGGCCCGCTCGGTTTCCGGAGCGGAGATGCGCCGGCGCATCGACGTCGAGGGGAGCGGCGAGATCGCCGAGCTGGGGCACGCGTTCAACCGCATGCTCGACCGCCTCGAGTCCGCCTTCTCGAGCCAGCGCGAGTTCCTGCGCGACGCGGGGCACGAGCTACGCACCCCGATCGCCGTCGTGCGCGGGCACCTGGAGCTGCTGGCCGAGGGCCGGCTGGAGGACGAGGGCGACCGCCGGGAGACGATCGCCCTGGTCACGGGCGAGCTCGATCGGATGAGCCGCTTCGTCGACGATCTCCTCCTGCTCGCCAAACACGACCAGCCGGAGTTCCTCGAGCTCGAGACGATCGAGCTCAGCGGCCTGTGTGACGAGCTGCTCGCGAAGGCACGCGGGCTCGGCGATCGCGACTGGCGACTCGATCGCACCGTGCGCCGATCGGTCGTCGCCGACCGCCAGCGGATCACGCAGGCGGTGATGAACCTGGTCGAAAACGCGGTCGCCCACACGCAGTCGGGCGACGAGATCGCCATCGGCTCGGACGTGGACGGCGACGAAGCCATGATCTGGGTCCGAGATTCCGGGCCGGGAATCGCCCCGGCCGACCAGCAGCGCGTCTTCGAGCGGTTCGCCCGGGGTCGTCACAGCCGCAAGCATCATGAGGGAAGCGGCTTGGGACTCGCAATCGTCAAGGCGATCGCGGAAGCGCACGGCGGCCGGGTCGAGCTCGACAGCAGGCTCGGCGTCGGCACCCGCTTCACTGTGATCCTGCCTGTCGAGGGCCGCTGGGTGAACGACAACGAGATTGGGAGCTCAGGATGAACCGCGTGTTGATCGTCGAGGACGAGCGGGGAATGGCGAGCTTTCTCGACAAGGGACTTTCGTCCCATGGCTACGCCACCAAGGTCGTCGACGACGGCGCCTCCGCGATCGCGATCGCCAGCGACGCGGACTTTGACCTGGCCATCCTCGACCTCGGCCTCCCGGACACCGATGGCCTCAGCGTGCTGCGTGAGCTCCGCCGGCGGGGGGAGCGCATGCCGGTGATCATCCTCACCGCCCGCGACGACCTGGGCGACAAGGTGCGTGGCCTAGACGCGGGCGGGGACGACTACGTGACGAAGCCATTCAGGCTGGAGGAACTGCTGGCGCGGATCCGCGTAAGGCTTCGCGAGGGCAAAGGCACCGAGCAGGTGGTGCTCGAAGCCGGCGGCGTGACGCTCGACCTGCGCACGCGCAAGGCGATGGTGGAGGGCAAGCTCGTCGACCTCACGGCGCGCGAGTTCACGATGCTGGAGACGCTGATGAACCACGCCGGCCAGGTGCTGAGCCGCGAGCAGCTGCTCGCCCACGTCTGGGGCTACGACTACGATCCGGGATCGAACGTGGTCGAGGTCTACGTCCGCTACCTCCGTCGCAAGCTCGGCGGCGAGACGATCGAGACGGTGCGCGGGATGGGCTACCGGCTGCGCGACTGAGCCTCGCGCGGCTGGAGCGCCGAGCTCAGCGGCCGACGTGGATGCCGATCCGCGCCGGGAGCCCAGCGACGAACCTGCTGATTGCGCCAGGACGCCGCTCGTGCTCCAGCGCCTCCTCCACTCGCACCATCGCCCTGCGCACCACGGCTCCGCCGAGATAGCGAAACGGCTCCGGCGGAACATTGACCGAGGACGGTTCGACGATCCCCAGTCGGCTGTATTCGTCGCGCCGGTCGAGTGCCAACGACGCCAAGATCCGCCCCATCATGTGCGAAGGGCCAACGCCGTTGCCCGTGTACCCGGCGGCGTAGTAGACCGGCTTGGACGCAACGCTTCCGATCATCGGAAGATGGGTGGGAGAGACATCGATCGGCCCACCCCAGCCATGCGCGACCCGGCGGCCCTCGAGCTGGGGAAAGAACCGCCGCAGGTGTCGCTCAACCTGGGTCACCAGCTCGGGGTCGAACTCCGCGTGCCCGCTCACGCGGGTGTCGAAGAGCACGCGGCCACCGCCCCACCCGAACGCGATCCGGCCGTCCGGCGTGGTGCGGAAGTAGTGCAGGAGATGGCGAGAGTCGGTGATGCACTCCCCGCCGGTCCACCCCAGCTCCTCGAGCACGTCGGGAACGGGCTCGGTGATCAGCATGTGGCTGGAGGTCAAGGTCAAGCGTCGGCGCAGAGGCCCCAGCGTGGACACTCGTCCCCCCACCCCAAGCACCGCGGCTCGCGCGCGCACGCTGCCTCCGTCGGTTTCGACGACGGCCTCGCCCGGTTGCGAGCGAACCCGTCGCACCGGCGAGCCCTCGAACACGGTCACGTCGCGCTCGCGAAGGCGTGTCAGCAGGCCTCGGGCAAGGCGCGCCGGCTGCACCGTCGCCGCGCCTGGGTAAAACGCACCGCCCCGAAAGATCGGTGAGGCACAGCGCTCAGCGACGCCCGCTGAGTCGAGCGGCTCGCAGGCGTCGGGCGCGCCCAGGTCGCGGCACGCCGCGAGGGCCTCGGACCATGCGTCGTCGAACGCGGAGGCGGTGGAGACCTGGAGATAGCCCCCGTTTCTAAACCAGGCGTCGACCCCCTCCTCGGCGCAGAAGCGGCCAACGCCCGCGACCGCGTCCTGCGCCGCCCGGGCCACCGCGATCGCGGTCTTGTCACCGAAGCGGCGTCGCAGGGTCGGAAGGCTGAACCAGAGCGTGTTGACGAACCCACCGTTTCGCCCGCTCGGGCCCTCCGCACAGCGCTTCGCTTCGAGCAGGACGACGCTGGTCTCGGGCTCCAGCCGCTTGAGGTGCCACGCCGTCCACATCCCGGTGTAGCCGCCGCCGATGACGATGACGTCGGCGCCAACGTCGCCGTTCAGCGACGGGGCGGCCTCGACGGGGTCGGCCTCTTCGAGCCAATACCCGTGCGCCGTGTGCCGTTCGACCATGGCGCGGGAGTGTTGCGCAACAGGCTGACGGCCCCCGGAGCCGTGGCTACGGGGGCCGTCAGGGGTCCCGCCTGACGCCGGTCAGCGTCGGCGTCAGCTTCGGCGGATCGCGATCAGCCGCTGCCGCCAGAAGCGGAGCCGCCACCGATGTAGCCGCCGTCGTCCGAGTACCCGTCGTCAACGGGCGCCGGAGCGGGCGCCGCGGCCGCCGCCGGTGCGACCTGACTGTTGTCGCCACCGCCCGAGCCGTCGTTGCCGGCCGTGGCGTCGCCGTCAGTGTTGTGACCGCGGCTGGTGCCGTCGTTGCCGGCGGTGTTGTCGCCGTCACCTGTGTTGTTGCCGCCGCCGGTGCCGTCGAAGCCCCGCGTGGAGTCGCGGTCACCGGTGTCGTTGCCACCCTTCGTATCGTCGTCACCCTTGGTGTTGTCGCCGTCGCCCGTGTGGGCGTCGCGGTCGTCGTTGTCGTCGTCCTCCAACTCGACGTCGCCAAGCGTGTCGTCCTTGCGCAGGTCGACCGCGTCCAGGGCAGCCACATCGTCATCGGGCCCGTCGTCGGCGATCGCGGCACCAACGCCCGCTAGCGCGAGCACACCGGCGATCATCACGACGAGAATCTTGCCTGTCACCATCATCGCCTCCTTCGTTGGCGTCGATCGATGCCGACAGTAAGAAGGCGCCTTGAAACCACCCTTGGAGGGAGGTGAGAGTCCTCTCAGGAGGCTGGGTGGGGGCCGTGCGCGCGCCCCCCCCTCAGCGACTAACGCGACGCGCCCTCCGACGCCCGGGCCTGGTGTCGGTCGATCAGCTCACGCTGCACGCTGCGTGGCTCGCCGGCGGGCCGCCGACGACTCCACTCGCCGTCGGACCCGAGCACCCAGGCGTTGGTGTTGTCGGCCAGGGAGCGGTCGAGGACGTCCATCAGCTCCGCCCGTAGCTTTGCGTCGTCGACCGGGGTAACGAGCTCGACCCGGTTGTAGAGGTTGCGGGGCATCCAGTCGGCTGAGCCGATGTAGACGCGCTCCGGCTCGCCGGGGCGCTCGAAGGAGAAGATTCGCGAGTGTTCGAGGAAGCGCCCGACGACCGAGACGACCTCCACGGTCTGGGACACGCCCTCGACGCCCGGCCGCAGGGCACAGATCCCGCGCACGTTGAGCTCGATCTTCACGCCGGCCTGTGAGGCGCGATATAGCGCCCGGATCGAAACGGCATCGAGCAGCGAGTTCATCTTCAGCCGGATTCGAGCCGAGCGCTCGGGAGAGTGGGCGGCGATCGTGAGCTCGATCTCCTCCAGCAGCCGCTGCCGGAGGTTGAACGGGGCGACCAGGACCTTGCGGTGGTCGCGCGGTCGGGCGTAGCCGGTCAGATAGTTGAACATCTCGGCGATGTCGGACCCGATCTCCGGATCGCAGGTGAAGAGGCCGATGTCCGTGTAGATCCGCGCGGTCTTCGGGTTGTAGTTCCCGGTGCCGACGTGAACGTAGTGCCGCACGCCGTCGCCCTCGCGGCGGACGACCAGCACGCACTTGCAGTGCGTCTTCAGCGCCGGGATGCCGTAGACGACGTGAACGCCCGCCTCCTCCAGCTTCTTCGCCCACCGGATGTTCGCCCGCTCGTCAAAGCGCGCCTTGAGCTCCACGAGGCACACCGCCTGCTTGCCACGCTCCGCGGCGTCGATCAGCCCAGGGACGAGGGGGGAATCCGCGCTGGTCCGATAGACGGTCTGCTTGATCGCCAGCACGTCCGGGTCGTCGACTGCCTGCTTGACGAACCGCTCCACCGAGCTCGTGAACGAGTCGTACGGATGGTGGACCAGGATGTCGCCCTCCCGCATCGCGGCGAACACGTCCGCCTCGCGTCCGTCCTCCCCCATCAGCCGTGGTTGCGTCACCGGCGTGTGCGGCGGCTCCCGCAGTTCGGCGTAGCCCTTGATTCCGACCACGTCCCAGAGGTCGGCGAGGTCGAGGTGGCCCTCGGCCTCGTACACCTGGTTCTCGGAGATCTTCAGGGCGTCGACAAGCTGGGACCGCAGCCGCGGGTTCATGGTCGCGTCGACCTCCAGCCTCACCACCTCCCCGAACCGGCGGCGGCGCAGCTCCTCCTCGACCGCCTGGAGCAGGTCGTCGGCCTCGTCGGAGACGTCGTAGTCGGTGTCGCGGGTGACGCGGAAGAACGAATGCTCGACGACGTCCATCCCCGGGAAGAGCGAGCCGATGTTCGCGGCGATCAGGTCGTCGAGCGCGACCAGCGTCGTCTCGTCGCCGCCGACCTGGACAAAGCGACCGAGAAGCTCCTTCGGGACCTTGACCCGGGCCAGGACCTCGGTCTCCTGGTCGGGGTCGTGCAGCACCACCGCGAGGCTGACCGAGAGGTTGGAGATGTAGGGGAACGGCCTCCCCAGTCCGATCACCAGCGGCGTCAGAACCGGGAAAACCTGGTTGCGAAACAGGCGCTCGAGCTCGCGCTGCTCATCGGGAGTGCACAAGTCGGGCGCAACCAGCCGGATGCCTCGCTCGGCCAGGGCCGGCCGCAGCTCGTGCTCGAAGCAGCGCCCGACGCGCTCACGCTGAGCGCTCACCACGTCCTGGATCGCGTCGATCTGCTCGCGCGGCGACATCCCGTCGGCGCCCCGGGCGTCGATTCCGCCCTCGAGCTGGTCGTGCAGGTTGGCAACCCTGACCATGTAGAACTCATCGAGGTTCGACTCCCAGATGGCGCAGAACTTGACCCTCTCCAGCAGCGGCACCGAGGTGTCCTCCGCGAGTTGAAGCACCCGGTCGTTGAACTGAAGCCAGGAGAGCTCGCGGTTGAAGTAGAGCGACGGATCCTCGAGATCGGGGCCGGCCTCCGCCCGCGCCGCCACGGCGCCTGCGGACGTCTCCGCGATCGCGCTGGCCTCGGTCTCGGTCGGTTCCACTCGGGTGCGGCTTTCCACCCCCACAGGCTAACGGGGTGCCGCGCTCACGCTGCCTCGGCGACCGGAGCGGGCTGCGGCTTGCGCCCGGGCCGCGCGAGAGCCCGCTCGTAGCCCGCCGCGAGCTGGTCGAAGGCCGACTCCCAGCTGCGGTCCCGCACCTCCGCGAGGGCCGCCCGCGAGATCCGCTCGCGCAGGAAGCTCGACGCTGCGAGCTGCGCCACGGCTGCCGCAAGCGCCCCGGCCTCGGGCTCGCAGAGCCATCCGGTCTGGCGATCGCGAATCAACGAAAGCGGGCCACCCTCGGCGACGGCGACGACCGGAAGGCCGCTCGCCTGGGCCTCCACCACCACCTGCCCGTAGGTCTCCGTTCGCGAGGGGAACAGGAACACGTCAGCACTCGCGTGCGCCCTCGCGAGCTGCTCGCGGTCGAGCCAGCCGAGGAAGGTCGCGTGCTCGCCGAGGCGCTCGCGGAGCAGGGCCTCCTCCGGCCCACCACCGGCGAGCAGGAGGTGCAGGCGCGGGTCGCGTTGCCGTGCCGCGAGGAAGCTTGAGGCGAGCAGCTCGGCGCCCTTCTCCTTCGACAGCCGGCCAGCGTACAGCGCCTTGAGCTCGCCCGGGAATGCGCCCGCATCCCGCTTGGCGGGGTCGTACAGCGCGAGGTCCACTCCACGCCCCCAGCGCCCGATCCGCTGACAATCGCGGCGCTCGCAACCGAGCCCGCGGACTTCGCGAACGCCGGCACCGCCACCTCGAAGCACCCCAGCGCCCAGCCGACCCCGGCCAGGGTCGCGATCGCCAGCAGCAGCGGGCGGTTGACCTGCCCGCGCCGACTCGGCTCCGGTGCGCGGCGGGGCGGAGCCCACTCGAGCGCCCACGGCGCGTAGGCGAGGGTGAGCCCGCGCAGAGCCCCAACACGGCCGCGAAGACGAGTGCCGCCCCCGCCGAGGCGATCGCGATCAGGAAACCGGCGATCATCGGCCCCACCACGAACGCCGACTCCTCGAAGACGTTGTCGACCGTGTAGGCCAGCTGGAGCGGTTGGCCCTCAAGCCGATGGGCGAGTCCGGAACGCGTCCAGGCGCTGAACGGTGGCGCGACGACGCCGGCCAGCCCCGCCAGCAGCACGTAGCTCAGGGCGCTCGGGCCGGCGGCGGAAGTCAACGCGATCGCTGCGATCGCGGCCGAAACCGCCGGCCGAAACCGCCATATGAGTCGGCAGCCTCCTCGACGTGAACGATCAGCGCAAGCGCCCCGACGCCCCAGGTGAGGCGCGCGACGCCGGAGAGCGTGATGAACGCGCCGACGGGCGAAGCGAGGATGTCTCGATAGCCACCGAACGACTAACTGCACATGCTCTGTTCGCCGCTGACGCGGCTCACCTTCATACCTGCGCGAGGCTACTGACGGCTCTGGGCTCTAAGGAGGCGGCGGCTTGCCGGGCTCAAACAGCCAGGCGTCGAACAGCTGGCCCAGCGACCCCCCGGACAGCTCCTCCGACAGGGCGATGAAGTCCGCCGTGGTGGCGTTGCCGTCGCCGTAGCGATCGGTCCACTCGCGCAGAATCGCCAGGAAGGTCGCTTCGCCCACCTCCTGCCGCAGCACCTCCAGCGTCATCGCGCCACGGTGATAAACCGTGCCGTCGAAAAGGTTTGAGGCCCGGCCCGGGTCACCCGGCGGCGGGTTCCAGAACCCGGTGTTGTCGGGCGGCGTCCGGTACAGCTGCTCGAGCTTTGCCGCGGTTGTCGGCCCTCCCGCCTCCTGCTTCCAGCGCCATTCGGCCCAGGTGGCGAAGCCCTCGTTGAGCCAGATGTCGCGCCAGAGCTCGAGGGACACCGAGTTGCCGAACCACTGATGGGCGAGCTCGTGTGCGACAAGCCCGTGGCTTGGCGAGTGGTCGTAAAGCGGACGGGTCTGGGTCTCGATCGCGTAGCCCACCGCCGGCGCGTGATCCACGATCGCCCCCACGTCGTCGAACGGGTACGGCCCGAACAGCGCTCCGAACAGCCTCAGGATCTCCCGCGTTCGGCGGACGCCGGCGCGCCGCTCCCTTTGGTCCACGGCGACAACGCTCGGATTGCCGGCGACCGTCGAGCGCCCCAGCTTGAACCGCCCCGTCGTCACCGTCGCCAGGTATGGAGCCATCGGCTCGCTGGAGCGCCAGACGTAGGTCGTGCGTCGCCGTCGCTCGATCCGCCGCTTGAGGCGGCCGTTGGCGATCGCCTTGAGCTTTTTCGGCACCGTGACCCGGAACGCGAACGCGGCCTTGTCGGTAGGGGTGTTGTTGCACGGAAACCAAGTCTTGGAGCCGAGCGGCTGTCCCGCCACGAACGCGCCGTCCTCCGTGCGAACCCATCCCTCGGCGCCGTCGGGACCCGTGAGCCTGTGTGGGCGACCCCGGTACCGCACCCACACGGTGAACTCGTCACCGGCGACGATCCCACGTCGAGGCCTGATCTGAAGCTCGGAGCGACGATGGCGAAACCGCGCCCGGTCCCCGTCGACCCGCGCCGCGCGCACATTGGGACCGCTGTAGTCGAGGTTGAAGCGGCTCAGGTCGTGGGTGGCGGTGGCCTTGAGCGTCGCCGTCGCCTGCAACCGCCGCGCCTTCGGCCCCAGCTTCATCCGCAACCCGTAGCGAGAGACGTCGTAGCCTCCGTTGCCGGCTTTGGGATAGAAGGGGTCGCCAAGCCCGGGCGCGCCTGGAGCGAACCCGCCACTCCACGCGGCTGGAGCGAGGGCGAGGCAGATGAGGCTGACGGCGGCTGCCGCTGGGCCTGTCAGACGCCGCCGGGCGATCCCTTGCCCGCCTGATGCGGGGTGTCTACGTCAGGCGGCGCAGCCTCCCCGTCCTTTCCTCCACGAACCACCTGACGGGCCTGATGGAGGTCGGCCGCTGCCCTGCGCGCACGCTCCGCGGCCTCGCGCTCGGCGCGCTCAGCGTCCTCCAGATCCTTGGCGGCGCGCTCGGCACGCTCGGCGGCGGCACGCCGCGACTTCGCCTCGTCGAGTTTGCGCTCGACCGCGGTCTCCAGCCGCTCCCACGTCCCCGCGCGCTGCTGCTCCGCCCAGAGCTCGCAGAAGCGGTCGAACAGCACCTTGCGCCGGGCCTCGACGTGGACGGCGAGCATCTCCAGCCCTCGGTACGAGGTGCGGTGTGGCGCCCGGGCGCTGAGGCGAGGGTCGAGATCGGGGGCGTCGCCCGCGCGCGCTCGAACCGCCTCGGCGTCGGCGTGGCGCAAGGACGCCAGGCGCGACTCGATCCGCGGAAGCATCACGTCGCAGTCGTGCAGCTCACCGAGCAGGCCCTGGAGGTCACGGGCGCGGCGCCGAGCCGTCTGGGCCGGCTTGCCGAAGCAGAACTCGGTCGCCTCCAGGATGTAGCGCAGCCGCTTGGCGGCGATCCGCATATCGTGCTGCTCGGTTGAGTTCTCGGGCTCGAAGGCGGCCGGAGCGAACGAGTGCATCTCGGCGACTCGCACCCTGACGATCCGAGCCGCGTTCTCGGCCAGTGGTCCCTGCGGATCGAGACCCTTGACCCGCTTAGCCTTCATTCTCCTCGCCCGCCCCGTTGGTCGTCGGCCGCGCCGCGAGCTCCATCGCGGGAGCTTTCGCGGCCCCGTCTGCGCCGGAGGGTGCCACGTCGGCGACCAGGTCGGCCAGTCGCCCCTGCAGCGCGTCGAGGCGCTGCTCGGTCACGAACGGCCCGAGCGCCTCGTTGGCCTCGGCCTGCTCGATGTGCACCTGACCGATCAGGCTCTCGATCCCCGGACGGTCGGCACGCCCCATCGCGGTCGCGAAGCCCTCGAGGGCGGCGATCGTGACGTCGCGGTCGCGGCGTTCGCCGAGCGCGTCGGCGAGCTCCTTGACCTCACGCAACGCCGCCTTGAATCGCTTCGGCGGGAAGCATGGTTCGAAGACCTCGAGAGCGGCGCGCAGCCGCCGAGTGGCCACCCGCATGTCGTGCACGCGCTCGATGTCGGACACGTCGAGCACCCCCGCGGCGTGGTCGCTCAGCTCACTCGCCCTGAGGGCAATGATCCGGGCTCCGGCCAGCGCGTAGGGATCGTCCTCGGTGAGACCATGGATCGGGCGCGCCTTCGCCACCCCGTGAGAGTAACGCTAGGCCGCGAGCGCTTCCGGGTTGCCGTTCGCAGCGCCGTTGAGCAGGTCGAGGATCACGCCCTCGCGCAGGCCCCCCTTGCCGATCTGGAGCGGCTGGCCGAGCAGCTCGGAGAGCTTCTCCAGCAGCAGCACACCGGCGGGGAGGATCCGCACCCGCCGCGGGTCGAGCTCGAACTTCTTCGCCACCTCGATGATGGGGTCGCTCGCCAGCACGCGCACTCCCCGCTCGAGCGTCTCGTACTCCAGCACCGCCCCGACCAACGTTCGGAGTGAGGTCGCGCTTCCGCCGACGGCCACGGCCTGCTCGGGCTGGTCTACCTCGACGTCATCGAAGAAGTCGCCGATGTGATCTCGCAGCCTCCGGATCTCGCCCGCCGATGGAGGATCGTTGGAGAGGAAGTCGTCAGCGAGGACTCCGGAGCCGATCTTGAACGAGAGCACCTCGTGAACGCCCCCGTCGAGGCTTCCGAACACGATCTCCGAGGATCCGCCGCCGACGTCGACGACGGCGACCTCCCCCTCGACCGGGTGGCTGAGCCCCTTCGTGGCTCCGAGGAAGGCGAGCCGGCCCTCCTCCTGTTCGCTGAGGACGTCAACCGGAAGCCCAGACACCCGGCTGATCTCCGCAACAACCTCGTCGGTGTTCTTGGCCTCCCGAATCGCGGCGGTAGCGACGACGCGGATCGCCTCCGCGTTCATCTCCTGGGCGAGGCGCACCTGTGTGTCCACGGCGTCAGCGAGCTCGGCGATCTTCTCGGGGATGATCTTCCCCTTCCGCTTCGACGCCTTGTCGATCCGGGTGTAGGCGCGCTGCTCCATCACCTTGCGGAGCTGGCCCTCCAGCGGCTCAGCCACGAGCACGCGCGTGGTGTTGGAACCGATGTCGATCGCAGCGCACAGCATCAGAGCCTCAAGCGTCGCCTCTCACCGCGATCTTTTCAGACCGCCCGGATGCGGCCCAAACCACGGCACAGGCGTCGATAACGCCCTGTTCACACCTGCTTCACACACGCTTCACGGCCCTCCGCAGGGCGCGTCGTAGCTTGCTTCGCAATGGCGGTGGGCGAAGCCAAGGCGCCACGCGCAGCGGCCCCCGGTCGGACCGCGAAGGATCGGCGTGACCCACTCGCAGCTCGGCTCGGGCTCAGCGTCCCCCACGAGTGGTGGGCGTCGGCCCCGTTGCTCAAGTCCTACGAGGCGGCAGGTTTTCAGTGGGTCCAGCTGCACTCGCCGCCGACATCGGTGCTGGCGGACACCAGTCAGTGCCGCCGCCACGCCGCAGCTGCCAGGACCGCCCTGGCAACCACCGGCATCGGCGCGATAGTCCACGCGCCGGGGGGCCTGCGGGCCGGCGATCGCGCTTCGGACCGGGCGCTCGAAGGGCTGCTCAGCTACGCGGCGGAGCTCGGTGCGTCCCAGATCGTCTACCACGCCCTCGCCCTTCCGGACGACCCCGCCAACGAGGAGGCGCTGCGAAGCGAGGCCGCCTCCCTGACGAGGCTTGCGAGCCTTGCCGAGCGGCTCGAGCTGACGATCGCGCTCGAGAACATCTGCCCGGTCTTCCCCGGACGGGAGGCGCTGTCGGCTACCCCGCTCAACCTCCGGGGCCTCGCCCAGCGAATCAATTCGGACAGGGTCGGTCTCTGTCTCGACATCGGGCACGCCAACGTGATCGCCGACCTTCGCCACACGTCTGTCGAGTTGCTCGTCGAGCCGGTACTCGACCTCGTCTCCGTGTTTCACGTGCACGACAACCTGGGCGCCCGCTGGCGACCCGACCCGCTGGGTGGGGAGCAGGGAATCGACCCCCTCCGGCTCGACCTCCACCTTCCCCCGGGACGGGGCACCCTGCAGTGGGGCACGGTGGCGCCGCTGCTCGCCGAGCACGACGCGCCGCTGCTGGCTGAGATCCACCCGCCGTTTCGCCCGCGGGCGAGGGAGCTCCAGGCCAGCCTGTTCCGCCTGCTTGGCTAGGACGCTTGCGGCTGCGCAAGCGGCTCGCCCGGGTGGGAGGCGTCCTCGAACTCCCGGAACAGCCCCGTGACCACGAACACGACCTGCTCGCCGATGTCGACGGTGTTGTCGCCGATCCGCTCCAGAGCCCGCGTGACGAGGATCATCGTCATCGCCCACTCGCGGCGGTCGACCTCGTCGCCGATCTCGAGCGCGATCTGAAAGCACTCCTTGTTCAGGTTGTCGACCACGTCGTCTTGGCGAACCAGGTCGCGCGCGAGCCCCACGTCGCGATCGGCGAAGGCGCGCTTCGCCTGCGAGAGCTGCGAGCGCGCTTGCTTGCCCATCGTCACCACGTTGTTGAGGATGCGCTCGTCGGCCGGCGGGTCGTGGCCGACGATCGGGATCAGCTTGGCGATGTTCACGCATTGATCGCCCATGCGCTCGATGTTCTTCATCACGTGCAGCAGCGCGGAGATCAGCCGCAAGTCGGTCGCCACCGGCGCCTGGGTCGCGAGCAGGGTGAGGATCGACTGGTGGATTTCGAGGTAGCGACCGTCGATCACGTCGTCGTCGGCGATCACCAGCTCCGCCAGCTCGGTGTCCTGGTGCTGGACGGCTTCGATCGTGCGGTCGACGGCTCGGGAGACGAGATCGAGACCCTCGAGCGCCCGCCCCTCGAGCCTGGAGAGCTCCTCCTGGTAGTGGATCCGGGCCTGCTCCGGCATCAGCCCACCTTCCCGGTCACGTAGTCCTCGGTGCGCTTGTCGGAGGGGTTGGTGAAGATCTTCTCGGTGTCGTCGTACTCGACGATGCGGCCCCACCGGTTCTGCTCGTCCGCGTCGAGCTCGACAATCAGGAACGCCGTCCTGTCCGAAACGCGCGCGGCCTGCTGCATGTTGTGGGTCACGATCACGATCG
>DATAFO010000018.1:0-35269 GCA_036257465.1 Solirubrobacterales bacterium | reverse complement strand
GCGTCGTACTTGGGGCCGAACATGAAGTGGTAGATGAGCAGCTGCGAGCGTCCGTCGAACAGCTCCTCAAGCGACTTGGCGCCGTCCTCGGTCTCGAAGCTGTAGTCCTTCTCGACGGGCACCCACGGCAGCGCCCGGCGGCGCTCGGCGAGCTCGTCCCCGCGCCGGGTGTGCGCCTTCTCGTCCGCGAGCAGCTCGTCGCGCTCGGCCTGCCATTCCTCTCGGGTTCCGACCCTGTGCTCCGGCATCGCTGGCCTCCTCGGTTGTGTTGTGGGTCCGACAGTGGACTATGCCCCTTTGGCGCGCGTGATAGTCATGGGCCCCCGACCTGAGCCCGAGGGCTCTCAAGCTGGCACCACGCTTTCGGGCGGCGAGTCCGCACTGCGCCACAGGAGCGCCGCGCCCCAGAGGAAGCAGATCGCGCCGATGAGGGTTCCGGAGGTTGCGAGGGAAGCGTCGAGGAGGTCGCCGGTGTTGGGGACGACGTATGCGGCGATCGCCGACGCGCCGAAGGCAATCGACCCGGCCAGGTTGAGCCAGGCGATGTGGCGGGCGGCGCGTCCCTCGGCGCGGGCGGCGATGCCGGCGAGAACGCTGGACACGAGGAAGCAGATCGAGCCGGCGGCGTCGGGGGTCCAGACCAGCAGATTCTGTGCGTGGGCGCCGGCGCTGGAGAGGCGGTCGCTCATGGCGTCAAACGTGTCGATGTTGAACCACAGGGTGCCGACGAACTGGATGATCGCCGCCCATAGCTCGAGCCCCTTGCCGTGCGCCGTGCGCAGCTGCTCGAACCCTCCCGAGGTGAAGAAGATCGAGCCGACGAAGTAGGTGATGCCGACGGCCTCGTCGCTGAGGTCGGAGGCGGCGGGCAGCGAGGCGATCGCGAAACACGCCGAGCCGATCATGAAGAGGACCGCCATCCGCTTGGTGTCGCTCCAGTCCGCCCTGGCTGAGAGGATCGCTGCGGCGGCGACGCTCACGGCGGCAAGCTAAACGAACAGGGCCAAGGGGGCGGGTACTCTCACCTCGATGCTCGGCCTGGTCGTCGACCACTCCGCGCCCGACGGCCTTCGCCTGAGCGAGGTTCCCGACCCGGTTCCGGCCGCGGACGAGGTACTGGTGGAGGTACGGACCTTTTCGCTCAACCGGGGCGAGTTGCGCGGCCTCCGCGCCCGGCCCGAGGGAGAGGTACACGGCTGGGACGTGGCCGGCGTCGTGCGCGAGCCGGCCGCCGACGGCAGCGGTCCGCGGCAGGGCGCAAAGGTGGCCGCGCTGATCGGGGGCGGCGCCTGGGCGCAGCTCGCCGCCGTCCCGACCCGGTGGATGGGCGAGATGCCCGACGCGGTCTCTTTCGAGGCGGCAGCGGCCCTGCCGGTCGCCGGGGTGACCGCCGTGCGGATTCTGAACGTGGCGGGCAGCGTGCTCGGAAAGCGGGTCCTGATCACGGGCGCGTCGGGCGGCGTGGGGCGGATCGCGGTTCAGCTCGCCAAGCGATCCGGCGCGCACGTCACGGGGGTCGTCGGCAGCCCGGAGCGTGGGGAGGGGCTGCGCGAGCTCGGGGCCGACGAGCTGATCACCGACCTCGAAGCGGATGAGTCCGAGCGCTACGAGGCCATCATCGAGTCGGTTGGCGGTCCCAGCCTGGCGGCTGCGCTGGGCCGGGTCGCGCCCTGGGGGATCGTGATCTCGTTCGGCAACTCCTCCGGCGAGGAGACGCGCTTCAACGTCTCGCCTTTCTACAACCTGCCGGGCGCGAGCCTTCGCGGCCTCCGGGTGTGGCCGGAGATCGACCGCCACGGATCGGGCCCAGCCGACCTGCGCCTGCTGGGCGAGCTGGTGGCCGCCGGGAAGCTCGACCCGCAGGTCTCACTGACGGGCAGCTGGCGCGAGCCAGGACCGGCGATCGAAGCCCTGCTCGAGCGCCGGGTGCGGGGCAAGGCTGTGCTGAGAGTGGACTGATGGCCCCGACTGCCGCCCAGCTCCTGGTCAACTGCCTGTCTGCCGAGGGCGTCACGCACGTGTTCGGGATTCCGGGCGAGGAGACGCTCGACCTCAATGCGGCCCTGGAGGACAGCGACGTGCGCTTCGTCCCCGTTCGCCACGAGCAGGGCGGCGCCTACATCGCCGACGTCCACGGGCGGTTGACGGGCCGCGCGGGCGTGTGCCTGGGCACGCTCGGGCCCGGGGCCACCAACCTCGCTACGGCGGTCGCCGACGCGTTTCTCGATCGGGCGCCGCTGGTGGCGCTGACCGGGCAGGCCGACCTCGAGCGCCAGCACAAGGAGTCGCACCAATACATCGACGTGGTCAGCCTGATGCGGCCGATCACCAAGTGGAACGCGCGCCTGTCCGACCCCGCGATCACGGCCGAGGTGGTGCGCAAGGCGTTCAAGGTCGCCGAGTCGGAGAAGCCGGGCTCGACCCACGTCGAGCTGCCCGAGGACGTGATGGGCGCGCCGGTTCCCGACGACGCGCCGCAGCGGCCACTGATGCGCGAGCCGATGCCGACCGTCGAGCCGCCCGACAACCTGATCCTGGAGGCGGCGGCGATGATCAACGCCGCCGAGCGGCCGATCGTGCTCGCCGGAAACGGGGTGGTCCGGGCGCGCGCCTCGGGCGCGCTGCGGGAGTTCTCGCGGGCCACCCAGATCCCGGTCGCCGAGACGTTCATGGGCAAGGGGCTGCTGGACGCCGAATCGGAGCTCGCGCTCGGCGCCGTCGGCCTTCAGGCCGGCGACTTCTCGATGGCCGGATTCGATGACGCGGATCTCGTAATCGCCGTCGGCTACGACCTCGTGGAGCACTCGCCCGCGCTCTGGAACCCCAACCGCGACCGGCGGATCATCTGCGTGGACTCGGTCCCCGCGGAGACCGACGAGCACTTCATCCCCGAGGTGGAGCTGATCGGCCACCCCGAGCGGACGCTGTCGCGACTCACCGAGGAGACCAAGCAGGCCACCGGCGGGGGCGGCTCGCAGCGGCTGCGCGAGGCGGTGATCGCGCGGCTGGAGGTGGCGGGCACCGACGACTCCTTCCCGATGGTCCCGCCGCGGGCGCTGCTCGAGATCCGCCGCCTGCTGGGGCGAGAGGACATCCTCGTCTCCGACGTCGGCCTGCACAAGCTCTGGATCGGGCGCCTGTGGCCGGCGCAGGAGCCGAACACGGTCCTGATCGCCAACGGGCTCGCCGGGATGGGCTTCGCGGTGCCCGCGGCGATCGCGGCCAAGCTCGTCAACCCGAACCGCAAGGTGGTGGCGATCTCGGGCGACGGCGGCTTCCTGATGAACGCCCAGGAGCTGGAGACGGCGCGGCGGCTCGGGACCGGCTTCGTCAACGTCGTCTGGGAGGACCGCCAGTTCGGCTCGATCGCCTGGAAGCAGCGCCAGCGCTTCGGCGAGACCTTCGGCACGGACTTCGAGAACCCGGACTTCGTGGGCCTGGCCGAGTCGTTCGGGCTCGCGGCCTGGCGCTGTGACTCCGTGGAGGATTACCGCCGGCGCCTCACCCAGGCGCTGGCACTCGACGAGCCATCGCTGATCGTGGTCCCGATCGATTACTCGCCCGACCTCGCGATCGCCGAGGAGCTGGGCGCCGAGACCGTGCGGATCTAGTCGAAGACCCCGAGCAGGAGAAGCAGCAGCAGCGTCCCGACCGCTGAGACCAGCAGCGAGCCGAGACAGCCCAAGCGGTTGTAGAAGAAGACGAACACGCGGTCGAGCGGAAGTTCAAGTACCCGTCCAGGGACGCCGCCAAGCGGATGCCGCGCCGTTTTGTCGCCCGCCGGGTTCGGGTAGTCGCCAGGTCGACGAGAGATCGAGAAACGGAGGCTGTATGCGAGTACGAGACTTTCTTATTGGAGCGGCCGTGGGCGCTGCGGGCGCCTACTTCCTCGACCCCGACAACGGCACGCGGCGCCGGGACATTGCGCGCGACCGCAGCATGGCGGCTGGGCGTGACTTGGCGCGCGAGGCCGAGCGCAAGGCGAGCTACGCGTCGGGCGTTGCCCAGGGCGTCGCGGCCAAGGCCACCCCGGGCACCGGCCGCGACGCGGAGGAGCTCAACGACCCGGCGCTGGCGAGCAAGGTCGAGTCGGAGATCTTCCGCGCGCCCGACGCGCCCAAGGACAACGTCAACGTCAACGTCGAGAACCACGTCGTGTACTTGCGCGGCAAGCTCGACAGCGGCGATCAGGCCAAGGCGCTGGTGGAGGCCGCCAGAAAGGTCGACGGCGTGCGCGATGTCGAGAGCCTGATCGAAGTCGGCTGAACCCCGCGTTTTACCTGCAACTGACGCATCGACCGCGCTGCTTGAACGGACGCTGGCGAACGCCTGTTTGCGTGCCGTTTGCTACCGTGTCTGGGCCGGATCGCCGCAGGGCGGCCGGAGGAGTTCCGACTTTCCGTGCACTCGAGAGTGCGTCCGGGGTTAAGGCCTCCTAGCGCTCAGAGCGAGTCGCACCACATGTCACCGCCGAAATCCGGTGTGCCGCGGACGACTACGGGCGCGCCGATCGAAAACCACAACGTCGAAGGAGAAAGAAGCAGTTGAGTACCGCCGTCAAGACCTCTGCCAAGGAATCCGCGCCGACCTGGACCTGCTCCCGGTGTGAGATGACCATTCGCTGGATGCCCGGCCACGAGCGCCGCGGCCGTCCAGCCGGTTGGGGCAAGCAGAACGGCAACCTCTACTGCCTCGCCTGCCGGCGCTCCCTCGCCGCCGAGTCCGCGTACGAGTCTGCCCCCGCGGACATGCCCATGGAGAAGCGCGCCAAGCTGCGCGCCACCGCCGTGATCGACTTCGAGATCAAGCGAGACCCCGAGCGCCCCAACGGCGAGATCGCGAAGATCGTGCGCTGCTCGGTGCCGGCCGTGCTAAAGGCCCGCAAGCGCCTCGAGGGGGAGAAGGCCGGCTAGAACCGCTGCCGGTCGCGCCGCAGGACGAACACCTGCGTCGAGACCTCGTTCTCCTCGTCTCGCTTCGGGATGAAGCCGACGACGTGACGGTGCGTGATCCGCGCGACGGCGGCGCTCGCCCGGTGGCGGTAGGCAGTCGAGTGCGGTGAGAGCTCGCTGTCGGCGTCGGGGGTCGATTCGTCTTCGTCGGCGCGCTCCGCGCCGTCCTGGCCCGTCCCGACGCGCTCGTCGATCACGCATTCGACCCGATCCCTGCCGATCTCGACCTCGATCGATCTGGGTCGCTGTCCGGCGAAGTCCTCCCAGACGGAACCCAGCGAGCGGGAGATCTCCTTAGAGGTGGGATCCGAGTCGGCTTCGGATTCGGCCGGGGTCTGTTCCTGCAGGTCGCTCATTGGCGCCCCTCTCGCTCTCCTCGCGTTGCCGAGCCACAAGGGCTGAGGAGAGGTAAGGGCCCACCCGGCGTGTGCCCCGGAGTCTACGCGGTTGCGGTCGGGTCCTCCTCGGCCGCCAGCTTCAGCGCGCAGTTGTTGGCTTGAAGTGGCGCTACCGGAGCGTCTCTTCGCGCTCCGCCGCCTCGGCCTCGTGGCGCCCGGCGCGGTCGGCCACGCTCGAGACCATGCGCTCGAACTGGTCGGCCTGCTGGGCGTGCGCGATCGCAGCCTCGGAGTGCTCGTCTGCGAGCGCCGCGTGCTCGGCGGCCTTGTCGCGGTGGTGCTGCGCCTCGGCGCCGAGCGAGCGCGCCCTGGCGACGTTCGACTCGGCCGCCCGCTGGTGAGCGTCCGACTCGCCGACCACCCGGCGACGCTCGATGTCGCGCTCGAGATGGGCACGCCGCAGCATGGCCCCGACCAGGAAGATCACGACCGCGGCGGCAGCCGCGATCACGACGACGGTCACTGCTCGGTTGTGGCCGCGGCGTCTGCGGAACGCTGGTCGAGCGGGTGAAGAGACGGCAGGACCGTCAGATACACGGTCTTGCCGCGCGCGCGACACCGGCCGCAGGTGTGGACTGCAGACACCCGCGCTTCCCGCATCAGGCCACAGTTGGGACAGATCAAATACATGTCTCCTCCTTGACATCTGTTCCCGGACGACCACTTGGAGGCCGCCCTGCCCCCCCGGCCGACATGCGACCGGGGCGCGTGCATCCAGCTCGCGAGGGCTGAGAGCGGCTCCGACCCCGGTTCCACTCCAAGCCGGTCAGGGAGTTACCCGGCCCTTTCTGACCGAAACCTGACGAGCGTTCAGGTGCGTCCCGGCCGGTGCCCTTCCTCGTGCTCGGGCATCAGCAGCATCGGCACCGACACCCCGTCGGCGGCCTTGCACCGCGGGCACGCCTGCTCGTCCGTCGAGGTAATCAGGTGCAGCTTCGCGTTCATCCTGAAGTGACAGCGAGGGCACGTCACGTGCGCGGTGGTCATCGGCTCAGCCTCCTTGCCTGGCTGAATCCAGGTACCCGGCGGGGTCGGCCAGAAACGGCGACGTTAGGCCTGGCCAGGATCGGGAACTAAGAAGCGTGACGCGCGTGGCGTTTGACGACCAACCGACCGACGAGATGAGGCAGGACCCGGCGGCGGCAACTGACGTTGCCGGTCAACCGCTGCTCGTTCGCAACCGCCGCCTCCGTGACGGGCGCTACGTGCTGGAGCGCTCGCTCGGCCACGGCGGCATGGCTGCGGTCTGGCTCGCCTACGACGTGTTGCTCGAGCGACCGGTGGCGATCAAGGTCCTCTCCGACACAATCGCGGACGACGAGGAGTTCCTCGCGCGCTTCCAGCGCGAGGCGCGGGTTGCGGCCGGCCTATCGCACCCGAACCTGGTGAACGTGTTCGACTTCGAGGCGGGCGGCGCGCGCCCCTTCCTGGTGATGGAGTACGTGGACGGCGGCGACCTGGCGCAGCGCCTGGCCTCGCACGAGACGACCGTTGACGTCGGACGCCTCTCCGCCGAGCTGCTCGACGCGCTGCGCTACATCCATGGCGCGGGCGTCCTGCACCGCGACGTCAAGCCGCAGAACGTGCTGATGACGGCCGACGGCCAGGCCAAGCTCACCGACTTCGGGATCGCCCAGCCGCTCGATGCGACGTCCCTCACCGCCACGGGCAAGGTGCTCGGGACCGAGCGCTACCTCGCCCCCGAGGTAATGGGCGGAGCGGCTCCGAGCGAGCGCTCGGACCTGTTCGCCGTCGGGGTGGTGCTCGCCGAAGCTGCCCGCGAGAGCGTGAGCTTCGGCGTCTGGGAGCTGATCGACCAGCTGCGCTCGCCCCGCCCCGAGGAGCGCCCGGTCTCTGCGCTGGCTGCTCTGGCCGAGCTGGAGCGCCGCACGCCGGGCCCCTCGCTGCCCGGCTCAGCGACGCAGGGCTACGAGCCGCCGCCTCCGCCACCTGCCGAGGCAACGCCTCAACCGTTGACGCCGCAGGCGCCGACGTCCCCACCGACGGCGCCCGGCTCCGACGCGCCCCCGGCAGCGGACGACGGCGAGCCCGCCCGGGACGGCCTGTTCTCCTCGCCCGACCGGCGGCTGGTGCTCGGCGGTCTTGCGGCGCTGCTCGTCGCGGTCGCGGTGGCCGTCGGCCTGGGTCTCTCGGGCGACGAGGGCGACCCGGTCCGCGACCTCGGGGCGCAGGTCCAGAACGACAGCGGCGACGGCTCCGCGTCCGAGGGCCACGGATCGAACGACCAGCAGACCGAGGCGCCGCCGCCCGAGACCACGACCGAGCCCACGACGACCACGCCCGAGCCCGAGAGCGGGACGAGCGGCGCGGCGCTCAACGACCAGGGCTTCGCTCTGATCCAGGAGGGGCACTACGAGGAAGCGATCCCGATCCTGCAGCGGGCGGTCGAGGCGCTGGCGCCGGAGGGCGGCCTCACCCACGCCTACGCGCTGTTCAATCTCGGCAACGCCCTGCGGCTCGCGGGCCGACCGGAGGAGGCGATTCCGATCCTCGAGCAGCGCCTCGAGTTCCCGGACCAGAGCGAGGTCGTGCAGCGCGAACTGGCGCTAGCGCGCGCGGAGGCGGGACAGACGGACTCAAGCGGCCCAGGCAACGGGCCGGGCAACGCCTTCGGCCACGAAAAGAACGGCAAGGACGAGGGCGACGATTGACAGGTCGCGCCGGTGGCCACAATTGTGGCCCGAGACCCGACCCGAGAGTTTAGGAACGGCCCGCGGCGAGGCTTGCGATGGCCTCGGCAATGGGCGTCTCGCCGCCGATGAGGTCGAACGTCAGCCCGACCATGCCCGGTTCGTCCAGGCACGCGAGCAGCGTTGCGGCCACGTCGTCACGGGGGATCTGTCCCGAATGGTCCAGCGGCATCCCTACCTCCACCAGCCCGGTGTCGGGGCGATCGGTGAGCCCGCCGGGGCGCACGATGGTGTGGTCGAGGCCGGCAGCGACGAGCGCCTCGTCGGCGTCGCGCTTGGCCTCGAAGTAGGGGCGCATCTGCTCCGACCAGCGGTCGGGACGGTCGACGCTCATGGCGCTGATCATCAGGTAGCGCCGCACGCCGGTGGCCTGGCAGGCCTCGATCAACTTCGCGGCGGCGCCGTAGTCGACCGTCCGCTTTCGCTCGGGGCCGCTCCCGGGTCCCGCGCCCGCGGCGAACACGACCGTGTCGGCGCCGGCCACGTGCTCGGAGATGTCCTCGGTGGCCTCGACGTCGCAGAGCACGGGCTCAGCGCCTTGCTCCTCGAGGTCTGCAGCGTGAGCGCGGTTGCGGATCAGGCCCCGGACGCGATCGCCGCGGTCGGCGAGCAGCTTCGCCAGCCGCAGGGCGATCTTGCCGTGCCCGCCGACGATGACGACGTCCATGTGTTCAGGTGAGCGGCTTTAGCCGCGAAAGCAGCATGTGACGTTGCATTGATTCGAGACTACAGCTCGGCCTCGGCGACCTCCTCGTTGCTCGAGTCGACGAGTCGCATCTCGGCGAGCTCGTGGTAGTCGAGCTCCATCGCGTGCCCCGCGCTGCCGGTGCCGTCCTCGACTTCGAGCGCGCCCCAGGGGATGCGGCGGCCGTCCTCCGTGACGAGCTGCATCTCGTACGTCCCCGACGGAAGCGGGGCGCCCTCGCCGGGCTCGATCACCACCATGCACCAGGACGGGTTGCCCTCGTACCCGAACACGGTGCCGAGGCGCCGGCCGCCGGCGCCCTCGAGCGGGGCGGCCGCGAAGTAGTCGCCGTTTGCCGTCGCGAGCGTCTCGGCGTAGCGGTCGGCGAGCTCCCGATCGGAATCAGTGGCCATCCAGACTCCCGCGGCGGCCACGAGCGCCGCCGCGGCCGCCGCGGCCACCGGGGCCAGTGCCCGGCGCCAGCGCCGGCCGCGCCGGGGCACGATCTGCGCCCGTACGCGCTGCTCGAAGCCGGCCGGCGGCTCGTGGGACGGCGCCAACAGCAGCAGCTCGTCGGCGCTGGCGGAGAGCTCGGAGAGGTAGCGGCGGCAATCCGGGCAGCGGGCCAGGTGCTCCAGCGCCTCGGCGCGCTCCTCGCCGTCGGCGATTCCAAGCGCCAGCTCGGGCGCCAACTCGCGCACGCGCTCACAGCCGGGGCCGTCGGTCACTTCTCCGTCTCCTCGAGCGACTCGCGGAGCTTGATCAGCCCGCTGCGGATCCTGGTCTTCGCCGTGCCCAGGGGCGAGCCTTCGATCGCCCCGACCTCGCGTGCGGTGAAGCCGTACAGGGCCGCGAGCAGCAGGGCGCGCCGCTGCTCCGCCGGCAGGGTCGCAAGCGCCTCTCGCAGGTCGATCAGCTCGCCGCTGGCCTCGCCGGCGTCGACCTGCGCCCACATCGCGCTCTCGCGCCGGCGCAGCTCGTCGGGGTCGATCGACTCGGTGCGTCGCATCCGCAGGTGGTCGATCGCGACGTTGCGCGCGATCGAGAGCAGCCAAGTGGTGACCCGTCCGCGGCGCGGGTCGTAGGCGCCCGCATGTCGCCAGGCGCGAAGGAACGTTTCCTGTGCGATCTCCTCTGCCACCGCTCGATCCCCCACCATGGTCAGCGCAAGCCCGAAGACCCGGGCTTGGAAGCGACGGACGAAGGCCGTCGCCGCCTCCTCGTCACCAAGCGCGAGTCCCGTTACGAGCGCTTCGTCTGAAAGCGGCCACATTGGGGATTACGGATTACCCGTGTCGGGGGATTGGGGCAATCCCTCGTGCCCCTTGGCTCGTATCCAGGGGTGAGACCGGAGACCCTTACACGACCGAGGGGACTGGAGGTTGTTCCGTGCTGCGAAAGACACTCGCCTTGCTCGCGGTAGCGATCCCGCTGGCGATCTTCCCGCTTGCGCTCGCGGCTTGCGGTGA
Source organism: Solirubrobacterales bacterium (assembly GCA_036257465.1). Taxonomy (GTDB): domain Bacteria; phylum Actinomycetota; class Thermoleophilia; order Solirubrobacterales; family 70-9; genus DATAFO01. The sequence continues at coordinate 25,054 of DATAFO010000018.1, read as the reverse complement.
CGACGATGACGACGACGACACGACGGCCGCGGCCCCGGCCACGACCACTGAGGCCGAAACGACCACCGAGGACACCACCACCGAGGCGCAGGGCGGCGGAGGGGCGCAGGGCGGCGGAGGAGGTGGCGGCGAGACCGTTGACGTCAGCCTCACAGACTTCGCGATCGACCCGCCCAACCCCAGCGTCGCCGCGGGTACCGTGACCTTTGCGGTCTCCAACGACGGCCAGGCGCCCCACAACCTCGAGGTCGAGGGCGGCGGCGTCGAGGAGGCCCTGCCCACCGACCTGTCGGCGGGCGACAGCGGCGAGCTCACCGCCGACCTTCAGCCGGGGACGTACGAGTGGTACTGCCCCGTCGGCAACCACGCCGCGATGGGCATGGAGGGAGAGCTGACCGTCGAGTAGCGGGACCTCCACCCGATGACGGGCGGCCCTCCAGCCACACACTGCGAGCCGCGCCCGGGCGGGACGGGCGCGGCTCGCTAGCGTCTGCGAGCCCGGGCTTAGGATGGCTCTGCATTGAGAACACAGGGCAGAGATGGAGGCGACATGGTGACCACCGACCAATCCCGGTCCGCGCACGAGGCGCTCAGCAAGGACTTTCCCGACGCCATCACCGGGCCTAACGACGCCGGCTGGGACGCCGCTCGATACAGCTTCAACGTGCTGATCGACCAGCGTCCCGAAGCGGTGGCGCGGCCGGAGTCGTCGGCGCAAACGGCGGACATCGTCCGCGCCGCCCGCGAGCTCGGTCTGCGGATCCACGTGCAGGGCTCCTCGCACAATCCGGGCCCCGTTGGCCCACTCGACGGCTACCTGCTGATGCGCTTCGACCGCATGAAGGAGGTCACGATAGACGCCGACGGAGAGACCGCGCGCGTCGAGGCCGGGGCCAGGTGGTGGGACGTCGTGCCCCAGACCTCCGAACTGGGGCTGTCGGCGCTGCACGGCTCCTCACCTGAGGTGAACGTCGTCGGCTACTCGCTCGGCGGGGGAATCGGCTGGCAGGCTCGGAAGAAGGGGATGCAGGCGAACAGCATCACGGCGATCGAGGCCGTGACGGCCGCCGGCGACCAGGTGCGAGCCGACGCGGACAACGAACCGGACCTGTTCTGGGCGCTGCGGGGCGGCAGCGGCAACTTCGCCGTCGTCACGGCGCTCGAGTTCCGGCTCCACCCGGTCGAGGGCTTCTACGCCGGGAACCTCTTCTATCCGTTCGAGCGCGGCACCGACGTCCTCCACGCCTGGCGTGAGTGGACGCGGAGCGCTCCCGAGGAGGTCACCACCACGGCGCGACTGCTTCAGTTTCCGCCACTCGAGGAGATCCCCGAGATCGTGCGGGGCAAGTCGTTCGCGGTCGTCAACGGCGCGTTCTTGGGCAGCGAGGAGGACGGCGAGGAGCTGTTCAAGCCCCTGCGCGACCTGAGCCCCGAGATGGACGGCGTCGGGATGGTGCCGCCGGGAGCCCTGTCGGAGATGCACATGGACCCCGTGGACCCGATGCCGTACCTGACCACGCACTCGATGGTCGATGACCTCACCGAGGCCGCGATCGACGATGCGGCCGAGATCGCCGAGGCCGCGCCGGTGCCGATCCTCGAGCTGCGTCACGTCGGTGGCGCGCTGTCACGGCCAGCCGAAGGGTGCGGCGCGATCGCTGCATTGCCAGGCGAATACGTCACCTTCGGGGTCGCGCCCGTCTTCGATCCGAGCGCGGTGCCGCAAACCGAGGCCGCGCTGTCGCGGCTCGACGGAGCGTTTGCGGCCAACGACGTGGGGCGCTACCTCAACTTCACCGAGGTCGAGACCGACGTGGCCGCCATGTTCCCGCCCGAGACCCTCGTCCGCCTGCGCGAGGTCAAGGCCGCGTATGACCCCGACAACGCGATCAGGGGCAACCACGCGGTCGGCGCGCCATAGCGGCCGGCCCTAGGTCACCGCGGCGGGGGCACCCAGCCGCCGAAGGCACGCTCGAGCTCCAGCGCGGCCGCGATCGCGACGTGATCGCGATCGCGGCCGGCGGCCACCTGCACACCGAGCGGCAGGCCCTGGGCGTTCAAGCCCAGCGGCACCTCGGTTACGGGCAGACCGAGGAGGTTGAACACGGCCTGCGGCGCCAGCACCCACGGCCGCCCGACCGTGCGACCGTGGCGGGGCGGCAGCTTCGACCACGGCGGGTGCAGCAGCACGCCGTCGCCGATCGTCTCGCTGACCTCCGCTGCCAGCGCCCGCTCCGCCGCCGCGGCTCGCCGCTGCAGGCGGTCGGGGATCAGCCCGCCGACGCTCTCGGCGGCGAGCGTGTTGATCAGCGCGGTGGAGTAGTGGCTGCGCCCACGGATCGCGTCGGCCAGCAGGCGCGCGAGACCGGGAGTGTCGTCTCCATCCGCTTCCAGGATCTCGCGAACGCCGCCCGACTCGCGCGCCGCGTTGAGGTAGGGCTGGATCGCCGTTCGCACCCCCGGCAGCGACACGCGCTCAACCTTCGCGCCGGCAGCCTGCAGCGCCGTCGCCGCGCGCACGCGGGCGTTGCGCAACTCCAGCGACACCGGCAGGATCGACGCGTCGTCGGAGATCGCCACCCGCAGGCCCTCGATCGAGACCTCGGCCGGGTCACCCAGCGTCACCTCGCGCACCGTCTGGTCACGCCCGTCTGGCCGGGCGATCGCGCGCAGGAACGGCATCAAGTCCTTGGCTCGCCGAGCGAGCGGGCCGATCCCGAGCAGCTCGGAGCCACGCGCGTTGGGGGCGGGGTAGTGGCCGGTGTGCGGGACCAGACGGCCCGTTGGCTTATGGCCGAAGACCCCGTTGAAGAACGCCGGCTGGCGGATCGAGCCGCCGAAGTCCGTGCCGAGCCCGAAGGGCGCAAAGCCCGAGCCGACTGCCGCGCCCTCGCCACCCGACGAGCCGCCCGCGGTGCGGCTCGGGTCATACGCGTTGTTGGTGCGCCCGTAGACCGGGTTGGTGGACTCGATCCAAAGGGTCAGCTCCGAGAGGTTGGTGACCCCGAGCGGGATCGCGCCCGACGCCCGCAGCCGCGCCACGGCCGTTGCGTCCTCCGCGGCAACCACGTCGCGCCTGGCCGCGAGCCCCGACGTGTGCGGCATCCCGGCGAGCGCGAACGACTCCTTGATCGTGCACGGCACGCCAAGGAACGGCGGCAGCTCCTCGCCCTCGGCGCGATCGCCGCCGCCGTCGGCATCGCGCGCGGCTGCGGCCCGCGCGTCCGCCGCGTCGGCCTCCGCCCGCGCCTCCTCGAAACGCGTCGCGACGACGGCGTTGAGCCGCTCGTTGTGGCGTTCGATGAGGGCGATGTGCTCCTCGACGACCTCACGCGCGCTCACGTCGCCGGCGCTGATCGCCGCCGCTAGCTCCAGCCCCGAGCGCTGTGTGATCGGCCGCGTGGTCTCGATGACCGTCGACACACGCGCGGACGATACTGACGGCCCAAACTCCGCAAGCCGGTCACGAAAGGTTCCTGGTGCTGTCGGGCGGGTGCGCGGGTCGAGAGCGAGACCCAGACCCGCCAGGAGGCCTACGCGAAGTACGGAGCGCCGAAGCCCGCACGCCCGGCGAGCTGGGAGCAGCTTCCCTGGGCGTAGCGGCGCGCGCCCGCTGGGGAGACGGGCGCGCGCCGTGGGGACCGACGGAGGAGGTAGGGAGGGGAAGAGTTAGCCGGCGGCCTCCGCCCGCCGCATGCCGCGAACGGCCCAGACGCTGAACACCGCCACGAGCCCGGCGACGACCGCAAACGCGAGCCCGACCTCGACCGGGTCGCCGATCACCAGCCCGCGGCCCGACTGGAGCACCGCGGTGACCGGGTTCACCTGGGCGACCGCGTGAACCCAGCCCTCGACCAAGTCGAGCGGCACGTAGACGGGGGCGGTGAGCAGGAGGATGAAGACGGGCACCTGCATCAGCGGCGCACCCTGAAGGCTGCGCACCCGGAATGCGATCCCGGCCGCCAGCAGCGTGAACGCGACGTTGAAGATCAGCGCCAGGCCGAAGAGCCCGAACAGGTCGATGCCCGAACCGGTGATCGAGGCACCGCCGATCAGCGCCACCACTACGAGCACCGCCATCACAAGGGCGGCGCGTGCCAGCGCGACCAGGGCGTAACCGGCGATCAGCGCGGTGCGATCGCGGGTGGCCAGCATCAGCCGGCGGGCGAAGCCGAACTCGAAGTCGGCGGCGATCCCGATGCCCGTGAATACGCCGCCGAACGCCGCCGACTGCAGCAGCACGAACACGAACTGGAAGCTGTCGTAGTCGGGGTAGTCGAACCCAGGGGCGTTGTCGACCGCCGACAGCCCGCCCGCGAAGGCGACGAAGAAGAAGATCGGCATGATCAGCGGCGGCAGCAGCAGCGCCGGATTGCGAAACAGGTTGTGGAGCTGGCGCCACGCGACGGTCAGCGCGGCGCCGGTGAAGCGGCGGCGGCGCGAGATCACGTCCTCACCATCCTCGTCTTCAGGGCCGCGTTGGCGGCCACGATCCCGATCACCAGCACGGCGGCGGCGAGCCCGAAGCCGAGCGCCAGGGCCTCCGTGTCCCAGCCGTCGACGAACAGGCTGCGGATCCCCTCCAGCATGTAGCTGACGGGATTCCAGTCCGCGATCGCCCGGAACCAGTCGTTTGAGATCAGGTCGCGCGGCAGCGCCATCGAGCTGAAAAACAGGACGATGAACAGGATCGGGAACATGCCCTGCACGGCTTCGCCGGACCCGGTGCGCAGCCCGAGGAAGAGGCCGATCGCGCCGAAGGCCATCGAGATCAGGACCGAGAGCGCGAGCAGCACCAGCACTCCCTCCGGCCCGGCCGCGAAATCGCCGCCGGCGAGCAGGCCCACGGTGAGGTAGACGGCGGCCTGCACGAGGCCGAGCGTGACCACGCCGGCGAGCTGGCCCGCGAGCAGGGCCGGCCGCTGCAGCGGTGTGAGCTGGAGCCGGTTGAAGAACCCGCGCTGGACGTCCTCGGCCACACCCTGACCGCCGTAGATCGTCGCGAACATCGCCCCCTGCAGGAACGCGAAGGCGATCGCGAAGGTGACGTAGGAGTCGGTCGGGAAGCCGGGCAGGTCGGTCGCCGCCTCGAGACCGCTGGCGTTTACCGCCAGCAGGATCAGCGGGAAGAGGAGGGCGGGAACGATCATCGCGGGCTGGCGCATCACCCGAACCACCGAGCGCCGGGCGAGGTGGGCGACCTGAATGAGAGTGGCGTTCACGCGCTCGGCGCCTCGCTCGTCATGCCGCCGACGGCTCCAGAGCGAGCTCGCCGGTGGACGGCTCGGCGGCCTCGTCGGAGTCGCCCGCACCCTCGAGCCTGCGACCGGTCTTGTTCAGGAACACGTCGTCGAGGCTGGGGGCGTGGATCTCGAGGTTCGCGACGCGAAGGCCCTCGCGGTCGAGGGCGCGGACGATCTCGGTCAGCTCCTCGACGCCATCGTCGAGCCGGACCGCGACGGCGCCGGGCGCCGCCGGCGTCTCCTCGCCGAAGGGGCGAAGCGCTGCGTGCAGGCGCTCGACGTCGGCGCGATCGGATGGGGTGGCCTCGACGGTGGGACGTCCGATCTCAGCCTTGAGGGCCGCCGGGGTTCCCTCGGCGACGAGCCGGCCGTGGTCGATGATCCCGACGCGGTCGGCGAGCTGGTCGGCTTCCTCGAGGTACTGGGTGGTCAAGAAGACGGTGACGCCCTGCTGCTTGGCAAGCCGCGCGCCCTCGTCCCAGAGCGCGGCCCGGCTCTGCACGTCCAGGCCGGTGGTGGGCTCGTCGAGGAAGAGGATCCGCGGCTCGTGGATCAGCGCGAGCGCGAGGTCGAGCCGCCGCTTCATCCCGCCGGAGTAGCCGCCCACGCGGCGGTCGGCGGCCTCGGCGAGGCCGACGCGGTCGAGCAGCGCCTCCCCGCGGCGGTTGCCCTCGGCGCGGCTGAGCCCGTGCAGGCCTGCCTGAAGGCGCATGTGCTCGCGGCCGGTCAGCAGTGGGTCGAGCGCCGCCTCCTGCAGAGCGACCCCGATCGCGTCGCGGACGTCCGCGCCCTGGCGGACGATGTCGTACCCGCCCACGCGCGCCGTCCCCGCGGTGGGAGGCAGGAGCGTGGTCAGCATGTGCACGGTGGTCGACTTGCCGGCGCCGTTGGGGCCGAGAAAGCCGTAGATCTCGCCGGAGCCGACGGTCAGGTCGATGCCGTCAACGGCGCGCGGGCCCTTCTTGAACTCGCGCACGAGGCCCTCGACCTCGATCCCGTTGTTCGCGGGACCGGCCGAGAACGCCGCGCTGCCGTTTACGCTCGCCGTTGCGATCTGCGCCATGTCCGTCAAGCCTCCGTCTCGCTTCGCGTATCCGTTCAAGTGACGTCAGGTTCAGTTTGAGACGTTCGATTTCGGAAATCCTTAATAGTTGTTACCTTCAACCTTCGAGCGTGTAGACTAGCAACGAACTCAAATGAGTGTTCCCTCGTCCGAAAAAGTCATCCCCGCCGCCGCCGAGGCGGCCCCGCCGCGGCCGGGGGCGCAGGTAGAGCGGTACGCGAAGACGCCCGCCGCCCAGGCGTGGGCGCTCCTCAGCCGCGTCTTCTTCGAGCACGGAAAGCCGCGGATGATGGCCGTCAACCAGGAGTTCGACCTCTCTCCGCCGCAGGCGATCACGCTGCGGCTGCTCGACGAACCGCGGCCGATGGGCGAGCTCGCAGCGCAGATGCACTGCGACAACTCGAACATGACCGGGATCGTCGACCGGCTCGAGGAGAGGGGACTGGTGGTGCGCGGCGTGGCCGAGCGCGACCGGCGGGTGAAGCTGATCGCGCTCACCGAGGACGGCGAGCGCGTTCGCGACGAGCTCGACCGCCGGATGGCCAAGCCGCCCGAGGCGATCGCCAAGCTCTCGGCCGCGGATCACCGCGCGCTGCGCGACATCCTCAAGCGCGCGCTTGGCGAGTAGGCCCGCCCCCTTGTCCGAGTTCGCCGCGCCGGCCACGGCGCGTTGCATAGGGTTGCGCGGCGATGGACGTCGGCGGACGTGAGTGGGACGACGCGCTGGAGGAGCGGCTTCGCCGCGCCTGGGAACGGATCGCCGGGAAGGGCTGACGCGAGGTGGCAATCAGGGAAGCCAGCGAATCCGACCTTCCGGCCCTGCTGCCGCTGATGCGCGCGTACTGCGACTTCTATGAGGCCAACCCGCCCGATGAGGGGCTCGAGCGGATGGCGAGGGCCGTGATCGCCGCCCCGGAGGACGAGGCGTTCCTGCTCGTGGCCGAGGACGACCCTGGCGAGGTGGTCGGTTTCGCCGCCTGCGCCTGGAAGTGGTCGAGCCTGCGGGGGGCGCGGATCGTCGTGCTCGACGACCTCTTCGTGGATCCCTCGGCTCGCGGCCAGGGGTTCGCCGACGCCCTGATCGCGGCCACGGCCGAGGTCGCCGGCCGCCACGGGGCCCCCGTGGTCACCTGGCTGACGGCCCCCGACAACCGCCGCGCCCAGGCGGTCTACGACCGCATCGGCGGCAAGTCGGAGCCATTCCTCGAGTACGAGCTGGAGCTCGACTCGTAACGCGGCCTCCAGCTCCGGGACCCATCGATATGGAGCGAGCGCTGATCTGGTCGGGCGAGGGGGAGGATCAGGACGGTGACTGGCACGTCGAGTTTGCGGCGGTCGAGCTCGGAGATGCGGGGCTGCGGGCGAACGGAACGCAGCTCGGCGCCGTGCCCGTTCCGTACCGGCTCCAGTACCGGCTCGACGCCACGGGCGAGGACTTCGTCACCCGCAGCCTCCATCTGGAGGCGACGGGCGCCGGCTGGGAACGGCGGCTCCGTCTGGAGCGGGACCCGGGCGGTGAGTGGGCCGTGGAGGTGGGCGGCGCGGGCGAAATCGCGCTGCCAGCGCCCGGCGGCGACGCCGACCCACTGGAGGGCGCGCTCGACTGCGACCTTGGGCTCTCCCCCCTGACCAACGCGATGCCGGTGCATCGTCATCGGTTGGATCGGGAGCCCGGCTCGGCCGAGTTTGTGATGGCCTGGGTGTCGGTGCCGGACCTGGCCGTCCACGCGTCGCGCCAGCGCTACGAGCACCTGGCCCGCGGGGCGGACGGCGGGATCGTGCGCTTTGAGAGCCTCGACGGCGACGAGGTCACCTTCACCTCCGACCTCGAGTTCGACGCCGACAGCCTGATCCGTGTCTACCCCAAGCTGGCGCGGCGGATCGACCCTGACGAGCAGCGCCAGCGCTCCGGCTGACGGCGCGGATAGGGTTTGTTGCGTGGTCGCGTGGCAGCCGCGGTGAAACGAGCCGGCAGATGAGCGAGGAGAAGGACAAGAAGGACGAGGGCTCCGCCTCCGGCGCGAAGCCCAAGAGCGGCGGGAAGAGCCCGACGGCGCGAAAGCAGGAGCAGCGCCGTCAGGAGAAGCTCGACCTGGTCAGACAGCAGGTCGAGGAGGGCTCGCTGACGATCAGGAAGATGACGCCCGAGGAGCGCAAGAAGTACCCACCGCGGCCGCGGAAGCCGCGCAAGCAGCGCTAGCCGGCTCTCAGGCCGGCGTCAGCTCGACGGGGATCCCGTTCAGGACCGCGTTGCCCGACAGCGGGTCGACCTCAGTCGGGGAGAGCAGGTTCGAGTTCACGCCCGCGTGCTCGGAGGCGACGCGCATGCGCACCCCGGCCACGTCGTGACCCCAGCCGTGCGGGATCGAGACCACGCCGGGCATGATCTCGTCGGTGACCTCAACCGGCGCCGTCAGGTCGCCGACCTTTGAGGTGAGGCGCGCCACGCCGCCGTCCGTGAGCCCCAGCCGCTCGGCGTCGGCCGGGTTCACCCAGAGCGTGCAGCGGTCCTTGCCCTTCACGAGCGCGGGCAGGTTGTGCATCCAGGAGTTGTTGGAGCGAAGCTGGCGGCGGCCGATCAGCACCATGCCGCCGTTCGCCGACCCGTTGGCCTCGGCGCCGTTTCCCCTCGCAGCGGCCACCCTTACCGCCGCCTCTACCTCCGCGCGGAGGCGCGGCGCGTCGGCGACGATCTCCGGCGGCGCCAACTCGATCTTTCCCGACGGCGTGCGGAGCACGTCGGGGACGCGCGGGCGCATGGGCCCCAGGTCGATGCCGTGCGGACTCGCCTCCACCCTCGCCAGGGTCAGACCGTCGGGGTCGGCGCCGAAGGCCTCGCCGAACGGCCCGGCGCGGAGCATGAAGTCGAGCACCCGCTCGGGACCGCGGCGGCCGTCGAGCGCGGCCACCAGCTCGGCCGGGTCGCGGCCCTCCAGGCGGGAGCCCGTCAGCGCCACCTCGCGGCTGGCGAGCGTGTGGACGACGACGTCGTCCCAGGCGTCAAGGTCGGCGTCGGGCCCCTGGCCGGCTGCGATCGCGGCGAGCCGCAGGATCACCTCCCACTCGTCGGGCTGGTCGGGCGCCCGCTCGATCACCGGCGGCGAGTAGTTGGCCACGCTGCGGACCGCGAGCTGGTAGAGCGCGAAGTCGTAGTGCGCCTTGGCCAGCGGCTCGGGGGCGGGGAGGATGACGTCGGCGTGGCGGGTGGTCTCGTTCACGTAGATGTCGACTGCGAGCTGGAAGTCGAGCGTCTGGATCGCCTCCTCCAGCGCGGCGGCGTCGGGCGTGGAGACGGCGGGGTTGCCCGCGATCGTGATCATGGCGCGCACTTGGCCCTCGCCCGGGGTCGTGATCTCATCTGCGAGGCAGACGACAGGCAGCTCGCCGTAGACCTCCGGCAGCCCGCGCACCCGGCTCGTCCAGCGCCCGATCCTCACCCCCTTGCCAACCGGCCCGCGGCCGGCCGAGTTTCGCTGCGCGACCGCCGCGAGCGGGAACATCGCTCCGCCCTCGCGGTCGAGGTTGCCCGTGAGGTGGTTGAGCACGTCGACGAGCCAGCTCGCGAGCGTGCCGTAGCGCTGCGTGGTCGTGCCGATGCGCGCGTAGACGGCGGCGCGCTCGGCCGCTGCGAGTTCGCGCGCCATCCGGCGGATCTCCTCCGCGGTGATTCCGCACAGCGGGGCCACCGCCTCGGGGGTGAACGGCTCTGCGAGGGCTGCGATCTCGTCGGCGCCGTTGGCGTGCTCGGCCAGCGGGCCGGGATCGGCCAGGCCCTCGGCGAGGAGCACGTTGGCGATCCCAAAGAGCAGCGCAGCGTCGGTGCCGGGGTGGATGAAGTGGTGCTCGGAGGCTTCGCGCGCGGTGCGGGTGCGCCGCGGGTCGATCACGACCACCTTGCCGCCGCGCTCGCGGATCGCCCGGATGCGGCCGCGCATGTCGGGCGCGGTCAGCAGCGAGCCGTTCGAGACCAGCGGGTTGGCGCCGAGGATCAGCAGGTGGTCGGTCCGATCGACGTCGGGCACTGGGACGCTGAGCCCGGCGCCGAACATCAGCCCGGCGGAGACCTGCTTCGGCATCTGGTCGACCGTGGAGGCCGAGTAGATGTTCTTCGAGCCCAGCGCCTTGACGAAGGCCTGGCCGTAGATCATCGGGCCGAGACTGTGGGCCGAGGGGTTGCCGAGGTAGACGGCGACGGCGTCCCGCCCGCCGCGTTCGAGAATGGGCGTCAACCGGCGGTCGACCTCGGCGAACGCCTCCTCCCAGCTCGCCTCTTGAAGCTCGCCGTCGCGCCGCACCAGCGGGCGGCGCAGCACGTCCGGGTCGTCGTGGAGCTGCTTCAGGCCCTGCGACTTGGGGCAGAGGAACCCGTGGCTGAAGACGTCATCGTTGTCGCCCCGAACGGAGACCACGTCCGACCCGCGCATCGTCACCTCGAGACCGCAGGTCGCCTCGCAGAAGGGACAGGTGCGGAAGTTGACCGTCTCGGCCGGGGCTGGCACTGCCCGCAAGCGTATCGCGGATGGACGCCTGCGTTGTGTGACGAAACTGACCCGCGGCCCGGGTTGCCGCTAGACCGGAGCGCGCGCGGTCTCCAGCGCCGCGCCCCAGAGGATGTCGTGCTCGGAGACCTCGATCTCGGTGAGGCCGAAGGCCCGCATCGCCTGGATCAGGATCACGACCCCGGCGACGATCGTGGGCGCGCGACCGGGCTGGAGCCCCCGCACCTTGAGCCGCTCGGCGAGTGGCTTTGCGGCCAGCTCCGAGAGCATGCGCTGGATCGAATCGAGCGAAAGCCGGTAGCCGTGCACGCGCTCGGGGTCGTACGGCTCCAGGGACTGGTCGATCGCGGCAAGCGACGTCGGGGTCCCAGCCACCGCGATGCCCTCGTTGGCCTGCGTCAGTGCCGCGCCCTCCAGCGCCTCGTCGATCAGACCCAGCACGTCGGCGGCGAGATCCTCAAGCTGCGCCGGCTCGGTGGGGTCGACCTTCAGGTAGCGCTCCGTGTGCCGGACGGTGCCGGCCTGGAGCGAGGCGTAGAAGCCCACGTCGGGGCCGTCGCCGAGGATCAGCTCGGTCGAGCCGCCGCCGATGTCGATCACCAGTGTCCGCTCGCCCGGTGGCCGCTCGGTTGAGGCGCCGGCGTAGGTGAGGCCGGCCTCCTCGGCTCCGTTGAGGATCCTGGCGTCGAGCGCGAAGCGCTCACGAAGCTCGGCCAGGAACATCTGCGAGTTGGAGGCGTCTCTCACGGCGCTCGTGGCGATCGCGGTCACCCGCTCGGCGCCAAGGTCCTCGTACAGCGAGATGTAGTTGTCGACGACGAAGCAGACGTCCTCGATCGCCTCGGCAGAGAGCTGCTGAGAGGTGTCGACGCCGCGCCCCAACCGCGTGACCGTCGAGCGGCGCGTCAGCTCTGAGACGCGGCCGTCGGTGACGTCGGCGACGAGCAGCCGCGTCGAGTTGGTTCCGATGTCGACGACGGCAACCCTCACTCGCGATTCCGGCGGATGCTACGACCCCCACGCAGGCGGCGAGGCAAGGCGGGCGTAGCGTCTAAGGTCCGCGCGGTGAGCGGCGGTGAGTTCGAGTCCTGGGAGGCCGACCTCCACGGCCATCGTGCGATCTACAGGACCGTGGGCAGCGGCCCGCCCGTGGTGCTGATCCACGGGATGGTCAATTCCTCGCGCCACTGGAAGGAGGTGGCGCTGCAACTGGCCGACCACTACACGGTGATCGCCCCCGACCTGATCGGTCACGGCGACTCGGCCACCCCGCGCGGCGACTACTCGCTGGGCGCCCACGCCGCAGCGATCCGCGACCTGCTGAGTGCGATCGGGGTTGAGAGCGCGACGGTGGTCGGCCATTCGCTGGGCGGTGGGGTGGCGATGCAGTTCTTCTGGCAGTTTCCGCAGCGTGTGGAGCGGCTGGCGCTGATCTCAAGCGGCGGGCTCGGCGAGGAGGTGAGCCCGCTGCTTCGCGCCGCGGCCCTGCCGGGCGCCTCGGCCGCGCTGTGGGTGGCGGCGCAGCCGCGCTTCCTCGACGCGCTCGAGGGCGTGGGCGAGCGTCTCGAGGCCCGCGGCTCCGGCCGGGGCCCGTACGTGCGCGCCGTCGTGCGCGCGCTCAGCCCGCTGCAGGTGCCCGGCGCGCGGGCCGCGTTCCTCAACACCCTGCGCTCGGTGATCGACATCCGCGGCCAGCGGGTCAGCGCGGCCGACCGGCTCTATCTGCTCGGGCCGGTGCCGACGCTGATCGTGTGGGGCGAGCGCGACCGCACGATCCCGCTCGAGCACGGTCGTGCCGCGTACGAGGCGATCCCCAACAGCCACTTCCGGACGCTGCCGCGCGCCGCCCACTTCCCGCACCTCGAGGATCCGGAGGGGCTCGCGACCGCTCTGGAGGAGTTCCTGGCGACGACCACCCCCCACCGGATCGAGGACGCCGACTGGGGGGAGCTGCTGGAGTCTCGCGTGGCGCGTCGCCGGCACCTGCGCGTTGCCTGATCGGTCCGGCGCTTCCATGGCGGTGAGTTCCGCGGCGGTCGGCGGTCCCAGCTGCACAACCCAGATCTGTCCGCGAAGACCCGCAATAGGAGGAAACGATGGGAAAGCTGAAGTTCGACATCTCCGTGTCGCTCGACGGGTTCGTAGCCGGACCGAACCCACGCCTAGACGAGCCGCTCGGCGAGGGAGGCGAGCAGCTTCACGAGTGGATATTCGGGCTCAAGGAGTGGCGCGAGGCGCACGGGCTCGAGGGTGGCGAGACCGTGAGCCCCGACTCGGAGGTCATCGCCGAGGGTCTGGCCAACATCGGCGCCTATGTGATGGGCCGGAACATGTTCGGGGGCGGCGAAGGACCGTGGGACACCGACGAGCCGTGGCAAGGATGGTGGGGCGACGACCCGCCGTTTCACCTACCCGTGTTCGTGCTCACCCACCATCCGCGCGAGCCGCTGGAGTTGAAGGGCGGGACCACGTTCACGTTCATCACCGACGGCCCTGAGGAGGCCCTCGAGCAGGCCCGCAAGGCAGCGGGCGACCACGACGTGAAGATCGCGGGCGGCGCCGAAGTGGCGCGGCGGTATCTCCGCGCCGGCCTGCTGGACGAGTTCGAGCTGCACGTTGTGCCCGTGTTCCTCGGCGGCGGGACGCGTCTCTTCGAGGGCGTCGACGCCGGGATCGAGCTCGAGAACACCCGTGGCGTCAGATCCCCGACGGGCGTCGTGCACCTCAGGTACCGCACGGTCAAGTAAGACTGGCGCCATGGGCGCTATCCGCCCTTGCCGCGGCGACGATCGGACGGCCATCCTCGCGATCGTCAACGCGGCGGCAGAGGCCTACCGCGGCGTCATCCCGGCCGATCGTTGGAAGGAGCCTTACATGCCGGCGGACGAGCTCGACGCAGAGATCGCGGCCGGCGTGGAGTTCTGGGGCTACGAGGCAGATGGCGACCTGCTCGGGATAGTGGGGATCCAGCCCGCGCGCGACGTCGATCTCATCCGTCATGCGTACGTCCTCCCGGCCAGCCAGGGGCGAGGCGTGGGTAGGGCGCTGATGCGGCACGTTCGCCGCCTCAGCGACCGCCGAATGCTCGTTGGGACCTGGGCCGCCGCTGAGTGGGCGATCCGCTTCTACGAGCGCAACGGCTTCAAGCTCGTTCCGCCCGAGCTCACGGCCCAGCTCCTCCGGACCTACTGGACGATCCCCGACCGCCAGGTGGAGACGTCCGTGGTGCTGGCCGATCCGCCCTTGGACACGGGTGATCGGCGCCTCCGTCGAGCGTGAATTCAGCACTTGGCGGACCCTCGATCTCGCGCTAAGATTGTTGGTTCACGACGCGGGGTGGAGCAGTCAGGTAGCTCGCCGGGCTCATAACCCGGAGGTCGTGGGTTCAAATCCCACCCCCGCTACTGGAAGGGCCCGGCGGACGAAAGTCCAAAGGGCCCTTCTTTATGCGGAATTCAGCAGCTCGTCGGATTGCATCACGGCGGCCGAACCAGTCCGTCCACCAGCCACGCGGGCATCAATCGGGCATCAATTTCCTCGAGAACGCTCAGACTCTGAGGCTCACCGATCGGATCGATGAGCAACTGCGGCTCGAAGCGGCTTAGGTCTGGCGCGGATCGAGCGAGGCGTGTATCGAGCGGACCACCAGCGCGCCGTCCCCAACGGCCGCCGCAACGCGCTTGGTCGAGCCTCTGCGGACGTCGCCGATGGCGAAGACGCCGCGTCGTGTGCACTCGAGCATCAGCGGGCCTCGGTCCGCGCCGTCCCAGTGTCGTGAAAAGTCAGCGTGGCGCTGCGCCTCCTCGCCGGTGACCACAAAGCCCTTGTCGTCCTGGCCGACGTAATCGACCAGCCCCTCCGACCTTGGAGAGGCGCCGATCATCGCGAACACCGCCGAGGTCTCGACGCGACGGTCGGGGCCAGCACCCGAGATCACGACGGCCTCGAGCTTCTCGTCGCCCTCGAGCGTTCGCACCTCGCACCCGGACCAGACGGTGACATTCGACTTGGCCTCGATTTGATCGACCAGGTAGCGCGACATCGCCAACTCGAGCCGCCGCCGGGCGACGACGTGGACCTGGCCGGCGTAGTCGGCGAGCTTGACCACCGCCTGGCCGGCCGAGTTTCCTCCACCGACGACGACAACGTCCTCGGCCGAGCATTGCTGCGCCTCGACGTGGGTCGCGGCGTAGTACAGGCCCTGCCCCTCGAATCGATCCGCATTCTCCGCCGGGAGTCGACGGTAGTCCGCACCCGGCGCCAGGACGACAGATCGGCCCCGAACGCGCTGACCGTCCGCAAGCCGGATCTCGCGTAATCCTCCCGCCTCCGGCTCCGAGACCTGAGACGCCTCGTGGACGCTCGAGATCACGGCGCCGAACTTGCGCGCCTGGAGCGTCGCCCGTCGGGTGAGGTCGGAGCCGGTAAGGCCGGTGGGGAAGCCGAGGTAGTTCTCGATTCGGGCGCTCGTGCCCGCTTGCCCGCCCGGGGCGAACCGTTCGACCACCAGAGTGCTGAGGCCCTCGGAGGAGGCGTAGACGGCCGCTGCCAACCCGGCCGGACCGCCGCCGAGCACGACGACGTCGAAGCTCTGACCGTTGACCTGCGCTCGCAAGCCCAGCCCATCCGCGACCGACATCACCGTGGCCCGCCGGATGACGTTTTCGGATCGGACCAGAACCGGGCAATCGGCGTCCGCGATGCCAAGCCCGTCGAGCAAGACGCGGCTCTCCTCGTCGGTGGCGAGGTCGTGCCAGGTGAAGGGAACGAGGTTGCGCTCGAGCAACTCCCTGACGGCGAACGCCTCGCCCGACCATCGTGAGCCGATCAGGCGCTGCTGACCCAGGCCGCGACCCTGCAGCCACTCCCGGCGCGTGACCATCGTTCGCAGCAGGAGGTCGCCGAGCTCGGCCGCGGTCGCGACGACCCGGCGCACGTCCTCCGGCGGGAGCGCGAGGAGCGAGGTCGGCTCGGCCGCGAACCCGGCGGCGAGCGTCGGCTCGCCGGTGAACATGGAGATATCGGCGGCGAAGGTCCCCTCCCGGCATTGGGTGAAGTAGCGGTCACCCTCCGGCGCCCGGTCGATGATGTCCAGGGCTCCGCTGAGGACCACGTACAGCGGGGTCTCGCGCTGGCCGTGCTCAAAAACGAGCTCCCCGCGCGCGAATGACAACTGCGCACCGATCTCCGCCAGGTACTCGACCTGCTCCGGCGTCAGCCGGGGGAAGAGCGTCGGATCGTCGGGATCCAGGAAGTCCTCGACCGGAGTCGGCGCGTAGTCGCTCGTCATTCCTCCCGTTGAGGCTACGGCGCCGAGCCGGCGCACCCCCCGCAGCCGATGACGACGCCGGTGAAGACCGCAAGTCCGATCAGGAGCCGATCCTATCGACTTGATAGTAGGTTGATGCCATCAGCCCGTCTAACAAGGCGAGGTTCGTTGTCCAAGCTGCGCTTTCACATCTCGATGTCACTCGACGGCTACGTGGCCGGGCCCAATCAGAGCCGCGACGCTCCGCTCGGCGAGGGAGCCGAGGAACTGCTGCACGACTGGTTCACGCGCACTCGCAGCTTCAGGTCGATGTACGGCGAGGAGGATGAGGGCGAGACCGGGCTCGACAACGATCGCGCCGAGGCCTGGAGGCAGGACTTCGGCGCGACGATCATGGGCCGCAACATGTTCGGGCCGATTCGGGGCGAGTGGAGCGACGAGGAATGGAAGGGCTGGTGGGGCGACGAGCCGCCGTACCACAGCCCGGTCTTCGTCCTGACCCATCATGCTCACGAGCCGATCGAGATGGAGGGCGGGACGACGTTCCACTTCGTCACCGAGGGTCCCGAGGCGGCGCTCAAGCGGGCCCGCGAGGTCGCGGGATCGCGCGACATCGATATCGGCGGCGGCGCGTCCACTGCACAGCAGTACCTGCTCCTCGGCCTGGTCGATGAGATGGAGATCCACGTCGTCCCGGCTCTCCTCGGCGCCGGCGAGCGGCTGTTCGAAAACATCGACGGTCCGCCGTCGTACCTCAAGCCGCTCGAGGTCCTCAGCTCGCCGCGCGCCGCCCACTTCCGCTTCGTGCGGGACGAGTAGCCACCTCGGTCCCATCAACGCCGATTGCTTAACCCAGACGTCGTGGGTTCAAATCCCGCCCCGCTACTACGAAAACCCCGTGGAAACCAGCGGTTTTCGTGTGTCTGGATCCTGGCGGGTGCTGATCCGTGAAGGTGCAGCTGGTGATCGTGACCTTGTTCAGCCCGTGCGCGTGGCCCTGATCACCGGCGTGCGCTCAGATACCCACTTCGCGTAACGCAGCCGGAAGCAGCATCTGCAGTCCGCCGGTACTCCGAGCCCTGGCCCCACGGATCGGGGCGATACACGTGGCGTCGAAGCGAGGTACGGGTTCGCCGGGTCACTGACACGCGCTGCTGGCTGCTGAGTTAGCAGGGGACTGCGGATCACTCACAGCGCGGTCCGTGGCCCCGGTGAGGGCTTGGATCGCGCTCAGGCGTTGCCGAGCAGCCGTCGGGCGGGGTCGTGGTGATGGAACGCCTTGCGGACGGTCTCGTGAACCTCCCTACAGATGCGGGGGTTTCGCTTTCGACGTCCCGCTGTGGCTCTGGTCGATGTACCACCGAGGTGCCAGAGAGGCTCAGCAAAACGGGTTCGAATCCCGGTAGTGCCGCAGCGAGGACGGCTCGTACAGCGCCCCGGTGGCCACCGGGACGCGCTAGTGAGGTCGCTTGGCGCCGGGACGGCAGTCGGACGGTGCGCCCTGCTAGAAGTCACTCGGAGGCATGGATTCGCCACCCGCCCTCCACTCCCGCGTCGATCGGATCGCAGTCGTCGGCCTTGGCAATGTCGGGCGGCTGATCGCCGACATGCTTGTCGAACGCGGGTTCGAGGTGCGGGAAGTCGACGCCGACGAGAGCAGGGCGGCCGGTCAGCGCGCGTCGGTTATGGACGTCAGGGATCCTGCTGCGCTCGAAGAACTGTTCGCGGGCGTCGACGCGGTCATCTCATGCCTGCCCTACTACCTGAACGCCGTGACTGCCACGGCGGCGCATTCCGCCGGGGTGCACTACCTGGATCTGTCAGAAGACGTCGCCACCTCGCGCACCGTAAGGCAGCTCGCGCGGAGCTCGAACACGATCTTCATTCCGCGCTGCGGTCTCGCCCCAGGGTTCATCTGCATCGTTGGCGGTGCGCTTGCGGCCAGCCTTGAGACCGTCGATCGGATCGAGCTGCGCGTCGGCGCCCTTCCGCGCAGCCCGAACAATGCGCTCGGCTATGCGTGCAACTGGTCTCCTGCCGGGATCGTCAACCAGTATCTGAACGACTGCGCGCAGCTGCGTGGAGGCGAGCTCGTGACCGTGCCGCCGCTCTCGGACCTGGAGACGATCGTAATCGACGGCGCGCCCTACGAGGCGTTCACCACCTCTGGCGGGCTCGGGACGATGTGCGAAACGTTCGCCGGACGAGTCGACAGCCTCGACTACAAGACGATCCGGTATCCCGGTCACCGCCAGCTGATGCGGTTCATGCTCCAGGAGCTTGGCCTTGGCCGGCAGCGAGAGGAGGCCGTGCGGCTCCTCGGGGACGCCTACCCTCCGGTCCGGGACGATCTGGTGATCGTCTACGCGGCGGCCGATGGAAACAGCGGCGGACGCCGGGCCCGCGAGGAGTTCGTCCGCGTGTACCGCCCGCGGATCGTCGCCGGCGCCGCCCGGACCGCCATCGCATGGACGACAGCCGCGGGGGCGGTCGGGATGGTCGAGTTGCTTGCCGAGGGCTCGCTGCCGGACTCGGGCTTCGTCTGCCAGGAAGACGTGTCGCTCGACGTCTTCCTCGCCACCTCGGCAGGTCAGATGCTGGCGCGCGAGCCCCACGCGGAGGTGCGCGACGACATCCCGCTGCTGCCAGTCGCTTGAACACTCGGGCTCTTCCGGCGAAAAACGCCGTTCTAGCGGGAGCGTGAGTAGCTACCGGAAGTCTTGCCTCGCACGACCGGCAGCCACGCTCCCGTCCGCACCGGAGCGCTGGCGATGGTCCACGGAGCCTACGAGCGCACGCGCGGCCGCATCGATCTCCGCTTCTTGCAGTAAGACGTGGTCAGCGGCTTCCCCCAATGGAACAAAAGAGTCCTGGCTCGTCACCCGCGAGATCGTCCCCTCGAAGTTCGCGTCGACGAGCGCGCCCACGATGCCCTCGGAGACCCCGCCGCTCCGGCGCGTCTCATCCACGATCAGCACGCGTCCGGTCGCTTCGGCCTCTCGGAGGATGTCCGCAACCGGCAGTGGGACAAGCCAGCGTACGTCCACCACGCGCACATCGATCCCATCGTCGGCGAGTCGCTGCGCGACGCGCAGCGACATGTACGTGCCGTTCGCGAATGTGACGATTGTCAGTTCGCTGCCGTCACCGTGTACTCGTGCCGAGCCAATTGGGGCGTGACAAGCCGACCATTCGCTGGGTAGGGGATACGGCGCGACCCAGCCACCATCACCCGGGCTAAGCAGATCACGGGTGTGGTAGAGCGCGATCGGCTCTAGAAAAACGCACGTCGATCCGTCAACGGACGCGGCTGCCAGGCAGGCGCGGAGCACGGCCGCCGCGTCGTCCGGTCGCGCTGGAGACGCCACGACGATCCCGGGTATGTCTCGGAGGATTGCCACGGCGTCGTCGTTGTGGAAATGGCCGCCGAAGCCCTTTTGGTAGCCGTATCCGGCGATCCGCAGCACCATCGGGTTGTGGTATTGGCCATTGGAGAAGAACGGCAAGGTCGCGGCCTCGCCTCGAAGCTGATCCTCGGCATTGTGCAGGTAAGCCAGGTACTGGATCTCGGGAACCGGAAGCAGGCCGGAGACGCCGCAACCGAGCGCGACACCGAGGATCGTCTGTTCGTCGAGAAGCGTGTCGAACACGCGAGTGATGCCGAAACGGCGCTGCAGTCCACGGGTCACGCCGTAGACGCCTCCCTTATGACCGACGTCCTCGCCGAACACCAGTAGCTCCGGCCGGGCTGCGAGTGCATCGGTCAACGTCGCGTTGATCGACTCGGCCAATGTCAGTGGGCCTGCTCCTTCTGGAAGCCTCCCTCCGAACGCGCTCGCCCTCGCGTCCGGGCTCGCCGCCCGGCTCACGTCCGAGGCGACCGTTTCCGGCCGTCGTCGAGCGATCGGCTCCATCACCTCTG
This sequence comes from Solirubrobacterales bacterium, assembly GCA_036257465.1. Taxonomy (GTDB): domain Bacteria; phylum Actinomycetota; class Thermoleophilia; order Solirubrobacterales; family 70-9; genus DATAFO01. The sequence continues at coordinate 5,058 of DATAFO010000018.1, read as the reverse complement.
ATGCGCTCGACAGCCGCCGTTGATTGGCGGCCTCGTCCGCTACGCGCCGCACGTCCGCTGCAACTGCGTCGTGCCTGGCGAGCAGCTCGCTGGGCTCGGCGATCCCGGCCTCCGCGAGCAGGCGCGCGGCGTGGACGAGGGGATCGCGCTCCAAGTCCTCGCCGATCTCGGCACGGCTGCGATAACCGATCTCGGCGTCGGTGCCCGCATGACCGAGGAAGCGAACGCACCGCAAGTGCAGAAACGCGGGGCGGCGCGAGCTGCGCACGTATTCGGCTGCCGCCAGAGCCGCGTCATAGGCGCCTGCGATGTCTGTCCCCTCGGCGCTGAAATAGCGCAGGTGTGGCCGATTCGACCAAGCTAAGTTCACCCAATCGCGAGGCGTGCGGACGCTAATGCCGAAGCCGTTGTCCTCGCAGCAGAACAGCACCGGCATCCGCAGCCCCTGGTGCACGGTGTACTCAGCGGCGTTCAACGCTCCCAGGGCAGTCGAGTGGTTGAGCGAAGCATCGCCGAATGAGCAGACCACGATCGCGTCCGCCGGCCACGCAGGGCTGACACCGATCCGCTGCGCGCGCTCGATCGCGAACCCGACCCCCATCGCACGGGGCATATGAGACGCAACCGTCGAGGTCTGAGGGATCACCGCGAGCGCGTGGTTGCCGAACATCTTGTGTCGCCCGCCGGAAATCGGCTCATCCGCGGCGGCGACCAGGCCGAGGAGGATGTCCCGTAATGGGGTGGAGCCCGGGACCTGCTGCGCCCGCGCGCAGTAGAACCCGCCCGATCGGTAATGGAGGAGCGCTGGATCGGTGGGTCTGAGCGCCGCTGCGATCGTCGCGTTTGACTCGTGGCCCGCGGATCCGATCGTGTAGACGCCGGGGCCCTCCTTCCGCAGATAGCGCGCGGCTAGGTCGAGATTCCTGCTTGCCACCATCGCGTCGAACACTGCGACGGCCATCCGTGCGGTCAGCCGGGTGCCGTCGCGGACCGGCTGATCGAGCCCCACGTCGCAACCCCCTCTGCTGCTGAGCGCAGCCACGCGCTCGCGGAAGTGACGCTCGAGCGCTTGCTCCGGTGTGTCGGTCGCCGTCACAAACCGCCCTCTATCCCCGGCGCATCAGTAAGACGGCACGGACCTCACCCGAACTCCACACCCTGGGCCAGCGGAAGCTCGTCTGAGTAATTGATGGTGTTGGTTGCCCGGCGCATGTAGGCGCGCCAGGCATCCGAGCCGGACTCGCGGCCTCCTCCGGTGGACTTCTCACCGCCGAACGCGCCGCCGATCTCAGCGCCGGAGGTCCCGATGTTGACGTTGACGATCCCGCAGTCGGAGCCGTCGGAGGAAAGGAAGCGTTCGGCCTCTCGTTGATCGCCCGTGAAAATGCTGGACGACAGTCCTTGGGGAACACCGTTGTGGAGCGCGATCGCGTCCTCGAAGTCCCGGTAGGTCATCACGTAGAGGATTGGGGCGAACGTCTCGCGACGCACCAGCTCCGTCTGGGCGGGCATGCGGACGATCGCGGGCTCGACGTAGTAGGCATTCGGGAGGCCCGCAGCCGCACGCCGGCCGCCGCCTACGATCAGCTCGCCTCCGTCGGCCTGTGCCTCCTCGAGCGCCGCGACCATCTCCTGGTACGCCCTCTCATTGATCAGCGGACCGACCAACGTCCCGGAGGCACTCGGGTCGCCGATCGGGAGTCGGCCGAACACGTCGCGCAGCGCGGCGACGAGCTCGTCGACGACGTCGTCGTGTGCGATCACCCGGCGCAAGGTCGTGCAGCGCTGGCCGGCGGTTCCCGCTGCGGCGAAGACGATTGCCCGCCGGGCGAGCTCGAGATCGGCCGAGCGTGCCACGACCGCGGCGTTGTTCCCGCCGAGCTCGAGCAACAATCGCCCCATGCGGGCCGCCACGCGTGGCGCGATCTCCGCCCCCATGCGCTCCGATCCAGTCGCGCTTACGAGCGCGACATCGGAGCTATCCACCAGCACTTGGGCCTCGCGAGCGCCAGCGATCACGAGCCGATGCACCGCTGCTGGCGCGCCGCACTCCGATGCGGCCCGATCCAGCAAGGCCGAGCACGCCATCGAAGTGAGAGGAGTCATTGGCGAGGGCTTCCACACAATGGTGTCCCCGCAGACCAAGGCGACCGCGGTGTTCCAGGACCACACCGCCGCCGGGAAGTTGAACGCGGTAATGAGGCCGACCACGCCCAGCGGGTGCCACGTCTCCATCAACCGGTGGCTTGGCCGCTCGGACGGCATCGTGCGCCCATCGAGCTGGCGCGACAGTCCGACCGCGAAGTCGCAGATATCGATGGTCTCCTGCATCTCGCCGAGGGACTCCGAGGGGATCTTCCCCGCCTCGATCGTGATCAGCTCGGCGACGTCCGCCTTGTGTTCGCTCAGTAGCGCGCCCAGACGCTTGACGAGCGCACCCCGGATGGGCGCGGGTACGCCACGCCACTCACGAAAGGCACGCTCGGTCGCGGCGATTGCCGCCTCCACCTCCGCCTGCCCTGCGGCGGGTACATCGAACAACTCCTCGCCCGTGATCGGCGAGCACGCCCTCACGAACGGTCCAGTCCCGAGCGAGGAAAGATCGACACCGCAGTTCCCGAGGGCCCCCCGGGCTCGCGAACGAAGGTCGTCAGTCGATGAGACGGACAGCTCGTGCTGGGGCCGGGTTGTCGTCATTGGTTGCTCCGTGAGTTCTGGGCGGAAGATGAAGATCGCTTATACAACGTTGTACTCGGGGCGAAGGGCGGACGTGTCGAAGCGCTCCAGGCTCAACGGTTCTATGTCGACGAACGGCGGGCGACGCAAAACCAGGTCGCGGAGGATCTCGCCGACGGCGGGGCCCTGGAGGAATCCGTGTCCGGAGAACCCGGTCGCGTAGAGGAAGCGCGAGACGCCCGTCGCCTCCCCGATGATCGCGTTGTGGTCTGGCGTCATCTCGTAGAGCCCGGCCCACCCGCCGCGGATACCGGCGTCGGCGATCCGAGGCGCCCGCCGCCGGACCACCTCCATCAGGCCAGGGATCCAGTCGTCGGTTGTCTCGACGCTGAAGCCCGGCTTCTCATGCGGATCGGACATCCCCATCAATAGGCCGGGGCCCTCGCGGTGAAAGTAGAAGCTCGACTCGAAGTCGATCGTCATGGGGATCTGGGCGGGGAGTCCGTCCATCGCCTCGGTGAACAGGATCTGGCGCCGCAACGGCGTGACCGGCAGATCCAAGCCGACCATAGCGCCGCAGCTTTGCGACCAGGCGCCGGCGGCGCAGATCACGGTGCTCGTCCGGATCGAGCCGTGGTCAGTGACGACCTCGGTGATCTCGGCGCCGCTGATGTTGATGTCGAGTACCTCGCAGTTGACGCGGATCTCCGCGCCGTGGGCACGGGCGGCGAACGCGTATCCCTGGACCACGCCCTCGGGGGTTGCGTGGCCGTCGCCGGGTGAGAACGCGCCGGCGAGGATGTCGTCCCCCTGCAGCAGTGGGCATAGCTCGCGGGCTTCGCCGGTCGTGAGCATCCGGGAGGCCAGTCCGTATTCGTTCTGAAGCGCGACGCTGCGCTCGAAGTTCTCGACGTCGGGCTCACGGCTGAGGACAAACATGTACCCGACCTGCTTGAGGTCGATCTCCCACCCGGGCCGCCGGCCGAAGTTGCGGAACGCGTCCAGGCTGCGCTTGGCAATCTCGACGTTCAGCGCGTCAGAGAACTGGGTGCGCACGCCGCCGGCGGCTCGGCACGTGGAGCCGCTCCCGAGTTGCGCCCGCTCGACGAGCGCGACGTCGACGCCCGCCTCGGCCAGGTGGAAGGCGGCGCTGGTGCCGATCACGCCGCCACCGAGGATGACCACGTCGGCGGAGTCCGGAAGCGGTGAGACCGAGCACGGCATTTCCAGGATCGTACGTGGGGCGCTGCAACCGCGAACGGCCCGGGCTGTGAGATGAGTTCGCCTCCGTCGACAGCGAGCGTCTGGCCTGTCATGAGTGACGCAACATCCGAGAGGACCTGGCACTTCGGAACAAGTACGAGCCTGACGTCGTCTTGTGGAGGCCGTTTGCCGCCGGACGAGGCACGCGCTGGGCGAGGTGGACCGTGACCGGGTGCAGGCTCGACTCCGGTCGCCGTGGTACCAACGGTGGAACCGAACTGAGCGAATCTCAGCTGACCGCAGAGCATCTGAGATCGCATGACAGAGCCACAGAGCAGCGGATCGAAGCTGGCCGGGCGATCTCTGGCCGGGCGATCTCATAACCCGGAGGTCGTGGGTTCAAATCCCACCCCCGCTACTGGAAGGGCCCGGAGGGCGAAAGCCCAAAGGGCCCTTCTTTATGCGGGATTCGGTCAAGCCTCGGGGTCCTAGCCTCCTTCGCGCATCGACGCGCGCGGGCATCAATCGGGCATCAATCCGGCCGAGCCGTGCGGGACAAATTGAGGCATGCGCTGAGCTGGACGATGCGCTGAAGGCGGTTGCCGGCCGTCCCCTTGCGCTTGACCTTGAGGGCTGCACGTTCATCGATACGATGGGCCTCGGGGTGATCGTTCGCGCCGGGACGCGGTCGGACACGGCCGGTCACAAGCTCGTCCTCCACCTCGAGGCTCTGGACTAGCCGCTCATCCGGGCGTTCGCACCATGTTTGCGACCACCCGAAAAACCGCTTGTCCAAGCGAGATAAGGCAGAACTCCTTGTCCCTCCGAGACTTGCGGCTGTTTCCGGCCGCAGGCGTTTCGCGTGCTATTTGCCGAGTTCAGGACCAGCGTTCGAGCCGTTGAGACTGGCGCGGCCGATGGCATCGCCATCGGGTACCTCGTCGACCGCGCCCTCGGGATCTTCGCCGAGACCGTCCAAGGGGTTCCAAATCTTCCCCGGTCAAGCTGGGGCGGTGGCCCAACCGGAAGGGACGGGGTCCGGTTGGCTTCCCCCGCCAGGGGGAGATTGCCCTTGTCCAGTTTCGGACAAGAGGGTCGGCGCGAAGAAAACCATGCTCGTAGCGAACGACTCGCCCCGCCGATGACGGTTCTCGGTTGACGCGAGGCGCGCGCGTTACT
>DATAFO010000058.1:0-8538 GCA_036257465.1 Solirubrobacterales bacterium | reverse complement strand
CTTCGACCGTTTCTACCGCGAGGTGGTCGGCGCGGACGCGGAGACGATCGCCGACAACCTCGCCGAGCAGCGCCAGCACGTCAACGCGGAGTGGAAGCAGCTCTTCGACGGCATCCTCCACGACGCGGCCGAGACGCTCCGCAAGGACCCCTCCGACATGGACGCGCTGGTGCGCGGGATCACCGTCTACATGATCGTGATCGAGGGCACGCTTGCGCTCACCGGAGCTCGCTTCATCCTCCGCTCCCTCAAGGAGATGGACCGCCTACCGGGCTTCCGCGACGGGTTCACGCACGTCAACCGCGACGAGTCGCGCCACGTCGGCTTCGGGGTCAAGTTCCTCGCCGACGCGATCGCCGATGACGAGCGCTACAAGGAGATCGTTCAGGACACACTGTCCGAGACCCTGCCCGTTGGCGTGCTCGCGTTCGCTCCCGAGTGGGTCGAGAACCGTTACGACTTCGAAACGCCCTTCGGCTACAACTCGAAGGAGATCTTCGAGTACGCGATGAAGTCGCTGTCGAAGAAGCTCGCCGCGATGGGAATGGAGCCGACGACGGCCGGCGTGGCGGCCTGACAACGTGGCGACCGCGACCAAGCCTCGACCAGGCCCGGGGCGCCCCTCGTCCGGGGCCCGCGAGCGGATTCTCGCCGGCGCGCTCGAGGTGCTGAAGCGCGACGGCTACGCCGGGCTGACCACCGCCAAGGTTGCCGCTGCGTCGGGTCAGAACAAGGCCCTGATCGGCTACCACTTCGGCTCCAAGCAGGGGCTGGTTGCCGCCGTCGCGCGCCAGGTCGCCGACGAGATGACCCGCGAGGTCCTCGACGGGCTGGGGGAGCCCCGCACGGCCGAGGCGCTGGTCGCGGGGGCGCTGGCCGGGATCTGGCGTGTGATCGAGCGCGACGAGGGGGTGGGGAGGATCTACTTCGACCTCGCGTCCCAGGCCGCGGTCGAGCCGGAGGTGAGAGCGATCATGGCCGAGATGAAGGCAGGCTTTCGGTCGGTGGTGCGCGACCTGCTGGCGGGCCTCTCGAGCCCGCCGCCGAAGCGCGATCGCGAGCCGCTTGCGGTCTATCTGATCGCCGGGCTCGAGGGTTTGGCGCTCGATCGGCTGGATCGAGGGGAAACGGCCGCGTTGCGCCGCGCCCGCGCGATCTGGACCCGCGCTGCGGCCGCGGCGATCTCGGGCTCAGTCGAGCGCCCGGCAGCTAGTTCTGCACGAAGCGCCACACGCCGCCATTGAGCGAGGCGACGTAGAGGCGCTTGCGAGCGTCGACGCCGAAGCTCGACAGGCTCGAGATCTGCGGCAGGCCGACCGCCGCGTCGGCGCGCGCGCCGCCGGTGCGGGCGACCAGGCTGCGGATCTCACCGCCGCAGAAGTCGCCGTACACGTACCGTCCCTCGAGCGCAGGAAGGTTCCGATCGCGCACCACGTAGCCGCCCGTGATCGAGCAGTTGCCGCCGGCGTGGGAGTACGTGAAGATCGGGCTGTCGTGGCGCGCCGGCGCCGGCCCGTGGCGCATCGCGTTGCCCTCGAAGATGTCCCAGCCGAAGTTCGCCCCGCGTGCCTTGCGCTTGGTCTCGAAGTTGACCTCCTCGATCGCGTCCTGGCCCACGTCGCCGATCGCGATTCGCTTGCGGTCGAACGAAAAGCGCCAGGGGTTGCGGAGCCCGCGGGCGAAGATCTCGTCGCGTCCCTTCTCTCCGCCCCTGTACGGGTTGCCCTTGGGAATCTTGTACGGCTTGCTCTTGCCGCTGCGCGAGACGTCAATGCGCAGGAGCTTTCCCAGCAGGCTCTTCTTGTCCTGTGCGTTGTTAAAGGGATCGCCCGCGCCGCCCCCGTCGCCCGTGCCGATGTAGAGGTTGCCGTCGGGGCCGAACTGCAGCTGGCCGCCGTTGTGGTTGGCGAATCGCTTGTGGGAGATCTCGAGGATGTCTCGGGCGGAGCCCTCGTTCGCCTTCAGCTTCCCGCGCTTGCGCTTGTAGGAGACGATCCTGACGTCGCCCTGGTTGTCGGTGAAGTAGACGTAGAAGCGCCGGGAGCGCTTGTACCTCGGAAACGCGATCGAGAACAACCCGCGCTCACCGCAGCACGAGACGTGGCCCTTGATGTTCAGGAACGTTCCGGAGGCGTGGTTGTCGCCGCGCAGCACTCGCACCGTCCCCGGCTGCTCGACGACGAACACGACGTCGCCGGCCCCCTTGGGCCCGTGCACGTAGGTCGGGCTGTCGAAGCTGCCGAGGTTGCGAAGCTGGACTCCGCCACCACCGCCCGACGCCCGCGGCGTGGCCAGGAGAACCGTGGCCGCCAGCCCCACCAGCAGCGCACCCCCCGCCGATCGCTCGCGCCCGCCCAGCGTCAGAGCCCCAATCGGTTGCGCAGGCCCCGCGCGCTGAAGAAGCGGTACAGGCGCCGCACCACTCCACGCCGCCGCGGGCTGTAGGGGAACCAGAGGAACTCGCGCTTGGGCTGGGGCAGCCTGGGGATGGTCAGCGACTCGGTGCGGCAGAACTTGCGGATCCCCGCCGGCCCGTGCCGGTAGCCGATCCCTGAGTTCTTCCAGCCGCCCATCGGCAGGCCCAGGAACGAATAGTTGGTCATGAACAGGTCGTTGACCGCAACGGTCCCGGCCTCGATGCGGCGCGCGATCTGCTCGCCGTCGGAGGTGTCGCCGGCGAACACCGCGCCGCCGAGCCCGTAGGTGGTGTCGTTGGCCATGCGCACGGCCTCGTCGGTGTCGGCCACCTTCATCACCGGGATCACCGGACCGAAGGTCTCCTCGCGCATCACCTTCATCGAGTGGTCCGCGTCCGCGATGACCGTGGGCTCGTACCAGTCTCCCGGCCGGTCCTTTCGCCGGCCGCCGGTGAGGATCCTGGCTCCCGCCGCCCGGGCGTCCTCGACGTGGTCGGCGACGATCTCGATCTGCTTCGGCGAGCTCATGGCGCCGACCTCGGCCGAGTACGAGCGCCCGTCGGCGCCCTGGCGCAGCTTCTCGACATTCGTCTTGAGCTTGGCGACGAACTCGTCGTAGACAGGCTCCTCGACGTACACGCGCTCGATCGAGAGGCAGATCTGGCCGGTGTTGAGCAAGCCGCCGAAACAGGCGGCATTGGCCGCCCGATCGACGTCGGCGTCGGCGGTGACGATCATCGGGTCCTTGCCGCCCAGCTCGAGGCTGACCGGTGTCAGCGTGTCCGCGGCGCGCTTCATCACGATCTTGCCGGTGCGCTCCGAGCCCGTGAAGTGGATGACGTCGCATTCGTCGACGAGCGCCCCGCCGGTCTCGCCGGTGCCGTTGACCACGTCGAAGACCTCGGGCGCGCCGAGGTCGTCCTCCCAAGCCCGCACCAGCTCCATCAGCGTCAACGGCGTGAACTCCGAAGGCTTGATCACCAGCGCGCAGCCCGCGACCAGGGCCGGGATCCCGTCTCCCAGCGACAGGATCAGGGGGAAGTTCCAGGGGCTGATGATCCCCGCGACCGGATAGGGGTGGTAGACGACCTTTGCGCGGCGGGCGCGCAGCAGCGGCAGGTGCGACGGGACGATCTCGTCGGCAAGCCACCGCGGGCCGCGGTCGCACCAGAAGTTGATCGCGTCGAGCAGGTAGAAGGCCTCGAGCGCGGCGTCCGCTCGAACCTTGCCGCTCTCTTCCTGCATCAGGTCGTCGAGCTGCTCCTGGTGATCGAGGATCCAGTCGCGCAGGCTCTCCAGCCAGCGCTTGCGGCCCTCGAAGCCGATCTGCTGCCAGGCGGGCTGAGCGGCCCTGACCCTGGCGACCACGTCGCGTACGCGCTGCGGCGAGTCGACGGAGATCGTCCGCAGCACCGAGCCGTCGACGGGGCGGTGGACGTCGATCGTCTCGGGGGCCTCGGGCGCTCCATTGCCGGCGGCCTCGCTCGCGGCGGGGGATGCGTCGGGCTGGGTCGCGGACTCCATGCTGGCCTCGTCCTCCTCGCTAGGGGTCGAGGACTCTACCTTCCGCTTGGTACGGGCGTGCCGGTCTCAGGTGTGGGAGGCCGACGGCTACTTGATGCGGTACACGGGCCCGGTGCCCGACGCGACGTAGAGCCTGCCGCGGGGCCCCTCGCCGAACGAGGTCGGGGCGGCCACCTCGAGCCCCGTGACGCTGTCGGTGCCGCTCGGGTCGTCGGGATCGAAGCTGCGAATGTCCCCGCCGGCGAGGTCGCTGTAGACGTACTCGCCCGCCAGGCTCTGTGGCCCCCCGCCGCGAACGACGTAGCCGCCGATCACCGCGCCGCCGGGGTTGCGCGGGTAGGTGAGAACCGGATCGGTGAAGCCGCTGCCCGGGCAGGCGGGCGAGGGGCCATCCGGTGGCCCGGTATACGCCTCAAGACCCTCCCGGCAATCCCAGCCGAAGTTGGCGCCCCTGGCCGCACTCAGCGTTTCGCGGTCGATCTCCTCCGCCGCCGCGCCGCCGACATCGCCGATCCACAGGTCGCGGCCGTCGAACGAGAACCGCCACGGATTGCGCAGCCCGTACGCGTAGATCTCGTCCCTGCCCGCCTGGGCGACGAACGGGTTCGACGCTGGAACGCTGTAGCCGCGCCTTCGCTTCGGCTTGATCCGCAACAGCTTGCCGAGCAGGCTGTTTCGGTCCTGCGCGTTGTCGCCCGGGTCTCCCTGGCCGCCGCCGTCACCCGCGCCTACGTAGAGCAAGTCGTCGGGCCCGAACTGAAGCTGGGCGCCGTTGTGGTTCGACTGGCCGGGGTGGGAGATCTCGAGCACCTTCCGGCGCGACTTGGGCTTCGCGCGGACCGGATTCTTCTTGCGCGTCTTGAAGCCGTCGACCTGGTTGTTGCCGTTCTCGTTCGTGTAGTAGACGAAGAACCGCCGGTTCTTCTTGTACTTCGGGTGGAAGGCAACCGAGAGCAGACCCTCCTCGCCGCCGTACCGCACTCGGTCACTGATGTCGAGGAAGGGCTTCGAGAGCTTGCGACCCTTGCGCACCACGCGGATGGTGCCGGGCTGCTCGACGACGAACAGGAGCTTGCGCTTGCGCGGAGCGTTGTCGACGTAGACGGGGAAATCGAAGGTCCCGATCCGCTTGAGCGTCGGGCCCCCCGCGCCCGCGGTCGCGCTGCTGCCCGAGTCCCGTCCGGCTGCGGCGAGCAGGCCGACGGCAACCAGCGCCGTGGCGGCGGCGAAGGGCCATCGCCTTTGAGACGACGTCCCTGCCATGCGGCGGGAGCCTAGCGAGTCAGTTCGAGCCATTCAGACGGTAAACCGGGCCTTCGAGCGAAGTTGCGTAGATGCGGCCCTCGGCGTCCTCGCCAAACGAGCTCAGTGACGGGATCTGCACGCCGAGGGCCGTGTCGTCCTGTGCCGGCCGGTCGGGCTGGGCCGTGAAGCTGTGCAGCTCGCCCTCGCAGAAGTCGCCGTACAGGTAGCGCCCGTAGAGGCTCCGCAGCTCTGGGTCGCGGACCACATACCCGCCGGTGACCGAGCAGCCGCGGTCGCGGTCGTAGACGAGCACGGGCTCGATCGCGCCCGGGGCCTCCTGGTCGGAGTTGAACCGCTCCGTGCCCTCAAACGCCGACCAGCCGAAGTTGAGCGGCTCGTCGCCTTCGGCGAACTGCTGGAAGGTCACGCCGTCGATCTCCTCGAGCGAGCTCTGTCCGACGTCTCCGATCCAGAGGTCGCGGGTCTTGCGATCGAACGAGAAGCGCCACGGGTTCCGGAGCCCATAGGCGGCGGCAGTGGACTCGGGCCCGCCGCTCGTGTCCACGCGGATGATCTTGCCCAGCAGGCTGTCCAGATCCTGTGCGGTGCGCTCAGGATCGCCGCCACCGCCTCCGTCACCCATTCCGAGGTAGAGCTCTTCGTCGGGGCCGAACAGCAGGAGGCCACCGTTGTGGTTGGAGGCGAAGTCGGCGATGCGCAGCAGCTCGCGCGCGCTGTCGGGGTCGGCGGTGTTCGAGTCGCCGGCGCGGCGGTAGGAGACCGTGCGCGAGTCGCCCGCGGTGTCCGTGTAGTTGACGTAGAGGTGGCGAGAACGCTCGTAGTCGGGCGCGAACGCAACCGACAACAGCCCCTGCTCGCCGCCGCAGGTGATCAGGTCGGAGACGTCGAGGAACGTCTCGGCTTGACCGTCTTCGAGACGGAGGATGCGCCCGCACTGCTCGACGACGAACAGCGCCTGGTCGCCCGACGGCGGCTGGGTGACGTAGACAGGCTGGTCGAAGTCGCCGACCATCTCCAGCTCCACGCCCCCGGTGCCATCGCCGACAGGCGGCTCGCGCCCTTCGGACGGCGGCTGTCCTGGAGTCGTGGTCGCCTCGGCGCCCGAGGTTGTCGTGGCTGTCGGCTCGTCGTCATCGTCGCCGCAGCCGGTGACGACCAGGGCGGCGAAGGCCAACCAGATCAGCAACCGTCCCGCCACACCGCCACGGTAGCGGTCAACCTAAATCGCGCCTGAACGCCCTCGCGCGCTGGCGCTCAGCCTCGCGTCAGGGGCCGCACTGGCTCGCCTCGAGCACCTCTCCGGAGTCGCCCACGCAGGTCTTGGGGGGCTTGTCGGTGATCGTGACCACGAACTCGCCCTCCACAGGGCTGCCGTCGCCGGTCACCGCCTTCGCTTTGCCCTGCAGCCCGGCGGCGACCTCGTAGTGGACTGTGTAAGTGTCGGGCTGAACGGGCGTCACGCGCCAGACGATGTCCTTGCTCTCGCCGGGCGGCAACGGTCCGAACGAGAAGGTGTTCGTCTGCGCCGCCTCGGCGCCCGCCGTCGGTGCCTGGTCGAGCTCGTCCGGGTCCAGGCCTGCCGTCAGCAGCTTCGGGTACTCGCTTTCGAGGATCCACACCGGACGGTTGGGATCGGCCAGCCCGGGCTGGTCGGAGGGAACGTCGAACGGGCCGCCGGCCTTCTCGTCACCTGTGTAGATGGTCACCGCGAGGTCGGGGACCGTCTCCTCGCCGATGTTCTCGATCGCCAGGCGCAGGTCGGAGGTCTGCGCCAGGCGCTGATTGGTCGGGAACCTGGCCTCGGTGACGTTGACCGGAAACTCCCCGGCCGGCTCATCGGCGTCCTGGCGCTCCTCGTCGTCTCCGCAGGCTGCGAGGCCGATCACCAGCGATGCACCCACCACTAGCGCCAGGATCGCGCGCGGCCCCGCGCCCCGGAGTCGAAGCCGCAATGCGCTTGTGGTCTCCTCCCCCAAGGCGCGGGGGAACATACCACCGAGGCCGCGCCCGACGGGGCGGGTTTGTCCGGCCAAGCAGCCAATTTTTTGCCTCGCCAACCGCGACGGTTGTCGGTGGCGGCGCACCAACGCATCGAATACCCTGTCGTCGAAGGGGGACCGGAAAACCCGGTTCGCCGGAGGAGCAGATGGTCAGATCCGTCGCGGACAGGGCATTCCTACCCGCCAAATCACTGTTCGAGCAGGTCGGGAACATGATGATCCTGACCGGCAAGACGATCGTCGCGACGGTCAAGCCGCCGTACCCCTACGGGGGCGAGTTCATCGGCCAGTTCCTGTTCGCCCTGCAGCTGTGCTGGTTCCCGATGCTGATCTCGACGGTCGCCTTCGGGTTCGGCGCCCCGGGGCTTCAGGCGGCGAATTTCCTCAGCCTGTTCGGAGCGCTCGACCGGCTCGGGGGCTTCTTCATCCTGGCGTCCGTGCGCGAGTTCGCGCCGTTCGTCACGGCGGTCGTCGTCGCCGGTGTCGCAGGCACGGCGATCACGGCGGATTTGGGGGCGCGGAAGATCCGCGAGGAGCTCGACGCGCTTCAGGTGCTCGGCGTCGACCCGATCAAGAACCTCGTCGTACCCCGGTTCCTGAGCCTGATGCTGATCACCGGACTGCTCGACATCTACGCCCTGCTGTTCGGGATCGCGGGCGGGATCTTCGCGGAGATCGCGTACGGCCAGCCGCTGGGCGGGTTCTTCGCCACGTTGTTCAACAACGCCTCGGTGACCGACTTATGGGGCTCGGTGCTCAAGTGCACCCTGTTCGGGGCGATCATCGCCGTCGTCTGCTCCTACAAAGGGATGAATGCGTCCGGAGGCGCTGAAGGCGTGGGTAGAGCCGTGAACGAGGCGGTGGTCATCGCCTTCCTGGGGGTGTTCGCCTTCAACTACGTCTTCACGCAAACCCTGCTGGCAACCCATCCCGAGATCTCGGTGATCAAGTAATGCCCGGCTGGCTGGCAATTCCGCGCGATTGGCTGGCCTCGCTCGGCGAGATCGCGCGCTTCTGCGGGAAGGTGATGGGGATCGTCTACTCGGGTCGCGTGATGCGCTTCTTCGGCGAGGCGCTGCGCCAGGCTGGGATCCTCATCCTCGGCTCGACGATCGTCATCTGGGGCCTCGTGTTCATCCTCGGCCTGCAGTGCGGGATCGAGGGCGCCTACTTCAACCGCTCCGTCGGCGCTCCCGCCTACGCCGGCGTGTTCGCCGCCTGGTGCGACCTGCGCGAGGTGATCCCGTACGCCTTCGGCTACATGATGGCCGCGAAGGTCGGCACCGGGATCGTCGCCGAGCTGGGCGCGATGCGGATCTCCGACGAGATCG
>DATAFO010000071.1:0-23530 GCA_036257465.1 Solirubrobacterales bacterium | reverse complement strand
AGTAACGCGCGCGCCTCGCGTCAACCGAGAACCGTCATCGGCGGGGCGAGTCGTTCGCTACGAGCATGGTTTTCTTCGCGCCGACCCTCTTGTCCGAAACTGGACAAGGGCAATCTCCCCCTGGCGGGGGAAGCCAACCGGGCCACCCCAGCCTTCCGGCCCGGCCACTGGTCAGCTAGGCCGACCGCGGATGACGGGGAACTGCTTGACGGTCTCGGCGAAGATCTCCAGCGCCCGGTCGAGGTGTTCGCGCTGGTGGGTCGCCATCAGCGACGTCCGCAGCAGCGCCCCACCGGGTGGGACGGCCGGGTGGATCGCGACGTTCGTGTAGACGCCGGCGTCAAACAGCGCCTTCCACAGCAACACGGCCTGCCAATCCTCGCCGACGAGAACGGGAACCACGGGACTGGTCGCCGCGCCGCCGTCCACCAGCCTCCCTGGCTCGACCACGGCGAGCCCGAGATCGCGAAAGCCCTGCCGCAGGTAGGCGGCGTTTGCGAGCAGCTTCTCGAACAGGTGCGGCCCCTCAGAGCGGATGATCCGCAGCGCCGCGAGCGCCGCGCCGACGGCGGCGGGAACGGCCGAGGCGGTGAAGATGAACGGGCGCGAGGCGATCCGCAGGTATTCGACCACCTCGGCGGGTCCGGCGATGAAGCCCCCGCACGAGGCGAGGCTCTTGGAGAACGTGCCCATGCGCAGGTCGACGCGGTCCTCGAGCCCGTACAGCTCGGCGGTGCCGGCGCCGCGAGCCCCGAGCACCCCGACGGCGTGGGCCTCGTCGACCATCAGCCTGGCACCGTGGCGCTCGCACAGCTCCACGATCTCTGGCAGCGGGGCGATGTCGCCCTCCATCGAGAACACGCCGTCGACGATCACCATCACCCCGCCGCCGTCGCCGGCCGCGCGCTCGAGCATCTTCTCCAGCTTCGGCATCTGGTTGTGGCGGAAAGGCCGCAGCTTTGCCCCCGAGAGCTTGCAGCCGTCGAGGATCGAGGCGTGATCACCGGAGTCGCAGATCACCGTGTCGCCTGGCTCGAGGATCGTGCCGATGCAGCCCACGTTCGCCTGGTGGCCCGTGGTGAAGACGATCGCGTCCTCGGTGCCCATGAACTCCGCGAGCTCCCGCTCGAGCTCCAGGTGAAGCGGGGTGGTGCCGTTCAGGAGCCGCGAGCCGGTCAGGCCGGTGCCGTATGTCTCCAAAGCATCGCGTGCGGCCTGCTTGACGCGCTCGTCTCCGGTCAGACCGAGGTAGTTGTTGGAGCCGAGCATGATCGTCTCGCGCCCCTCCATCTCCACCACGGGGCCCGCCTCGGAGGTGAGGACGCGGAAGTACGGCAGAAGGTCGGCTTCCTTGGCGGCTGCGAGCTGCTCGGCTCGGTCGTGCGTCCGCGCCTTCTCGAACACGTCGACGGGCGCTCGCGTGGTCTCCGACATGTGGGGAAGTGTAGGTTGCGGCCGTGTCAGTCACCGTGCGCCCGGTCGCCGGGAGCCGCGACCTCAAGCGCTTCATCGAGCTTCCCTACCGGTTGCGCCGCAACGACCCGAAGTGGGTTCCCGCGCTGCGCTACGAGCGCCGCCGCTTCCTCGATCGGCGCAAGAACCCGTACTTCGAACACGCCGAGGCCGAGTACTTCATCGCCGAGCGCGACGGTGATGTGGTCGGCAGGATCACCGCCCAGGTTGACCGCCGCTGGGACTCCTTTCAGGGCGGAAACGACGGCATGTTCGGGTTCTTCGAGGTGGAGAACTCGCCGGAGACGGCCTCGGCCCTGGTCGAGACCGCCGCCAACTGGGTGCGGGAACGCGGCCGCCAGCGGATGCTCGGCCCGATGGACTTCACCACCAACGACGAGTGCGGGCTGCTCGTGGACGGTTACGAGGAGCAGCCGATCATCCTCCAGCCCTGGCACCCGCCGTACTACCGGGAGCTGCTCGAGGGCGTCGGGATGACCAAGGCGATGGACATGCGCATGTGGGACCTGTGGCTAGGCCGGCTCAAGGAGGGCAACGAGTTCGATCCGATGATCAAGGCAGCGGCCAAGATCGCCGAGGACAAGGGCGTCGTGGTGCGCAAGATGCGTAAGCGCGACCTCGAGGCCGAGATCGGGCGCTTCATGGAGGTCTACAACGAGGCCTGGAGCCGCAACTGGGGCTTCGTCCCGATCACCGAGGCCGAGGTCGCCTTTCAGGCCCAGAACCTGAAGCCGATCCTGGTGGAGGACTGGGCGATGCTCGCCGAGCTCGATGGCGAGGTTGTCGGCGCGGCGCTCACCCTGCCGGACATCAATCAGGTCCTGGCGAAGATGAACGGCCGCATAGTTCCGTTCGGCTGGTGGCACTTCGTCACCGGCCGCAAGAAGATCGACCGGGTTCGCGTGTTCGCGCTCGGCGTCAAGAGCGGCTACCAGCACCTCGGCGTCGCTGCCGCGCTTTACGAGCGCCATCGCGAGACGGCTGAGTACATGCCCCAGAAGGGCGGGCAGACGGGCTGGATCCTGGAGACCAACAAGTCGATGAACCGCGCAATGGAGGGCATGGGCGGCACAATCGCAGCCACCTATCGGCTCTACCAGCTCGCGCTGTAGGCGCCTGGCCTCGGCGCCGTACGCGTGCCGCTACGCTGGGACCATGTGTCGCAACATCCGCACCCTCCACAATTTCGATCCGCCGGCAACGGACGAAGAGGTCCACGAAGCCGCGCTCCAGTACGTGCGCAAGGTCAGCGGCTCGAACAAGCCCTCGCGCGCCAACGCCGAGGCGTTCGAGCTCGCCGTGAACGAGGTCGAGGCGGCAACGAGAAGGCTGCTCGACTCTCTGGTCACCAACGCGCCGCCGAAGGACCGCGAGGTCGAGGCGGCCAAGCGCCGGGCTCGGGCGGTCGAGCGCTTCGCCGCGGCCTGACGCCGCGCGCCGCTGAGCAAGCCGCAAGCTCCGCTTTCGCGGCTGTTCGTGTCCCCGGACGGGGCTAGAGTAGGGCGCCGTGGCAGAGGACCTGTTGGAAACCGAAGCGGTTGAGGAGCCGGCGCCCGACGACGGCGAGGAGATCGAGGTCCGCCCGCTCCCGCAGCGGGCTCCGGCCGGGGAGGTTTCGGTGTGGCGCGGCGAGGTGAAAACGGCCGCGATCGCGGCCGCCGGAGGGCTCGTCGCCGGCGCGGCAACCGTCGCCGCCGTGCGTGCCAGCCGGACATCGTCGTCGCGCAAGCGCCTGTCGCGTAGGCGTCGTGACCGTGAGCGCCCGGCGCGGGTGATCGCCAGCCGCTCGTTCCTGGTCGACGTCCACGTGCTCGGCAGCGACCGCTAGCCCATGCGCCAGGCGGGGAGGGCGCCCTCGCTCGAGGTCGGGGTCCGGCCGCCATGGCCGTACCGCCTGCCGCGGTCAAGCGGCGGCGATGGCGTGCTGCGCAGTCCGCGCCCGGGAATCGCGTGCAGGCTGCTGCACGTACACGGCGAGCCCGTGGTCGTGCACGCCTGGCAGGCCGCGAAGGACAGGTTCGTGTTCCGTGCCGCCGGGCCCGACCGCGGCCGCCTGGAGCTGGCGATCGAGCGGATGCGCTTCGCCTCCGGCGTGGACGTCGACCTCTCGGAGTTCCATCGGCGCTTCAAGCGCGATCCGCTGATCGGGCCAGCGATCAGCAAGCGCCCCTGGCACCGGCCACGGCGCAGGCCCTGGCCCTGGGAGGCGCTGGCTTGGGCGGTGACCTCACAGCTCATCGAGGCCTTCCGCGCGGCGGAGATCCAGCGGCGGATCGTCCGGCGCTGGGGGCCGAAGCGGCAGATGCAGGACGGCGTGCTGCGCGACGTGCCCGATGCAGCCTTGATCGCGGGCCGCGCCCCCGCCGAGCTGGCGGCGATGGATCTGGCGGCGTCACGGGCGTTGGCCATGATCAAGTGCGCCAAGGATGTCGCGGCCGGCCGCGTTGACCTGCACTCGCCCGAGGCCGACCGCAGGCTGCTGCGGATCTCTGGAATCGGCCCGTGGACGGTCCAATGCCTGGGCTTCGGCGGGCGCGGAGACCCGGACTCGCTTCCTGCGGGCGACCTCGCGTACGTCAAGCTGGTTGGACGGCTCGCCAACCTGGGCCGGCGCGCGACCGTGCCCGAGGTCGAGGAGTTCTTCGCTCCCTACGAGCCGTTCCGGGGCCTCGCAGGCAGCTTCGCGCTCGTCGGCTGGCACAAGGCGATCGCCAAGGGCCCGCCGCTGCGCATCGCGGCGTAGAGCCCGCATCCCAACGACACCGGCGGGATGGCGCTGGCGTTCGCTTACCCTCTGAGGGCGGATGAGCACGAGGTTGGTCTTCAAGTGCGAGTTCTGCGGCTCAGAGCCTGATCAGCTCACCCAGGTCAGCCTCGAGCGCCAGCTGCTGCATCACCGGTTCGCCGAGTACGTTGAATGCGGTCCCGGGGGATGGCTGATCTGGACGGGGCGCGGGCCGTACGGACGCACCCTGTATGCGTGCGGAAACCACCGCACCAGGCTGCGCGCGTACGTGATCCACCACTACGGCGGCCCCTACGCTCGCTCGACGCGAACCTACCCGAGCCTACCCCCGGACGACTTGGCGATGGCGCGGCGACGCGCGCGCTACCACGGCTGGGCCACCTACCACCGCTGAACGACCGCCTATGCCGGCGGCGCGTAGCGGTGGTGGATCGCCAGCGCGTTGCCGTCGCGATCCTCGAAAAACGCCTGATAGCAGACGCCGGAGTCGATCGCCTCCCCCTTGAAGGTGATCCCTCGCGACTCGAGCTCGGCGTGCGCGGCACCGAAGTCGTCCACGTGCAGCTCGATCGGGTGGTTGCTGGCGCGGGGCTCGATTCCGAACGCGTCAGACTGCATCACGGCGATCGTGAGGTTGCCCGTTTCGAACTCGGCGGCGGGCATGTCCCCCCACCGCTTCGATTCGGGCAGCCCGAGCACGTTGCCGTAGAACTCGACTGCGGAGTCGAAATCCTTTGTGGACACCGTGATGAAGTCGGTCCCCCTGATCACGGGAGTCGTGTCATTGGCCATCGGTCCTCCTTGGTCGTCGGTTCTAGTGACTGGCCCTCGCGCGGAGACTCATCGCTAGGCGGCGACGGCCGATCGCAGCGGCGGGAAGTCGGCGGCCAGGTCGGCCGCCTCCACCTGAAACATCCCCACCGGTTCGGGGAGGCCGCGGAATCGCCAGGCGCCGAGCCCTCTCAGGCGGACTCCATCCGGGAGCGGGTCTCCAAGCGCACGGCCCACGGCGGCCGACAGCACGATCTGGCCGCCGTGCGCAGCGAAGCAGATGCGCGCTGCGGCGTGGACCGAGAGCCCGACGTAGCCGGTCTCGGTGAGGGCGGGCCGCCCGCGGTGCAGCCCGATCCGCAGTCGCACCTCGGTCTGGCCGGATCGAGCGTCGGCGGCCATCGCTCGCTGGATGGCCAGTGCGGCCTCGAGGGCCGCCGGCGCCGCTTCGAACACCGCGAACTGGTCGTCTCCGCGAGCGTCGACCTCGTGGCCGCCGGCGCTTCGCACCGCCTCGCGCACGCGGCGGCGGACCTTCTTGAGCAGGGGCGCGTACTGGTCGTCGAGTCGCGAGAGCAGCTGGGTTGAGCCCTCGATGTCGGTGAGCAGGAACGTGACCTGTCCCCTGGGCAGCCTGCGTTGCGGCTCCAGCTGGGCGCTGATGAAGCCGAACGGCATGATCCCGTGCCTCTTCGCCGCCCTGAGCAGCCGGCTGCGCGCGCGGTCCTTCGCCGCGTCGTCCTCGAAGGCCACCTGGCTGAACCGCGCCAGGGCGTTCCGGACGTGCGAGGCGTCGTGAATCGGCAGGCGGCGACGGCCCTTCGAGTCGACGTACGCAAAGGCGCTGTCGGGGAGCTGCGCGCGCTCCTTTGCGCTGAGTTTCGCCACGCCTAGTCCGGGATCTCGCCCGGCAGCAGCTCGTTGCTAAGCAGGTCGTCGGCGCTGGGGCGGCGCTCGATCAGGCCGCGGTCAGCGAAGAAACCCGCGAACGCCTCCCACTCGGCCGGGTCCATGTAGCCGTAGGGACGGTTGCCCGTGTCCGGAAGCAGCAGCGGCAGGGTGCGTTCGACCTCCGCCATGGTGAGCTTCGGATCGAGGCCCTCGCCAGCCGCCAGGACGGCGTCGGTGGCGGCAACAGGGTCGTCCACCGCGGCACGCGTGCCCCGCTCGAGCGAAGCGATGAAGAGACGGATCGCCTCCGGGTCGTCGGCCACCCGCTCCGAGTTCGCCACGAGCACGAGCTCGTCGTAGGTCGGGACGCCGAGCTCGTCCACCGGAATCACCCGCGGGTTCTTGCCCCGCTCCTCCAGATCGACGCCCTCCACGTTCAGGAAGCCGCCGAGGATGGCGTCGGCGCGGCCGGAGAGGATCGCCGGCAGCAGATTCAGCCCCACGTCGACCTGCTCGACGTCCTCGGGCGGCACGCCGGCCTCCTCGAGCATCGTCTCGAGGAAATCCGTCTGGTACGGGATTCCCGCCGTGGCGACCGTCTTTCCGCGCAGATCGGCGACCTCCTTCACCCCTGCCTCCGGGAGCGAGATCAGCGAGGTCAGAGGGCTCGGCACCAGTGCGGCCACGGCGACGACGGGCAGGCCCTGATCGCGGGCCAGCACCACCTCGGGCTCGTAGGAAATCGCCAGGTCCACGCGCTCGGCGGCCACCTGCTTGATCGGCGCCGAGGGGTCCGACGGGACCTGCGGCTGAACATCGAGCCCCGCCTGCTCGAAGAAGTCGCGCTCCAGAGCGGTGTAGATGCCCGCGTGGTCCGGGTTGACGTAGAAGTCGAGCGCGAGGCTGAACGGTTCGGTGGAGCCCCCCGCGGTGGTCTCGTCCTTCTCGCCGCATCCAGCGGCGACCGCGAGCACCGCCAGGGCGAGCCCAAGGATCGTGGCTGAGCTTCGGTTCGGTCTCACACGGTCCCGTTTTCTATCTAGGTCGAGGTGTTTCCGGCGCGCGGTCCCCACCACGCGATTCGACGCTCCAGCAACGCGAGCAGGCCGAAGAGGGTGATCGCGAAGACGGACAGGATCACGACGGCGGCGAACAGGCGCGCTGTCAGGAGCTGCGCTGAGGCGTTGAGCATCAGGTGCCCGAGGCCCTCGGACGAACCGGCCCACTCGCCGAACACCGCCCCGATCACGGCGACGGCGACGGCGATCTTGGCCCCGCTGAAGAAGTAGGGGAGGGCGCTGGGCGCCTCGAGGCGCCTGAACAGTTGCCAGCGCCCGGCGTCGAGGGTGCGCATCATCCGGATCGCGTCCTGGTCGACGGACCGCAGCCCGTCCAGCGTGTTGACGGTGATCGGGAAGAAGCAGATCAGGGCGATGATCGCCAGCTTGGGCCCGATTCCGAACCCGAACCACACCACCAGGATCGGTGCGACGACGATGATGGGCACGGTCTGGGAGGCGACGAGCAGCGGGTAGAACGCGCGGCGCAGGGAGTCGGAGAGGTGCAGCACGACCGCGAAGCCGGCCCCGAGCACGACCGAGAGCGCGAAGCCGGCCAACACCTCCTGCAGCGTCACCCAGCCATTGTCCGCGAGGAGGTCCCGGTCCTCCCACAGCGCCTGGGCGATCTCGCTTGGGGCGGGGATCAGGAACGGCTGGATGTTGAGCGCGTCGGCCAGCAGGTCCCACTGCGCGGCCGCCTCCCACGCGGCGAGCAACCCGACGACGATCAGCAGCGGCGGCAGGATCTCGCGTGCCCGAATCAGCGCGATCCCTCCCGCATCGCCCACAGCGCGCGCTCGCGGGTGGCGACGAACGTCGGGTCGGTGACCGCCTCGGGGCGGGGCAGCGCTCGCGGCGTGGGCGCGGACAGCTCGGCGAGCGCTACTGCCGGACGCGCGGACAGCACCACCACCCGATCGCAGAGGTAGAGCGCCTCCTCGACATCGTGGGTCACCAGCACGACCGTTCGCGGCTCGGCCCCGAGCGCGTCCGCCAGCCACTCCTGCATCTCGGCGCGCGTGATTGCGTCCAGCGCGGCGAACGGCTCGTCGAGCAGCAGCACGGGCTTTCCGGGCAGCAGCGTCCGGAGAAACGCAACCCGCTGCCGCATTCCCCCCGAGAGCTCGCGCGGTCGCGCATCCTCGAACCCGGCGAGTCCGAAGCGCTCGAACAGCGGCTGCGCCCAGGCGCGCGCCTGGGCGCGAGATGCCCCACGGTTGCGTAGCGCCAGGGAGGCGTTGTCGATCGCGGTTAGCCAGGGGAACAGGAGATCCCGCTGTGGCAGGTACGCGCAGGCGGCGAGCCGTTCGGGCTCGGAGGCGCCGCCGTCGACCCGGATCGAGCCCTGCGCCGGTCCGCGCAGGCCGGCGATCAGCTCCAGCAGCGTCGATTTGCCGCAGCCCGACGGGCCAACCAGGGCCAGCGCCTCGTGGGCGGCGACGCTGAGGTCCAGACGCTCGACGACCTCGAGCTCGCCGAAGCTGTGACCGAGCCCTGAGACCTCGATCGCCGCGCCGGGAACCGCGTGGTCGCGGCCCGAGGCCTTGTCATCGGCGCCCTGAATAACTTGAGGCTCCGCCGCGGGAGCCTCTCCAATCGCTCGCATGCTCCCTCCGCGCGCATTACCGCACAGGTTCGAAGGGTCAGCGCCGGGGGTCGATGCCAGAGGCGCTATCTCAGCCCGCTGCCCGCGAGCCCCCCTGGGTCTTCGTGCCTCAGTCTACTCGCGACGATCGATCGCCGATGCGTCCGCGACGAGCGCTTGGAACTCCTGCGTGTCCATGTTCACCGCCCGCCGCGGTGGTGCGTCGGCCGGCGCCCCCGGCTCGTCCGGATGCGGCTCAGCCGGATCCCACCGCTCCGCGAAGGGCGGCGGCGGAAGGTCATCACCGCTGGTGCACGCTGGGTTCTCGCTTGCCGTTCTACTCATCTTTGCTCACCAATCCAACTACTGCTTTCACCGCCGAAGCGGATCACTGCTTGGCTACCCGCTGAACGGCGGTTCAATCAACGACCGGGGTTCCGCCCGCCACCACGTTAACGAAGTTCTCCAGGTGCTTCGTGGTCCAGCACTCGAACACGGCGGTGCAGTGGGGCTCGTACGCAGCCATCACCGAGTCGCCGTAGTTCCAATACAGGCGGGGCTCCGGGTTGAGCCAGAAGGTGCGGCCGGCGCGGTCGGCGAGCTGCCCGAAGACCTGCGCGTACGGCTCGCGGCCGTTCGTGCGCGCGTCGCCGAGCACGATCACTGTCGAGCGCGGGTCGAGCTCGTCGGCGATCAACTCGCCGAACTCCAGCCACACCCGCCCGTAGTCCGTGTATCCCGAGACGTCGGCAACCCCGCCTTCGCGGCTGATCCGCTCCGAGATCGCCCGGAAGTCCCGCTCGTGCTCGAACACGTCGGTCACCTCGGAGATTCGCTCGATGAAGACAAAGCTGCGCAGCCGGCGGAACGAGTCGTGCAGCGCGTGCAGCACCGACAGGAAGAAGACGCTGGCCGAGGTGACCGACGTGGAGACGTCGCAGAGCACGTAGATCTCCGGCCGTCGGGGTCGCTTCGGCCGGTAGCGCAGTCGCAGCGGCACCCCGCCTGTCTCCAGCGACGCGCGCATCGTCCGGCGCACGTCCACGGTGGCGCCGCGGCGACGCCCTCGCTGCTCGTGGCCGAGGGTCGCCAGTCGGCGCTTGAGCTGGGTCACGGCTCGATGGACCGCGGCCAGGTCCTGGGCGGGGCTGGTTGGCAGCGCCCGGTCGAGCTCGGCAAGCGGGCGCGAGGGGGTGAGCTTCTCGGTGCGCTCGATCAGCGCGCGCTCGAGCTCGCGGCGCAGGTGACGCTCGAAGCGCTGAATCTCCTCGCGGTCGAGCCGCCGTTCGCTCTTTCCCTCACGCCCGGACGCCTGAAGGCCCAGGGTGCGCCGGATCCGCTGCACGTCGACTCCAACCACTCCCGAGCCCTCGCCTTGCCTCCCGAACGCCGCGATCGCCAGGCGCGCCAGGTCGCGCATCTCGCCGTCGTTGCCGGCGGCGATCGCCTGGCGCACGGCTTCGCGCAGCTCGTCGACGTCGAGGCGATCCCCGCCGTCATGGCGCCGGTCCTCGCGGATCCCGCGCTCCAACGCCTCCGCCTCCGCGGCTCGGAAGAAGAAGCGCTCGAAGAGCAGCTCGAACACGCGGCGGTCCTCCTGCGACTTGGCGACCGTTGCCGCCAACGCCTCTCGAAAGTCCGCCGGCTCGGTCCACGGCACCGCCTCGAGCGCGGCGAAAGCATCGAGGATCTCCGCCGTGCCAACGGCCAGCCCCTCCCGCCGAAGCTCCTCGCAAAAGGCGACGATGCGGGGTGCGAGACCGGGCGGGAGGGTCTCAGGAGGAACCGCTGGCGGCACCGAGATCGAGCCTGCCCTCCTCGCCAAGCCTGACGCCGACGCGCTCTGCAACCAGCTCGAGGTCGGCGCGATGCTTGATGATGATCGACATCGTGCGCTCGAACACCGAGCGGTCGAGCTGGCCCGCCCCCAGCAGCAGCAGCGCGCGCGCCCAGTCGATCGATTCGGCGATCGACGGCGGCTTCTTGAGATCGAGCTGGCGCACCATGTGCACGACCTCCACCAACCGTCGGGCGAGGCGCTCGTCGAGCTCCGGGGCGTGCAGGCGCACGATTTCCATCTCGCGCTCTACCTCCGGATAGTCGAGCCACAGGTAGAGGCAGCGGCGCTTGAGCGCCTCGGTCAGCTCGCGCGAGTTGTTTGAGGTGAGCACCACGACCGGCCGGGTGCGCGCCTCGATGACTCCAAGCTCCGGGATCGAGATCTGAAAGTCCGAGAGCACCTCGAGCAGCATCGCCTCGAACTCCTGGTCGGTCTTGTCGATCTCGTCGATCAGCAACACCACCGGCTGCGTGGTGGAGATCGCCTCGAGCAGCGGGCGGGTGAGCAGGAACTCCTCGCCGAAGATGTCTCCGTGAACGGCCTCCCAGCTCTCGGAGGCCTCGCTCGACTCGGCCTGGATGCGCAGCAGCTGCTTGCGGTAGTTCCACTCGTACAGCGCCTTGGCCTCGTCGAGGCCCTCGTAGCACTGCAGCCGGATCAGCGCCCGCCCGGTGGCGCGCGAGATCGCCTTCGCGAGCTCGGTCTTGCCGACGCCCGCGGGGCCCTCCACCAGCACGGGCTTGCCGAGGCGCTGCGCCAGGTACGCCACCAGCGCCGCCGGCTCGTCGGCGAGGTATCCGGCCCCCTCGAGCGCGGCCTTGACCTCACCAACCGATTGTGGCTCCGTAGCAGAGCTCATGACGCCGATGATAATCAGGCCCCCATGGATCTCCCGCTCGCGAGCTTCCTGCCCGAATCGATCGGCCCGTACATCGGGCTGATGATCGCCGGCTTCATCGTCGGCTCCCTCGGGCACGCGGCTCGCTCGCGCTGGCTGGTTGCGATCGGGGTGATCATGATCCTGCTCGCAACGCTGCTGTTTCCGCTCGCCCTGCAGGTGTTGGAGGA
Organism: Solirubrobacterales bacterium; assembly: GCA_036257465.1. GTDB lineage: Bacteria > Actinomycetota > Thermoleophilia > Solirubrobacterales > 70-9 > DATAFO01. The sequence continues at coordinate 12,095 of DATAFO010000071.1, read as the reverse complement.
CGAGCCGCAGGAGCCGGGGCCGCGGGTGCCGATCGCGTGCACGATCTCGCCCGTCTGACCAGTGGCGGGCTTGCTTCTGTCTCTCGTGGGGAAGAGGATGCGGGCGTGGGCAGACTCGACGAGCTCGACCTCAGCAAGACGCTGACGCGCAAGGAGCAGGACCGTGCGCTCGACGTTGCCTGGGAGCGGCTGGTGCAGCTGCGGCTGACGCTGGGCAGGCAGATCGGCGAGAGGCAGCTCGGGCCTCCGCTGTGCGTCGTTTTCGAAGGCTGGGATGCCTCGGGCAAGGGCGGCGCGATCAAGCGCCTGGTGGCCCCACTCGATCCCCGCCACGTGCGGGTGGTTCAGTTCGCCGCGCCGACGCCGGACGAGAGGCGCCATCACTTCCTGTGGCGGTTTTGGCCGGCGCTCCCCGGCTGGGGCGGGATGGCGGTCTTCGATCGCTCCTGGTACGGGCGCGTGCTCGTCGAGCGCGTCGAGGGGTTCGCGACGCGCGAGGAGTGGCTGCGCGCCTACGAGGAGATCAACGGATTCGAGCGGGCTCTGGCGGAGGAGCGGATGATCCTGGTCAAGCTTTGGCTGCACATCTCCCCCGAGGAGCAGCTGAGGCGCTTTGAGCGGCGCAAGAACGACCCGCTCAGGGCGTGGAAGCTGACCGACGAGGACTGGCGCAACCGTGAGAAGCGCCCCCAGTACACGGAGGCGATCGAGGACATGGTCGCGCGCACCGACAAGCCTGAGGCGCCGTGGCACCTGATCGAGGCCGAGTCGAAGCGCTACGCGCGGGTGAGGGTGATCGAGACCGTGATCGAGCGGATCGAGGACGGGCTGCGGTCCGTCGGGCGAGAGCCGCCGCCCCCGTTGAGGGGCGCGTCCGGCGCCGACTGAGGAAGCGATGGGTGGCACGGCGCCGACGAGCGAGGAGCGCCAGCTTCGCCGGGCGCATCTACCTGGCGGCGGGAGCGCTCCGGGTGATGCCGGCGACGTTCGTCTACCACGAGTTCCGCCACGCGGAGGACCTCGAGCGGCTCGACGAGATCGTCACCCACAACTCCGACATCCAGCTCGGCACCGGCCACCCCCATGGCGGAAACGCGCTCTCGCGCGACCCCTCGACCGGCGCGGTCGACCCAAGACGGCTTCGCGCGCTGGCGCCGCGGATCGCGACTAGCTCAGTGGGATCGTGACTCGGTCCTCGACCGTGGGCTCGGTCTCGTCCTCCGCCCAGCCGGTGACGCCGTAGGCGGTGATCACGAGCGCGGTCGGCGTGACGTCGAGGCGCAGGAAGCTCTTGAAGAAGGGGGGAGAGGTCGCCTCGGCGAGCTCGGACATGAACTTCCGGTAGGGCCAGCTGCGGTAGGTGAGTTTGGAGAGCGCCTGAGTCTTGCGATCGGGTGCGGCGGTTCGCGCGCTGGCGTCGACGGGCTCCATGCCGAGCTCGCCAGCCAGCCAGTTGGCCGTCATGTCGGGGTCGACGTCAGCGCGAAGCAGCCAGGGCAGGGCGGGGACCGCCCGCCACCCCGAGACGAGCAGCGCGACCGCGGTCAGCAGCACCGCGCACACGAACCCAGCCAGCAGGCCAGTCGTGACCCAGCCGACGTCCTGGAGCGCGACCAGCGCCACCACGGCGCCGATCGCCCCCACCGTGACGGGAACGAAGCGAACGATCGGGACGCCGTGGAGCCGGCCGAGGACGACGACGCTCGCCCAAAGGGCGACCAGGCCCAGGCCGACCAGCAGAGGCACCTCGGCCTCGAGCTCGACCGAGCGCCCGACCAGGGCCGCGGCGACGGCGATTCCGATCGCGAGGCCGATCCCGGTCCGCACCGACTGCGGGAGGAAATCGCGCACCAGGTAGTAGCCGACGACCCCAACCACCGGTAGCACTACGGCCATCAGGCTGGTGAGCGCCAGCCTCCAGATCCACTCGTCCCACGCGTCGCCGAGGAGGTTGCCCGCGGCGGCCACCAGCACCAGGCCTCCCGCGGCCAGGGTCGTTGCCGTGAGCGTTCGAAAGCCCGACGGCGCCAGCAAGTTGGACGCCTTGACCGCGGCCACGAGGACGCCGGCCGCCAGGCCGAGCGTCAGCGGCAGGACCCAGAGCACGTTGGAAAGGCGGGCGTCGTCGAGTTGGGCCAGCCGCGCGTCGAAGCCGTCGAGCAGCCCGAAGAAGACCCCGAACACCAGGGTCAAGACGATGCCGAGGGCGAACGCGAGCGCGACGCCGAAGCCCGGCGCGAAGCGGCGCACGAACCGCGCCAGCGAGTCGCCACGCAACGGGTAGCACCAGAAGCCCGACTCGTCCACGGGCGCGACGTTGCTGGGCATCCGGCTCGCGCCGGGTCGCTTCGGTAGGCCTGCCGGGTCGAGCTCCACGCGCCCGAAGCGGTGTGTCGCGCTGAGGTAGGCGCCCCCACCTCCGCTGACCACGTACTCGAGCCTGCGGACCGAGTCCGGCGGAGGGCCGTCGCCCGGCGGCGGGCCCTCGGGGAACTCGGGCGAACGAGGACCCGCATCGCTGACGAGCACTGAGTAGCGCTGATAGTTGTGCACGTCGCCGCCGATCGTCGCCACGTAGCGGTGCTCGGGCGCGCGAACGATGTCGTCGACCGTCCGCAGGGTTCCGACCTCGTCGCGAAGCCCCGGGTGGTCGTCGGGGCCCCAGTCGATCTCGCCTGGGCGATACTCGCCGTCGACGTAGATCGGCTTGCCCGTCACCAGGAGCTTCGGCCGCGGGTCTCGCGAGACGTCGCGCAGCCAGTCGCCCTGCTCGCGGTCGAGCTTGCCGGTGATTCCCGTGTCGATGCACACGATCAGGAGGCTCGGCGTCTCGATCGTGAAGTAGGGAGCGGGCTGGGCGGGCTCCCAGGCTGCGTCGGCGCCGGCCTGTTCGAGCTGCGCGCGGGCCCGGCGCTCGTACATCAGCACCGGGAGGTCGGGCGGTGAGGGCTTTCGCCACAGCGCGCGGGCCAGCCGCTCCTTCCAGCTGTAGCTGCCGGACCGGTAGGCGCTCGACGGCAGCGCCTCGGCGCCGCAGAAGTGGAACATGAACCCGTTCAGCCCGTCGTACCAGTCGTGGTTGCCCGGAATCGCGTAGATCGGCCGGCGGTAGCGCTCGTACGGAAGGAAGAAGCCGTCGACGTAGTCGTTGATGTCCCCCGCGGGGTAGATCACGTCGCTGGCGATGAGCATGAAGTCCGTGTCGTCGCCCACCGCGAGCAGCGGGCGGACGACCGCGTACTGGGAGGCGTCCTGCTCGCCGGGGTCGCCGAGCACGAGAAACGAAACGCGCTCGCTGCCGGCGTGGGCGTCGACCGCCGGTCTGCCAGTCAGCCGGCCGGCGGCTCGCTGTTCGGCGATCCACCGCGGGCGCAGATCGTTGATCAGGTCGTCGAGGCCCTTCGCGATCCTGTCGTTGATCGAGGCCAGCAGCGGCGCAGGGCTGATCCAGAAGAAGTTCACCCAGCGCGTGCGCTTGCGGCCTTCCAGCAGCCGCTCCCAGTTCGCCTCGTAGGGCGGTCCTGGGTCGGCTCTCCAGCCCGCCCTCGCGGCCGACTCGCGCGAGTTGCCGACGTCGGGCGGCGGTGTGGCGGGCGCTGGCGGCGAGGTCACGCCCCTAGTGTCGCCGGTCGGAGGGCGGCTAAATCAGCGCCGCAGCGTCGGGGCGATGGTTCGGGAACACCTTGATCCCGACCCCCAGGCGCTCGCGATCCTCGCCCAGCGCCGGGTCGAGGCCGGTCAGCTCCCGACCCGGGCGAGCCGGTGGGCCACCGTGTGGCGGTGGGCGAACACGGCCTGGGCGGTCGCGTTCATGTTGTCTGGGTCAGAGAACCGGCAGGTACCGCTCCAGCTCCCACCGGGAGACCTGGACCCGGTACTCCTCCCACTCCTCGCGCTTCAGGTCCACGTAGCGCTCGAAGATGTGGTCGCCGAGCGCCCGGCGAACCAGCTCGGAGCCGGCGAGCTCCTCGACCGCCTCGCCGAGCGTCTCCGGGAGCTGCTCGATGCCACGCGAGACCCGCTCGTCGTGGGAGAGGTCGTAGAGGTTGGTTTCCATCGGCTCGGGGCACTCATAGCCCTTCTCGATTCCCTCGAGCCCCGCGTGCAGCATCGCCGCGAACGTGAGGTACGGGTTGCACGACGGATCGGGACAGCGGAGCTCCGCGCGCGTCGCCTGCTCCTTGCCCGGGTGATAGACGGGAACCCGCACCAGCGCCGAGCGGTTGCGCTGCGACCAGGCGCAGTACACCGGGGCCTCATAGCCCGGAACCAACCGCTTGTAGCTGTTGACGTTGGGCGCGAACAGGGCCGCGATCTCACGCGCGTGACGCAGGAGCCCGGCGATGTACGCCTTCGCCTTGTCCGACAGGTGGTACTGATCGTCGGCGTCGAAGAACGCGTTCGACCCGTCCGCGAACAGCGACTGGTGCGTGTGCATGCCGGACCCGTTCTCGCCGAACAGCGGCTTCGGCATGAATGTCGCGTAGACGCCGTACTGGTGGGCGATCTCCTTGACCACGATCCGGTAGGTCATCGCGTTGTCGGACATCCGCAGGCCGTCGGCGTAGCGCATGTCGATCTCGTGCTGGGAGGGCCCGACTTCGTGGTGCGTGTACTCGACCGGGATCCCGACCGCCTTCAGCGCGTTGACGGTGTCGCGGCGCAGGTCCGAGCCGGCGTCGAGCGTGGTCAGGTCGAAGTACCCGCCCTTGTCGAGGATCACCGGCGCGCCGTCCTCGCCCAGCTCGTCGCTGGCGAAGTAGAAGAACTCCAGCTCCGGGCCCAGGTTGAAGGCGTCGAAGCCGAGGTCTGAGGCGCGGGCGAGCGCCCGTCGCATCACGAACCGGGGGTCGCCCTCGTAGGGCTCGCCGCCGGGCTTGAGCACGTCGCAGAACATCCGCGCCACGTTGCCCTTGTCGCCGTCGGTGCGCCAGGGCAGCACCGTGTACGTGTCGGGGTCGGGCATCGCGATCATGTCCGACTCCTCGATCCGGTTGAAGCCGGTGATCGACGAGCCGTCGAAGCCCATCCCTTCCTCGAGGGCACCCTCCAGCTCCTCGCGACCCACCGAGAAGCTCTTCAGCTGTCCCGTGATGTCGGTGAACCAGAAGCGGATGAACTCGACCCCGTCCTCCTCGACGCGACTTAGCACATCCGCCGGGCTGGTGCTCGGTCTGGTTGCGGTTGCCATTCCTGTGCTTCCTCCTTCGTCAGTGGTGTTTCCAGGTTTGAGCGGCGGGCCGTGAAGCCGGGCGGTGGATAGCCAGGGCTATCCAGAAGCCGGGATCACCGCCCGCCGCCCACGCCTAGGCCGCGACCTCGGCCTCCGTGTGCGCCTGGAGGACCGCCTCGCCCTCCTCGCCCGTGCGGATGCGGATCGCCTCCTCGACGGGAATCACGAACAGCTTCCCGTCGCCGACGTCGCCCGTGCGGGCGTGCTTGAGGATCGTCTCCACCACCAGGGGCTTGTCCTTGTCCTCGACCACGACCTCGAGCTTGAGCTTGGGCCGCACGTTGACGGTCAGGCTCGAGCCTCGGTAGTGCTCGACGATTCCCTTCTGGCGCCCGGAGCCCTTGACCTCGCCGATCGAGAGTGAGGGAAACCCCTTCTCGAGCAGCTCGGCCCGGATCGGCTCGAATGCCTCATGGCGGATGTATGCCTCGATCTTCTTCATCGTGGTCTCCTATGCCTCGCTCGGCCGTTCGGAGGTCATCGGTGTGACCGCCGCCGGAGCCGTGCTCGGGGTTGGGGCGTGTGCCGGAGGGGTCACGCCACCGGGGTACTCCTCCGGCGGGATGAACTGCTCGGGGTAGCCGTACATCCCGTGTGAGGAGATGTCAAGCCCGGCCAGCTCCTGATCCTCGGAGACCCGCAGGCCGATGACCTGCTTCATCGCATAGAACGCCGCGAACGAGAGTCCGAACACGAGCGCGAACGTTCCAACAACGCCGACGGCCTGGACTCCGAGCTGACCGAGCGTGTCGGCGAACTCGATGTTGCCGTCGAAGATGCCGTACCAGACGCCCGGACTAGCCGTGTCGCCGACGAGGCGCTCGGTACCGAAGATCCCCACGGCGAGGGTTCCCCAGATACCTGCCATCCCGTGCGCCGACAGCGCGCCAACCGGATCGTCGAGGTACTTCTCGATGAACAGCACGCTGTAGACGACCAGCACGCCGGCGACCAGGCCGATGACCACGGCGGCCCACTGCTCCACGTAGCCGCAGCCGGCTGTGATCCCGACGAGTCCGGCAATTGCGCCGTTGCCGGCCATGCCGACGTCGAGGGATCTCGTCCTCATGTAGACGATCAACAGGGCGCCGAGAACGCCCGCCCCGGCTGCGAGCTGCGTGTTCAGCGCCACCTCGGCGAACGCGACGTCCGTCGTGCCGAGCGTCGAACCGGCATTGAATCCGTACCAGCCGACCCAGAGGATCAGCACGCCAAGCCCGACGAGCGGCATCGAGTGGCCAGGAATCGCTCTCGGCTTTCCGTCCGCCCCGTACTTCCCGGCACGAGCGCCCAGCAGCAGCAGTGCCGCGAGACCCGCCGTCGCGCCCGTGAGGTGGACAACGGAGGAGCCCGCAAAGTCCAGGACCTCCTTGCCGCCGATGTCGTCGAGCAGGCCGTCTCCCGACCAGAACGCGTGCGCGACGAGCGGATAGATCAGGGCGCCGAACACGAACGCGTAGATCACGTAGGCGCTGAACTTGATTCGCTCGAGCGTTGTTCCCCAGACGATCGCCAGGGAGACAGCGGCGAACGCGAGCCCGAACAACATGAACCCGATGTCGACCGTTCCGACCACCGTTCCGGCTACGTCCTGACCGAAGTGGTAGAAGAACCCGTCTGTCCCGAACAGTTCGTTGCCCGGCCCGTTGATGCCCTGGCCGAACATGTACCAGGCGAGGGACACGATCCCGAGATTGACCAGGATCTTCGCCACGCCGGCACCAACGTTCTTCTGTCTCGAGAAGCCGATCTCCAGCAACAGGAAGCCCGCCTGCATGAACAGAACCAAGGCGGTCGCGATCATGACCCAGGTCATGTCCAGCTCTGTCTTGACGGCTTCCACGGCCCCTCCCTGTGCGAACGCCGCCGCCGGCACGGCCAGCGACAGGACGAGCGCCAGGAACACTCCGAGGCTCAGCCTCCTTCTCATGAATGGTTCCTCCTTGCCACCGAACCTTGGCTCGGCGGTCGCGGTTCCAGGAATTGCCGCGAAGGTAGAAGTGGGCGCCCGGGAAGTCTTTAGCCGCCTGTCGAGACTTCCGCGGCGGCGGTTGTACCGGTGGCAGAAACCTCCCGCACCGGCGGTTGGCCCGGTTGGCCAGGCGCGACCTCGACCTCACCGCCCTCCACGCCCATGTCGAGCAGGGCGGCGTCGCCTCCGAGCTGCTCCCAGACCCGCCGTGCCGAGGCATGGAAATCGTCCAGGAACTCGTCGGAGTGCAGGGGGTCGTGGTGGAAGAGCATCAGCCGCCTCGCCTCCACCCGCCTGGCGAACGTGAGCGCGTCGGTGATCGCCGAGTGTCCCCAGCCGACGTGGTCCGGGTACTCCTCGTCCGTGTACTGGCAGTCGTGGATCAAGAGATCCGCGTCGCGAGCGAGGTCGAAGCCGGAGATCCACTCCGGCTCGAGCTGGACCAACGACGCCCCGAGGGCCGGCTCGTGGTCCGGGATGTAGCAGACCGTCGTGTCGCCGTCTGAGATCCGGTAGCCGAGGGTGGGGCCGCGGTGCGTGACCGCCTCAGACCGGATCTGCGCTCCGCCCAGCTCCCACTCGGTGGCGGGCGTGTCGCGAAACGACACCGAGCACGGGAGCTCGCGCACCTCGACAGGCGACAGCGGGGCCGAGATGTAACGGGCGACGCGGTCCTCGAGCGAGGCCTCGGGCGACGACGGCCCCCAGATCGTGATCTCGACGTCGGCGCGGAAGCAGGGCGGAAAGAACATCAGGCCCTGGATGTGGTCCAGGTGCAGGTGGGTGAGGAGGATGTGAATTCGCTGCCGGCCGGTGAGATCGAGGCCGAGCGTGCGGATCCCGGTGCCCGCGTCGAGGATCAACTCTTCGCCGCTTCCGAGCGTAAGCTGCACGCAGGAGGTGTTGCCCCCGTACCGGTTCATGTGTGGCCCCGGAGCCGGAACCGAACCGCGCGCGCCCCAGACTTTCAGCTTCATACAGATACCTATTCCACTTCGTCCAGTTGCCAAAACAGGATCATCGCCCCCGACGAGCCGGAATCAGAGGCGACGATCGGAAACGCGCTCGCCTCGATCGGCACTTTCTGGCCGTTTGCAGTCCGGATCTGGAACTCGCCGTGCGCCGGGCGGCCCCCGCGAATCGCGTCCGTGATCGCCAGTTCGTCCACCTCCAGCGGCTTGCCGTTGCGATCCAGAGGCCCGAACGTCGAGGTCCACTCCCGGGCGCTCATGCGCCCGGCGTCCTCGAAGGAGCGACCGAGGAGCGCGGCGGCGGCCTCGTTGTAGAACACGATCGCGGCCTCGTCGTCGAGGAGGAACGCTGCGGTGGAGATGCTGGTCAGAAGGTTGCGCGCGAGGATCAGCTCGAGCGGGCGCTGCCCGCGAGGCGAGTCCAGAGCCTCCATGTGCGCATTCTTCCACGCGGTTCCGGCCGGCGCTCAAGTTGCGCCGGGGCGGCCCGATTAGATGCCTGCAGGCGGGCGCCTGCGGTCAAAGCGCCGGCGCGCCAGCCTCGCGCGCCGGCGCTTCGTTAGTTCAGCTTGCCGATCTTGAAGATCTTCGTGCCGCAGTCGGGGCACGTGCCCTGAATCGCCGGCCGGCCGTTCTTCATCGTGACCTGCTGGGGATCCTTGATCTCGACCTTCTTGCGTTCTTTAACGCAGTAGCCCTCAGGCATGAATTGCTCCTCCTCTGGGAGACGTTGCGCGCGACCGTAGAGCACTCGCCGGACGCATGCGTCGTGCGCAGCGTAACAAATGTCACAAGGCCCTCACGCCTGAGTCGTTCGATATTCCCGCGCTCGCTGGCCCGCGCAGCTGGCAGAGCTTGAGGGTGAGGCCCCGCACGGGCTGGTCGGGCACCCGCAAGCGGATTGCCGACTCGCCCGCGGTTTCAGAACTTCATCTTCGCGGTCATCGTCGCCAACGCGATCACGCTCGGCCTCGGGACGTACGACTGGGACTCGGGCGTCGACTCGCTGCTGACGACCCTCGACGACACGTTCCTGGGGATCTTCGTGGTCGAGCTCGTGATCAGGATCGCCGCCTTCGGCAGGCGCCGCAGGACTTCTTCCGCGATGCTGGCCGAGGGCCGCGGCGACCTACCGGCTCCCGGCGCCCTCGCTCAGCCGGCCGACGAAGGGCGGTCGGATGCGCGGTTAGCGCGCGTTACTGGTTTGCGCCTCCGCCGCCGCCCCCGCTGCCCGAGGGGCCGGCGGACTCGAGATCCGAGATCTGGTTTCTGAGGTCGACGATGTCGTCCTGGATCACCTCGAGCTCCCGCTCGATCGTCGTCCGATCGCCTGCGAGGCTCGACACCTCCTCCTCGATGGACTGGAGACGGTCCAAAACCGAGCCAACCTCCTCCTCGGCGGCCGCCGACGCCTCGCGCGAGACCTGCTCGACCTGGTTGCGCAGCGACGACAGCTCGTCCTTCGTTGCGCTCTCGTCCTTGGCGCTCAGGGCGAGCACGACGCCCACGATTCCCGCGGCGAGGGCCAGCACGATTGCGGCCCCGCCGGCGTAGCTGCGCACGCTGACCTTCCGGTCGACCTGCCCGAGCCAGGCGCGCAGACCATCTATGCGCTGCTGGGGATCGGCGCTCGCCGCGGGCTGTGCCGCACCCGTCGTCGGCGCGGCGGATTCCTGCTTGTCTCGCGCGTCAGGTTCCTGTTTGGCCGAGGCGGTGGGTTCGGGCTGGGCCGGGCGAGCGGCCTCCTGCTTGGCCGCGGCCGCATCGGGCGCCTCCTCGGAAGCCTTCGCTTGACGCTTAAACGGGTTTCGCATCGCGCGGATCCTAGATGCACGCTCGGGCTATGAGGCGGGAAGCGGCGGACGCACCTCGCCGTCGGCTGGCTCGAGCGGGAGCCCGGCGTCGACCCAGGCCCGGATGCCGCCGGCGAGGTTCTGGGCGTCGTAGCCCGCCTCCCGGAAGGCGGCCGCTGCCATCCCGGAGCGGTTTCCGGTGCGACAGTAGAAGATCACCGGGCGGTCTCGGTCGATCGAGTCCGCCTCGGCGACGAGCCGGTTGACCTCGATGTGGCGTGCGCCCGCGATCCTGCCGCCCTCCCACTCGTAGTCGCGGCGCACGTCGATCAGCGCCGCTCCCGCCACGACGAGCTCCTGCACGCGCCTCGGCTCGACCTCGGCCTCGCCCGTGGCCGCCTCCTCGCTCATGGCATATCCATACCATTGCCTCCCCGCCGTCCGGATTGACCAAGGAGAAGCACGCATGCCCGAAGCAGTGATCGTCGACGCCGTTCGCACCCCGATCGGCCGCGCCTTCAAGGGATCGCTGGCCGAGCAGCGACCCGACGAGATGGGCGCCTTCATCGTCGACAGGCTGCTGGAGCGAAACGAGGCGGTCAGCCCGGACTCGGTTGAGGACGTGTTCTGCGGGTGCGGCCTGCCGCAGGGCCTTCAGGCCTTCAACATCGCCCGGATCATCGTGCTGCTCTCCGAGCACCTTCCGCAGACCGTGAACGGGGTCACGTTCTCGCGCTACTGCGCATCGAGCCTGGACTCGATTCGCCACGCGGCGAACGCGGTGCGGGCTAGCCAAGGGCACACCTACATCGCGGCCGGCGTGGAGTGGGTGAGTCGCTACAACGAGCGCCAGGAGGCGGCCGGCGTGGCCGACCAGAACCCCAAGCTCCAGGGCAACGACGGCCAGCCCAACGCCTACATTCAGATGGGCGAGACGGCCGTGAACGTGGCGAAGAAGCACGAGGTCAGCCGCGCTGACATGGACAAGTACGCGCAGCGCTCGCAGGAGCTCGCGGTGGTGTCACAGGAGTCGGGCTTCTTCGATCGCGAGATCGCGCCGGTGACTCTCCCCGATGGCACCGAGGTGGCCAGGGACGATGGTCCGCGGCCGAACAGCACCCTGGAGAAGCTCGCCGAGCTCGAGGAGGCGTTTCCGGGCGGGGGCGGCGTCACGGCCGGCAACTCCTGCCCGCTCAACGACGGCGCCGCCGCGGTGCTGGTGATGTCGGACGAGCGCGCGAAGGAGCTCGGGCTGGAGCCCCGCGCGAGGGTCCTCACCGCCGCCACCGAGGGCAACGAGCCCGAGTACATGGGCGTGGCGCCGATCGGCGCGATCAAGAAGGTGCTGGATCGCGCCGGGATGCAGATGTCGGACATAGACGTTGTCGAGCTCAACGAGGCCTTCGCGGCCCAGGTGATCCCGATCATGGACGAGTGCGAGATTCCGCTTTCAAAGCTCAACACGCATGGAGGGGCGATCGCTCTCGGCCACCCGTTCGGGATGACGGGTGCGCGAATCATGACCACGCTCCTGAACGCGATGGAGACCGACGACCACCAGATCGGCCTGGAGACGATGTGCGTCGCGGGCGGCCAGGGCGAGGCGATGATCGTGGAGCGGCTGAACTAGCTGCCGCTCCGAGACCGCACCTCTTAGACACCCCAGCGAGCCATCCGGGTCGGTCAGTATGTGCCCCATGGATGCGGCGACGGTCAGGGCGATGCTCGCGCAGCACTTCGCCAGCGACGATCCCGACGTCGGTCACGAGATGTACCACGACGACGCCGTCCTCGAGTTCCCGCAGTCCGGCGAGCGCTTCGTCGGAGTTGAGAACCTCCGCGAGTGGCGAGGCAACTACCCGGCGTCGACGGCGGTCGAGTTTCGCGAGATCAGAGGCCGCGATGACCTCTGGGTCGCAGAGATCTCGATCAGCTACGACGGCGGTGATTGGAACCTCGGCGTCAGCATCCTCGAGTTTCGAGACGGCAAGATCGCGCGCGAGTCGATCTACGTCGCCGAGGGCTGGGAGCCGCCGGAGTGGCGTGCTCAATGGAGGTCCTCTCCCTAGCTCCCTCCCGCTCTGGACGAGAAGGCTTCGCGCCTAGCGCAGCGCCCGCGCGATCAC
>DATAFO010000061.1:0-31425 GCA_036257465.1 Solirubrobacterales bacterium | reverse complement strand
CAGAGCGTGAGGATCCTGCGCGCGACGGCGACCTTCGCCACCTGGCGGCCGCGGCGCTTGGAGATCCGCTCGAAGGCATCGCGCAGCGGTCCGCCGCCGCGGGCGGCGTGCTGGGCGGCCTCGACGAGCGCCCAGCGCAGCGCCGCGCTGCTTGCCCAGGCGCCGCTTGGTGCGCTGGTAGCGCTGCTCGGCCAGGAACTCGCCGAGCGCGGGATCACGGCATCGAGCTATCCGCAGACCGACCAGCGGGCGATCCCCGCCTCGGCGCGGCTGCACGACGCGATCGTCAGACAGAAGCTCGTCCTCCCCTCAGACCCCGAGCTACGTCGGCACGCGGCGAACGCGGTCGCCCGGTCCAAACCGCGAGGCTGGCGGATCGAGGCGCCCGACCGCAGCTCGAACGTGGACGGCGTAGTGGCGCTGATGATGGCGCTCGACCGGTTCGAGAACCAGCCCCAGCCAGCTCGACTCGTCGGCTGGCTGTGAAGCGACCCTGTCTCGGCTGCGGGCGGCTGATCGCCTCGGGGAGCCGCTGTGCGGCCTGCGCAATCCCTCGCCAGCGCGGGCGAGCGCTACAACAGCTTCGGCGGCAGGTCTTCGCCCGCTGCGGCAGCGATTGCTGGCGATGCGGTGCGCCCGCCGTCGATGTGGACCATCTCGTCCCGATCGCCGACGGCGGCAGCGATTCGCTGGCCAACCTGCGGCCCGCGTGCGTCGGTTGCAACCGCGGTCGGCACTAGGCGTTTTTGCGCGGCGCGGAGGGACTGTGTCCGGAGCGAGCTTTCCAAAAACACCCGCTTTGCATGGAAAGCGGTAGCCCTGCTTGGAGATGCAACCGGCCGGGTGTAGGGTCGGCACACGGACCTGAGCCGCGACGAGAGGAGGCTCATGGCTCTCCCGCTCAGGTGGACGGTAAGCGGAATTTCCCTGGCGATCTTCGTGCTGGGCGTGGCGGGACTGCTCGCCCTGGGCGCCGGTCAGGCATCCGCGAGTCGCCTTGACTGCGGCGACACGATCAGGGCCGACAGGACGCTTCACCGCGATCTCGTCAACTGCCGAAACAACGGCCTCGTGATCGGCGCCGACGACGTCACCCTCGATCTGAACGGCCACACAATCGATGGCGACGGCGAGCTCGTGGGGGAGCGCTGTTTTTCCCGCCGCGAGTTCTGCGACACCGGGGTCGCCAACGGCGGTCACGATAGCGTCACCGTGAGGCACGGCTCGGTGCGCGAATTCGCGGTCGGCGCGTTCGTTCTGAATGCGCGCCACAACCGCGTGCTGGATCTTTCCGCATCGCGGAGCCGCTTTTTCGGAATCGCGCTCTTTGAGTCCGCTCGAAGCACGATCCGAGACAGCTCCGCGTTCCGAAATGGCCTTGAGGCCGACGCCGAGGGGATCAGCATGTTCCGCTCCGATCACAACCGGATCCTGCACAACTCGGCCCGCCACAACGGAGACGTCGGGCTGTTCATGAAGAAATCGGACCACAATCAGATCCGGAAAAACAGCATGCGTCGTAACCGGGAGGGCGGGATCGGCTCCGAGGGCGTCGCCAACGTGTTCAGCCGCAACCGCGTGTTCCGTGGCGGCGGCGGGATCCAGATCACCACCTTCGGCCGCGGACGGGCGGTGGACAACGTGGTGCGCAGAAACCAGGTGCGCGGCTCCAGCGCCTCCGGGATCTCGGTCGACCGGGCGGTCAAACGTACCCTGATCAGCCGCAACCATGTCGCTGGCTCCGGGCGCCACGGCATCAGCGTCGATAGCGACTCGACGACGCTCACCCGCAACCGGGCGATGCGCAACGGCGATCTCGGTATCGAGGCCGTCGAGGGCGTCATCGACGGCGGCGGCAACCGGGCCAGCGGGAACGGGGATCCGCGCCAGTGCGTGAACGTGACCTGCCACTAGCGGCGTTTCCCGACGAGACTGAGGCCTCGAAGCCGGGCCTGGGGAGTAGTTAGGAAGTACCGCTTTGGACGAAAAGCGGCAAGAATCGGCCGTGAACTACTCGGGCCTCAGCGGGTCCGGCATCACCCGGGCTAGGCGGCGGCTGCCATCCGGCCCGATCACGACGCAGCCGACGTAGCCGGGAACGAGCGGCGCCGTCGGGCCGACCGCGTGAATGTCCTCGCCGTGGTTGACGAACGTGAAGCCGTTGCCGCCGTCGATCCCGCCGCCGTCCACGAGCAGCCCTTGGGCGCCGTTGTCCGGCATCTCGGTCCACTCGATCGAGTGCCGCTTGAGGTCGAGCTCGGGCATGCGCTCGGCAATGCGATCGAGCAGCTCCAGCCGCTCGGCGTCGATCGTGTCGGTCATCTAGCACGATTCTGGCGCTGACCTCGGCGGCGTCTCCGATTCGGTTTCGTTCTCTTCCACGGGTGAGCTTTTACTCCGGCAACACCTACCGGCTCGGGTGAACGTGAACCCCGTCGAGCCAGACGGTGATCGAGCCTCCGGCGCCCCAGGTGATCCAGGTGGTCGGGTATCGCGCCTGTCTCGGTCGTCAAGACTCCGAGCCGCCGTCCGAATCCTCCTCCTAGAGTCCCCGTGCCGGTTTGGGCTAGCTCCACTCGCCAGCGCCCGGCTCGACGGGGTTGTCGCTGGGGCTAGCCGATCGCGGCTCCCCGGGCGTCTGGGCCACTACCGGGCCATGAGTCGCCGTGACCGGGAGCAACGATCCAGGCTCGAACCCGCACCGTTGCAGGGCAAACGAGAGACGGGAGCGACGGGACTCGAACCCGCGGCCTCCGGCGTGACAGGCCGGCGCTCTAACCAGCTGAGCTACGCCCCCGAGGGCTTCGATTCTAGAGCGCCCTGGACCGGCGTCTGGGACAGGCCGTCGGCCTAAGCGCCGCTCCCCGCCGGAGGCGGCGCGATGGGATCGTCCTCGCCCTGGCCGGGTGCCTCGCGCGCGATGTAGTCCTCGACGAGCAAGAGGTTGTCCTCGGAGCGCTCCACCACGTTCAGCAGATCCTGCATCAGCGCGACCTCTTCCACCTGCTCCTTGACGAACCAGGCCATGAACTGCTCGGCGCGGTAGTCCTTGACCTCGCGGGCGAGTTCGAACAGGCCGAATATCTCCTCGCCGACCCGTCCCTCCTGCTCGAGCGCCATCCGCACGGGAGCGACGGCGTCGTCGAAGCGCGTCTGCTGGCCCTTGATGTCCGGGATCCGGACCTCCTCGTCCACGTCGAGGAGGTACTGGACCATCATCATGGCGTGGTCGCGCTCCTCGTCGGCCTGGCGGTAGAAGAAGTTGGCGAGCCGGGGGAGCGTTTCGGCGTCGTAGTAGACCGCCGCGCCGACGTACTGCATCGCGGCGCTGAACTCGTTCGAGATCTGGTCGTTGAGGGCTTGGGCGAACGACTTCTCTGCCATGGCTCTCCTGTTTCGTGGATCGTGGACCTTCTGTCGGGCCGACGCTAGCGAAAGTTCCGACTTTGGCCCGCCGAAGCGACGCTTAGGAGTCCCGAACGCCCCAGCGAAACCCGGTCTCGCTCGGAGCCGGGTCCATCGGGCTCGTCGGGAGGCCGTCGGGAACCGCCGGGTCGTTGTAGCCCGAGGGCGCGACGTCGTTCGGGGTGTCTGGGTGAAACAACGAGGCCAGGTACTGGATCTGGCCGCGGCCGACCTCGACCTCGCCCTGGCCGCCGCCGTAGACGGCGATGCCCTCGGCCTCGCAGTACTCGTAGATCGAGAGCAGCTCCCGCAGCGAGCCGAAGCGCGACGGCTTGGAGTTGATCGCCTTGCGCGCTCGCTCCTTCACATCGTCCAGTGAGTGCAGCGGCGCGTCCCAGGTGATCCTGTCGGCGTGGGGCTCGAGCACCGGTCGCGTCTCGTCGTTGAGGTCGGGGTCCTCGAGGTAGGCACCCGGAAAGGCCTCCGCGACGGCGCCGTACAGCTCGGGGTCGGTTTCGACGTCCACCGGCGTGCCCCGGTACAGACCCTTGAGGTCGAGCACGTCGACTCCCGCCAGCTCCTTGATCTCTGCGATCAGCTCCGCGTCCCAGTCGTCTTCGGGGTCGAGCTTGAAGCGCAGGCCTGGGTACTTGGCGAGCCGCTTTCTGATCGGCTCGGTCGTCGAGCGCGCGTCTTCGTCCATGCCGCCCAGCCGCGTCGAGCAGACGAAGCGCAGTGGCTTGGGCTCACGGTCGACCGCCTGCCACAGCGAGAGCCCGTTCTGGCGCAGCGCCAGGTCGAGCGCAGCCGACTCGTACGCCCAGCGCCGATAGTGGGTCGAGGCCTCGTACTCGGGGGGCGTTCCGAACAGGTCGAGCTCGCCGACCAGGTCGCAGAACCCCCCGAGCGTCCGCGCGCCCGTGAGGTCGTGCACTGGCCCCGCGTCGCGGTGAGCGATGTGGTCGAGGACGGTGTAGACGACGTCCTCGCCGATTCCCTCCTGGCCCTCTCCATGCAGGTGCACGAGCGTCGACGGCCGAGTGAACTCGCCGTACTCACGATCATGGCCAGTGAGCTCATAGGACGAGATCACGATCGGAAGCTCGGCGAGTCGCTCGTACAGGCTCACCGAATCCAGACTACCGACCCGGCGTGAGCGCCCGGCAGCTTGGCGGCGGCGATTCGACGATCGGACTCAGCGGTGCTCGGGGTTGGGGAAGTCGAACCGGCAGCCCGCTTCCCACTCCGAGCGCTGGTTGCCGTGAGCCGGGACGCCGCCGGCGTCCTTGAGCATCCGCGCCACGTGAAGAAGGTTCCAGGTCATGAAGGTCGTGTTGCGGTTGGTGAAGTCGTTCGACGGGCCGCCCGAGCCCTCGTCCAGGTACGACGGCCCAGGCCCGGCCTCCCCGATCCAGCCCGCGTCGGCCTGCGGCGGGATCGTGTAGCCGAGGTGCTGCAGCGCGTACAGGGTTTCGAGCGCGCAGTGCTTGATCCCGTCCTCGTTTCCCGTGACCAGGCAGCCGCCGACGCGGCCGTAGTACGCGTACTGGCCGGCGTCGTTGAGCAGGTGCGAGTTGCCGTACAGGCGCTCGATGATCTGGGTCGCGACCGACGATTTCTCCCCGAGCCAGATCGGCATCCCGAGCACCAGGATGTGCGCGGCCATCACCCGCTCGAAGATCTGCGGCCACTCGTCGGCCTCCCAACCGTGCTCCGTCATGTCCGGCCAGATGCCGGTGGCGATGTCGTGGTCGATCGCCCGGATCCCCTCGACCTCCACGCCGTTGCGGCGCATGATCTCCATCGAGATGTCCATCAGCCCCTGGGTGTGTGAGAGCTCGGGGCTCCGCTTCAGGGTGCAGTTGATGAACAGGGCGCGGAGGTCCGAGTAGTCCGTCTCGCTGCTCTCGACCATCTCCAGCTGGCGCTCGTTCAGAATCTGTGGCTCGCTCACTCTTCTGCTCCTCGGTCGGTGACCCGCAGCGCGACCCTACCGTCGGGCGCGCGGGCGGTTCGTTACGCGGAGGCGGCTACGCCCTGATGGAGAGCACGCGGTTCGCCAGCTCGCCGAGCGCCTCGATCCCCGTTGCCAGGTCGGCCTCGGAGGTGTCCTCCTCCTTGGCGTGTGAGATGCCGCCGACCGAGGGCACGAAGACCATCGCTGCGGGCAACACCCGAGCCACCTCGGCGGCGTCGTGCAGGGCGCCGCTGGTCATCGGCTCGGCACGCCCGCCGGCGTCGGCGACGACCTCCTGGGCAAGCGTCACCAGCCGCTCGTCGAATGCGATTGGCTCGATCCGCCACACGAGCTCGGTCTCGAGCTTGCAGCGGCGTCTCTCGGCCTCCAGCTCGGCCAGCGCGAGCGCCTCGTCGAGCATTGTCGTCAAGGAGCGGGGATCCGAGTTGCGAAGGTCGACCATCAACTCCGCCTCTCCGGCGACCGCGGTGGCAATGCCCGGCCGCAGTGACAGCGCGCCCGTGGTCGCCACGCCGTGGGCTCGCTCCGCGATTCCCTCGATGCGCAGCGCCGCCTCGGCTGCCGCCAGGCCGGCGTCGCGGCGCTGGTCCATGGGCGTTGTGCCGGCGTGGGACGCCTGCCCTTCGAAACGCAGCCGGTGACGCTCCACGCCCGCACACCCGCGGACGGCCGCGACGGAGACCCCTTCCGCCTCCATCACGGGCCCCTGCTCGATGTGCAGCTCGAGGTAGCCCGCGATGCTCTCGGCCCTGACCCCGCACTCGAGCACCCGGTCCAAGTCGATCCCGTTGTCGGCGAGGACGTCGGCGACAGCCCTGCTCTCGGCGTCGCGCAGGTCTCGAAGCTCGTCGGGCTCCAGCGTCCCCGAGAACGCCGAGCTGCCGAACAGGCTGCGCCCGAATCGCGCTCCCTCCTCGTCGGCCCAGTCCACCACCACCAGCGAGCCGGGCGGGCGCCGCCCGGAATGCGCCCACGCACGCAGCACGCCGAGGCCTGTCATCACACCCAGCGCGCCGTCCAGCCACCCGCCTCCCGGGACGGAGTCCAGGTGGGAGCCGACTGCCAGCGCCGAGTCGGACTCGCCGTCGAGCCGAGCCCACAGGTTGCCGGCCTCGTCGCGCTCTTGCTCGACCCCGATTTCGCCGAGCAGCTCGCGCAGGAACTCCCGCGCGGCCCGCCACTCTTCACCCCAGCACAGACGTTGCCCCCCTTCCGGGCCACCGGTGCGCCGGTCGAGCTCCCGCAGGTCGGCGATCACCCGCGTCGCGTCGACGCCCGGGCCGTCGATGCTCGCCACTAGCCAACCCGCTCGCGACGCAGCGCCTGTCCGAGGCAGTGGGCGCCACCGCCCCCGAGCGTGAAGCTGTCGAGGTCGGGGTCGAATAGCTCCAGTCCGTGTGTGCGCATCTGCCGGTTCAGGGTGCTCGCCGCGGCGCCGGTGAGCACGCGGTCGTCGCCAAGCGAGACGGCGTTGACGCCCAGGGTCCACGCGTCCTCCGCCGGCACGTCGAGAATCTCGAATCCCTTGGCCCGCAGCCAACGAACGAGGTCTGCCGACACGACCTCCGTGCACACCGCGGCAAGCCTCTCGGCCACGATCGCCATCAGCACGTCGATGTGGACGAAGACTCCGGGAATCGGCTCCACCCGGGCCTCCCAGCCTTCCGCCTCGAACCAGGCCGCGAGCTGTCTTGCCGCCGGCGCCTGGGTGCGCTCCTCGCCGTTGCCGATCACCACCGCCCCGGGCTCGACGATCATCACGTCGCCCCCCTCGAGCGCCGCCGCGGTGACCATCCGCCAGATCCGAATCTCGGCACCCTCGTAGAAGCGGATAACCGGTGCGTACTCGCCACGGCGCCACCACTGCTTGAGCTGGGTGACGACGGCTCCCCACGGCGTGCCAACGCTCGAGTCGCGGGCGAACACCTGATACGGCAGAACCGGATCGGGCTCGAGGAAGTGACACCGCACGCCGGCCGCTTCGTACGCGGCGACCAGCTCGGCGTGCTGGCTCGCCGCCACTGCCGGGTCGAATCGATGGCCGCTGTCGAGCGTGGCGCGAGAGATCGCGCTGGTGGGCAGCCAGCGATAGTTGTCCGGAGGGCAGAGCAGCACGTCAAGCAACCGTCCGTGCTCGGAGTCGACGCCCCAGGGGACGGAGCTCGACTGTGCGTCGGGATCCATCGGCATCGCCGCTCTACTCACTGGAGTCACCACCCTGCGTTCCGGCATCGCTCACTCAACCACAACCCGGACGGTCCTCAGACTCCGGTCGCTCGCCCCCCTCACCAGTCCGCCGTGCGCCACGCTGTCCGCGATGTAGTCGAGCGTCGGCCTCGTCAGCCGCTCGCCCGGCAGTACGTTAGGCACGCCCGGCGGATACGCGGCGAGGGACTCGGCGCCGATGCGCCCCTCGGCGGCATCGAACGCAACCACGTCCTGGGGCGCCAGGAAGGCCTCGCGCGGCGAGAGCTCCGTCGGTCCCCACGGCGGCGGCTCGGCAAAAAGGCCGCGCCCCTCGTCGGGTTCCGCGTCGAGCTCGTCAATGGCGTGGCGCAAGGCAGCGACCAGCCGCTCGCCGGTGCGCTCGGCGTGTTCGCCGATGCCGAACACGGCCACCACGACGTTCTCGGAGAACAGCTCCAGGTGGATGTCGTCGTGCTCACGCATCAGCCGCGCGATCCTGTGCCCCGTGGCGCCGGTTCCCCTCACGTCGACCACGAGGCGCAGCGGGTCGTAGGCGTATACACCGGGGCGCCCGGCGATCCGCTCGTCGAGCACCTCCAGTCCCGGGATCGCGCGGATCTCCTCGCGGAGCGCTTGCAGCGAGGAGACGGTTTCGCCCAGCAGCTCATCGCCGCGCACCACGGCCTGCCGCCGCGCTGCGTCCAACGACGCGGTGAGTAGCGCGTTCGGGCTGGTGGACTCCACCAGGGTCACCGCGCGGTCGAACACCGCCTCGTCGACCAGGTCGGAGTCCCCCACGTGAAGGATCGCCGACTGGCTGATGCTGCCGACGATCTTGTGAACCGAGGACAGCACGACGTCGGCGCCGGCGTCCAGTGCCGAATCGGGAAGCTCACCGGAGAAGCGCAGGTGCGCACCCCAGGCCTCGTCGACGACGAGCGGCACGCCTCGGGCGTGCGCCACATCAGCAAGGGCGGAGACGTCGGCCACCGCCCCGAAGTACGTCGGCGAGACCACCATCGCCGCCACGGCCTCGGGCTCGGAGGCCAGCCCCTCATCCAGCGCCTCCGGCGTGAGGCAGTGGGCGATGCCCAGCTCCGGGTCGAGCTCTGGCGCGACGAAACGGGGCCGCAGGCCCGACAGCACCAGTCCGTCGATCGTGGACGAGTGGACGTTGCGCTGCACTACCACCCGGTCGGCCGCATGAGCCAGCGCGAGGCAGATCGCGTGGTTGCCTCCCGAGCCCCCGTTGACCAGAAACCAGCTGCGCCGAGCGCCCCAGGCCTCTGCGGCGAGACGCTGAGCGCGCTGAAACGGGGTGTGCGCCTTCGCCGGGTCGGGCCCGACATCGATCCCTTCGATGCCGGCCGGCACGTCGAGCCGCAGCACGGCCTCACCGACCGCATCCCGAAGGCCGGGATCGGCGCCCGGTCCCCCCTTGTGTCCCGGGACGTGGAACCGGCCAGGGTCGCGGTCCGCGTATGCGAGCAGGGCGTCCAGATAGGGGGTCTCGCTCACCCCCGGCAGGCTAGTCGTCCCGATCGGGACTGGCGCCTGGGCCTGGTACTTTTCGCTCGTTCGTCAATGGACGACGACCTACCTCCCAGTCCTGGGCCACAGCCGCTCGTCCCTGAGCCGGTGACGGCTGGCCGCGCCGGCAGATGACCACTGTTCTGCTGCTCCTCCTCGTCGTGCTGCTCGTGCTCGTGAACGGGTTCTTCGTCGCGGCTGAGTTCGCGATCGTGAGGTCCCGCCGTTCGCGAATCGAGCAGCTCGCAAACGAGGGGGACCGACGTGCCGCGTCCGCCCTCCGGCAGATGGACCACGTCGATGAGTACGTGGCCACGTCGCAGGTTGGGATCACCCTGGCTTCGATCGGGCTCGGCTTCGCGGGCGAGCCGGCGATCGCTGACCTCATTGAGCCCATCCTCGACGGCCCGCTTGGGCATGGCGCCGCGGTCGCGATCTCGTTCGCTCTCGCGTACGCGATAGTCACTCTCCTGCACGTGATCTTCGGCGAGCAGGCGCCGAAGCTGATCGGCATCGCCGGCGCCGACACCCTGATGCTGCGCCTCACGCGCCCGCTCGAGTTCTTTAGGCGCGCCTTCCACCCGCTGACCGTCCTCACAAACAGGCCTGCGCGTTTTGTAGTCAGCAAGATCCTTCGCATCGAGCTGAGCCAGGAAGATGAGACCTCGCCCGAGGAGCTGCGCCTGTTGATCTCCAGGGGGGCTGAGCGCGGCCGCCTCGATCCCGGCGAGGCCGGGCACCTGGTAGGCGTGTTTCACCTCCACGAGCAGGAGGCGCGAGAGATCATGACGCCGATCCCCGCGGTCGTGACGGTGAACGCGGACGAGACCGTCGAGGTCGCCCTGCGCCGGTGCGTGACGTCGGGGCACACGCGCCTGGTGGTGGTCGAGGGCGACAACCCCGACAAGGTGCGTGGAATCGCGCACAACAACAGCCTCGTGCGGCTGTACATGAACGCGGGCCCCGACGCGTCAATCGAGCCGGCGATTCGCGACGTCCCGATCTTCCCGGAGACAAAGCCCCTCGACGACCTGTTGGCGGAGTTGCAGCGCCAGCGCTCGTCGCTGTGCGTCGTCGTCGACGAGTACGGCCGCACCGTTGGCATCGTCACCGTCGAGGACATCCTCGAGGAGGTCGTTGGAGAGATCGAGGACGAGACCGATCCTCGCGCGACCTCGCTGCGACGGCTCGCCGACGGAGACTGGTACGTGCGAGGCCACGTCTCGCTCGGGGACCTCCTCGACGAGGGCATCGCGCTCCCGGTCGACACCGACGCCTACAACTCGATTGGTGGCTACATCTTCTCGGAGCTGGGCCGCCTGCCGAGGCGGGGCGACAAGATCATGGCCGACGGGTATGAGATCCGGGTCGAGTCCGTGCGCGAGAACCGGATCGTCGCTGTGCGCATCCACCAGGTGACGGCCGAACACCGAATTCCCACCCGCGACGCCGCCGGCCAACCCGCGCAGCCCTCTGAAGCCGACGAACAAGGCGCGAGAGAGGCCGAAAACCCGCTCTGAGCGCCCACCGGCGACTCGCGCTTCCGTCCGCGAGCCTGTCTAGCGTCTCGGCCGTCCCGTTGTCGACCCAGGGGTCAGCGAAGATGTGGGTCGTCAGGCTCACCGACAAGCAGCTCGAGGTCCTGAGGGCGATGCTCCGCGCCGAGGATCACCTCGGGCCCGCTCTGCGGGGGGCGCTGGAGGCACTCGAGTTGGCGCGCTGGGACGAGCTCCCGGACGCGCAGCTTCCCTGGTCGCGGGTCGCCGACGAGGCTCGCCGCCAGGGCGTTTCCGAGGCGGAGGTCGTCTGGGATCTCTGCGGCCGCCACCCGGAGCCCGTGGCCCCGCGCCGCAGCAAGAAGGTCGTCCGCAAGGGCTGAAACCGGCGGCTACTCGTAGCCGTGAAAGCCGGCGCCGCTCTTGCGGCCCAACTTGCCCTCGGCGATCAGCGCCTCGATGCGTCCCGGCACCGCGTGCGAAGGCTCACCCGAGTCGGCGTGCAGGCTCTCGCCGATCGCCGCCGCGACGTCGAGCCCGATGAAGTCGAGCAGCTTCAGCGGTCCCATCGGATAGCCCGCGCCCAGGCGCATGCAGGCGTCAACGTCGGCGGGGCTCATCCCCGTGCGCTCCAGCAGCCGCACGGCGTCGAACAGGTATGGGAAGAGCAACCGGTTGACCACGAAGCCCGGTTGATCGGGTACCTCGATCGCGGTCTTGCCCAGGGCGCTGCACCAGGCCAGCGCGCGCTCGGCGACCCCGGTGCGCACGGCCTCCGGAAAACAGAGCTCCACCAGCTCCATCCGAATGACCGGGTTGAAGACGTGCAGGCCGAAGACCCGGTCGGCGTGTCCGCTGCGCTCGCCAAGGCCGCTGATCGACAACGAGGACGTAGTGCTCGCCAGGTCGGCGTCGGGGCAGACTTCGCCCAGCCGGCCGAGCAGCTCGCCTTTGGCCTCGGGGTCTTCGGCGATCGCCTCGACGACGAGGTCGCACCCGGCGAGGTCGGAGGCCTCGGTGGTGACCCGAACCCGCTTCGCGGATCCTCCCTCGAGGTTGTCCGCCGCCGCCTGAGCCTCCTCCTCCGCGTGCCAGGCGGAGGCGTCGCTACGCGCCAGCAGGCTGACCTCGCCGGTTTGGCTGACGCAGGCCGCCAGGCCGCAGGCGATGATCCCGCTCCCGGCGATGCCGGGGCGCGCGTATCCGTCCGAGCCCGTCATCGAGCGCGGTTCCTATCACGACCCGCGCTCGCCACGTTCGACCCTCGTCCAGGAGCGCACTGGGCGAGTGGCGATTGACTGGTCAGTCAACCCGTCCGGTATCGTCTGATGCAGGCTTAGATCCGGCGCCACACCGGCGCCGCCAACCGAGACGGAGGAACCCCGCATGGCGAGCAACGGTGGCAAGTTCCAGGGGCGTGAGGTCGTGATCGTGGAGGCGGTGCGCACCCCGGTTGGGCGCGGCCACGAGGAGAAGGGCTACTACAAGGACACCCATCCCTCGACGATCTTGGCGATGACGTTCGGCGAGCTGATCGATCGCTCCGGGATCGACGCCTCGGAGGTCGACGACGTCGTCGCCGGCTGCGTGCAGCAGTTCGGCGAGCAGGCGTTCAACATCGGCCGCAACGCCTGGTTGGAGGCGGGGCTGCCGATCGAGACCCCGGCGACAACCGTCGATCGCCAGTGCGGTTCCGCCCAGCAGGCGGTCAACTTCTCCGCGGCGCTGATCGCTTCCGGGGTCCACGACGTCGCGATCGGTGGCGGCGTCGAGCACATGGGCCACATCTCGTTCGCCGACGGCCTCGCCGTGCAGCAACAGCACGGGATGGCGTTCACGCCCGAGCTGATGGAGCGCTACAACCTCGTCCCGCAGGGCATCTCGGCCGAGATGATCGCCGACAAGTGGGAGATCCCGCGCTCGGAGCTGGACGAGATCGGGCTGCGCTCGCACCAGCTCGCCGCCAAGGCCACCGAGGAGGGGCGCTTCGAGCGCGAGATGATCCCGATGTCGGTGAACGGAGACACCTACGTCACCGACCAGGGGATCCGCCCCGACACCAGCCTCGAGAAGCTGGCCGAGCTCAAGCCGGCCTTCAAGGAGGACGGCAAAATCACCGCGGGCAACTCGTCGCAGATCTCCGACGGCGCGGCGGCCGTGCTGCTGATGACTCGCGAGAAGGCCGACGAGCTGGGCCTGAAGCCGCGGGCTCGGATCGTCGATCAGACCACGGTCGGCGTCGACCCGGTGATCATGCTGACCGGCCCGATCCCCGCCACCCGCAAGCTGCTGGAGCGTAACTCGATGAAGATCTCGGACATCGACCTGATCGAGATCAACGAGGCGTTCGCGTCGGTCGTGGCGGCGTGGAGGCGCGAGCTCGAGCCGGACATGGATCGCGTCAACGTCAACGGCGGCGCGATCGCGATCGGCCATCCGCTCGGCTCGACCGGCGCCCGGCTGCTCACCACGCTGCTGCACGAGATGGAGCGGGCCGACAAGGAGACCGGCCTGGTGACCATGTGCTGCGGCGGCGGATTGGGCACCGGCACGCTGATCGAGCGCGTCTAGCCCAGCAACTCCGCCGAGATCCTCAGCTTCGCGTCCGCGCGCGGTTTCGCCGCACGACCGGTCGCCTCCGGCTCTCTGAGGCGGGCTCGGGCCTGTTGCCTGACTCGGCAGCCCGCCCAGTAACGCGCGGCGCGGCCATGCGACTGTTCCCGCGCACTTGGAAATCTCGTTCGACAACCTGCTGATCGTCGTCGCGGTCGGATTCGCTGCGCCGCTGGCGCTCGGCCTGGTGCCGCGCCTGCGGTTGCCGGCCGTGGTGCTGGAGATCGTGATCGGGATCCTCATCGGCCCGGCCGTGTTCGGGTGGGTCGAGATCGACGAGCCGGTCAGGGTGCTGGCGCTGCTCGGGCTCGCGTTTCTGCTCTTTCTGGCCGGGCTCGAGATCGACCTCGCGGCCCTCCGCGGCGCGTTGCTGCGCGCGGCGTCGCTGGGCTTTGCCGTCTCCCTTGCGCTGGCCGTCGCAGCAGGCTTGGCGCTGAGGCTGGCGGGAATCGCCGATGAGCCGCTGCTTATCGCGGTGATCCTCGCGTCGACCTCGCTGGGGGTGATCGTCCCCGTGCTGCAGGACTCGGGCGAGTCGTCGTCGCGCTTCGGCCAGCTCGTGATCGCCTCGTCATCGGTCGCGGACTTCGCATCGGTGCTGTTGCTGACGCTGCTGTTCTCCGGAGAGGCCACGGGCGCCGACACCAAGCTGGCGCTGCTCGGTCTGTTCCTGCTCGCGATCCTCGCGGTCGCCGCAGCGGTTGCCGGGGCCGAGCACTCGCGTCGGATCTCAGCTGCCCTCGTCCGCCTTCAAGACACCAGCGCCCAGATCCGGGTGCGGGGCGCCGTCGTCCTGCTCGTCGGGATGGTGGCCCTTGCCGAGCAGCTCGGCCTCGAGCTGATCCTCGGCGCGTTCGCCGCCGGCGCAATCCTCAACCATCTCGACACGGATCGAGCGATGACCCATCCCGAGTTCCGGCTGAAGCTTTCCGCGGTCGGCTTCGGGGTCTTCATTCCCGTCTTCTTCGTGTCGTCGGGGGTCGAGTTCGACCTCGACGCGCTCTTCGCCAGCTCCTCGGCGATCGCCGCGATCCCGGCCTTTCTGGCGGCGCTGCTCGTCGCACGAGGGCTTCCGGCGCTGCTGTACAGAAGCGAGCTCGACGGTCGCCGAGTGGCCGCGGCGGCGCTGCTGCAGGCAACCTCGCTGCCCTTCATCGTCGCGGCGACCGAGATCGGCGAGGAGCTCGGCCTCATTGACGCGGCCACCTCGGCGGGCTTCGTCACGGCGGGGCTCGTCTCCGTGCTCGTGTTCCCCCTCGTGGCGGTGACCTTGCTGGGCCGCGCGACAGGTCAAGCCGCCGCGAAGGCGGGTACGGTGTGCTGGCCTTAGGGCCTGCCGGGTCAGGCCAAGGCCCTAGCCCGCCTCAGGGAGCCGGAGGCGACCGGTCGTATTCCGGCAACCGACCACCCACGAACTGCACCATCCCAGCAAGCCGCTGGTGGATGCCGACGAAGCCGCGCTCGCGCAACGCGGACGTGATCTCGTCCGGCTCAAAGACGCGCATGCCGCCGCTCGCGCTCTGAAGCACCGGCTTGAGCGGGCGCGGCGTGAGCTGGCGGCGAACCGAGGTCATGATCGCGATCCGCCCTCCCGGGGCAAGCACGCGACGCATCTCATCCAACGCGGCGAACGGCTCGGCGAACAGGTGCAGTGCCGCGAAGCAGCAGGCGGCGTCGAAGGTTGCGTCGCGGCAGGGGAGCGAGGTCGCGTCGCCCCGGATCAGGGCCAGGTTCCTTGGCCCGGAGCGGCCTAGCTCCTCGGCGCCCCGCGCGAGCATCGTCGGCGATGCGTCGATGCCGACCACGAGCCCCTCGGGGCCAACCGTACGCGCGAACTCGCGCGAGAAGTTGCCGGGGCCACAGGCGACGTCCAGGACGGTGTCGCCGGGCCCGAGCCCCAGCAGCAGCCGGGCGATCCGCACCTCCTCGGCCATGCCGGGACCGGTGAGTCCCTTGAAGACTCGACCGAGGGCCGGCCTCCAGTAACGCTCGTAGATCGCCGGCACCAGTCGGGTGACCATCAGGTTCTGCGCGGCCCCGGTTGATTCGAGGCTCTCCTCTCCAAGCAGGTCCAGGTATCCGGCGGCGGTGGCCTCGGGTCGCTCCGCAAGCGCCAGTGCCTCCGGCGTCAGCAACGGCCGCGCTCGCTCCAGTGCCGCTTCAACAGTGCTCGAGGTGATCGCCATCAGGCGATGCCCCGCGGCTCGCCCGAATGGCGGGCGAGCTCGTTCAGGAACTCGATCTGGCGCTCGCCCTCCACGCGCGCGGGATCCTCGGGGTCAAGCGGCTCGATGAGGCGCCGGATCCGATCACGGATCTGAAGCGCGAAGTGGGGGGTCGCCGGGCCTGCCAGCGTCCGCACGTCCTCGACCGTGACGCGGTAGTCGCCGAGCCGGTCGGGTCGCTCGCTGTCACTCACTCAGTCACTGCCTCCTGCGCCGCCGTCGCCCGCTCCTCCGTCCGGTCGAGCTGCGCCGGGCGGAGTCCCGAGCCGTGCGGCACCGGTGCCGGACCTTATCGGGGCCAACTCGATCAGCTCGTCGACCTGCGCCTGGAAGCCGACGCTGAAGGCGGAGTCGTCTCCGATCAGCCAGGCGTGGTTGTAGACGGCCCGGGTGGGATCGTCCTCGTACCCGGGCTTGAGGTCGAGCAGGTATTGGCGCAGCGCGGGTGAGATCGCCGCCGGATGGTCGCTCACCAGCAGCGGGCCCCAAGTGCCGCCCGCTGAAAGCGGCGCGGCGGCCGCGGCGTCGAGCGGCCGGTCCGTGTTAGCGAGCACCAGACCATGTCCGGGATCGTTGATGTTCCAGCCGAAGCCTCCGTCGGCGAAGCGCGCGAAGGCGATCGCGTTCGAAACGGGGTCGGACCCCGCAACGCGCACCGCGGTGGGCGCGATCTTCCGAACTGCCTTCATGGCCTCGGCGGACACCACGGACTCTGGCCCGAGCACGTAGACCGGCACGTCCCTGTATCGCCTCAGCGCTTCGAGCGTCGGGTCCGGAACAGAGTCGCGCTCGGCGAACAGCACCGGGTCGCCAGAGCGCGCGGCCCATCCCGCGGCCGGCATTGCGAAGGCCGGCTCCTCGGAGCTCGCCAGGACCACGTGCTGTGGCTCGCCGGTGAGGCGCGCCCGAAGGATCTCGATCTCCGCCGCGAGCTGTGCCGGATCTCGCCCCTCGATCTCCAGCGTCTCGAGGCCCTCGGGCTCGGCGGCCTCGCCGATGCGAAACGCCTGTCGACCGTCGGTCTCCGACGAGCCGGCCGGCGCGAGTGTGTCCAAAGTGCTGGTGGTCAGCTCCGGTACCTCTCGACCCTCGGTGACGAGAATCGGCGCCCCGATCGGCGCCGCAACCAGCGAGGCGGCTGCGATGCCGGACCGCCAGTCGGCAGCGTCGACCAGGGCCACGGCGGCCGGCCCGGGCACGCCCCCGGTGGACGGGTGGGTCGCCAGCGCCACGGCGGCCGCGACGGTGGTCGCGTCGGGGCCGGCAACGCGCGTCGTGTTGGCGGTAGCGAACGCGGGGAAGCTGAGCTGCTCGATCGCCTCGGGACCCGGCAAGTCCCTGACCAGAACGCGCGGGGCGGCGGCCGGGGTGGAGTCGTCGTCGGAGTCGGTGGCGATCAGGTAGCCGGCCGCGCCGGCGCCCGCAATCGCCAGCAGGCCTGCCACGGCCCAGCGCCACCGCCGCTCCGCGAGCCACCTGAAGGCGCCGGAGACGAAGTAACGAGCCCTGGACAGCATGGGCGGCGGAACGTTAGAGACTCGGTGCCCAACCGACGCCCGGCGCCAGACCCACCTGTAGACTTGCCTCGCTGGTTGACTGACCAGTCAGTCGGCGAACCTAACCCTCGAACGCACCTGCCAGGAGGTCGCCACGCAGATGGACTTCGCACTCAACGAGGAGCAGGCCGAGTTCAAGGCTCTCTGCCGGCGCTTCGCGGCCGATGTCATTCGCCCGGTTGCGGCGGTGCACGACGCCAACGAATCGACGCCCTGGGAGGTCATCGCCGAGGCACGCAGGTGGGGACTCCACGGGATCGAGCACCTGCAACGAATGGGCTCCGATCCGGACGGGGTGCTGGGAGTCACATACTCCGAGGAGTTGCACTGGGGCTGCGCGGGGATCGCGCTGGCGATCTCGGGTTCCTCGCTCGCGGCCGCCGGCCTCGCCGCTTCGGGCACCCCGGAGCAGATCGCTCGGTGGGTGCCGGAGTGCTTCGGCGTGGGCGACGAGATCAAGCTCGGCGCCTACGCGGTGACGGAGCCGCAGGCGGGATCCGACGTCAAGAGTCTGCGCACCACTGCGACGCTCGAGGGCGACGAGTGGGTACTGAACGGAACCAAGGTCTTCATCACCAACGGGGGCATCGCGGACGTTCACGTGGTCGTCGCCACGGTCGATCCCGAGTTGGGACATCGCGGCCAGGCGTCCTTCGTGATCCCGAAGGGTGCGCCCGGGCTGCGACAGGGCAAGAAGGAGTCAAAGATCGGGATTCGCGCCTCGCACACGGCCGAGGTCGTGCTCTCCGACTGCCGGATCCCGGCCGAGTATCTGCTGGGCGGGATGGAGAAGCTGGAGCGCAAGCTTGCGCGTGCCCGGTCGGGTGAGTCCACGGGGCGTGCGTCCAACGCGCTGGCGACGTTCGAGCTAACCCGGCCGCTGGTCGGGGCCTCGGCGCTGGGCATCGCGCAAGCCGCCTACGAGTGGACGCTCACCTATCTCGGGCAGGCCTCCCAGGTCGATCCGATCGAGGCAGCCATCGATGAAAGCTCCACGGCGGGGCGCCCGCCGCTCGAGCGTGAGGGCGTGCAGCAGGTCCTGGCCCACGTAGCAACTGAGATCGAAGCCGCTCGTCTGCTGGTTCAGCGCGCGGCCTGGATGGGTCGCAACGGGATCCCGCTCAACGGCGGGCAGGGATCGATGTCGAAGCTCAAGGCCGGCCAAGTGGCAGTGTGGGCGACGCGTTCGTTGATGGACCTCGTCGGCCCGTACGCGTACACCAGGCAGTGCCCGCTCGAGAAATGGTTCCGCGACGCGAAGATCTACGAGCTCTTCGAGGGGACGGCCGAGATCCAGCGGCTCGTGATCTCGCGGCTGCAGGTCGCCGACTACACGGAGCGCCTGCGCGAAGCGGCGATGGTTGCCGCCGCGGCCACGAATGGGACCGGCGTTCCCGCGGCTGAGCCGAGCGCGGTTGCCGGCGCCTCGTCGCCCAACGGCGAGCTCGAAACGACCACAGCGACAACTTCACCGGGCTAGGGAGAGCCGCAAACTGCGACGTCTTCGGGCGAAATCTTTCGCAGCTGAGGCTGCGTGGGCTCAAGTCCACGCGCGATACTGCCGATTAAGGCTGTGAGTCGCGGATGTACGATCGTCACGATGGTGTGTTGCGACCGCACACCGAGAGGTCAAGGACGATGCAGACACGAGCACTTCGGCGAGAGTCATGAGGGCACCGCTGCGTAGTTATCTGCTACGAGGCGGAACGTGGGCGGCCATGGTTGTGGGCGCCAGTTTTGCGTCCCTCAGTTACTTCGTCTTCAGCGACGACGCAGGGACTCCGTCCGGCATCCAGCTTCCCTCCGTCCAGGCCCCCGCACCCTCGTCCGGGGCCGGCGATGGCGGGACCGGCGGGGTCGCGGCCACGGCCGGGCCCACCGCGCCGCCCGGCTCCGTGGCCACCCTGGCGCAGGCCCTGCCTCCCGATCTCGGACTTCCGGTTGCCGTTCCCGGTGCGGGCCCCGACGCCGGCGGCGATGCCGGCAACGGCGGGTCGAACGGCGGCAGCGGCGGCAGCGATGGCGGGTCGAACGGCGGCTCCGACGGCGGTTCAGGCGGGCCGGGAGCCGGCCCCGCACCTGGACCCGGAACGCCGCCCGACTCGCCCGGAACGAAGGAACCTCCGTCGAAGCCCCCCACACCGGCGCCACCGGCACCCGCGCCGCCTACCCCTCCCGCCAACGGCGGGGGCGGCGATCGTGACGACGACGGCGACGACGGCCAGTGCGACGACGACGGCGACCGTGGCGACTGGGACGACGACTCCGAGGACTGGGACGAGTCCGACGAGTCGGATGAGTGGGACGATGACTCCAAGGACTGGGATAAGCCCGACGAGTCGGATGAGTCGGACGATGACTCCGAGGACTGGGATAAGCCCGACGAGTCCGACCCCGACCACGACGATTCGGACCACGGCGATGACGGAGACGACGACGACTCCGATCGCCCGCACGACGACTGAGCCGGACGCCGCACCCGGTCACGCGCTGAGGCGCCCCCGGTTCTGAGCCGTCGGGAGCGAGCCAGGGCCTAACCTGCGCCCGATGGCGCACGCACTGCACGAGGGGGCCGGCGGGCCTGAATCGGTTCGCGCGCGCCGGAGCGCGAACCGGAGCCGGATGTGGGGTGCGCTTGGTATCAACCTCGCGATGCTGGTCGCGGCTCTGGTGGGCGGCCTGCTGTGGAACTCGCTCGCGCTTCTCGCGGACGCCGGGCACGTGCTCTCCGATCTTGGCTCAATCGCTCTCGGGCTGTTGGCCGCCACGCTGGCGTCCCGGGCTGCGGGCGCACGCCGAACCTTTGGGCTCCAGCGCAGCGAGGTGCTGGCCGCGCTCGTGAACGGGATCGCCCTCGTTGCAGTGGCAGTGCTGATCGTCGTCGCGGCTGTCGGCAGGCTGGGAGATGAGCCCGACATCGCGGGCGCCGGCGTGCTCGCCGTCGGTCTGCTCGGCCTCGCCGGCAACGGGGCCGCCGCCTGGGTGCTCGCCAGGGGAGACCGCGCCGACCTCAATCTCGAAGCCGTCCTGCGCCACTCGTTCGCCGATGCGCTTGGGTCGCTCGCGGTCGTGGTCTCAGGCGCTGTGATCCTGATCACCGGGTGGACGCCGATCGACGCGCTTGCGAGCCTCGCGATCGCCGCACTCATCCTCCTCTCGTCGGTGAGGCTGATCACCGGCCCCCTGGACGTCCTGATGGAGGCGGCGCCGCCCGGCGTGGACGTCGAGGAGCTTGGCCGCGCCATGTGCAGCGTCGCAGGCGTGCACGCCGTGCACGAGCTCCACGTGTGGACGGTGACGGCCGGCTTCGACGCGCTTGCGGCCCACGTGGTCGTCGAGCCGGGGGCCGATCGCGACCGCGCTCGCCGCGAGCTCGAGCTGCTGCTGCTCGATCGCTACGCGATCGAGCACACGACCCTGCAGATGGAGGAGCACGTGCCGTCGGGCCTCCTACAGGTGGAAACGGGAGATCGCTAGTCCCCGGTGCCTGCCGGGTCAGGGCCAGGTCCTAACCCGACGACACCTGCAAGCGCGGGTGCAGGCTCTGACGCCCAGTGTTAAGGGATGCTTGCAAAGCGTCCCAGGTTGGTACTCTGCGCCGTCAATCGCCGAGTCCGCCCACGCAGGAACGCGGGCGGAGCGGGGGAACCATTTTCCACCGGGGCGAATGGCCCGGGCTCCCTGCGGGGCCGCGCGGGCCTAGCGCGGTCAGCGCGAGCCCGTCAGCTAACCCCGTAGGCGCCGACTCGATGACACACCGTCCAACTCAATCTTCGTGCCACCGCCGTCGCCTCGGACTAGGCCTGCTAGCCGCGCTCGCCTGGGCCGTCGCCCTCTCGCCCGTCGGAGGGGCGGTGGCGCAGGACCTTCAGTCCCAGCTCGACTCGAAGCGCGCCGAGCTCGACGAGACGAGGCAGCAGGAGGGGGTGCTCTCGACCGAGATCGCCCACTACACGGACCGACTCAACCAGCTCGCGGGCGAGGTGGCCACGCTGCGCAACCGCGAGGCGATCGTCCAAGTGCAACTCGAGGAGGTCAAGGCGCGACTGCGCCGGGAGCGACACCACCTCGAGGTCCTGCGCGACCGGCTCCAACGCTCGCTGCGGATCCTGGGCCAGCGGCTGGTGGCCATCTACCGCTCGGACGAGCCCGACGCGCTCACCGTGATCCTCAACTCCGACGGCTTCGATGACATGCTCAAGCGCTACGAGTACCTGCGGCGGATCGAGGAGCAGGACGCCTCGATCGTCGGCCGGGTGCGCGATCTGCGCGACGAGACGCAGGCGACGGTTGAGCGCATCGAGGCTGCGCGCGACGAGATCGCGGCTCGCAAGGCGGAGCTCGAGCGCACCCGAATGGCGCTCGAGGCCCGTGAGGCCGAGTTGGACGCCGTCCGCGACCGCAAGCAGGGAGCGCTCGCCGAGGTCCAGGCCACCGAGGAGCGCCTGGAGGGCGACGTCGGTGAGCTCGCGGACCAGATCCAGGCGGAGCTCCAGGCGGTCCAGTCCACTGCGACCACCCCCCTTCCGGCCGGTCCGATTCAGGGCGAGAGCGCCTCGGGGTTCATCTGGCCGGTGAACGGCCCGGTGGTCTCGCCCTTCGGGATGCGCTGGGGCAGGCTTCACGCCGGGATCGACATCGCGGTACCGTCCGGGACGCCGATCCGCGCCTCGAAGTCGGGCACGATCGCGCTCGCGGCGCCGTACGGCGGCTATGGCAACTACACGTGCATCGATCACGGCAGCGGCATCTCGTCCTGCTATGCGCACCAGTCGAGCTTCGCGGTGACGTCCGGCAGCGTCAGCCAGGGTCAGGTGATCGGCTACGTCGGCTGCACCGGGCACTGCTTCGGCGACCACCTCCACTTCGAGATTCGAGTTAACGGCGCACCGACGGATCCACTCGGTTACCTTTAGGGCTGTCCCGGGTACCGGGAAGCCAGCGATGGGGGCAATGGTCCACAGCGACCGAAGCGAGCCGGCGCTCGGCCGATATTGAGGGTGCGTATTCACGTCGGCCAAGGCTGCGATCGATCTGGATGAGCGCAATCGCCGAGTCACAAGCCAGCACCGGCTCCAACGGCGTCAACGTGCGAGCCTTCCTCGCCGGCGGTGGCGCCACCATGGCGCTGATCGGCGCGGTTGTGATCGCGTTCCTGTCGGTCGCGGCGCTGGTTGCCTTCAACGGCCTGCCGATCGTCGGCGGCGGCGACGACGCAGGGACGGCGCAGGTCTCAGAGCTGCCCTCGGGTGCGCCGGAGGCTGCCGCGGCGGCTCTGGCCCGTACACCCGGCGCGGTCGCCGACTCGCCGGCGGCACCCACCGCGATCGCTCCCGGCGTCATCCCCGGCCTCCCTGGTGCGCCGGGCGGGGCCGACGGCGGCGCGGGAGGAGCACAGGGCGCGGTTCCGGGGATCCCCGGTTCCGAAACCCCGACGGTCCCGGGCGGCGGTTCGGCCAGCGGGCCGGTGGGCGGGGTGGTCGGAGGGGTCGATGACGCCGCTGGCAACCCGGGCCTCGACGATGTCACCGGCCCCATCATTGGACCGGTCGACGACACCGTCAACGACACCCTGAACGACGTCGGCGGAGCCGTCGGCCAGCCCGACCTGGGGAACCAGGTAGGCGGCGCGGTCAACGGCGTCACGAACGGTCTGGTGGGCGAGGGCGGCGTCACCGACCAGCTGCTCGGGGGCAACTAGGTCCCTAGGGGGAGCGCCCGCTCGAGCCATCGCAGGGCGACGCCCTGCAGTTCGGCATCGTGCTGGGCCGACCGATGGTGCCCGCCCGGCAGCAGGATCAGCTTGCGCGGGTCTGTTGCATGCTCGTAGAGCTCGCGCGACCACTCGCTCGGGATCCGCTCGTCGCCTTCGGCGTGGATCAACAGAAGCGGCTTCGACCCCATCAGCTCGACGGCGTGGCGCAGGTCGTGCTCGTTCAGCCACGCCGCCAGCGCCTCGCGGGCCTCGGATCCCGCCCGCATCTCCAGTTCGCCGGAGCCCAGGCCGCGCAGCAGATGCTCCTCACCGGCCGGGCAGATCGCAATCACGCCGCGGATCGCATGCGACGTGGCCGCGCCGTGGATCGCGATGAACCCTCCCATGCTCGAGCCGCGGACGCAGACGCGCCGTGGGTCGACGCGCTCGTCGGCGGCCAGTAGCCGCGCCATCTTGCCAACGTCGCCGAGGGCGCCAGGGCCCATCTCGTCTTCGGAGGCCCCGTGACCTCGCTGGTCGTAGGACAGCGCCGCCCAACCGGCCGCCGCGCAGGCCCGGCCGAAGTCGCCGTGGTTCTCCTTGCGCGAGCCGGACCCGTGCACGATCACCATCCCGGGCCACGGCGGCTCGGCCTCGGGAACCCACAGCAGGTACGCACGCCCGTCGCGTGTTCCTCGCTCGGTTGGGGCGCGGGGGAACGGATGGCGCTGGCTGCTCATCGGGTTGCGGACGCTAGTCGGCTGGGGCCCTGGGGACGCCGCCACGTCATCATTGCCTGCTCCCATGGGCGCACTGACACAAACGAACCTCGTCGAGGGCACCGCCGTGTTCCCGATCGGAAGCAGGATCAACGACGCCGGGCACCTGGAGGTCGAAGGCTGCGACGTGGTCGACGTCGCACGGGAATTCGGGACCCCTGCCTACATCTATGCGGAGGACGACCTGAGAGCTCGCGCCCGGGCCTACCTGGACGCGTTTCGCGCCCGAACCGACGACTTCGAGGTCCTGTACGCGAGCAAGGCGGCTCCGATTACGGCGATCTACCGGGTCTTTCAGGAGGAGGGGCTCTCTGTCGATGTGGCTTCGGGAGGCGAGCTGAGGATGGCGTTACGGGCGGGCTTCGCGCCCGAGCGCGTCCACCTGCACGGAAACAACAAGACCGAGGGCGAGCTTCGAGACGCGGTCGAGGCGGGGATCGGCCACGTGATCGTCGACTCCTTTCAGGAGCTCGAGCGACTCGACGGCCTCCTCGATCGACGGCAGGACGCCCTGATCAGAGTCACGCCCGGAATCCAGGCCGAGACGCACACCTACATCCAGACGGGTCAGGTCGACTCCAAGTTCGGCTTTGGGCTCGAGGACGGACTCGCTGCTCGCGCGGTCGAGGCGGTGCGGGCCTCGCGCCACCTGCGCCTCGTCGGCCTCCACGCTCACATCGGCTCGCAGATCTTCGAGCTTGAGCCGTACGTGAAGGTGATCGAGGCCCTGGCCGGGCTCGCGGGAAACGATTGTCGGCTCCTGAACGTCGGCGGCGGGCTCGGGATCGCGTACACCGCCGAGGACGAGCCGCCGTCCATCGAGGCCTACGTCGACGTCAAGGTCAAGGGCGTCCAGGCAGCGTTCGATCCGCTGCCGCGCATCCTGGTGGAGCCCGGGCGGTCGTTGGTGGGAAACGCCGGCATCACGGCCTACCGAGTCGGCACCGTCAAGGAGATCCCGGGTGTGCGCACGTACGTGGCCGTGGACGGAGGGATGTCCGACAACATGCGCCCGTCCCTGTACGGCGCGCGGTACGAGGCCTTGATCGCGGATCGGGCGAACTCAACGCCGGATACCCAGGTCACGGTCGCGGGCATGCACTGCGAGTCGGGCGACGTGCTCATTCGCGACGCGACGCTCGCGGCGCCTCGAGCGGGTGACGTCCTGGTGACCCCGGCCACCGGTGCCTACGGCTACGCGATGGCGTCGAACTACAACGGCGTTCCCCGTCCCCCGGTTGTCTTCTGCCGCGACGGGGACGCAAGGGTCGTGGTGCGCCGGGAGACTCACGACGACCTGATGGCCCGCGATGTCTGAGCCGGCCGGAATCGCGCTGCTCGGGCGCGGGACGGTTGGTGGTGCGTTCCACGACCTGGTCGCCGAGCGAGCCGACGAGGTCGAGGCGGCGGCCGGGAGGCGCCCGGAGATAGTTGGGGTGCTGCGCCGCTCCGAGGGTGACTTCGACGAGCTCCTCGAACGGGCGGACGTCGTCGTCGAGGTGATCGGGGGAACCGAGCCAGCCCGCGAGATGGTGCTGCGGGCCCTGCGCGCCGGCCGCCACGTGATCACCGCCAACAAGCAGCTGATCGCTCAGCACGGCGACGAGCTGTTCGAGGCCGCGCGCGAGGCGGGGGTCCAGCTGCGCTTCGAGGCCGCGGTCGCCGGCGTCGTGCCCGTCATCCGGGTGATCCAGGAGAGCCTTGCCGGAACCGAGATCACAAAGGTGTTCGGGATCGTCAACGGGACCACCAACTTCATCCTCAGCGAGATGGCATCGACGGGCGCCGAGTACGCGGACGTGCTGCGCCGCGCGCAGGAGCTCGGCTACGCCGAGGCCGATCCCACCGAGGACGTCAACGGCGCCGACGCCGCCGCGAAGATGGCGATCCTCGCGAGGCTGGCATTCCACACTCCCGTCCGCCTCGACGACGTGACCTTCGAGGGCATCACCGCGATCCAACCCGATGACCTCTCCTACGCGAAGGAGCTCGGCCTGTCGTTGAAGCTGCTCGGGGTCGCCGAGCGGATCTCAGACGGGGTCAGCGTCCGCGTCTTCCCCTGCTTTCTCTACCGCGGGCACCCGCTCGCCCCGGTCGAGGGTCCGTTCAACGCGGTCATGGTGGAGGCCCCGACCATCACCGAGGTGACGATGTCGGGCCCCGGTGCGGGCGGGCCCGAGACGGCGACCGCCCTGCTGGGCGACCTGGTTTCGATCCTCGCCGGCCGGGCGCCGGTGCACGAGCCGCGCCGCGAGTTCGAGATCGTGAGCGACGTGAGCTCCGCGTTTTACCTCCACCTCGAGGTCGCCGATCGTCCCGGGGTGCTCGCGCGCGTCGCCGACGTCCTGGGGCGCAATGAGGTCTCTGTACAGAGCGTCGTGCAGCGCGGCATGGGCGACGAGGCCCGGCTGGTGATGGTCATGCACGAGGGCCCGGAGGCGCGCTTCTACGCGGCGCTCGAGGAGATCGCAACGCTCGATTTCATCCGCGCGGAGCCGAGAGCGATTCGGGTGATCGAAGAGCAGTTCGTCTGATGCCCGTCCCGCTGATCGAGCGCTACAGCGGCCGGTTGGCGCTGGAGCCGGATGATCCCGTCGTCAGCCTCAACGAAGGCTCGACGCCGCTCGTCGAGGCACCGGTGATCTCCGAGCGCGTCGGCGCCCGGGTGCTGCTGAAACTCGAGGGGGCTAACCCCACCGGCAGCTTCAAGGACCGCGGGATGACGGTCGCGGTCTCGCGCGCCAAGGGCGCCGGGGCGGAGGCGGTGATCTGCGCCTCGACCGGCAACACCGCCGCCAGCATGGCCGCCTACGCTGCGCGAGCCGGGCTGCGCGGCGCGGTAATCGTGCCCGAGGGCCAGATCGCGATCGGCAAGCTGGCACAGGCGCTGATGTGCGGCGCGCGGGTCATCGCGCTGCGAGGCAACTTCGATCAGGCCTTCGAGCTCGTTCGCGAGCTCGCTGCGCGGCATCCCGTGGAGCTGGTGAACTCGATCAACCCGTATCGGATCGAGGGGCAGAAGACGGGGGCCTTCGAGGTCTGCGACGAGCTCGGCGAGCCGCCCGATGCGCTTGCGATCCCGGTCGGCAACGCGGGCAACGTCACGGCGTGGTGGCGCGGCTTCACCGAGTATCGCGTCAGCCCGATTCTCTACGGCTTCCAGGCCGCCGGGGCCGCGCCACTGGTGCACGGCGAGCCCGTCGCGCGGCCCGAGACGATCGCCTCGGCGATCAGGATCGGCAACCCGGCGCGGTGGGAGGACGCAATGGGTGCGTTCACCTCCTCGCGGGGCCGAGTCGCGGCAGTGACCGACGAGCAGATCCTTGACGCGTACCGGATGCTCGCGTCGCGCGAGGGAGTGTTCTGCGAGCCGGCGTCGGCCGCAGCGGTTGCCGGAATCTTGGCCCACGGCCTGCCGCCCGCCGCCGACGGCGGCGAGCCGCCCGCGACGGTCGTCTGCGTGCTCACCGGGCACGGGCTGAAGGACCCTGACACGGCGCTCGGCAAGGCACCCGCTGTGATCAGGTGCGAGCACGACCTTGGCGCCGTCGAGCGCGCGGTGTTCGGCGCCTGAGGCGACGCGGGATTTTCTCGCCCGCGGGCTAGGGTGTCGTCAGGTTCCTGCCGATAGGGAGATTGCAGGAGGCTCGGAGCGTTAGGAGCGCCGTTGGGGTCGTTGCCCATAGTCCCGATAGCACTAGCGGCGGCCGTCGTGGTCGTCGGATTGATCTGGAACTGGCGCCGGAGGCGCCGGTTGTCGCGACGCTTCCGTCTGCTCGTCGAGCAGATGCCCCAGTCCGCGGTGGCGGTGTTCGACGATGAGCTGAACTTCCGTCTCGTCGCCGGACCGATCCTCGAACGCGCCGGATGGAAGCCAAAGGACGTCGAGGGACGGGGGCTGCGCGACGTCGTTCCCTCGGCGCAGGCCGAGCCGCTCGCGGCGCACTGCCGGGCGGCTCTGCGGGGCGAGAGCCGGTCGTTTGAGTACCGCACGGGCGACGGGCGCGAGTACTGGGTGCGCCTTGCCCCGTTGGTAGAGCGGGGCTCGAAGATCTCCGGCGGCTTTGCGCTCGCGCTCGACGTCACCGAGCACCAGCGCGCCGCTCGCGAGATGCGGCACGCGGCGGCCGACGTCGAGGCCGTGACCGAAGCGACGCGCTCGCTGGCGCGAAGCAACGCCCCCACCGACGCGCGGAAGGCGGTCTGCGAGGGTGCGCGGCAGGTGGCCGCGGCACCGGTGGCGGCGCTGTTCGAGCCGGCGCCCGACGGGCGGGGCCTGGTGGCCCGCGCGGTCGTCGGCGCCGACCTGCGCGGGATGTACCTGTCCCTCGCTGACCCTGGCTCCGGGGCCTCGGCCGCGTTTGGCCGGGCGGAATCGGCCTTCGTCACCGAGGGAGATGCTCGCAGCGAGGCCGACCGCGATTTCTTGCTTCGAACCCGCTCGCTTGCCACGCTCTGGCACCCCGTCGTCCGCGACCGGGCGGCGATCGGGGTGCTCGCCGTCGCCTGGCGCGACGAGATCACCGGCGTCTCGCTGCGACTCTCCTCGCTCATCGACCTCCTTGCGGCGGAGGCCGCGGTTGCGATCAGTCGCGCCGACCTGTTCGGAAAGTTGGAGCACATGGCTCGCACCGACGACCTCACCGACCTTCCCAACCGCCGGGCGTGGGAGGAGCAGCTGCCCACCGAGCTCTCGAGGGCCTCGCGCGAGGAGCGACCGCTGTGCGTGGCGATGCTCGACCTCGACCACTTCAAGCAGTACAACGACCGCGAGGGACACCAGGCCGGCGACCGGCTGCTTCAGCAGGCGGCGGTGGGGTGGCGGGAGTCGCTGCGACCGTACGACACACTCGCGCGCTATGGCGGCGAGGAGTTCAGCGTCATCCTTCCCGGCTGCACGCTCGACGACGCCGTGAGGTTGGTGGAGCGTCTGCGCCAGCAGACGCCCGAGGGCGAGAGCTGCTCTGCCGGGATCGCCGAATGGGACGGCTCCGAAGGGGTCGAGGGGCTGGTTGGTCGCGCCGATGCGGCGCTGTATCGAGCCAAGGGCGCTGGCCGCGATCGCTCGATCGTGGCGCCCAGCCAGCACGCTCACGGCCGAAGTCGCTGATTCGTTCGGCGTCCGGCCTCCTTTCGACACGCTTTGTGCGGATCGCTCCGTGAGCGCGGCGCGAGCCTGTTGGCGTGTCAGTTCCGATCTCCCTGCGATCGGCGCTCGCGCTGCTGGTGCCCCCGCGATGCGCAGCTTGCGCGGCACCGTGCTCGGCGGCCGAGGTCCTGTGCGCG
Organism: Solirubrobacterales bacterium; assembly: GCA_036257465.1. Taxonomy (GTDB): domain Bacteria; phylum Actinomycetota; class Thermoleophilia; order Solirubrobacterales; family 70-9; genus DATAFO01. The sequence goes on along the minus strand of DATAFO010000061.1, from coordinate 2,675 downwards.
CTGTGTGAGGCATCGCTCGGGGCGTGCCGGGCCACGCGGCTGGCGCTTCCTGGGCTGGACCTGACCCTGGCCGCCGCCGGCTACGAGGGCGTCGCCCGCGAGGTCGTTCGTGGACTCAAGTTCGGGGCCCGAACGGAGCTCGCCGCACGAGCCGGACAGGCGATCGCCCGGGCACTTGCGCCCGTGCCCGCCGGCGGCCGTGTCGTGCCTGTTCCCCCGGCGCCCTCGCGGTACCGTCGGCGCGGCTTCGACCCGGCGGACGAGCTTGCGGTCGCCGTGGCCGCTGAGCTGGGTCTGCCGGTCGCCCGCTGCTTGGCTAGGAGTGACGGTCCGCGCCAAGTCGGCCGGCGCCGGCGAGAGCGGACGCACGACCCGCCGCGCGTGAGCCTCCGGACCCCCGCGCCAGAGCTGGCGTTCGTCGTCGACGACGTCCTGACGACGGGCGCGACCCTTGCGGCCTGTGCGCGCGCGCTGCGGTCGGGCGGCAGCGGCTCGGTTATTGGCGCGGCGTTTGCACGCTCGCTTGGCGCCGGGGCGATCGGGGCGTAGCATTCAGGGGCGACGTCTGCGACGAAAGGAGGCCACGTGCGGATCGAGGTCAGGGGCAGGAACACGGAGGTCACCGATGAGATTCGCCGGCATGTGGAAAAGCGCTTCGCCCGCATCGGCCGCCAGGTCTCCGACCTCGCGACTCTGGACGTGGAGCTGACCGAGGAGCGAAACCCCTCGATCGCCGACCGCATGGTCGCCGAGGCGACACTCCACCTCAAGGGCGAGACCCTGCGGGCGCGCGAGGCCTCCCCGGAGATGTTGCACTCGATTCATGCGCTCGCCGAGGACATCCGTCGCCAGGTCAAGCGGCATCGCGAGAAGCGCCGCCGGCGCTCGCAAACGCGGCGGATGAGCCGTTTCCGCCGCCGCGCCGCCTGACGAGGCGGCGCGGGGTCTTGGGGGGCGGCTACTGAGGGGGCCGGTTGGCTACTCCTCGCCTTCCCTCAACGACCAGCTGGAGTAGTCGTTGAAGTAGACGGGGTGGAACATCGCGCTCTCGGGATCGAGCCTTTCTGAGAGGAACGTCGCGAGCTTCCGGTGCCCGTACGGGGCGATGTAGCTCTGCGGCGGCGAGATCAGGTACTCGTCCAGCGCGGCCCAGTCCTCGGCCACCGATTCCGTGTCGGTTTCGAGGGCCAGGCGATCGATCTCGTCGTTGATCTTCTTGTCGTCGACGTTGCCGAAGTTCTGGTTGTTCGTCGGCTGGATCGTGTCCCCGTCAACCAGGAAGTAGAAGTTGAGCGGGTGCGGGAAATCCGCGAACCAGTTGGCGAACCCGGTCTGCGGCGCGGTGCGCTCGTTGCCGATCGTCTGGAAGTAGACGCCGCCGTCGACGATCTTCGGCTCGGCGTCGAGCCCGATCTCGTTCAGCATGTCCGCGTACGCCTCGGTCACCTTGGGTGAGGGCTCATCGGTGTTGCCCCAGACCGTCACCTTCTCGCCCTCGTGACCGGACTCCTGGATCAGCTGCTGCGCCCGCTCGATGTCGGGCGGCTCGTTCGGGTTCCCGTAGGGGCAGTCCTCGACGTCGAACGCCTCGTCGTAGCCCGGGAAGCCCGGTGGCAGGAACGTGCAGCCGGGAGCCAGCTCGCCCGCAAACAGGCGGGCCAGGGCCGGCTTGTCGATCCCGTAGTTGACCGCCTCCCGAACCTTCGGATCGTCGAACGGAGCGACTCGGGTGTTCATGAAGAAGTAGTACGTGGAGCTCGTCGTGTGCTCCTCGTAGCGGTCGTCCGCCTGCTCGAGCACGGTCGGCTTCAGGTCCGCCGGCGGCGGGTCCTGCATGTAGTCGAGCTTGTTGTCGAGCACGTCCTGGGCCTGCTGGTTGGCGTTCTTGATGATCTGGGTCGTGATCTTGTCGATGTTGCCGGCCGGGATCTCGGGGATCCCGAGCTTCTCGAACTCGGGGTTCTTTTCCATCACGAACTGGCGGTTCGGCACCGACTCGGTGATCATGTAGGGGCCGACGCCCGGGGGCGGGTCCTCGGTCAGGTTCTTAAACGGCGTGTCGCCGGGGACGATCCCCGCGAACCACATCGCGAGCACGTTCGAAAACGAGGAGTCGGCCTCGGTCAGCGTGATCGTGATCTCGCCGGTCTTGTCGTCGGTCTTGATCCCGGAGATGTCGGCCTCGGGATCGCCGGCCTCGAGGTACTCGGTCGCGCCCTCGATGATCTGGTAAAACGGCGCCCCGCCCGACTCGAGGTTGAGCACCCGCTTGATCGTGTGCTCGAAGTCCGAGGCGACCACCGGGGTGCCGTCGGAGAACTTGAGCCCGTCGCGCAGCGTAAGCGTGTAGGTGAGCCCGTCCTCGGAGATCTCGGGCAGGTCCTCGGCGAGGCCCGGGATCAGCTCCGCGCCCGCCTCACCCTCGACGTGGGGGTAGGTGAGCAGCGGGGTGTAGACGAGCCACAGCGGCTCGATCCCGTTCACCGTGTAGGTCAGCGCCGGATCGAGGTAGTCGGGCTGGGAGGTCTGCGAGATCGTGACCTCGCCGCCCTCGGCCGCGGTTCCGCTGCTGCTGTCCGAGCTGTCGTCGTCTCCGGAGCCGCAGGCGCCCACCAGCAGCGCCGCCCCCGCGAACAACACGCACACCCGGATCCTGGCCGACGGCGCCACGCTCC
>DATAFO010000010.1:0-1766 GCA_036257465.1 Solirubrobacterales bacterium | reverse complement strand
GTCCGAGATCAGCGTGGCCGCCGCTTCCGGCGTGGCGGCCAGGTCCGACACGGGGATCGCCTCCGAGAACGCCACCTGCACGCGGCGTGGCATCGGCAGGCCGGCACGGAAGAGCTTCTCGGTGCCCGTGATCGCGCAGGGCACCAGCGGCGCGCCGGTCTCGAGCGCGAGGCGGCCGGCGCCGCGCTTGGGGTTGCCGAGCTCGTCCGGGTCGCGCACGCGGGTGCCCTCGGGGAAGAGCGCCAGCAGTCCGCCCTGGCTCAGGATCGTGCGCGCGGTCTCGAGGGCGTCGTCGTCGGCCTGGCCGCGGCGCACGGGGAAGGCGCCGAGGCGCACGAGCAGGCGTCCGTAGCGCGCCTCGATCAGCTCCGTCTTGGCCATGAAGCGCAGGTGCCGGCGGGTGCAGACCCCGATGAAGAACGAGTCCCAGAAGCTCTTGTGGTTGGGGGCGACGATGGCGGCGCCCTGCGCCGGGATGTGCTCCGCACCCGACACGTGCATGCGGAAATACAGGCGAAACAGCGGCGCGACGATGCCGCGCACCAGGGCGTACAGCCAGCGAGAAACGCCCTTCTCCCGGGCGAGCCGATGGGCTTCTTCATTGCTCACGCGGGGCACCGTATAGGCGTTTTCGGTCGCCAAGACCAGGGTACGACTCGGTACATGAGCATCATCGACAAGATCACTGGACGTACGAAGAAGGCAGCCGGCGACATCGCCGGGGACAGCTCCCTCCGCGCCGAGGGCCGGCGCGAGGAGCGCAAGGGCGAGGAGAAGGAGAAGCTCGCCGAGGCGCAGGACCGCGTCGAGGAGAAGGCTCAGGATGTGGGCGACCTCGAGCGCCGCACCTAACCGCGACGCGAGCCGACATTCGGATGTTCGGACGGGCGCCCTCGTGGCGCCCGTCCGTCGTTCCGGCGGCGTACCGTAGGTCGGGACGGTGAACGGGCAGAGCACATCGTCGGGTCCACAGGTCGTCTACCGCGCGATTCTGCTCGCTGCGGGGCTGCTGCTCATCGGCCTGCTGTTCCGCCAACTCGTCACTCTGCTGCTCGCGATCCTGGTGACCGTGATCGTGGCCATTCCGCTGGGCGCGGCGGCGCAGCGCCTGGAGCGCTACCGCATCCCTCGCCCGGTCGGCGCGCTCGTGACCCTGCTCGCCGGCATCGGCGCGATCGGCCTTCTCATCTACCTGCTGATCCCGCCGTTCGTGGATCAGACGAACCAGTTCGTGGACGACGTGCCGTCGATCGTCAAGGACCTCGAGAAGGTCTACGCGGACGTGACCGGCCAGAGCTCCGGCGAGGTCGGCGACAAGGTGCAGCGCTTCTTCGAGCGCTACACCGACGAGCCTGACCGCCTGATCGGCCCGCTCACGTCGATCGGCCTGAACGTGGCGGGAATCGTCGGCGCGCTCGTACTGATCCTCATCACCGCCTACTACATGGCGATTCGCCCCGAGCCCCTCGTGGAGGGACTCGTGCGGCTTGCGCCGCCGCCGCGCCGCGAGCATCTCCGCGAGGTCCTCGGCCGCATCCGGACATCCTGGATCGGCTGGATGGAGGGCGTGGTGATCGACATGCTGGTCACGGGCGTGCTGCTCTACGTGGCGCTCACGATCGTGGGGCTCGACTTCGCGATCTTCTTCGCCGTCCTCTCAGCGCTGCTCGTCGTCGTCCCCTACTTCGGCGCGATTGCGGGCGCCATCCCGCCGACCCTGTTCGCGCTCACCGACTCCCCCGGCAAGGCGCTGCTCGTGCTCGGCG
>DATAFO010000040.1:0-76698 GCA_036257465.1 Solirubrobacterales bacterium | reverse complement strand
GGGCCGTCGTCAAGTCCGCGCAGCAGCCCGCGAATGACGGCGCGGTGGCTCTCCTTCATCTCGCTCATGATCCGGCCGACCTCCGGATCGACCACCGACTGCGAGGCGAGGTCGAAATAGACCCGCTGCAGCCCCTCGTCGTGATCCATTGCGCTCCAGACCCCGCCGGCAAGCGCCGAGACCAGCTCGTCCAGGGTTTGGGGCTCGCCGAGGTCGCCGAGCACCTCCTCGGTGATCCGCTCCGAGACCCGGCGCGCGACGGCCGCCACCAGCCCCTGCTTGGAGCCGTAGTAGTAGGCGATCAGCGCCTTGTTCTGACCCGACGCGGCGGCGACCTTGGCGGTCGTCAGGCCCGCGTAGCCGTCGCGTTTTAGGACCTCGAACGCCGCCTCGAGGATCCTCTGCGGCGCGTCTGAGGGCGGCCGCCCCGGCCCGCGCGCCGGCTCGGTCGCACGGAGCGTCGCCATCAGGCCGGGGCGCCGGCCGCCGCGGCGCTCGGCTCCATGCCCATCGCCGCCAGCTTCTTCGACAACGATCGCATCGCGTACTCGAACATCTCCGACGAGTGGTAGCCGAAGGGGACCTCGAAGTCGTAGCGGTTCTCCACCCACGGCGGCGAGAACGCGAGCACGCCTACGGGCAGCGTCTCGGTGAGCGTCTCGCGGACGATCTCCTTGTAGCGCTCGTCCTCCTTGATCGCGTCCGCGAGGAACTTGACGCCGAACCCGACGTGGCGCGACTCGTCGCGGTTGACGTGCGTGAACCCGTCGCGGAAGCCGGGCAGACGGTCCATCTCCTTGAGCGAGCGGAGGATGAAGCGCGCGCCGGTGAGCGCTAGCGTGCCCTCGATCACGATCATGTAGACGGTAATCCCGCGCACGAGCGCGTCCATGTCGGACGGGTCCTTGCGCAGCGTCTCGGCGCACTCGTGGAGGATCCCGTCGAACAGCTCCGACCATTCCGCGTTGACGTGCTTGCGCTGCGTCTTCAGGTTGTCGGCGATCGTCTTCGCGTCGGCGCCGACGACCTCGCGGTAGAAGCGGTCGAAAAAGACGCAGTGCCGCGCCTCGTCGGCGATCTGCGAGGCCAGGAAGATTCGCTGGTCGTCGGTTGGCGCCGCGATGGCGAACGGCAGCAGCTCCCTCGTCACCCGCTCCTCGCCGAGGAAGAACTCGGACAGGCTCCAGACCATGAAGCGCCTCTGGTCGGCCGTCCAGACCTCCGGGTCCTTCCACTCCTCGGCGTCGCGCGTGAAGTCGAACGTTTCCGAGTTCCAGCCCTGGCGCTCCCAGCGCGAGATCAACTTGCGGTATGAGGGCGCCGCCTCGACGATCTTGTCCAGGCCGGCCATGACCTTGTCGATGTCGCCGTCGAGGAGGACGTCCAGCGCCTGGTCGCCTCCGGGGTTGCCGTTCTGCTGGGGAGCCATCGCCATGCCGGTTACCTCCGAGTCGGATCAGCGCGAGCCTCTCGCGCACGTCAGCCGTCGCGGCGAATTATTACCTGATCGTTTAGTTAATGTCAATCCGGCTGGAAGCCGCCGGCGTCGGTTCACCCGGGCTACGTCCGGGCAAATCGGCGCCAGTCGGGGATGCGCGTGACAAACGCTCGCGGCTGTGGCGCGTCAGTCGCCGACCCGGATCGCGATCGCTTGGATCTGGCGCTGGCCGTAGGAGCCGCGGAAGACCGGTCCGGCGGCGCTGAGCTCATCGCCTAGTCCCGGCAACGGGTCGGGCCGCAACCCTTTGCGCACGTCGATCACGGAGATCCCCGAAAAGGTGATCGACTGCCGGCTGGCCAGCACGAAGTGTGCGTCGCCGTCGCCATCGGGATCAACGCGCTCGACGTAGACGATTCGGCCGGACGCGCTGCGGCAGTTCTCAAGGTCCGGCGGACACTCCGCCGGTTCGACGCTGAGCTTGTGTTGGGACCCTGAGCTCTCCCCCTCCCTCACTTGCCCTGTTTGCTCGGTCGCGGCGGACGCTGACTCATCGTCGTCATCCCCGCACGCCGCGAGCAGCAGGGCCAGGGACGCGAGCGCAAGCGCTACGCGCCTCAGGCCGTGACCTCGGCGGTCTCGCCAGCCTCCGCCTCGACGGTGCCGTCGCCCTCGAGATCCTCCTCGGGCGGCAGCTCGCCGCCGCGCTCGGTGCCGGCGATCAGCTCGTCGCTCATCTTGCGATCGGGGACGAAGCCCGACTTCATCCCGAAGTAAACGGCCTGGGGGTGGTGGGCAACGATCGCGACCGTCGACTGCTCGGGCTCGATGGCGTAGCCGTCCGAGAGCGTCATCCCGATCTCCTCAAGGCCAAGCAGCCGCCAGACCTTCTCGTGCTCGGACTGGTCGGGACAGGCCGGATAGCCCCACGAGTAGCGGCGGCCCTGGTCGAGATCGATGCCGAGGTCGCGTCGGACTTCGGAGTGAAGCCATTCGGCGAGCCCCTCGGCCGCCTGAACTCCGAGCCCGTGGACGAAGAGCTGCTCGGAGAACTCGCCCTTCGCCTCGAGCTCGTTGATCAGCTCCGTGACCTCCGGGCCGACAGTAACGCCCTGGATCGCGACAACGTCGCGCTCGCCGCTGTCGATCGGCCGGTAGAAGTCCGTGAGGCAGATCCGGTCGTGCTTTGGCTGGCGGGGGAAGACGAGGCGCTCGACCTCGCGCTCGGGGTCTGCGGGATCGAAGACCACGAGCTCGTTCCCGTCCGCGGCACACGGGAAGTAGCCGAGCTTTGCTTGCGGGTGCAGGTAGTCCTGCTCGCGCCACATCCGTTCGAGCTTCGGCGCGAAGCCCTCGTCGCCATCGTGGCCCTCGACAATCCTCCGCCAGGCCTCGCCCTTGACGCCGCGCCCACCCCAGTGCAGCTTGAACAGGACATGCCGGTCGAGGTAGGGGAAGACCTCGTCGAGGTCGACGTCCACCTCCCGCACGCCCCAGAACGGGGGCTCGGGAACGGGCACGTCTGTGCGCGCGGACGATCGCACCGAGTCGTCGGTCGTGGGCGGCGCGTCGTCCTCTTCCACGGGCTTTTCGCGCAACGCCCGCGCCTCGTCGCGGATCTTCGCCACGAGCGCCTCGCGAGCGTCGTCGTCGGTCAGCGCGTCGACGGTGTCGAGGCCGGCAAAGGCGTCCTTGCAGTAGAAGACGCCCGGCTGGTACACCTCGTCCGAGTCCCTACCGTGCGGGTAGATCGCACGGCGGCCGAAGTCGCGGTTGATCGCCGCGCCCCCGATCAGCACCGGGAACTCCAGCCCCCTCGCGTGCAGCTCCTGGATGCAGGCGGGCATCTGCTTGGAGGTGGAGACAAGCAGGGCCGAGAGGCCGATCGCGTCCGCATCGTGCTCGACCGCCGCGTCGATGATCGTGTCGATCGGGACCTGCTTGCCGAGGTCGACCACCGTGTAGCCGTTGTTCGTCAGGATCGTGTTGACCAGCGACTTGCCGATGTCGTGCACGTCGCCGAAGACGGTCGCGATCACGACCTTGCCCTTGGTGTGGCCCTCGATCTTGTCGAGGTAGTTCTCGAGCTGGGCGACGGCGCGCTTCATCACCTCCGCCGACTGGAGCACGAACGGCAGGATCAGCTCGCCGGCGCCGAACTTGTCTCCGACCTCCTTCATCGCCGGCAGGAGCACCTCGTTCAGCGTCCGCACCGCGCCGATCTTCTCAACCGAGCGATCGATCCAGTCCTCCACTCCCTCCTTCTTGCGCCGCAGGATGTGCCAGTGGAGCGCCTCTTCGGGCTCCATGCCCTCGGTTGGGTCCTCGCCCTCCTCGGCCTCATCGGCGCCCTTCGACTCGAAGTGCGCGATGAAGCGCTCCAGGGCGTCGGCGCGGCGGTTGAACACCAGGTCGTCGGCGAGCTCGCGCTCGGACTCCGGGATCTCCGGGTAGGGCGTGATGTGATTCGGGTTGACCATCGCCAGGTCGAGCCCGGCGTCGACGCAGTGGTGCAGGAAGACCGAATTGAGGACGGCCCGCGCCGGTGGCGAGACGCCGAAGGAGACGTTTGAGACGCCGAGCGAGGTCTTGACTCCCGGAAGCTCCGCCTTGATGCGGCGGATCCCCTCGATCGTCTCGATCGCGGACGGCTTCCACTCGTCGTCGCCGGTGGTGAGCGTGAACGTGAGCGCGTCGAAGATCAACAACTCGGGATCGAGTCCGTGCTCGTCGCAGGCGAGCTCGCGGATGCGCTTCGCCACCTCGAGCTTGCGCCCGGCGGTCTTAGCCATCCCCTGCTCGTCGATCGTCAGCGCGATCACGGCGGCGCCGTGGGCACGCGCCAGCGGCACCACCCTGTCGAGCTTGTCGCGGCCCGCCTCGAGGTTGACCGAGTTGACGATCGCTCGGCCCGGGATCTGCTCGAGCGCCGCCTGGATCACCTCGGGCTCGGTCGAGTCGATCTGGATCGGTGCCCCCTGGGTCAGCGAAACGCGCTTGACGACCTCGCACATCTGCTCGGCCTCGTCGGTGCGCTCGGTGAGCGCCACGCAGATGTCGAGCACATGAGCGCCGCCCTCCACCTGGTCCTCGGCGATCTGCACGAGGCCGTCGTAGTCCTCCGCGAGCAGCAGCTCCTTCGCCTTGCGGGATCCCTGCGAGTTCACCCGCTCTCCCACCAGCGTCGGGGCCGGCTCTTGCGCAAGGGGCGTCGCCGTCATCATGCTCGAGACCTCCGGAGGCCCGGGCTGGGGCCTTTCTGAGGGCACCCGTCCGGCGACGCGCTCGGCGAGTGCACGGATGTGGTCCGGCGTGGTACCGCAACAGCCGCCGACGATCGAGACGTCGTAGCGGTCCACGAAGTCGCCGAGCACCGAGGAGATCTGCTCGGGCGTCTCGGGGAAGATCGTCTCGCCGTCGGGGCCCTGAATCGGCAGCCCGGCGTTGGGGATGCAGTGCACCGGCACGGGCGAGTTCTCGCCCAGGTAGCGGATTGCGTCGCGCATGTCCTCCGGCCCGGTGGAGCAGTTGAGCCCGATCACGTCGACGTCCATGGCCGACAGGGTGGCCAGCACCGCCTGGATGTCGGTGCCCAGGAGCATCTTTCCGCCCTGGGGCAACAACGAGACGGAGTTCTGGATGGGCAGCTCGCGCCCAACCCGCTTGAACGCTTCGCGGGCGCCGAGCACAGCGGCCTTGACCTCGAGGATGTCCTGGGCCGTCTCGATGATGATCAGGTCGACGCCGCCCTCAACCAGGCCGCGCGCCTGCTCGACGAAGACCTCAAACAGCTCGGCAAAGGTGATCCTGCCCAGGGTCGGGTCGTCCGATGCGGGCAAATGGCCGGTCGGGCCGATCGAGCCGGCGACGAAGCGCGTTGAGCCGGCGGCCTTGCGCGCGATCTCGGCGGCCTTGCGATTGATCTCGAGCGTGTGCTCGCCCAGGCCCCACTCCTCGAGCTTCAGCCGCGAGCCCTGGAAGGTGTCGGTCTCGACCACCTCGGCGCCCGCCTCCAGCATCGAGGCGTGAACCCCCTCGATCACGTCCGGGCGATGCAGCACCAGTGCCTCGTGGCACTTGCCCTCGAGCCCCCCGTAGTCGGACTGCGTGAGTTCGAACTGCTCCAAGGTGGCGCCCATGCCACCGTCGTAGACGACGACGCGCTCGCGAATCGCTGTCAGGAAGTCTCGCTCAGGCATGGACGCCGATGCTACCCGCGGGTTCGCGGCTCCCCTTCGGTTCGAAGTCTGGCTTGCACTCGTGGCCTCCATCGATCCCGGCTGTCGCACCGTGCCCGGCTCCGGGGAGCCTCGTCGGTTGCGGCGGCGTCATCGGTCCGGATCCCTCAGCCGCTCTGGATGGTTTACCGCAGGATACAGGCGTCTGCACCCGGCGCAGCTTTCGTGCCGTGAGTCAGCTCGAGATCGTCCCGTCGACGCCGCGTGGGCGCAGCTCGACGGGTGCGGCCGAGAGCGCGCGCATCCGCATGTCCGACCAGGTGACTCCCTCGCGCACGAGCGCGGGCAGGCCGAGCGCGACCGCGGTCGCGATCTCCACCGCCTGGAGGATCACGCCGTAGGCGAGCGCGTCGGCGGCGCCGACGCCGAATCCGGTCGTCAGCACGCTGATCGTGGCGAGCTGGAAGATCCCGATGTTGGACGGAGTCGCCGGCACCACCGCGGTCACGTTGACGGCGAACAGCACCGCTGCTGCGGCGCCGATTCCCACGCGGTGATCGAGGCCGAGGGCGGCGAACAGCGCCCAGCAGGCGAGCAGCTGAAGCGCCCAGGCGCCGAGCTGCGCGCCCACCGCGACCGGCGCTCGCTTGGGACTTCGAAACACGACCAGGCCGGTTCGCACCTTGACAAGCCCCTCGCGAATGGCGCCGAGCACGCGCGCCACCCGCCCGCTGCCGTTTCGCCTCACGACGACCGGCGCGAACACCACCGCGAGCAGGATCACGACCGGCGCCAGGCTGGCGAGGAACAGCTTCTCCGAGCTGGCGTGGAAGAGCTCGGTGCTGCCGATGATGATCGCGCCGAGAATCGCCAGCGCGAGCAGGTTCAGCGCTGTCTGGGAGACGAGCGTGCCCAGCAGCACGGGGAACGTCTCCCGCATGCGGCCGGTGCGGCGCGCCAGCACCACCGCGCGGGCGGGCTCGCCTAAGCGGGCCGGCAACGTCGCGGACATCAGCACGCCCACCATCGTCGCCGAGGTCACGTCGCGCCTTCGAAGCGGGCTGCGCGGCAGGGCCGCCTTGGCGATCGAAAACCACGACGCGGCGCGAAGAAACAGCGAGGCGATCATCAGCCCGGTGGCGACCAGCACCCAGGTAGCGTCGGAGCGAACGATGTTGCTGACCACGTTCTCGGCTCCGATCCTGCGCGCGGCGATGAACGTCAGGCCAAGGCCGACGAAGCCGGCGACGCCGAGCGCGATCCGGCGCGCGACGCGGTGGCGCTGGGCGGTCCGCGCCGGGGGTGGATCGAGGGAGGGCAGGCGCCGCGCGGGGCGCGGCTCGGAGCCGTCGATGGGCACCAGGCCCACGCGACGAGCCACCCGGTGGGTCGCTGCCTTGGCCTCGGGCACGAACTGCACTCCCTCGTAGACGTCCTCGACCTGTTCGGCCACCCGCGACCAGGCGTACCGTTGAGCGGTGGAGCGCGCTGCAGCGCCCATCTCGCCGCGCCGCTCGGGGTGGAGGTACATCGACTGAAGCTCCTCGGCCAGCCGCTGCGGATCTGCCGGTGGCACCAACACACCGTCGACACCGTGGGTGACTACGTCGACGTAGCCTGCGATGTGCGAGGCGATCACCGGCGTTCCCGCCGCGAACGCCTCGGTGAGGATCATCCCGAAGCTCTCACCGGCCAGAGAGGGCGCGACGAGGACATCGGCCTCGTGCAGCCGCCGCCACAACTCGCAGTGTGAGACGCGGCCGAGCGCGTCGACTTCGCGGCGCGTCTCCGGGTCGACGAGGTAGCGCTCGACGTCTTCGAGCTCGACGCCAATCGCCGTCAGCCGGGCGGGAACGTGGGCGACCAGGCCCTCGAACGCCTGCAGCAGCACGGGGAGCCCCTTGCGTTCTTCGGCACGGCCGACGAAGAGCACGCGGAACTCATCGGAGTCGGGCTTCGGCCCGGCGGGTGGACCATCGACGTCGACGCCGTTCGGGATCACGTGGTAGTAGCCGCCGAACCAGCGCCTGCCGGTCCAGGCCGCCGCCCCGGAGACGGCGATGCGCGCGTGCAGCTGGTTGAACTTGCGCCGCGCCCCGAGGAGGTTGGCGAAGCGGTTCGGCAGGCCCTTCGTGGAGTAGGAGTGAAAGGTGCCCACGACCGGGGCGTCCCGGTAGGACACCGCATCGGCGGAAATCAGGGGCACCTCCGGCGAGTGAACGTGCACGACGTCCGGCGAGAACGCCCGCAGTTCGCGGCGCATCCTCGTCACGCTGCTTGGAAACAGCGACAGGTTCGACACGGCGCCGTTCGCGCCGATCCCGAGCGTGCGTCCCAGCGGCACGAGGTAGTCGGGAGGCTCGCGGTTCTCCGCCGGCGCACGGTGCAACACCCGACTGACCGTGTCGGGCGGATCCCAGGGAGCAAACACGCGAAGCTGGTGACCGCGGCGGACGAGCTCTTCGGCGAGGGCCTCGACGTGCCTGTTCACGCCCCCTGGATAGGTCCAGGAATACGGCGTGACTATGGCGACGCGCACTGTGCGCATGGTAAAGGGTTAGTTTCCCCTCACCGGTGCGGTTACCCCCCGAAAAGCGCCGATTCACACTTGGCCAGGCGCGCTCGGGGCCTCCTCGGCACGTGTCGCCCAGGCGAAACCTGCGCAAACAGCGAGAAAAATCGTTCCGATCACCAGCAGCACAGAGCCCGAGTCGTTGGCGACGGTGCCCACCAGCACGCCCACGACCGCCCCGACGTAGCCCCAGCGCGCGGGCCAGCGGTCGCCGAACCAGGAAAGAACCTCATGGCGGCGCCACAGTCCCAGCGCCATCAGCAACCCGGTGACCACCAGCAGGTCGGGATAGACCGGGTGGATGAAGGTGTTCAGCATCAATGAGACTCGCCTGTCGAGCACATCGACGACGTCGCTCGCCTCGCCCGCCGCCAGCACCGACCGGCTCAGGTGTGCGCCGCCGAACATCAGTTCCACCAGCGCGAGCGCGGCAACCCCGACGACGCCGGCGCCGATCACAACCAGCGCCGTGCGTCGCGCCCCGAAGCCAAGCGAAAGCGAGGCCGCGGTCGCCCCGCCCGCGGCGAGCACGATGGCGGCACCGACGTCGGCTCCGAAGCTTCCTGGAGCGAACGCGAGGGTGGCGGTGACCGCGACGACGACGAACCAGATGGCAGCCGAACGGCGCTCGATCCCCTCGCGGGTGGCCAGCCAGGCGCCGCACCCGATCAGCGTGAGCGGCGTCAGCGTCGCCTCGAGCTCGTTGCCGATGCCGAAGAACCGCACCCCGCCACCGGGGTTGGGCCCGAGCACGGAGAGCGCTGTGTTGGGAGAGCCCGCGATCACGTCGATCGCGTAGGCGCCAACGGTGACTGCGCAGGCAACGGCGAGGCCCAGGTACCCGGGCGCGGCCGCCCGCGTCGCCAGCGCCAGCACCGGGGCCCCGAGCCCCACCATGATCGCGGAGGCGAGCTCGCTCGCCTCCAGCGCGGCGGCGACCAACAGGATCAGCGGCGCCCACACGCAAGCCAGGGCCAGCAGCGTCAGGGCGACGGTGGCGCCGCGCCGGCGGAACGCGGCGGCGGCCAGTCCGCTGGCGGCAACCCATGCCAGCAGCGGGAGGAAGACCACCTGCTCGCGATCGGGACGCTCCTCGAGCTTCGACTGCAGCTCGGCAACGTGGGCGGGATCGCGTTCATCGGTGGTCTCGATGTCGCTGCCGTTCATCTCGTCGGGAACCTCGACGCCGAAGTGCTCGAGCACGGTCGGCGCGATGTCCGTTGACAGCACGACCCCGTCGGTCCGAGTCGAATCGGAGCTCATGTTGCCGTCGAACCCCTCCCCGGCGATACCCGCGGGCAGCAGCTGCTGGTCGGTCCGAACGCCGGACGTCAGCGCGATCAGGACGTCCCCTGCGGCCTGGCTCTCAACGAGGGCCGGGAGATCGGAGACGCTGCTCTTGACCACGCTCAGCCCCGGGCCGCAGCCCAGCTCACACTCGGCCCGTGACCGGGTCAGAATGGTGCCGTCGCGATCGACGGCGGCCAGCGTGGCGAGGCCACTGTCGTCCTCGGCGGATACCAGCACGCCGGCCCCCTTCAAGGTCGATGCCAGGAGACCCGGCACGACGTCGGCGGGGGCGTCCTCGGCGCGGTCCACGACCTCCTCCCAGAGCGCGGGCGGCACCGCCCCGTCGCGAACGTAGAGGCGAGGGAGATCCGAGTCATAGAGATTCTTGTTGACGCGGTTGCCCTGGCTGATGTCGAGATAGGTCTGCGCCACCGGAACGTCGCCCAGGGTGGCGCTCACGAGCCCGGGCGAGATCTCCGGCACGCGGGCGATCTGAGCGACCGTGGTGCCGAAGGGGACAACCGCGATCACGACCCGGCGCTCCGAGGGCTCCTGAGCCCCGGCCCCCGGGGGCGCACACGCGAGCGCGAGCGTCGCGAGCGCGAGCGCTAGCATCGCCGCGGTGACAGACCGAGACCGCACGTTCGCCAAATTCACCTTCTTCAAGCTCGATCCCGCCTGGCAGCGCCGCGATCCGCAGGCGAGGGCGGAGGATAAACGCGAGTTCCTCGCCGCCTGCGAGGACTTCGCCACCGATCGCGCCCTGCGTGCGTATTCGACGGTCGGCACGCGCGGCGACACGGACCTGCTGCTGCTGGCCCAAAGCCCCGTGCTGGAGGACATCCACACCTTCCACGTGGTGCTGGCGCAGAGCGGGTTGGCGAAGTGGGCATCGATCCCTCACTCGTACCTCGCGATGACCAACCGCTCGCCGTATTCGGAGTCTGAGGCAAGGCCCGAGATCTGCACGTCGGAGCGCAAGTACCTGATCGTCTATCCCTTCGACAAGCGGCGCGATTGGTACCGGCTGTCCCTGGAGGAGCGCAGGCGGATCATGGACAAGCACATCGGGATCGGCCGCGGCTACCCCGAGATCACGATCAACACCGCCTACTCCTTCGGGCTCGACGATCAGGAGTTCGTGATCTCCTTCGAGACGGACGATCCGGGCAACTTCCTCGAGCTGGTGCAGGAGCTGCGGGGCTCGGAAGCCAGCTCGTACACCTTGCGCGACACGCCGATCTTCACCTGCATCGCGATGTCGGTGGGCCGTGCGCTGGACGCGCTCGACGGCACCGCGAGCGCCCGCACCGAGCCCGCGATCGCCTAGCGGGCGGGTCGGGACGATCCCGTACCCTTTCGCGCTCGGATGAGCAAGCTTGGATCCTCCGGCAACACTTTCCGCGTGGCCATCGTCGGCTCCGGGCCGGCCGGCTTCTATGCGGCCGAGCACGTGCTCAAGCGCGACGAGCTGGACGTCGAGGTCGACATGTTCGACCGCCTGCCGACCCCGTTTGGGCTCGTGCGCGCCGGAGTCGCACCCGACCACCCGAAGATCAAGTCGGTGATCCGCGTCTACGAGAAGACCGCCGCCCGCGACGGCTTCCGCTTCTTCGGCAACGTCGACGTCGGCCGCGACATCACCGTGGCCGACTTGGCCGAGCGCTACCACGCGATCGTCTATGCCTACGGCACCGCCAGGGACCGCCAGCTTGGGATCCCGGGCGAGGACCTCCCGGGGTCGCACGCCGCCACGGAGTTCGTCAACTGGTACAACGCCCACCCCGACTTCGCCAAGGCTCAGTTCGACCTGGCCTGCGAGCGCGTCGTCGTGATCGGCAACGGCAACGTGGCGGCTGACGTCGCCCGGATGCTCGCGCTGCCGAAGCAGGAGCTGGACGGCACCGACACCGCCGACCACGCGATCGATCCCCTCGCCAAGAGCGGCGTGCGCGAGATCGTCGTGCTGGGCCGGCGCGGCCCGGCGCAGGCGGCGTTCACTAACCCGGAGGTGCGCGAGCTCGGGCAGCTGACCGACGCCGACATCATCGTCGATCCCGCCGACGTCGAGCTGGACGAGGTCAGCCGCGCCTACGTTGAATCGGAGGAGTGCGAGCCCACCAACAGGCGCAACGTCGAGATCTTCACGGAGTTCTCCCAGCGCCAGCCCCAGGGCAAGCCAAAGCGCGTGGTCATGCGCTTCAAGCGCTCGCCGATCGAGATCCAGGGCGACGGCAAGGTCGAGAAGCTGATCCTCGGCGTCAACGAGCTCTACCGCAATGAGTCGGGCGCGATCCGCGCTCGCGACACCGGCGACCGCGAGGAGATCGAATGTGGCCTGGTGCTGCGCTCGATTGGCTACAAGGGGGTCGCCCTCGGGGGCGTTCCGTTCGATTCCGGCCGCGGCGTGATTCCGAACCAGGGCGGCCGGGTGATCGATCCCGAGTCGGGCGAGCAGGTGCGCGGCCACTACGTGGTCGGGTGGATCAAACGCGGCCCGTCCGGCGTGATCGGCACGAACAAGAAGGACGCGCAGGAGACGGTCGACGCGCTGTTCACGGACCTCGAAGCCGGGGCGGTGCCCGAGCGCGAAGCGGTCGAGCCCTCGATCGAGGAACTGCTCGAGCAGCGCGCCCCCAACCACGTCACCTACCTCGGCTGGGAGGCGATCGACGCAGCGGAGGTCGCCGCGGGCGAGCCTCACGGACGTCCGCGGATCAAGTTCTGCAACGTCGAGGAGATGATCGAGGTCGCGCGCGGCGCCGCGGTCGAGACGCAGTAGCGGGTCTGGGTGTGGCGGATCTCGACGAGATCAGGCGCATGATCGAAGTGGCGCTCCCCGGCGCTGAAGTCGAGGTACTCGACGAGGGCGGGGGCGACCACCTGCGAGCGGTCGTTGCCGCGCCCCAGTTCGAGGGTCTGTCGCGGATCGACCAGCACCGGCTCGTTCGGGCCGCCGTCAAGGAGCGTTTCGACGACGGCTCGATCCACGCGCTGTCCGTAAAGAGTTCAGTGCCGGACTGAGGGCTTCGCTATGGTGATTTCAGATGGCGGCTGACCCACAGCTCAAGGAGAAGGTCGAGCAGCTGATCGGTGAGCACCCGGTGCTGCTCTTCATGAAGGGGACCCCCGACGCCCCCCGTTGCGGGTTCTCGATGCGGGTGGTCGGAGTCCTCGACGCGCTCGGGGTCGAGTACGGGGCGATCGACGTGCTGCCCGCGCTGCAGCCTCTGCGCGAGGTGACGACTGAGATCAGCGACTGGCCGACCTTCCCTCAGCTCTACGTCAACGGTGAGCTCGTCGGTGGCTGCGACATCGTCGAGGAGATGCTCGACTCCGGAGAGCTCGCCGACCTGCTTGGCGTCGAGCAGCCCGAAGCCCCGCCCGAGGCGCCCGACTCGCGCCTCGTCGAAGGTGGGCCGCAGCAGAGCCCGCCCATGTCGCTCGGCTGAGGATCTCGTGAGCTAGACGGTTGCGGCCTGCTCGGCGGCGTCTTCCTTCACCTGGAAGGAGGAGCCGCAGCCGCAGGCGGCGACCACGTTCGGGTTGTTCACGGTGAAGCCGGCGCCCTGGAGACCGTCGACGTAGTCGACCCGCGAGCCGAACACGAACTGCATGCTCACCTTGTCGACAACCACGGAGACGCCGTTGTGCTCGAAGACGTGATCGTCGTCCTTCGTCTTGTCGAGCGCCAGGGCGTACTGGAAGCCCGAGCAGCCTCCACCCCGCACCGCAACGCGCAGGGCCTGCGGCTCATCGCTTGCGCTGACGAGCTCACGGATCTTCTCCGCAGCGACGTCCGTGAGGCTGACTGCTGACTCCGGGGTCTCCATGTCCCCAACCATTCTAGAGATCGTTCCCCCGTCTTTTCCCGTACTTCCATTCCAGGTACTGAATGATCCGCCTCGAGTCGTGGATCACCCCATCGCCGTCGACCAGCACAGGCACGCGACGCTGCTTGGTTAGCTCCTCGATCTCGGCCCTAGCCGAACGCCAATACGGCACGCGCTCGGTGTGGTAGTCGAGCCCGAGCCTGTCCAGCCTCCGGGCGGCCGCGCCGCACGGACAGAGGACGTTCGTCCAATTGGGACAGCGATACAGCACAAGCGTCGGCTTCGGGTCCGGAGCGCCCTCGGTCATCCGCGCAGGCTCCTCGGTCATCGGCCCAGCACTCGCCCGGCCGCGCGCCGCAGCCGTCCCACCGCGGCCAGCGCAACCTGCTCGGGGCCCCCTGGGCGGACTCTGTCGCCAAGCTGCTCCGCCTGCCAGCGCACCGCGGCCTCGAGCGTCTCCTCGTGCGGGCGAGGGTCAAAGCCGAGCTCCTTTCGCGCCTTGGTGTTGCGGTAGGTCCACCACAACCTCGCCGAGCGGACCTCGTCAGGCGCGGTCGGCAGCGGCAGTCGAAATCGGGCCGCGGCCTCCACGCCGGCCACCACAAGCCCGCCCGGCAGCTTGATCGGCGGGGGTTCCACGCCCGAAATCCGCGCGAGGTCCGCGAACAGCCGGTCGAGGGTGAAGTTGCGGCCCCCAAGGATGTAGCGCTCTCCCACCCGGCCCTTCTCATCGGCGAGCAGGTGGCCAGCCGCGACATCGCGCACGTCGACGATGTTGAGGGCACCGTCGACGTAGACCGGGATCTGCCGCAGCAAGAAACGGCGGATCAGCCGCATTGAAGTCCCGGTGGGATCGTCGGGGCCGAAGACGAACGAGGGGTTGACGATCACCAGCGGCAACCCGCGCGCGGCGGCACGCATCGCCTCGAGCTCGGCCTCGTGCTTCGAGTTGACGTACGCGATCCCGAGGTGGGCGATCTCGAACGGCGTCGACTCGTCGGCGGTGCCCTTGGGCTTCGCGACCCCGATCGCGCCGACGGACGACGTGTGCACGAAGCGGGTCACCTCGGCTGCCAGGGCCTCCTCGAAGACGATCCTGGCGCCCCGAAGGTTGACCTCGAACACCCTCTTGCGGTCCTCCTCCCTCAGGGAGGTGCGTCCCGCGGCATGAAACACCCGCTCCACCCCGTCCATCGCACGGCGGACGGCCCGACGATCGGTGACGTCACCGGTGGCCCGCTCGAACTCGATTGCCTCGAGGTGGTCGAGGTTGGAGGTGCGGCGGGCAAGCAGCCGCAGCTCGTCGCCGCGCTCGGCCAGCGCGCGCACGAGATGCGTGCCGATGAACCCAGAGCCGCCGGTGACGAGGGTCTTCCCCATGCGGCAATCCTAGGCCCGCCCCACCCAATCCGAAGTGATAGAACCGCACGGCTTTGCCCGCAGGCGCCCAGACCGCGGTGGTCACGGATTCGACCTCCTATCTCCCCGAGGAGATGATCGCCGCGAACGACATTCACACGGTCAGCCTGTACGTGACGCTCGGCGGCGAGCAGCGGCGCGAGGGCGACATACCTCCCAGCGAGTACTCGGACTTCTACGAGCAGCTGCGTCGAAGCGAGGCCGGCGCGACCACGTCACAGCCATCGGTCGGGGACTTCATCGCGGCGTACGAGCCGTTGCTGGCCGAGGGGCAGGAGGTGGTGTCGATCCACATCTCCGCCGGGATCTCAGGCACCTGCGATGCGGCGCGGCAGGCTCGAGACCAACTCGAGGGCAAGGGGGGCGAGCGGATCCGCGTCTTCGACAGCCGCTCCGGTGCTGGCGCTCAGGGACTGCTGGCGCTGGCGGCCGCAAAGGCGGCGGCCGGCGGTGCGAGTGGCGCCGAGGCGCTCGAGGCAGCCCAGCGCGCGAGGGACTCGCTCAAGATCTGGTTCGCCGTCGACACGCTCGAGTACCTGCGCAAGGGCGGACGGATCGGAGCCGCGCAGGCGTGGGTTGGCTCGGCGCTTCAGATCAAGCCGATCCTGACGCTGGAGGAGGAGATCACTCCGGTGGAGCGTGTGCGCACGCGACGGCGGGCCTTCGAGCGCATGGTCGAGTACGCGCGTGAGCGTGCGGCCGACGACGCCGGCACCTGGGTCGTCCAGCACATCCAGGACCCTGAGACCGCGCGACAGCTGGTCGACGAGTGCCGTCAGATCTTCGGACGCGATCCCGTCTTCGTGTCCGAGATTGGCCCGGTGCTAGGAGCGCACACGGGGCCCGGGCTCCTGGGCGTGGGTGGAATCCGGACTGGCCTGCTCGACTGAGTGCCCTCGGCGCCCGTGTTGAGGCCGGCCGCGTCAGGAACCGCCGGATCGTGAAGCGGTGGCCAACTCGTTCGCCGGCGCCTGCTGGGAGGGATCCTGTTCCTGCTCGCGGCGCGCGAGGCTAGCGGCGGCTTCGCAGGGCGATCAGGCCGCCCACCGCAAAGCCGACGATCGCAGCGCCGACGACCAGTTCGCGCCGGTGCTCGCGAACCTGGCGCCGCCAGTCGGTGAGCTCGGTGACGCGGGTCCTAAGCGCCTCGACCGAGCGCGACAGCTCGGTGCGCTGGCGCTCGATGTCGGCACGGATCTGCGCCGAGGTGCGGCCGGGCCCGCCGGCCGCCGGGCGGCCCACCGGCTCGCCGGCACCGCTCACATAGACGTCGGTGGAATCGCTCACAGAACCACACACCTGCTTCTCGCGGTGCCGTGTACGCACCCGTCTCCTGTGTTGCGAATTGGCTCCCGCACCGCGCTCACACCCCTGGCTCCTTCGCCGCCGGCGCGGTGCCCGACTCAAACGGCTGCGGCTCCTTCGCCGCCAGCGTGGTGCCCGACTCCAGCGTCTGCTTGATCCTCCGGCCCTCCTCGATCGCCATGTCGGGCGTGGGCGGGGCGCCCGCGTTGATCGACCGGTACGCGAAGAAGCCGGCTGCGGCAGCGACCACGAACCAGAACAGGGCCTCGATCAGGAAGCCGAGCCAGACGTCGTCGTCGAAGAAGAGGTCGTTGAGCAGCCAGGCAAAGGCGTGCATCAGCATCGCCAGGCCGGCGATCGCGAAGACGCCGGCAACGATGCCGGCCACGCCACCGCGCAGCAGCTTGGTGAGCTTCTCGGTGATCTCTGCCTTGGCGAGCTCGATCTCCTCTCGAACGAGCGTGGAGACGCGTTCTGAGACGTCGAAGACGAGCTCGCCGACCGAGCGGTCGTCCTCGGGCGGCGGTTGATAGCTCACTCGGGTGGCTCCTCTCCGAAAACCCGCATCCAGATCGTCGTCGAGACTCGATGCGCTACGACACTCGCAAGCGCGCCGGTAGCGGCGAGCAGCCCGGTCCAGATCAGTCTCTTGACGATCTCGTTGTCCATCGTGTTGTGCGGCGGCTACCCACCGTGGCGGGGGGAGTAAACCAAAGGCCGTGGAGACCCGCGCTCGGCGTAGGCTCCCCAGCGTTCGAAGAACGTGCGGTAGACGCCAAAGGTCCACTCGTGGTCGATCGCGTCGAGGATGCCGTGCTTGCCGGCTGGCAGCACCCAAACGCGGACCAGGTCGTTGTCGGCTGCCGCGTCCACGAGCTTGCGAGCTTCGGACACCTTGATGATCCGGTCGTCCTCCGGGTGCAGCACCAGCACCGGCACGCGGGCGCCCCCGATGTGGTTGAGCGGTGCCGCACGCTCCCAGATCTCGTCGGGGCTGAGCTCGTAGTACGGCGCCGAGAGCAGCTCGATCGGATCCAGCAGCGTGGCGATCTCGGCGGGCCAACCACCTCCGCGCACCCGCGACGTGAGCATCGCGTGGAAGGCGTAGTTGAGCGCGTACGCCGGGTGCGAGCGCGGCACCCGGCGCGAGAGGCGCTCGGCCACAGCGCGCGGGTCGGCCGGCGGGGAAACCGCGAGGATGCCACCGTCGAGCGCCTCCTCGACGCCGTCCACATCCGAGGCGTCGAGCGCGGCGCAGCCGCCGAGCGAGATCCCGAGCGCGCCCACGCTGGTTGCGCCGAGCTGCTTCAGATACCGCCCCAGAGCCACAAGGTCCTCGCCCTCCTTCCAGCCGGCGCTCGAGGGGGCGGCGCTGGTGTAGTTCGTCAGCCCGAAGCTGCGGAGATCCACCGCGGCGACGTTGAACCCCCATTCGTAGTAGGCGCTGACGGCGATCTGGCGCACGTAGTCGAAGCGCCGGGAGGTGAACAACCCGTGCGCCACCATCAGCCCCGGTCGCGGGGAGTCGTGCACCGCGATCGACGCCGCGATCCGTTCTCGATCGGCCCCCTCGAAGACGTGGTCGGTGAACTGGGCGGGATACGAGTAGCCGAGCCCTGATGTCTCACGAAGCTGGGAGAGCACGAAGGTCGAGAGATCCGCCATCCCCTTCCGCAGCTCGGCCAGCGGTCGCGGCTCGAGGTGCTGCGGGATCCCCTGAAGATCGGCCATCAGCGCCTCCATCGAGCGGAGACTCTCGGCAGGCACCCGCATGCCTTCGTCCTCGTCCGCGCCGAGCGAAGCGATCAGCCGCCGCAACGGACCCATCAACCGCTGTCCGATCAGCCACAGCGGGAGCGCGACGAGCCCGATGACGACGTTCAGCGCCTTGGCGAGGCCGTGCAGGACGCGATCCTGACGGCGCGAGGTTGCCAGGTGCTCCCACACGGGCCGGGACTAACGCGAGGCTTCGGCGCCACGCTCGAGCCCGCCGCAGATCGTCTCCACGACCATCTCGCGAGCCCGGTCGAAGTCACCGTCGGCGGACGGGATCAGCTCGAACACCCACCCCGAAAGCAGCTGCTCGATCGCGCCGTAGAACCACATCGAGGCGAAGGTAGCGTCGACGTCGCGGCGGAACGTGCCCTCGCGCTGGGCGTCGGCGACGATCTTCTCGATCCCCTCGTACGCCTTGCGGATCTCCGGCAGGTGGGTGCGCCCAAAGGAGTTTGCCGCGCGCGTGACCTCCACCACGATCACCTTCATCAGCTCAGGGTCGTGCCGGTAGGAGTCGATGATGAAGCCCGCGACCGCATCGAGCTTCTCCCGTGGCGGTATCGGGCGAGCATCGACCTCCTCCACCGCCGCGAGGAGGAGGGACCAGCGCTCCGTAAAGAGCTCGTTCAGGACCTGGTCCTTGGAGGTGAAGTAGTGGTACACGAGGCCGTAGGCAACGCCCGCCTCCCGGGCGATGTCCGAGACCCGGCAGGAGTGGAAGCCCTGGCGGGCGAACACCCGCACCGCCGCGTCCAGGATCTGGCGCCGGCGGTCGACGGGAGGGGCCTTGGCAGCGCTCATCAGGCCCGAGCCTCGCTGAGCTCCGGCCAGCGGTACGCCTCGGGTCGGCGGTTCGCCAACGACGGCAGCGAGCGCCGCACGCGGTCCTGGCCCTCGAAGTCCAGCTGCGCGGCGACGAAGCACTCGGTGTCCGGCGTCCGCGCGAGCACCACGCCCCAAGGATCGACGATCGCCGAGCGACCGTAGGAGCTGAAGTGTGGCGGTGCCTCGCCGACCTGGTTCGGCGCGATCACGAACGCCTGGTTCTCGATCGCGCGCGCCCGCAGGAGCACGTCCCAGTGGTCGCGACCGGTGGCCAGGGTGAACGCCGACGGGACGGTGATCGCGCGCGCGCCGCGCACCGCAAGGATCCGGTAGAGCTCCGGGAACCGTAGGTCGTAGCAAACCGTGAGGCCTAGCTCGATCTCTCCTGCCGCGGCGACGACGATCTCGTCACCCGGCTGCTCGTGCTCCGACTCGCGATAGGAGACGCCGCCGACATCGACGTCGAACATGTGGATCTTGCGGTAGGTGGCGACGATCTCGCCGCTGGCGTCGATCAAGGTGGAGGTGTTCGCCATCAGCTCGGAATCGGGCAGTCGCTCCGCGATGCTTCCGGCGACGAGATGGATCCCGAGCTCACGAGCCCAGTCTCGGGCTGCGGTCAACGAGGGCCCGTCGAGGGGCTCCGCGCCCTCGAGCAGTGTCTGGGAGTCGCCGAGCAGGTGCCAGCGCTCCGGCAGCGCGACCAGCGTAGCGCCGTCGGCCGCCGCCTCACGAACCAGGCGCTCGGACACCTCGAGGTTGCGAGCCACGTCGGCGGTGGAATTCAGCTGGACGACAGCGGCGCGCATGTTGTGGATGGCTCTCCTCGCGACCGGTTGACTGACCAGTCAATCTAAGAGGATATCGAGCCGGCGGGCGGCCTCCGCTGCGCCCGGGCGCGCGAGGTTCCACGGTTCACGGTGGCGCTAGGCTCGGCCGATGGCGCAGACTCCCAGATCGGCCTTCGTCACGGGCGGCTCCGGGTTCATCGGCGGGAGGTTGGTGCGCCGCATTGTGGCCGACGGCACTCGCGTGCGCGCGCTCGCTCGCTCGGACGCCTCCGCCGCCAAGGTCGAGGCGCTGGGCGCCGAGCCGGTGCGCGGCGACCTCTCCGATCCAGCGTCGATCGCAACCGGTGCCGAGGGTTGCGAGGTGGCGTTCCACCTGGCTGCGCACCTCGGTGACTGGGGGCCGTGGGAGGACTTCGAGCGCGACAACGTCACGGGCACGCACAACGCACTTGACGGCTGCGCCCGCGCTGGCGTGCGCCGGTTCGTGCACTGCGGGACCGAGGCGGCGCTGATGGCCGGCGAGCCTTTGGTTCACGTGGACGAAACCGCTCGGCTGCGACCGGACTCCAAGGCGCCCTATCCGGCGACCAAGGCCAAGGCCGAGCAGGCGGTGCGCGCCGCCAACCGGGAGGGCTTTGAGACCGTGGTCCTGCGCCCGCGGTTCGTGTGGGGAGCCGGCGACACGACGCTGCTGCCCGAGATGGTCGCGATGGTGGAAGCCGGGCGATTTGCCTGGGTCGGCGGCGGCCGCAACCTCACCGACATCACTCACGTCGAAAACGTGGTCGAGGGGCTGCTGCTCGCGGCTGTCAACGGTCGCCCCGGAGAGCCCTACTTCGTCACCGACGGAGAACCGGTCGTCCTGCGCGAGTTCGTCACCGAGCTGCTCGCCACGCAGGGAGTGACGCCGCCCGACCGCACGGTTCCACGCTGGATCGCCGGGCCGGTCGCGATCGGCTCCGAAGCCGCCTGGCGGTTCCTGCCCCTGCCGGGGGCCCCGCCTCTCAACCGGTTCAGCTACTGGATCCTCACCCAGGAGTGCACGATCGACATCGCCAAGGCGAGGCGGGAGCTGGGCTATGAGCCAGTGCTCTCCAGGGAGGAGGGCCTGGCCGAGTTGCGCGCCACCGCCTCGGCCTGATCGGCGCTCAGCCGGAGACGAGCCAGACGACGAGCGTTGCCACGACGAGGACCGCCTCGACCACCGTGACCAGGCCGACCGATCCGGGCAGCGAATCGGACGCGAAGCCTGAGGGAAGCCCGCACAGGAGCCCAAGCCCCAGCACGCCCAACGACACCAGCCCCCAATACAGCAGCGCGCGCTCCCAGCGCGCATCGGCCTCGAGGAGCCCGCCGAGACCGCGGTGGATGGCAAACGGCGTCGCGAAGAGAGCCGTGAAGAGCCCAATCGCGTACGTGACCAGCCAGGAATTGAGGGCGTCGAGGCTCAGGTACGGCTCGCCGGTCGCGGCGGCGAGCCCGACCGAAGCGACTGCGATCCCGACGCCACCCACAAGGAAGATCGCCGGACCGCGCACGCTCGCTGACCGCGTTCGGGGCTGCCCCTCCGGCACGGCACGATCGTACGCGCTGGGGCGTCGGGCTCGGGGCCCCGCGGAGATCAGCAGGTGCCGGACCCGACGAAGATGTCGGCCCGCAGCTCCGTGCCGCCGCCGGGGAGCTGTCGAAGGCGGGTGCTCTGAGCCAGTGCGGCGATCAGGACGAGGCCAAGACGTTCGCTCGAGCGACCGGAGGCGGGACGGGGTCGCATGCCCGCACCGTGGTCGCGGACCACCACGGTGATGCCCGCGGCATCCGGGTAGGCGACGACCTCGATCACACCCTCGCCGCTCTCGGGATAGGCATGGAGGGCCGCGTTGCTGAAGGCCTCGCTGACCACGAGCTTCGCCTTGGCAACCGTTTCCCGATCCAGACCCGCCCTGGTGGCCACATCGGCGATCGCGTGGCGCGCGGTGGCGGCGTTCTCGGGCGTCGCGTCGAGCGTCAGCGTCAGGGCGTCGCCGGCTGTTGCGCCGCTCGAGGGCGTTTCCGCGGCAGCGGACCCCAGCCCCCCATGAGACAGGTCGTTCTGGCGTCCCACATCAGTCTCGTACCCGGTCACGCAGAGACCATTCACGCGGCTGGGAAACGACGTCGGGCCTGCCGACCCGTTGCACGGCGACAACCGCGGCGTCGTCGTCCGCCTCGCCGGCGAAGGCCGCCAGTGCGCCCTCGACGCGAGCGATCACCGCCTCCGGCCGGCCGCAGCCCGCCAGCCCGTGGCGAAGCCGGGCGGCGCCGAAGCGCTCGCCATCGTCGGCCTTGGCCTCGATGACGCCGTCGGTGTAGAGCACGAGCAGGTCGCCGGGGCGCAGCACGACGGTCTCGGACTCCCAGACCGCGTCGGGCGAAACGCCAAGGATCGGCCCCGGCATCCCCACCTCCTCGGCGCCCCCGTCGCGAAGCAACAGGGGCGGCGGGTGGCCGGCGAGAAAGAGCGTCGCCCGGGCGTCGCCCTCCTCGTTCCCGGACAAGAGCAGTACCGCCGCCGAGCACAACGCCGCATCGCCACGCTCACGCAGCCGTTCATCGACGAGCCGCAGCCCCACCCTCGGGTCTGGGGCCAGCGTGGCCGCCGTGCGGATGGTGTGCCTGGCCTCGGCGGTCAGCGAAGCCGCTTGGGCGCCTCGCCCCGAGACGTCGCCGAGGACCAGCGCCCAGCCACCCTCCACGGCGAAGGCCTCGTAGAAGTCGCCGCCCACCTCCTCGACCTCGCCCGCCGGCCGATACATCGTCGAAACCTGCCACCCCGGCATCTCCGGCACGTTCGGCGGCAGCAGCTCGCGCTGCAAGGTGGCCGCCACGCGGGCGCGCTCCTGGGCCAAGCGGGCGTTCTCGATCGCGACGCCGGCACGGCGGGCCACCTCGACCGCGAGGTCGAGGTCGTCGGTGTCGAACGATCTCGAGTCGCGGGCGTTGACGAACGTCAACGCGCCCCCGACCTTTCCACCCGCCGTCATCGGCACGAGAATCGCGGACCCGATGTCGAGGTCCCGCAACAGGCGCAGGTGTTCGTCGTCGAGAGCAGCGCGCTCGAGCAGCTCGTCTGGGACGTCCGGCATCAGCCGCGCCTCGCCGGTGCGGAGCACCTCGGCGACGCCGACCTCATCGTCGGCGCGCACCGGATAGCGACGGCGCAGCCCCACCGCTCGCTCCACCTGCGCCGGGTCCGTGTGTGCCACAGCGACCTGCTCGATCGCCCCGTTCTCGCCCGGAACGTCCACGCTGCACCAGTCGGCGAACTCGGGGACGAGCAGGTGCCCGACCTCCTCAAGCGTGCCGCGATAGTCCCTCGTGGCGGCGAGTAGGTCACCGGTGCCGGCGAGCAGCCGCTGAGCGAACTCCGCCCGCATGACGTCCGTGACGTCCTCGATCACCGTGACCGAGTACAGCGGCGTTCCGTCCGCTCCAAGAATCGGTCTGGCCATGGTCCTACGCCAGGTTTCGCGGTGGGTGGCGCGATCGATCACTCGCAGCATCAGTGGTTCGGGCGAATCGCCCTGGAGGGCTCGTCGCCCGGCCAGGCCCTCGGCGTCGACCGGGCGGCCGTGCTCGTCGCGGATCACGTATCGCTCGCTGATCTTTTCGGTTGGCGCGGCGATCAGGTCCTCCGGCGTCGCGAAGCCCATGGTCCGCGCGGCGGCCGGGTTCGCGTAGACGAGCGCGCCGTCGCGATCGTGGATCACCACGGCCTCGTCGAGGATCGACATCACGCTGTCCATCCGGCGCTCGACGCTCTCGAGGTCGGAGAAGAGCCCCGCGTTGTCGAGCGCCAGGCCGATGCGGCTGGCGAGGATCTGCGCGTACCGCACGTCGTCCTCGGTGTAGCGGCGCCGCGACCACGCCTGGAGCAACGTCAGCGCGCCCAGGTTGCGGTTGCGAGCTGCGATCGGCACGACGATCGACGAGCGCAGGCCAAGCGACGACAGGAACTCGAAGTCCTCCCCCGAGCGCGCCATCCGGCGCACCTCCTCCTCGCGCAACCTCGGTCGCCACCGCGGGATGTGCCGCCAGCTGCGCTCCTCCCTGACCAGCCACCCCGGAAGCGAGGGCGGACGTGCCTGCAGGGCCGCCTCGATCTGCTCGGCGCCGGGATGCCCGGCAACGCCAACAGCGGTGCGCATCGCCCGACCGCCGTGGATGGCGTCGATCATGCAGATGTCGGCGACGCGCGGCACGGTCAACTCGACCACGCGGCGCAGCGTCTCGTCGAGCGGCCTCGATCCGTCGGCGATCTCGCCCACGGCATCGAGGGTGCGCATCCGCTCGCCTCGCACAGCGGCCCGGTCGCGATTCCACGCGGCACCGGCGGCAAAGGCGGTTCCGGCGATGTCGACGGCGAGCCTCAGCTCATAGCCGCCGGTGCCGAAGTTGTCGTTCCAGATGCCGCTGACGGCGGCCACTCCCGTCATCAGGACGCCGATCGCCAGCGTCGGTGGCACCCCAGCGATCAGCGCGGTCAAGAACGGCGCCACGACGTACCCGCCGATGATCGCGCTGTCGCGCACGGCGACGTCGATGACCGCGACACCAGTCAGCCACAGGATGCCGATCGCGAAGCCGAGCCACGCGTCGCGGCCCCAGCCGGCCGTCAGGACCGCCCGAACCGACCGTCTGCCTGTGACGCTCTCCATCTCTGAGCGACCCGCACTCTCCCCTCAAGGGCGGGTTCCGCGACCCAATCTAGCGCGTACCCAGAATGCCCGCTATCGCTAGGATCCGGCCGGTGAACGTGCAGTTCAGGGTCGATACCGAACCGCTCGACGGGGGACACGCAGTAAGCGTCACCGGTGAGCTCGACCAGGCCACGGTCCCGGAGCTCAAGCAGGCCCTGTCGGACGCCCTCGGCTCGCAGACCAACGGCGCGATTTTCGTGGACCTCAGCGACTGCGAGTTCATCGACTCGACCGGCTTGAGCCTTCTGGTCCAGGCCCAACGCCGGCTGACCGAGGAGGACCGGGGCTTCGCGATCTGCTGCCCCCAGGCGGACGTCAAGCGGCTGCTGCAGCTGACCGGGATCGACGAGGCTGTCGGGACGTACGACACGCGCGATGAGGCGATCGCTGCGCTGAACGATCGCCCCGCCGGGCACTGACCGAGCTCGGACGCGACCTCAGGCGCGCCCGAACTCGAACCGAGTCAGCTCGACGACCCGACGGTCGCCCCGCTCGACCCGCTCGACCCGCTGCCCGCGGCCGCGATCACAGCCTTCAGAGCGCCGCGAGCTCCCCCCCTCCGCGCACGGCCCCCAGCAGCTTGCGCAACGCGCCGCGGATGATTCGCGAGACCTGCATCTGCGAGACCCCGATGCGCTCGCCGATCTCGTACTGGTTGAGATCCTCGACGAAGCGCAGCCTCAAGACCCTCCATTCCCGCGCGTCCAGCCCGGCCGCGTAGGCCGAGAGGCTCGCCTCCACCGTGTCGAAGCGGGCTTCCTCACATCCCACCGTCTCCACCGTCGGCGCGGCGTCCTCCTCGTCGCGATGGGCCGGCGCGTCCAACGACAGCGTGCGTCGAGCCTCGTCGGCACGCATCGCCTCGAGCACCTCCTCCTGCTCGATGTCCAGGCGCTCGGCGATCTGGGCGACGGTGGGCGTTCGCCCGTGCTGCTCGGTCAGGCGAGTGGTGGCTTCCTCCACGTCCAGCGTCCGTTCCTGCAGGCTGCGGGGAAGGTGCACGGGCCAGACGTGATCTCTGAAATGGCGCCGCAGCTCGCCCAGGATCGTCGGCACCGCATAGGCGGTGAAGGGCTTTCCGCGCTCGGGGTCAAAGCCGTCGATCGCCTTGACCAAACCCAGGCTTCCAACCTGAACCAGATCGTCGAGCGGCTCACTGCCCCCGCGATACCGCATCGCGAGCGACCGCACCAACGGCATGAACCGCTGGACCAGCTCCTCACGGATCGCCGGGTCCTGGCTGTTTGCGTATTGGCGCAGCAAGAGGTCCTCGCGCCGGCGTTGTTCCGTGTCAACTCCTCGACTGCGCGCGGGCCTCAGGCCCGCAGGCTTTCCATTCCTCATCTGTCTCGCTAGGCGATCACACACCGCCGCCCGTGAGCGAAGCTCCCTTGGGGGTCGGCGGTCTGATCGTCCGCCTTTCGCGGGTTTGCGCACGACTGCGCTCACCCGTGCAGACCACATACCCACCCACCCCCGAAACCGAAACCTCGGGGATCCGGAGCGTGGATCGCATGTCTAAGAGTGGGTATAGGCCGCTCATGGGCATCGATGGCTGCCGGTTTAGCCTTCTGCGCACGGGGGTACTGACCGGATCTGGGAAGGGCGTATCTCCCGGAGATCCCCGACCGGGTCCAAGTTCAATGGTTGGACGACGACACGCCCGCTCCCTCTCTGAGTGGTGCGATGGGCCCCTCCCCCCGGGGGCCCGTCGCTTTTGTGGAGCCGGATGACCTCGCGCGACAGCGGGGGCGCGGAAGCGCTGATCCCGGCCCAGCGCGGCGGAGTCAAGGCCTTGCGCGCGGCGGCGGCGGGTTGTCGGGCATGCCCACTGTGGCGAAACGCCACCCAGACCGTGTTCGGGGCCGGCCCCGCCCGCGCGCCGCTGATGCTGGTGGGCGAGCAGCCCGGCGACCGCGAGGACCGCGACGGGCGTCCCTTCGTGGGTCCGGCGGGTCACCTGCTCGACCACGCCATGGCCGACGCCGGCATCGATGTCACGCGGACGTACCGCACCAACGCCGTCAAGCACTTCAAGTGGAAGCCGCGAGGCAAGCGGCGCATCCACCAGCGACCTACGAAGCTCGAGGTCGAGGCGTGTCGCCCGTGGCTTGAAGCCGAGCTCGACCGGGTGCGGCCGGAGGTCGTCGGGATTCTGGGCAGCGTCGCCGCCCAGTCGCTCCTGGGCAACGACTTCCGCGTTTCCAAGCGGCGGGGCGAGCTGCTGACCGTGGATTTCGCGCCTGTCGCCGTGGCGACCGTGCACCCCTCAGCGGTCCTGCGCGCGGGTGAGTCGGACCAGCGGGCGGAGGCCTACGTCGACCTCGTGGACGACCTGCGCGTGCTGGCCAAGGCGTTCTGACCCTCGCCCACCTGGCCTTCGGACGCGGGCTGTGCCTACGGCCCTGGCGCCAGCTACCGGGCGCGCGAGCCGTGCCCTGCGAGTTCCGCCACGAGCAGCTTGGTGTGGAGGGCTGCGATCAGGTCGTTGAGCGGACCAACGCCCGCCTCGATGATCTCCACCGCGCGCTCCGGATCGATGTCGCCGGCCAGGCGGTCGCCGATCACCTTGACCTCCTCGGCGACCAGAGGCTCGAGCGCCCGCGTGTAGCGCAGCGTGTCGTAGACCGTGAACCCGAGGCTCTCGTCGTAGCCGCCGGCGCGGAAGCGGCTGATCGCCTCGACGATGCGCACGTCCGACGGGGAGTAACCGCCCTCGTCGGGCGTCAGCACCCCTACCTCGGCCAGTCGGTCGAGCACCTCCTGCGGGACGTCGTATCGCGCCCGGACCTCGTCGACGGGCACCCGCTCGCGCTCCCCGGCGAGCGCCCGCTCGAGGATCCGGTCCTCGAGCTCGATCATCGAGCGCAACCGCTCGGGCTCAACCTCCTCCCGGTCGAGCAGGTCGCGGATCACGCGCAGTGGCATGAAGCGCTCCTCCTGAAGTTGCTTGATCAGCCGGATCCGGTCGACGAACTCGGGCGGGTAGTAGGCCATGTTGCGCGAGGTCTTCACCGGCTCGGGCAGCAGGCCCTCGCGAAGGTAGTGGCGCACCGTCGCCACGGGCACGTCGGCCCGCTCGGCGAGCTCTGAGATCTTCAACAGCTCCCTCGCTGGCGCGCTCATCCCATGAACCTCGCCTCAGTGGGCTCGCGGCCCGGTCCAGCGGCCGCGCCGCTTTCGAGCAGCTTGGCCACCTCGTCTTCGGAGAACCCGGCCTCGGCCAGCACGCTCTCGGTGTGCTCGCCGAGGGCGGGCGCCGGCCGGGTGGGATCGCCCTCGGTGCGGGAGAGCTTGAACGGCACTCCGAGCAGGCGGACGGTGCCCAGCTCGGGCTGCTCCAGCTCGACGACCATGTCGCGCTCACGGACGAGCTCGGAGTCCAGTGCCTCGTCGATGTCGAGGACGGGCTCGATCATCGCATCGTGTTCGTCGTTGAATGCCAGCCACTCGTCGCGTGTGCGCGAGCGAAACACCTCCGCGACTTTGTCGCGACCCTCCGAACCGGGCGAAGCGAACTGATGCTCGATGAGGTCGGGGCGTCCGATGCCCTCACACAAGGTCTGCCAGAACTTCGGCTCCAGGGCGCCGCAGGTCACCCAGCCTCCGTCGGCGCACTCGTAGGGCAGGTAGCAGGCGGCGCCGCCGTTGAGCATCCCGCATCCCCGCTTCGGAACCTCGCCGTCGCACAGGTACTGCGCGGCGACCATAGCCAGCCAGGACAGGGCGCCGTCGGTCATCGAGACGTCGACGACCTGGCCCCGATCCGAGCGCTCTCGCTCGCGCAGTGCGGCCATGACGCCGAACGCGGCCATCAGGGCCCCGCCGCCGATGTCGGCGATCTGTCCGGCGGACTGAATCGGTCGCCCGTCCGGTTCCCCCGTGAGGCTCAGCATGCCCGTGAGCCCGAGATAGTTCATGTCGTGCCCCGCCCGGCCGGTGTGCGGGCCGGTCTGCCCGTAGCCGGTGATGGCGCAGTACACGATCCCCGGGTTTGCCTCGCTCAACGCGTCGTAGCCGCAACCGAGCTTGTTCAGCACCCCCGGTCGGAAGCTCTCGAGCACGACGTCGTAGTCGCGCGCGAGCCTCAGGAACGCCTCGCGGCCCGCGTCGGACTTGAGGTCCAACCGGATCGAGCGCTTGCCGCGATTGAGGGCCAAGTACAGGGCCGAGCGCGTTCCCAGCGGCTGGTGGGAGTCCTCGCCGTAGTAGGGAGGCGCCCAGCGCACGTAGTCGCCCATACCGGTGTCCTCGACCTTGACCACCTCGGCGCCGAAGTCGGCCAGCAGCAGGCTGCAGAAGCCGCCGGGGAGCAGCCGCGTCAGGTCCAGCACGCGGATGTCGCTAAGCGGCAGCTCGGTCACGCCTTGGCACCCGCAGGATCTCGCGCGCTTCGGCAACGGTTGCCGCGCGCCGGCCAACGTCCTCGGCCATCTGCCCCGCCTTGGCGATCAAATCGCCGTTCGACCGCGCCATCTCGCCGTTGGGCAGATAAAAGTTGTCCTCGAGGCCCGCTCGGACGTTGCCGCCCATGGTCAGCGCCGCGCCGATCAGCATCCACTGGTCGCGGGAGATCCCGATCACCTGCCAGTTCGCCGCCTCGGGCCCGCCGGGGATCTGGTCGGCCATCACGCCTAGGTTCTTGGCGGTCGGGCGGATG
Source organism: Solirubrobacterales bacterium (assembly GCA_036257465.1). Taxonomy (GTDB): domain Bacteria; phylum Actinomycetota; class Thermoleophilia; order Solirubrobacterales; family 70-9; genus DATAFO01. The sequence goes on along the minus strand of DATAFO010000040.1, from coordinate 47,875 downwards.
CCGCCGTTGACGCCCATCACCAGCGAGATCTGCCCGGGGCGCTCCAGCAGGCCCATGTCCAGCAGCGGGTCGAGGTTGGCGACGTGACCGGCGTCGAAGCACTCGTGCTCGGGGTTGATTCCGAGCTCGCGCATCGCCGAGAGGAACTCCATGATCGTGTCGAAGGAGTTCTCGAACACGGCTGCAAACACAAACTCCTTGCGCCGCTTCGAGTACTTGGCGTAGTTCATCGAGCTCATGTTCAGCGCCGCGACGTCCGGTCGCAGCTCGCGCAGGTACGCGATCCGCCTCTCGACGGGGATCCCGATCGCTCCCGTCGAGTAGTTGATGATCACGTCGTCGACCGCGTCGAGGATCGCCTCGGTGATCGCGCGGAAGTCCTCGACCTCGTACGAGGGAACGCCCTCCGGAGTACGGGCGTGGATGTGGATCTGCGACGCGCCCTCGTCGACCGCGCGCCTGGCCTCCGCCGCGTACTCCTCCGGCGTGTAGGGAATGGCCGGGCACTGCTCCCGGTTGGCGACCGCGCCCGAGATCGAGCAGCTGATGATCACTGGGTCGTCAAACCGGCTCATACCGGCATCACTCCGTGCTTCCTCCACGGCCGCTCGACGCGCTTGCCGGCGGCCATCCGCAAACCGCGGATGATCGTCGGACGGGTCTCGCGCGGGTCGATGACGTCGTCGATCAGGGCGTTCTTGGCGGCGATGTAGGGGTCGATGTTCTTGCGCACCGCCTCGAGCATCTCCTCGCGCGTCTTGTCGGGATCGTCGGAGGCCTCGATTGCCGAGCGGCCGATGATGTTCACCGCGCCCTCGGCGCCCATGACCGAGATCTCCGCAGACGGCCAGGCGACGATCAGGTCGGGCTCGTAGGCCTTGCCGTTCATCACGTAGTAGCCCGCGCCGTACGCCTTGCGAACGACGACGGTGATCTTGGGGACCGTCGCCCGCGAGACGGCGTAGAGCATTTTCGCCCCGTGGCGAATGATCCCCGCGTGCTCGACCTTGGAGCCGACCATGAACCCCGGCACGTCCTGGACGAAGACGAGCGGGATGTTGAAGGCGTCGCAGAGGTTGACGAACCGCGCGGCCTTGTCGGCCGAGTCGTTCTCGAGGATGCCGCCGAGCTGCTTCGGCTGGTTGGCGACGATCCCAACGGGCTGGCCGCCGAAGCGCGCGAAGCAGGTGATCAGCGTCTTGGCGAACTTCGGCTTGATGTCGAACCACTCCCCGTCGTCGACGATCTCGCGGATCACGTCGTACATGTCGTAGGGCTGGCGGTTCGACTCGGGGACGATGTCGAGCAGCTTCTCCGACATCCGGTCGTCGGGGTCGTCAGTCGGGCGCAGCGGCGGCTTCTGCTCGCAGTTGGAGGGAAAGAACGAGAGGTACGTCTTCACCGCCTCGATGCACTCGCGGTCGTCGGAGACCTCGAGGTCACCGACCCCCGACACCCGGCAGTGCACCTTGGCGCCTCCGAGGTCCTCCATCGAGATGTCCTCGCCTGTCACCGCCTTGGTCAGGTGCGGCCCGGCAAGCGCCATCGCGCCCTGGCCGACCACCATCGGCACGAAATCGGAGAGGCCCGGGATGTAGGCGGTGCCGGCGGCACAGGGCCCGAGCATTGCCGCCACGAGCGGCACGACCCCCGACATCGTCACCTCCTCGCGGAAGAGGTGCCCCGAGCCGGCGAACAGGCTGCCCGTCGCCTCCTGGATCCGCGCCCCGGCGGAGTCGAGCAGCCAGATCAGCGGCATCCGCTTCTGCAGCGCCATCTCGCGCAGGCGCCCCACCTTGACCTCGCCGGTCATCCCCATCGAGCCGGCCATGACCGTGAAGTCGTATGCGGCGATCGCGCAGGTGCGACCGTCGACGTCGCCCCAGCCGGTAATCACCCCGTCGGCCGGAGCCTCGCGGCCCTCCATGGCGCGCTGGGAGAAGTGCGGGCCGGCGTGGATGCCGAGCTCGACGAAGGTCCCCGGGTCGACGAGCAGGTCGATGCGCTCACGCGCGGTGAGCTTTCCGCGCTCGTGCTGGAGCGCGATCTTCTCGGGCCCGCCGCCCAGCCTGGCCTTCTCGCGGCGCTCGTGGAGGTCCTCCGCCAGCGGCCGCATCCCGGTCTCAGCGCCGTGCTCGGTCTCGGCCGGAGCCTCCGGCGTCTCGCCAGAACCCCTGCCCGCCGCCTCCTCTGCTCCAGCCCCAGACACCTTGCCCTCGGCTCGCGCCTCGGGCATTTCCGTGCTGCTCCCGCGTCCGGGGGCGGGGGGGTTCGCGCCAGGCTGGTGTTCGCGGTCTTCGCTCATCGTCCCTTCCATTCGGGCTCGCGCTTTTCGAAGAACGCGGTCACGCCCTCGAGCGCGTCCTCGGTGGAGAGCTCGATCGTGAGCTGCGAGCGCAGGTAGTCGAGTGCCTCGGCCAGCGGCATGTCCATCTGTCGCCACATCGCGTCCTTGCCCAGGCGCATGATCAGCGGCGACTTCGAGGCCAGCTTGGTCGCCCACTCCCGGACCGCCGCGTCGAACTCCCCTGCGGGCACGACCTTGTTCACGATCCCGGCCTGCCGCGCTTCCTCCGCAGTCAGCCGCTCGCCCAGCAGCAGCAGCTCGTTGGTCTTCTTGCGCGGGACATTGCGGTAGATCAGCGCCATGATCATGAACGGGAACAGCCCGACGTCGATCTCGGGGGTGCCGAAGCCCGCGCCCTCCTTGGCCACGATCAGGTCACACGCCAACGCGATCCCCAGCGAGCCGGCGAGCACGTGGCCGTTCGCCGCCACGATGGTCGGCTTGCCCAACTCGCCGATCAGCTTGAAGAGGGTCACGAAGCGCTCCGAGGCGAAGTGCTTGTGGACCGGCGGCGCGTCGGTGCCGAAGCCGCCGAGGTTGGCCCCGGAGGAGAAGACCTTGTCGTGCGAGGACGTGAGCACCACGACGCGGGCCGCGGCGTCGGCCTTGGCCGATGAGAAGGCGTCGATCAGCTCGACGAGCATCTCGGTGGAGAGCGCGTTGCGCGTGTCCGGGTCGTCGAGGGTGATGGTGGCCACGCCAGACTCGTCGACCTCGTACCGGAGCTTTTCGTAGCTGGCCATAAGTAGGAAGTATTACTCTATACTCCGCGCGCGAGCTTAGCACGGGGATCGACCGTCGAGCGAACGGTCGGTCCCGCCCGGCGACCGAAGGAGTGATACCAGTGCCCACTGCGACCGTGATCAAGCCCGACCACGAGGCCTCCCGCAAGCACCTGCTGTTCACCGACGAACACGAGGACCTTCGCAAGTCGATGAAGGCGTGGGTGCTGAAGGAGCTCCACCCGCACCGCAACGAGTGGGAGGGGACCACGTGGCCCAGCGAGATCATGCGGCGCGCCGGCGAGCTGGGGTTCCTGGGGCTGTGCTTTCCGGAGGAGTACGGCGGCCAGGGCGGCGACTACTACTACTCGCTCGTCCGCGCAGAGTGCATGAGCTACTCCGGCTCGGGCGGCACCAACATGGGCTTCGCCGTTCAGACCGACATGGTGCTGCCTCCGATCCACCTGCTGGGGACCGAAGGGCAAAAGCAGCGCTACCTGGTCCCCGGGATCAAGGGGGAGCGGATTGGCTGCCTCGGCATCACCGAGCCCGAGGCCGGCTCCGACGTCGCGGGTATCCGCACCAAGGCGATCCGCGACGGCGACGACTACCTGATCTCGGGCGCGAAGATCTTCATCACCAACGGCGCCCGAGCGGACTTCGGGGTCTTCGTCGCCAAGACCGACCCCGACTCGCGCCACGAGGGGATCACCCTGTTTCTGATCGACCTGCGCGACGAGGACGGCGATCCGGTGCCTGGGTTCGAGGTCTCGCGGACGCTCGAGAAGATGGGGATGCACGCCTCCGACACAGCCGAGCTGTCCTTCGACGACGTCCGGGTGCCCGCCGACGCCGTGCTGGGCGAGATCGGCAAGGGCTTCTACCACATCTCCTGGGAGCTTCAGGGAGAGCGGCTGGTCGCGTCGTTCGGCTGTCACGCCGGAGCCGAGCGGATGATGGAGCGCACGCTGGAGTACGCCAAGGAGCGCGAGGCGTTCGGTCGGCCGATCGGGAAGTTCCAGGCGATCCGCCACAAGTTCGCCGAGATGGCGACCAAGATCGAGGCGGCCAAGCAGCTCAACTACTCGGTCGCCTGGCGCTTTGCCAACGGCGAGTACCCGGTGCGCGAGATCACGATGGCCAAGCTGTTCGCCTCGCGGATCTCCTGCGAGGTCGCCGATGAGTGCCTGCAGATCCTCGGTGGCTACGGCTACATGAAGGAGTACGAGATCGAGCGCGCCTACCGCGACGTGCGCCTGAACCGCATCGGCGCCGGCACCGACGAGATCATGCTCGACGTGATCGGGCGCTCGTACGGGCTCTAGGAGGCGTGCGCGGCGTCGGGTCGCCGCCCCGCCCGCGCCACTCGCGCTCCATCTGTCGCAGCAGCGCCGGATACACGATCAGGTGCCGGAACGGCTTGATCGCGGACATGTAGGCGCTTCCAAGCAGTCCGTTTGGCTTCACCAGGACGGCCATCTGGCCCCGATACCGGTCGGCCCCGTCGGGGACCCAGCCCAGGTGCAACACCCCGTGCATGGTCCGGTTGGCGATCTCCGCGGCAAACTCGTCGTCGGTCAGGTACAGCGGGGTGAAGGGGAGCGCGTCGAACGCCGGCCCTGATGGGCCTTCGCGTAGGTCCGCCGGTAGGCGGTCGCGGAGCGTCGGCACCCTCGTGCCGACGCCGGCGGCCGGGCGGTCCCAACCGAGCAGCTCGCCGGCCCACCACCGGATCGCAAAGAGGGCGCGGGCCGGGCGAGGGAGGTCCTGGGATGGGTCGCCCGAGCCAAACCACTCGACCAACCGGGGGAAGTCGTCCACCGTGCCCGCCGTTGGCAGCGCCCACACGTCCTCGAGCCGAAAGTCCCGCGCGACCTCGTGGATTCGCCAGGGCTTGGAGGTGTGTGCGGTGTCCGGGAGCCTCACTCGATCAAGCCTAGGAGAATGCGCCCATCACGAGGCCAAAGGAGGAGACTCGATGGAACTGGAAGGCAAGGTCGCTCTCGTCACCGGGGCCAGCGGCGGCATCGGCGCGGCGGTGGCACGCAGGCTCCACGAATCCGGCGCATCGGTCGGCCTGCTCTCGCGCCACGGCGAAGATCTTGGACTCGAGCGCGCGCTCGGCGTGACCTGTGACGTGCGCGATCGCGCGGCCGTCCGCGCCGCCGTGGAGTCGGTCTTCGAGCGTTTCGGCCACCTCGATATCGCCGTCGCCAACGCGGGGGTGGGCGCGTACGGGTCGTTCCTCGACCTCGACCCCGAGCAGCTCGAGGCGATCATCGACGTGAACCTCAAGGGCACGCTGTACACCGCGGCGGCGACGCTGCCGCACCTGATCGAGGCGGGGCAAGGCGACTTCATCGCTCTCGCAAGCGTTGCCGGCCTTCGCGCCTTCCCCGGCGAGGCGGTCTACAACGCCTCTAAGCACGGCCAGGTGGGCTTCACCCGCGCCCTCGACCACGAGCTGCGCGAGCAGGGCGTGCGTGCCACGTGCATCTGCCCGGGCGGCGTGAACACACAGTTCGCGATCGGGGCGGGCCGGGAGGAGGGCGACCCGGAGTTGGAGGCCATGATGACCGCGGACGAGGTCGCCGACGTCGTTCTCTTCGCGGTCACGCGCCCGAGGAGCGTGAGGATCCTCACAACCAGCTTCCGCCCGATGTCCGAGGCGTCCTGGGGGTAGGCGCATGGGCGCCTCCTCCAATCCGACTGCGCCGCGACCCTATCGGGGGCGGCTCTCGCCGGCGAGCTCCCGCAGCCGGCGCTCGACGAACGAGCGCTCGACCGGGTTCGTCGCCAGCGCGAGGGCGCGCTCGTAGGCGGCGGCCGCATCGGCGTTGCGGCCGAGCTTCGCGAGCAGGTCGGCGCGGGCGGAGTGCAGGTGCTGGTATTCGTCGAGTCCCTCGACCTGGTCGATCGCCTGAAGGCCGCGTTCCGGGCCCTCGACCATGGCCAACGCCACGGCTCGGTTGAGCTCGACCACCGGCGAGGGCTGGACGACCAGGAGCCAGTCGTAGAACGCCAGGATCCGCGGCCAGTCGGTTTGGGCCGGGGTCGGCGCGGCAGAGTGCTGCGCGGCGATCGCCGCCTGGAGCGTGTAGGGGCCGGGCGGCTGCGCGCCGCGCAGGCCGGGCGTGCCGAGGGCGCGCCTCGTCAACTCGATCCCCTCGACGATCTCCTGCCGGTCCCAGAGCGAGCGGTCCTGCTGGGCTAACAACACCAGCTTCCCCGCGGCGTCGACCCGCGCCTCGCGCCGGGAGTCGGTCAACAGCATCAGCGCCAGCAACCCCTGAGCCTCGCGTTCGCGCGGCATGATCGAGACCAGTACCCGAGCGAGATGGATCGCCTCCGCGCAGAGCTCTCGCCGGATGAGCACGTCCGAGGTGGTCGCGAGATAGCCCTCGTTGAAGATCAGGTACAGCGTGGAGAGCACTGACGGGAGGCGGTCCGGCAGCTGCTCCGGCGCCGGCACCTCGTACGGGATCAGCGCGTCGCGGATCTTTCGCTTGGCGCGCACGAGCCGTTGGGCCATCGTCCCCTCGCTGACCAGGAACGCCCTCGCGATCTCGCTGGTGGTGAGCCCGCCGAGTGTGCGAAGCGTGAGCGCGACCCGCGCCTCCGGCGCGAGTGCCGGATGGCAGGTGGTGAAGATGAGTCGCAGCAGGTCATCGCTGCCTGCGTCCTCAGCTTTGCTTCCGGGCGCAGGCGGGTCCGCGGCAGCATGGCCCGCCTCGATCCGGGCCAGGCCCTCGAGGACGGAGCGTTTCTCGGCCAGCGTGCGCTCGCGCCGCAGACGATCGATCGCGCTGTTGCGGGCGACCCGCGTGATCCAGGCGCCCGGGTTGTCGGGGGTGCCGTCGGCCGGCCAGCGCTCGAGTGCGACGACGAACGCCTCCTGAACCGCCTCCTCGGCGAGATCGAAGTCGCCGAGGACGCGGATCAGCGTCGCGACCGCCCGCCCCGACTCGCGCCGGAACAGGCGGTCGACGACAGCGGTCTGATCCTCGGTGCGCGTGACTACGAGGCGGCCTCTGCCTTGCGCTCAGGCTGCTCGAAGCCGAACTGCGTGTAGTCCATCACCGGCCGCACCTCAATCGTGCCTCCGGGCGTAAGCGGCACCTTCTTTGCCCACTCGAGGGCCTCGTCGAGGTCCTTGCACTCGAGCAGGTAGAACCCGCCGAGCTGCTCCTTGGTCTCGGCGAAGGGCCCGTCGGTGACGATCCGCTCGTCTTCCTCGCCCACCTTCACCGTCGTGGCGGTGTTGCTGGGCTGCAGGCCCTCGCCGGCAAGGTTGACGCCGGCGTCGTGGAGCTCCTGCTCGTACCGGTTCCAGGGCTCCATCCTGGCCCTCATGTCCTCGGGGCTGACGTCTTCCCAGCCGCTCTCGTCTCCGAAGAGCGCGAGCAAGTACTTCATCTGAACCTCCTTGCTTCCGCGACGCCTATCGCCGCGTTTCACCCTAGCGACGATCAAGCGGCGTTGAGATCGACGCCGGACCTCAAATCATCGCCGCCTAGCCACGAAACGTGATCCGCACGTCGCGTGACTCGGCATCGCGGTCGGTGAACTCCAGCATCCGCACCCCCTCTTCGGTCACCTCCGCGGCGTGTCGCTTCGGCAGGCGCTTCGTGACCGCGACCAGGAGAGTCGCCGCCCCCTCGGCCCGCTCGACCCTCCACAGGCCCCGGAAGAAGCCGTCGACGAGGAGACTGCCAACGTTGCCGCTGTAGCCGGGGAACATCGGGGCGCGGGACTCGGCGGGGACGACGCGGGTTCGGTCGGCGTGCCCGAGCAGGACGTTGTCGTAAAAGGGCAGGAAGCGAACGGGCGCAGGGGTGTCGGGGTCGGGCAGCGGGGCGTCGGGCAGGTCGAGGAGCTCCGTCCCGGCTTCGCTGCGGAAGGTGCGCATCCGGGATCGCATCGGCTCCATGACCTCGCGGATCCGGGTCAGGCCGCACCAGGTCTGAAAGTCCATGACGCTTGCGGGGCCGAAGGCCGCGAGATAGCGCCTGAAGACGTGCTCGACGTCGCGCCTGGCTTCGAGCGGGCGCCCGAGCCAGCTCTCCGCGGTGGTCAGGTTCGCCTGGCCCCGCCGACCCCAGACCCCGCGGGGCGGCACCTGAACCAGGGGGACGTTGAACGTGACCGCATGCGCGAGCGAGACGGGATTGCGGTCGGGCCACCGGTGGGAGAGCAGACGGCCGAGCTCGGCGCGCGTGCGGGGCTGGGAGGAGGAGAGCAGCTCTCGCCCCGCATCCAACACCGGCTCGAGGTCGAGCCCCTTCAGCTCGCGCGCGAAGCGGCTGCCGCGGAACGTGCGCTCCGGCACGGGTTGCATCACCGGCCGAAGCGCGAGGTAGTCGCGGGCCGTGACGAGGTGGATCGTCGCCCGCATCAGGGTTCCGCGCACCGCCTTGCGCTCGACGATCAGCTCGGCGAGCTCGCCGGGATCGAAGCCTTCGATCCGGGTCCAGAGGCCGACGTATGGATCCGGCGGCTCCTGGGCCTGCATCCCGACGAGGTGCTCGATCGTCTCCGCCGCGCTGCGCCCCTGGCGCTCGACCAGCAGCTGGCGCTCGAGCAGCGCACGGTTGAGGGTGCGGGGGCCCAGGGTCTCGGCTCGTGGCGCGGCGTCGGTCGTGGCGCGCGGCATCCCGGCACCGTAGTGTCAGGATGCAGGCCATGGCCGACCGACCGACCCAACACGACAAGGGCGAGGCGTTTCGTGCGCTGCACGAGGGCGAGCCGTTCGTGATCCCGAACCCCTGGGACGCCGGCTCGGCCAAGGCGTTCGAGGCGATGGGCTTCAGGGCGCTGGCGACCACGTCCGGCGGGTTCGCGTTCACGCTCGGCCGCATGGACGGCAACGTCACTCCCGACGAGGTCGCAGGTCACGTCCGGCAGCTCGCCGACGCCAGCGCCCTGCCGATCTCGGTCGACCTCGAGAACGGCTACGGGGCCGAGCCAGAGGCGGCCGCCAAGGCGATCAGGCGCGCGTCCGAGGCCGGCGCGGTCGGCGGGTCGATCGAGGACTGGGACCCCGAGGGCAGGATCTATGAGCCCGAGCACGCGGCCGAACGCGTGTCCGCCGCCGCCGAGGCGGCCAAAGAGCTCGACTTTCCGTTCACGCTCACCGGCCGCGCCGAGAACCACCTCCGCGGCAACCCCCACCTCGACGACACGATCGCCAGGCTTAAGGCCTACGAGCAAGCCGGCGCCGACGTCGTCTACGCGCCGGCCCTGCGCAGCATCGAGGACGTCCACACGGTGGCCGAAGCGGTCTCAAGGCCGCTCAACGTCCTCGCCCTGCGCCGTTTCAGGATGGACGAGCTCGTCGAGGCGGGCGCACAGCGCGTCAGCGTCGGAGCGAGCCTGACCTTCGTCGGGATGGCCGCCGTCGCGGCCGCCGCCGAGCGGATCCGCGACGAAGGCGACTTCTCAGTGCTCGAGGCCAAGGTGCCTCTGCACGACTGGCTCGGCGGCTGAACCCCAAGCGGGCTGAACCGTCCGATCCCCAAGCGGCAGCGAGGTGATCGCACGCGTTGTTACTCGCGGTAACCTACTCAGAGCAACATCTCGGGTCACCAGATGGCGAGCACTCCCACTCCCTCGACCGCAAAGGCAAGCCGCGCACGCCGGCGCTCCAGGCGCATGGTCCCGCGCCGCGAGCGCGAGCGACAGATGCTCGAGGCGGCCGCCCAGCTGTTCACCCAGCGGGGGTATGACGGCGTGTCGATGGACGAGATCGCCATGCGAGTCGGGGTCACGAAGCCGATGCTTTACGCGTACTTCGGATCCAAGGAGGGCCTGTTCGTCGCGTGCATCGAGCGCGCCGCGGAGCCGGTGCTCGACATCGTCCGGGAGGCGATCGACCCCTCTGTCGCGCCCGACGAGCGGCTGTGGCGCGGGCTGCTCGCCTTCTTCGATTTCGTCGACCAGCACCGTGACGAGTGGTCGACCTTTTTCGTCGGGGCGTCAGGTCGCGGCGAGGCCGCGGCCGCGCGCATCGGCGCACTTCGGCACGAGATCCGAGTCGCGCTGACGACGCTGCTCGGGCGCACCGCAGCCGATGCCGGGGTCTCGCCCGAGCTCGTGACCGAGATCGAGGCACAGGCGCAGGCGCTGATGGGGGCCGCCGAGTCGGTTGCCGAGTGGTGGCTTCGCCATCCCGAGGAGGGCACCGCCCAGCTCCACGCCCTGCGGCTGATGAACTTCGCCTGGATGGGCTACGGCGACATCCTGCGCGGCCAGCTGTGGCTGCCGCCCGCCCAGCGGTGACCGTGATCAAGGACACCGGCGAGCGGGCGCTGCTGCCGCCGTTCACCGACGAGCACGAGCAGCTTCGGGAGACGATCGCCCGTTGGGTGCGCGAGGAGATCGCTCCCCACCTCGACGCCTGGGAGGACGCGCGAGAGTTTCCGCGCGAGCTGTTTGCCCGCGCCGCCGAGCTCGGCTTCCTCGGGCTCAAGTACCCCGAGGAGCTCGGCGGCCAGGGCGGCGACTACGTCCACGACGCGGTTTGGGCCGAGGAGCTCGCCGCCGCAGGCGCTGGGGGCGGTGTCGCCGCAGGCCTCGGCGCCCACACCGGGATTGCCACGCCGCCGATCTTCCGCTTCGGCACGCCCGGCCAACACGAGCGCTTCCTGCGTCCCGCGATCCGAGGGGAGAAGATCGCCGCGCTGGGGATTACCGAGCCGGGTGCGGGCTCGGACGTTGCCGGCATCAACACGTTCGCGCGCACGGTCGACGGGGGCTACGTGGTCAACGGCTCCAAGACCTTCATCACCAACGGCGTCCGCGCGGACATCCTGGTGTGCGCCGTCAAGACGACGCAAGCCGGCGGCCACGACGGGATCTCGTTTCTGGTCCTCGAACGCGAGATGCCAGGGTACGAGGTCACGCGCAAGCTCGAGAAGCTCGGCTGGCACTCCTCCGACACCGGCGAGCTGGCGTTCACCGACGTCGAGGTGCCCGCGGAGAACCTGCTGGGAGAAGAGAACCGGGGGTTCAAGCTGATCATGGCCAACTTCCACTGGGAGCGGCTGCTGATGTCACTCGGCGCCGTTGGCGCGATGCGCAAGCTGCTCGAGATGGCGCTCGCCTACGCCAAGGAGCGCGAGGCCTTCGGCCGCCCGATCGGCCGCTTCCAGGCGATTCGCCACAAGCTGGCCGAGATCGGCGTCAGGCTGGAGTCCTCACGCGCGCTCACCTACGACTGCCTGCGGCGTTTCGCGGGCGGCGAGGACGCGACGACCGAGGTCTCGATGGCGAAGCTGCTGAGCCAACGCGCCGCGCTCGAGGTCGCCGACGAGTGCGTGCAGATCTTCGGCGGGTACGGCTACATGCGCGAGTACGGCGTCGAACGGGCGCTGCGCGACGCGCGCCTCGGCCCGATCGGGGGCGGCACCGACGAGGTCATGAAGGAGATCATCGGCCGCCGGCTGGGCCTCTGACCCCCCGGGAACTGGCTGGGTAGGGAACGCTGACCGGCGAGTGAGCGGTTGAGTAGTCCATGGACTACCTAAGCGCGCAGGCGCCGCGAGGAGTCGGCGAATCCATAGAGTGCCGACCTCGACATCAACTGGCGTAACGAATGGAGTGAATTCTGAGCATGGGACTGCTTGACGGAAAGGCGGCGATCGTCACCGGCTCGGCGCGCGGCATCGGCCGTGCGACCGCGGAGCTGTTCGTCGCCGAGGGCGCGAAGGTCCTGATCAACGACATCGACGGCGACGTCGCCGAGCAGGCCGCTGGCGAGATCGACGGCGAGATGGCGGTCTTCGCCGGCGACCTGACCAAGGAGGGCGTCCCCGACGACCTCGTCGCAACGGCGATCGAGGCGTTCGGCCAGGTCGACATCGTGGTCAACAACGCCGGCTACACCTGGGACGGGGTGATCCACAAGATGACCGACGAGCAGTTCCAGGCGATGCTCGACATCCACACCATCGCCCCGTTCCGCGTGATCCGCGCGATCGCGCCGCACTGGCGCGAGGCCGCCAAGCAGGAGCTCGGCGAGGGCAAGGAGGTGTTCCGCAAGATCGTCAACGTGACGTCGATCTCGGGCACGATGGGCAACGCCGGCCAGGCCAACTACTCGGCTGCGAAGGCCGGGGTCGTCGGCCTGACGAAGACGCTTGCCAAGGAGTGGGGCTCGTTCAAGATCAATGTCAACGCGGTCGCCTTCGGCTTCATCGAGACCCGTCTCACCCAAGCCAAGGAGGCCGGTGAGAAGATCGAGGTCGGCGGTGAGGAGGTCGAGCTCGGGATCCCGGAGCAGACGCGCGCGATGGCGGCGATGATCATCCCGCTCGGGCGAGCGGCTCAGCCGGAGGAAGCCGCCAAGCCCGTGCTGTTCCTCTCCTCAGAGCTCAGCAACTACGTCCACGGGCAGGTGCTGAACGTCACCGGCGGTCAGTTCGGAGGCATGTACTTCTAGTCGCTCGGGCGGCGCTCCTCGGCGAGTGGCTCCCCGCCCGCGTCGGCCGCCCCCTCCGGCGGCCAGGCGCCGAACCAGTTGTCGCGGGCGCCGTCGAGGGTCAGCACGGCTCCGGAGACGAAGTCGCCTGCGGGCGAGGCGAGATACGCGATCATCCAGGCCATCTCCTGCTCGGTCCCGAGCCGCTGCAGCGGCACCGTGCGATGGACGTTCTCGGCCACGGGCCGCGGATACTTGGTGCGCAGGACCTCGGTGTCGAACTGGCCTGCGGCGATCGCGCAGAGCTTGATCTGAAACCGTGCCCACTCGATCGACAGCGTTCGCATCATGTTCTCCACGGCCGCTCGGGCGGCTCCCGAATGCACCATCCCCGGCATCCCGTTGTGGGGCGAGATCGTGATGCTGACCACCTTGCCCGAGCGCCGAGGGATGAAGGCCTTCGTCGCGGCGGCGTGGGTCATCAGCCAGGTACCGGTGACGTTGAGCTCGATCACGGTCCGAAAGCCCTTGGGCGAGATCGCCTCGGCCGGGCTGAGGAACTGGCCGCCGGCGTTGTTGACGAGGAGGTCCAGGCGCCCGTGGCGCTCGAGCACCCCGTCGACCAAGGCGTCGACCGCGTCGTCGTCGCGGATGTCCATCGACTGCGCCTCGGCAACCCCGCCCAGGGCCTCGATTTCGGCCACCGTCCGGTCGAGCGGCTCCCGGCGGCGCCCGCAGCCGACCACCGTGGCGCCGAGTCGCGCGAGCTCCAGCGCGGTCGCCTTGCCCAGGCCCGTGCCGGCGCCCGAGACCACGCACACCTGGCCGTCGAGCAGGCCGGCGACGAAGATCGAGGAGTTGCGGTCGGCCATCCGGCCGGGACTTTATCCGCGCGCCGGGGCTACTCTCGTGCGCCGTGATGGTCCACGTTGAGCCGCGGGCGCTGACCCAACCCATGCCTGGGGGCGGCAGCGATGGAACGACCGTGGTCGTCGAGCCCCTGAAGGTGGGCGACGTCATCTTTCCCGCCGAATCGCTCGAGAGCACCGGCGGTCGCCTGGCGGACCTCAGGGCGGTTGGGATCGGCGTCCCTCGCTCGCGCTGGCCCAGGGTGCCGTGCCCGGCGTTCCTGATCCGCCATCCCTCCGCCGGCCCGTTCGTCGTCGACACCGGCCTGCACCCGTCCATCACGGCGAAGCCGTCCGCCAACTTCGGCCGGCTCGCGGCCCGAGTGGCGCGGCCGAGGCTGGCGCCCGGCGAGGACCTCCCCGCTCAGCTTCGCGCCCGCGGGCTCGACCCAAAGGGGCTTCGCCTCGTTGTCATGACCCATCTGCACTTGGACCACTCGTCGGGGATGTCCGAGTTCCCGGCCGCCAACTTCGTGCTCACCGAGGCCGAGTGGCGATTCGCGACCACCGTGCGCCGGCCGATTCTGCACGGCTACCGGCCCGCCCACTACGACTACGCATTCGACTACCGCACGCTCAGCTACGACCGCCGAGGCATCGAGTCGTATTCGACCTTCGGCCGCACCTTCGACCTCTTCGGAGACGGCAGCGTCAGGCTCGTCTCACTACCGGGTCACACGCCGGGCCACCAGGGCGTGCTCTGCCGCCTTCGCGACCGGGACTTCCTGATCGCCGGCGACGCGATCTACACCCACGGCCAGCTCACCGACCGGCCGCCGGCGCCGCGCCCCGAAGATCCGCACACCTACCGGCGCTCGCTGCTGGAGCTGCGCCTCTTCCACCGCCAGTTTCCTCAGGCGGTGATCACGCCCGGCCACGACCACGAGTTCTGGCCGACGCTCGACGAGCGCTACGAGTAGCGCAGCGACCTGCCCTCCCGCAGGGCGCGGATCACCCCGCTGCGCCCCTGGCGCTCGAGCGCCTCGTACATCTGCCGCACCCGCTCGAAGATCCGCTCGGCCGCCTCCTGCTGTTGCTCTCGCGTCGGCTCGGCAACCTTGTCGAAGCGAAGCGGCTCGCCATACTGAACCGTCACCTTCGGGAAGCGCAGCTTGCGCCACTTGCGCACGCCGAGGGAGCCGTGGATCGCCACGGGGACGACTGGCACGCCCGACTCCTTGGCCATACGCCCGACTCCGCGCCGCGGCTCTCCGAGGCCCCCGGTGCGCGAGCGCCCGCCCTCCGCATAGACCAGCACGCACCCGCCGCGGTCGAAGATCGACTGGGCGGTGATGAACGCCTCTTCGTCGTGGTAGCCGCGGCGGACCGGAAACACGCCTCCGACCCGGTAGATGTAGGTGAGGATCGCGTTCTTTCCGAACAGCTGAGACTTGGCGAGAAACTGGACCTTGCGCCGCAGATAGACGCCGGCGAAGAAGTGGTCCATGTTCGAGAAGTGGTTGGGCGCCAGGATCACCGGCCCGTCGGCGGGGACGTTGTCGGTGCCGATCGCCCGCGTCCGGTACGGGCCGATGGCAATCGGAGTCATGATCATCCGCGCCAGCTCGTACGTCCACCCGGGCTTGTGCGTACGCGCCCACTCGTGGTACTTGTCGAACTCCTCCGCGGGACGCGGGTCCTTGTAGACCTGTGGCTTGATGTCGGCCATGGTTCAGATGAGCGGCTTTAGCCGCGAAAGCAGCATTTGCCGTGCCCGGAATGAACGAGCCGGCACCGCCGGCTCCTACGCTCCCTACCCCCGCTTCGGGCGCGGGTTACGTAGCCGGATCGGCCCCACGGGCCCAGCCCCTGGCGCGTTCCAGGGCCTCGCGCCACCGCGCCTGGAGGGCCTCGCGCTGATCGCGCTCCATCAGCGGCTCGTACCGCGCCGCCTCGCGCCACATCTCCGCCACGTCGTCGCGCCGCCAGAAGCCGGATCCGATGCCGGCCAGATAGGCCGCTCCCAGCGCGGTGGTCTCGGAAATCTCGGGGACGATCACGGGCGCGCCGAGCACGTCGGCCTGAAACTGCATCAGCCACCGGTTCGCGACCGCGCCGCCATCGGCCTTGAGCTCCTCCAGGCGCTGCCCGGAGGCGACCTCCTGTGCCCGAACGGCGTCGACGGTCTGATATGCGATCGCCTCCAGGGCGGCGCGCGCGAGGTGCGCACGCCCCGTGCCCCGGGTGATGCCGACGATCGTTCCGCGGGCGTACGGGTCCCAGTGCGGCGAGCCGAGTCCGGTCAGCGCGGGCACGAAATAGACGTCGTCGTTGGACTCGAGCGACGCGGCAAGACGCTCGGTCTCGGCGGCCTCGGCCACAATCCCGATCCCGTCGCGCAGCCACTGCACCGCCGCGCCGGTCACGAACACGGCCGCCTCGAGCGCGTAGTCAACTGCGTCCTCGAGCCCCCAGGCGACCGTCGTCAGCAGGCCCTCGCTCGGCTCGGGAGCCTCAGCCCCCGCGTTCAGCAGCACGAAGCTCCCGGTGCCGTACGTGTTCTTGGCGGTTCCCGGCCGCAGACAGGCCTGGCCGAAAAGGGCGGCCTGCTGGTCACCGGCGATCCCGGCCACCGGTACCCGGCCGCCGAATTCGGCCGTGTGGCCGTACACCGTCGCCGACGGGGCCGGTTCGGGCAGGCGGTCCGGATCGACTCCCAGTAGCCCACAGAGGTCGGCGTCCCAGTGCAGCTCGCGGATGTCGAACAGGAGCGTGCGCGAGGCGTTGGAGTAGTCGGTGGCGTGCCGGCCGGTGAGCTTGAAGACGAGCCAGGAGTCGATCGTCCCGAACGCCGCCTCCGATGCCGCCTCGACATTCTGCAGCAGCCACTCGATCTTGGTGCCTGAGAAGTACGGGTCGATCACCAGGCCCGTCCGCTCGCGCACCAGGTCCTCGTGGCCCGCTTCGCGCAGCTCGTCGCAGCGTGCAGCGGTGCGCCGGTCCTGCCACACGAGCGCGTTGTGGACCGGTTCGCCCGTGCCCGGGTCCCAAGCGACGACGGTCTCGCGCTGGTTGGTGATTCCGATCGCGCTCAGGCTGGCCGCGTCGGCCTTCGCGTCTGCGAGGGCGTATGACGCGACCCGGCGCGTCACGTCCCAGATCTCGTTCGCATCGTGCTCAACCCAGCCGGGGCGCGGGAAGTGCTGGGTGAACTCGCTGTAGGCACGGCCGCGAATTCGCCCGTCGCGGGTGAAGACCAGGCATGTGGTCCCGGTGGTGCCTTGATCGATCGCCAGGATCACGGCTGGTGCAGGCTATCCGCGTCTGCGCCGAGCCCACCAGACGCGCACGAAGTCGCGCAGCTGGCGACCGCGATGGACGAAGCCGCCCAGGCTTCGCCCGGTGGCGCGATGTCCGAGGTCGAGCTCGAGCTCACGCACGCTGTGACCAGCGCGCACGGCGTCGACCGTGATCCCGATCTCCATCCCGTAGCCGGGCGCGAACGGGAGCGCCTCCCGCAGGACGTCCGAACGCATCGCCCGCTGGCCCGAGATCGGTGCGGTGGCGCGGTACCCGCACCGGCGCTCGATCGCCCAGCGCGCGAAGCCGACGGCCAAGCCGAACCCGCCGCCGACCCGATGCGCGAACGCCGCGATCGCGAGGTCACAGCTTCCGTCGGCGACCGCGGCGACGAGGTCTCCGAGCTTCGCGGCCGATTCGCCGAGGTCGGCGTCGCAGAGCAGTGCGATCGCCGGCAGGTCGTCCTCGCTGAGCGCGGCCTCGGCAGCGGCAGTGACGTTGGCCCCCTTGCCGTGCGGGCGACCGCGGCTCACCACGCGTGCGCCGCGCGCGATCGCGACCTCCGCCGTTCCGTCCGAGGAGGCATCGTCGGCCACCCACACCATGGCGTCCGGGAACGCCCGGCCGAGCCCGTCGATGGTGGAGCCGATTCGGTCGGCCTCGTTGCGGGCGGCGACTATGACCAGAGGACCCGGCCGCACTCCGAGATATTCTGGCGCGCCACCTAGCCATGAGCGTCGAGATCCCCGCCCACATCACCGGCACCGTGTGGAAGATCGAGGTCGCGGTCGGCGACGAGGTCGACGACGGCGACACGGTTGTGATTCTCGAGTCGATGAAGATGGAGATGCCGGTCGAGGCGGAGGACACCGGCACGGTCGCCGAGATCCGCTGCGAGGAGGGGCAGTCCGTCCAGGAGGGCGACGTTCTGGTCGTTCTGGAGTAGCCCGGTGGCGGAGGAACTTGCCAGCGGGAAGCTGCTCCTCGACGAGCCCGCAGAGGCCGTCGCCCGGCTGAGGCTCAACAACCCTTCCAAGCGGAACCCGCTCGACCACGAGGTGCTCGACGCCCTCGCCGCCGTCCTCCCGGAGCTCGACCGTGGAATCGAGATCCGCTGCGTGATCGTCACCGGCACAGGTGACGCCTTCTCGGCCGGCTATGACATCGGCGGCATCGGAGAGGAGTCCTTCACCGAGGACGCCGAGGCGCTCGTCGCCCATCCTTTCCACGCGGCGATGGAGGCGCTGAGCGCGCACCCCTACCCGGTCGTCGCGGCGATCAACGGCCACTGCCTCGGCGGTGGGCTCGAGCTGGCGGTGCGCTGCGACCTGCGGGTCTGCGCCGCCTCCGCGAAGCTCGGGATGCCGCCGGCGAAGCTGGGACTGATCTACAGCCACACCGGGCTGGAGCGGTTCATCGACGTGATCGGAGTGGCGCACACCAAGCAGCTCTTCCTCACCGGTCGCAACCTCAACGCCGAGCGCGCGGAGCGCATCGGCCTCGTGAACGAGGTCGTGGCCGACGACGCGGTCGCCGGCACCGCGCTCGCCATTGCGAGCGAGATCGCCGCCAATGCGCCGCTGTCGATGAAGGGCAACAAGCGGGCGATCGAGACGCTGGCGCGCTTTCCGCGCCTCACTGCCGAGCAGGAACGAGAGCTCGTGGAGCTGCGTCGCTCGTGCTTCGCATCGGAGGACTTCCGGGAGGGGATCCGCGCCTTCGCCGAGCGGCGGCCACCGCGCTGGCGCGGGCGCTAGCGGCCCGGCTCAGCCGCAGACCTTGGTCTTGCGCTTCAGGGTGCTGTCGACGCGCCCGTCGCGAAGCGTGACTGTCGCCTTGATCTTCACCCTGCCCTTGCCCGAGGCGTTGAGGTTGAGCTTGAACGGCTTGTCGCGATCGCGATCGCGCTTGCCGCCGCCGCGGAACACGGCCTCATCGACCGCGCCCTTCTCACCGCCGGCGAGCGTGGCCTTCAGCCCCGGCGGGCGACAGCCCTCGCCCTGCCGCTTGTCGGGCTTGAGCTTCAGCTTCACGCGCGGGCCGCGCGCGCATTCGCGGCCCGAGCAGCGGCGGAACTCGTCCAGCAGCTTGGCGAGACGGGAGCGCGCCTTGTTGTAGCGGGGATCGGAGTGGACGCTCTGCAGCTCGTAGGGATCCGCCTCGAGGTCGTACATCTCCGTTTCGCCGGTCGAGTGCTCCGCGTAGATGTAGCGCTGCGTGCGCACCGCCTTGTAGCCGGCGGTGTCGAGCATCAGCGTGCGGCCCGTGACCTTCCGCGGGCGCTTGGCCGCCCGCAACAGCGAGCGGCCGTCCATCGGCAGGCGCGCCCGGGCGTTGGCGGCGTCGACGATGGTCGGGGCGGTGTCGGCGTTGATGATCAGGTCGCGCACGGTCTTGCCCTTCTTCGGCACGCCCGGCCCGCGCATCACGTACGGCACCCGGATCGACGGCTCATAGAGCCGCGTCTTTCCCGTCTTGACCCGGTGCTCGCCGTGGAAGAAGCCGTTGTCGGAGGTGAAGATCACGAGCGTGTTGCGAAGCTCGCCGTTCGCCCGCAACGCGTCCATGACCCGGCCCACGCCCTCGTCCACCGACAGCAGCGAGCCCAGGCGGCAGCGGTAGTTGCGCGTGATGTCGGCGATGTCGCCGGCGCTCAGCGGGGGGTTGTTGCGGATCCCCTCCGGCTTGTCGGAAACGTCGGCCTCATTGAAATTCGGCGGCCGGGGAACCGGCTCGGACTGGAAGGCGTTGGCGTGGCGCGGCGCGGGCTTCGCGGTGCCCTGGCACTCGGTCTCGGGTGGGTTGGGGTTCGGGTTCGGGCCGCCGCCGTGTGCGGCCGTGTAGGAAAGCTGGATGAAGAACGGCTTCGTGAACGAGGCCCGATGGTCGATCACGTTGACCGCGAGGTCGGTGAGCACGTCCTGCTTGAAGTCGTCGACCTGGGCGCCGTAGTTGATCAGGTTGCCGTTCTGGTTCAACGTGTAGTTGAAGACGGTCTGCGTCGTGCCGGCGGTGCCCGCGTACCACCCGTCCCAGCCCGGGGGCACGAACGCAGCGCCCGAGCCCACGCCGCCGTAGCCGTTGAGGAACTTGCCGATGTGGGTGGTGTGGTAGCCGGCCGCCTGGAGCCACAGCGCGAGCGTGTTGTTGTTGTTGAAGTTCGCAAAGCCGCCGCCCTGGTTGGCCTGGTTTCCCCGCACGTCGTGGTTCTGCGCGTACTGGCCGGTGAGCAGGGTGGCGCGCGACGGACAGCAGACGGCCCAGTTGACGAAGCTGTTGGCGAACGTGACCCCGCGGTCGCCGATCTCCGAGTTGACCTCGTCCATGATCCGCATCTGGCTCGAGTCCATGTCGTCGGTGAGGACGACGACCACGTTCGGCCGCTTCAGCTTCTTCTTCATGGCCTCGGCCGTCGTTGGGCTCCCCGTGGCGTGGACGAGGAGCCCGACCGCCAGTGCCGCCAGTAGCGCGAGCGCCAGGACGGCCCTCCAATAGCGCCACCCGCGAGACGTCTCAGGCATGGCTGCCCCCATCCAGCCGCTGCAACACGTGTCCTGCGCCGGAGTAGCGGTATCGGTCGGTTACTCGCAGTTGGCGCCGTCTGGCGGCGCCGGGTCGCGACCGGCGACCCCGGCGCAACTGCGCAGGGCGTCGAGCCGATCGCGCAGTTCCGCGCGCTCGGCGGCGCTTCCGGCGGGGTCGGTGAACGCGAGGTTGTTCAGCTGGAACGGGTCGGCGGCGAGGTGGTACAGCTCCTCGACTCCGGGGGATGGCTCACACGCGAACCCGCTCTCGGGATCGGGGATCCGCATGTGGTCGACGAACACGCGCTCGCCGGTCCACAGGCCCGTGTACGCACAGGTGAAGATTCCGTTCGGACGCCCGGCGCGCGATGGGGTGGAGAACTCAACCGCGATCGCCCGGTCCTCTGGCCAGGACTCGTCGGAGCCCAGCGCCAGGCCGGCCAGCGAGCGACCATCCAGGGTTCGGCACTGCCCGCGCCGGCAGGGCTGAGCTCGCGCGAGCTCGAGGATCGTGGGCGCCAGGTCGACGTTGGCGACCGGCTCGGCGACGACGTTCGGTTGGCCGGCGGCGCCCGTGAGCCTGCGTGGAAGGACCATCACCAGGGGCACCCGAATCGACTCCTCGTACGGGAGCACTTTGCCGCGAGCCATCCTGTGCTCGCCGGCAAAGAACCCGTTGTCAGAGGTGAAGATGATCGCGGTGTTGCGGCGCTCTCCCGACCGGCGAACGGCGCGAACCAGCTTGCCGATCCCGCGGTCGACTGCGCGCAGCGAGGCGAGCGCGCAGCGGTACTTGCGCCGGATCGAGGCGATCTGCTTGCCGCCGAGAGGCGGGCGCTCGCTCGCGAACGAGGGCTTGTCGGAGACATCGGCCTCGTTGAAGCTCGGCGGCCTCGGCAGCGGCTGCTTGCGAAAGAGCTTGCGGTCGCGCGGGTCGGGAACCGCGCTGCGGCGGCAGCGGCCCGAGCCCCCGTCGCCCCGGTGCGGAGCGACGTGGTCGAGTTGGAGGTACAGCGGCTTACGCTTCGGCAGCGAGCGCTTGACAATCCCGGTCGCCCTTCGGTTCAGCACCCGGGTGAGGTGGTCTGCAGGCTCGTCGCCGTAGCGGACCGAGCGCCCGTTGACCCGCAGCCGGTAGTCGTAGTAGTCGAGCGTCAGGAACGTCTGCCACTGGCTCCACCCGGGACCGACCGCGTTCCTGCGCTCGGTCCGCTCGCCGTAGTGATGAAGCCACTTGCCGACGTGCGCGGTCCGATACCCCGCCGCGCGCAGCCAGTTGGGCAACGTGTTGTTCTTGGCCTCGAGCGCGGGCCAGCCCGGATCGTTGTCGAGCAGCCCGTGGTTGTGGCCGTACTGTCCGGTCAGCAGCGTCGCCCGCGAGGGACAGCACTGCGGCGTGGTGACGACCGCGTTCTCAAACGCTGTCCCTCGCCGCGCCAGGCGCCGCGCCGTGCGTGGCATCACGGCAGAGTTGAAGGCCTCGAGCGGCTGATCGTCGGTCACGACGAGGATGATGTTCGGGGGCTTGCCGCCGCCCTGGGCGGCCGCAACGGCACCGCCGAACGGCCCACCGGCGGCAAGCAGCGCGAGGGCGAGCACGGCCAACAGCGCGAGCGCGGCGCGGGGCGCCGTCACTGGCAGTAGTGGCCGCTGTTTGGAGCCGGGTCGCGGCCCGCGAGACCCGAGCAGTCACGCATCCGGTCGAGCATCCGGTCGAGCTCTGAGCGCCGGGCGACGACGTCGGGGTCAGACGAGTCGTCGACCAGCGGCGACGCCAGGTTCCGCAGCTCGAACGGATCGGCGGGAAGCCCCCCGTAGACCGGATCGGCCACGAGCTGGTACTGCTCCGCCTCGTTCGTTGGCTCGCAGATCCCCTCCTCGGGGTCCGAGACGACGCGCTTGTGCTCCACGTACACGTCGATCGGTGTGCGCACCCCGTCGAAGGCGCAGGTCGAGCCCCTGCGGGCGCGCGACTCCGAGACGTCGAACTCGATCCCCAGCACCCGCTCCTGAGGCCACGCTCCGCCGGTGACGAGCGGCATCAGCGAGCGGCCGTCCATCACCCGGCAGCGGCCCTTGGCCCTGCACGGCCTCGCCTTGGCCAGCTCGAGGATCGTCGGAGCGATGTCGATGTTGGCGACCGGCTCGGAGAGCTCGGACGGCGCTGCGGTGACCTTCTTCGCCGGCCAGCGAACCGCGAACGGGACGCGGATCGCCTCCTCGTAGGCCTGCTGCTTGTCGCTCGGAAGCCGATGCTCGCCGTAGAAGTAGCCGTTGTCGGAGAGGAAGAACAGTGCCGTCTTGTCCAGCTCGCCCCGCTTCTCAAGCACCGTGACGATTCGCTCGACGCCGCGATCGACCGCCGCCAGTGAGGCCAGCGCGCAGCCGTAGTGGCGCTCGAGGTCAGAGACCCCGCGGTCTCCGATCAGCGGGAGCCGCCTGATGAACGTCGGTTTGTCTTCGACGTCGGGCTCGTTGAGGCTGGGAGGCTGTGGGAGCGGCTCGTCGACGAACAGATCCTCGTCGTTGGGGTCCGGACGCGCCGAGCCCGCACAACGCCCGCCGCCACCTGCCTGGGTGTGGGGGTTGTAGTAGTCGACGGCGAGGAAGAGGGGAGCCGGCCTGCGCACGTACCGGCGGACGAGCTTGGTCGCCCGCCGGGTGATCACGCGCGTCGAATAGTCCTTGTCCCGGTTCTTGCGTCGGATCAGGCGCCCGTTGGAAGCCAGCTTGTAGCCGTAGTACCTGGCGGCGAGCATCGTGTGCCACTCGTCCCAGCCCGGCGCGGCGCGCTTGTCGTCCTCGACGAACTCGGCGTACCCGTTCAGGTACTTGCCCACGTGAGCGGTGGTGTAGCCCTTGCGCCGCAACCACACCGGCAGCGTGCTGCGCTTGCCCCTGAGCGCCTCGTACCCGAGCCGGTTGGAGAGCACGCGGTGACTGTGCGGGTACTGGCCGGTGAGTATCGAGGCTCGCGACGGACAGCAGTTGGGGGACGTGGTGATCGCGTTGGAGAAGGTCGTCCCACCGTTGCCCATGAACTCGCTCACGAACGGCATCGTCGCCGCGTTGTAAGAGGCGAAGGTCTGATCATCGGTGACCACCACGACGACGTTCGGCAGCCGGCGGAGCTTGCGCTTCTTCTTCGGGGCGTCGGCCGCGTGCGTTGCGCCCTCGGCCTGCTCCTGCGAAGGCGCTGCCACGAGCGCGCCGGCCAGGGTGAGTCCCGCAATTAGAGCCCCCGAGGCGGCGAGCGCAACGATTGCGCGCCTAGGCGCGCTGAGGACTCGCTCAGGCATCTCCTGTGGCACCAAACATCGCTGGCAAGAGGGAGTTTCGCCGCCCCACAACAAGACCCTAGGCTCCAACGCGCCATGACCGCGCACCTTCGCCTCGCCAAGTCCGACCCGGTGATCGCGGAGCTCGTTGCCGAGCACGGCAAGATGAGCGTCGAGCGGCGACTCCGTGAGCGCGGGCAGGCCCGCGACCCGTGGGCCGTGCTGGTCAGCGCGGTGGTCGGGCAGCAACTCTCCACCAAGGCGGCGGCCACGATCCGCGGCCGGGTGATGGAGCCCTACGACGGGCGGATGCCCACGCCCGTCGAGCTGCTGGAGGCCGACGAGAAGGACCTGCGGGCGGCGGGGCTCTCGGGCCGCAAGGTTGAGTACCTCCGCGACCTGGCGCGTCACGTCCACGATGGGGAGCTCGAGCTCGATGCGCTCGCGACGATGTCCGACGAGGAGGTGATCGCGGAGATCACGGCCGTGCGCGGCTTCGGCCGCTGGACGGCCGAGATGTTCTTGATGTTCCACCTCGGCCGGCCCGACGTGCTGCCGGTTGGGGACCTCGGCATCCGCCGGGCGGCCCAGATCGCCTACGGCCTCACGGAGCTGCCGAATCCCGCGGAGCTGGAGCGAATCGCCGAGCGCTGGCGGCCCCACCGCACGCTCGCCTGCCTGTACCTCTGGGAATCGCTTCGCAACGCGCCGGTGTAGGCCGTCCGAAGCCACACCTAGATTTGGGCGGCGATGCCCTCGCTGATCTCGTTCGACGAGGCGCTTAGGCTGGGCGAGCTCACCGACCATGACGCGATCGGCGAGTTGGTCGAGCGCGCGTGGCAGGTGCGCACCGAGCGCTTCGGCGACTCCACCGACTTGTGCTCGCTCGTCAACGCCAAGTCGGGCGGCTGCTCGGAAGACTGCGGGTTCTGCGCCCAGTCGCGCTACGCGGAGGCCGACACGCCAATGCACGCGATGATGGAGCCGGAGCAGATCCTCGAGCACGCCCGAGCGGCTGAAGCCGCCGGCGCGCACCGGTTCTGCATGGTCACCCAGGGCCAGGGGCTGTCGAAACGCGACTTCGCCAAGATCCTCGGGGGCGCGCGACTGGTGGCGGAGCACACCAACCTCAAGCGCTGCGTCTCGGTCGGCCACATCTCCGCTGATCGCGCGCAGCAGCTGGCCGACGCCGGCGTGCAGCGGGTGCATCACAACGTCGAGACCGCGCGCTCCCACTACGAGGAGGTCACCACCACCGTCCGCTACGAGGGCCGAATGCGTACGATCGACGCGGTGAAGGGGGCGGGCCTCGAGAGCTGCGTGGGCGGCATCCTCAATCTCGGCGAGTCACCGCGCCAGCGGGTCGAGATGGCGTTCGAGCTGGCTGAGATCAACCCCACCTCGGTCCCGATCAACCTGCTCAACCCGCGGTCGGGCACCAAGTTCGGCGACCGCGAGCTGATGGACCCGTGGGAGGTGGTCAAGTGGGTCGCGGTCTTCCGCCTCATCCTCCCCGACGCGCTCTTCAGGCTCTGCGGCGGGCGGGTCGAGAACCTCGATGAGCTCCAGCCGCTCGCGGTCAAGGCCGGCCTCAACGGCGTGATGATGGGGAACTTCCTCACCACCTTGGGCGCCGAGCCCGCGGACGACCGGGCGATGTTCGAGGAGCTCGGCCTGAACGTCGCGCGCCAGCCCGACAACGGGGCCAACCCCCGGCCCGACAACCGCTCCGGGTGGCTGGAGGGCGAAACGCCGGCCACGCCCATCGACGACCTGATCGACCGGCAGGCGGAAGCCAACTTCTGGGATCCGTCGACGCAGCTTCGCGTCGTAAAGAAGCGCCGCAAGGCTCCGCCTTATCCGGAGCCGCCCGGTTGGGGGGATTGACGAAGTGGATCCGGCGCGGCGGTTGGAGGAGCTGCGAAGCGCCGGGCTGCATCGGCGGCTGCGGCTGATCGACAGCCCGCAGGGGCCGCGGGTATTGCTGGACGGCACCGAGGTGCTGCTGCTGTGCTCGAACAACTACCTCGGGCTGGCCGACCACCCCCGGGTGCGCCAGGCGGCCGCCGAGGCTGCCGAGCGTTGGGGCGCGGGCGCCGGGGCCTCGCGGCTGATCTCAGGCAACCTCGCCTTGCACCAGAAGCTCGAGCGGCGGCTGGCGGAGTTCACGGGGACCGAGGCGGCGCTCCTGTTCGGCTCGGGCTACCTGGCCAACACGGGTACCGTCGCGGCGCTGGCTGGCCGCGGCGAGGTCGTGTTCTCAGATCAGCTCAACCACGCGAGCATCATCGACGGCTGCCGCCTCTCGCGGGCCGAGACGTTCGTGTACCGGCATCGCGACCTGGAGCACCTGGCCTGGGGCCTGAGGAGCGCCGGCGAGAGAGCGGCGCTGATCGTGACCGATGCGGTCTTCTCGATGGACGGAGACGTCGCTCCGCTCGCCGAGCTGGTGGAGCTCGCCCGTCGCCATCGCTGTCTGCTGGCGGTCGATGACGCCCACGGCACCGGCGCGCTCGGGCCCGACGGCCGCGGCGCGGTGGCCGAAGCCGGACTCAGCAGGGAGGTCGACGTGATCGTCGGGACCCTCGGCAAGGCGCTCGGAAGCTATGGGGCCTACGTCTGCGCCGGGCCCCGGATCGTCGAGTTGCTGGTGAACACCGCGCGGCCGTTCATCTTCTCCACGGCGCCTCCGCCGCCGGCGATCGGCGCGGCACTGGCCGCGTTGTCGCTCCTCGTCGCGCGTCCGGGGCTGGTCGCGCAGCTCCAGCGCAACGGCGACGTGCTGCGCGAGTCGCTCGCCGAGGCTGGACTCGACACCGGCGCCTCGCGAACCCAGATCGTCCCGGTGATCGTGGGCGACGCCCGCCGGGCAATGGAGCTGTGCGAGCGGATCCTGGAACGGCGGGTCTACGCGCAGGCGATCCGGCCGCCAACCGTGCCGGAGGGCGCCTCGCGCCTGCGCCTCGCGGTGATGGCCAACCACCGCGTCGACGAGCTTCGCGGCGCCGCCGGAGTGATCGCCCGCGCTGCGCACGAGCTGGGGATCGGCGGCGCGCACGCTCCGGCCGCGGTCACGGTTCGCGAGCTTCGCAGGGCCGCCTAGCGCCCCGGCGTTGCGCGGCGTCTTCGTCACCGGAACCGGGACCGAGGTCGGCAAGACGGTTGTCGCCGCCACGATCGCCCGCACGGCCGCCGCGCGAGGCGAGCAGGTGGCCGCGTTCAAGCCGGCCGTCACCGGCCTCGACGAGTCCGGCGAGCCCGACCACGCGTTGCTGCGACGTGCGGCCGGCTCCTCTCAGGCGGATGAGGAGATCGCTCCCTATCGCTACGGCCCGCCGGTGTCGCCACACCTCGGCGCCGAGCTGGCCGACGAGACGATCGACCCCCAGCGGCTGCTCGCCGCGGCACGCCGGGCGGGTGACGGCGTCGACCTGCTGGTCGTCGAGGGGGTCGGTGGCTTTCTCGTCCCGCTGACGCTTGGCTACCTGGTGCGGGACTTCGCGCGCGATCTGTGCTTCGGTGTCGTGATCGCCGGCCGCCCCGGGCTCGGCACGATCAACCACACGCTGCTGACGATCGAGGCGGTGCGCTCAGTGGGACTCGAGTTGCTCGCCGTCGTGCTCACGCCGTGGCCCGACGATCGGGGAGCGATCGAGCGATCCAACCGCGATGCGATCGCGCGGCTGGGCGGGGTGCGGGTCGACTGCCTGGCACCGCTGAAGCTCTCCGAGCCTCAGTCGTGGCCGCAGCTCGACCTCACTCGGTGACCCTCGCGACGGCGTCGTGGCGACGACTCAGGCCGGTGCGTGCTGCTCGGCGCCCGCGGCCTCGGGGGCCGCCGGCTGGCGCTCTGGCCGTCCGCGGATGGTCGCCAGGGCGATCAGCGCGCCGGTCAGGGCAACGAACGCAGAGACCTCCATCGCGCTCGAGAGCGCGTGCACGAAATCGGCTCGCGCGGCCTCGCCCCCGGTTGCCAGGGCGGCCGGGTCGAAGGCTCCGAGCTGCGCTTGAAAGATCGCGCCGGTCGCCGCCACGCCCACCGCGCCTCCGATCATCCGACTCATCTGCAGGATCCCGGAGGCGATCCCGGCCTTGTGATGGGAGACCGCGTTCATCGCCGCCGTGGACATCGGCGACATCACCAGGGCGATCCCGATCCCCATCAAGACGAAGGGCAACAGCAGGTCGGAGTACGTGGTCGCCGGGTCGATGCGGGAGAACAGGTACATGTCAACGGCCAGGATCCCCAGGCCGCCCGCCATCGGCGTCAGCGGCCCGATTCGGTCGGTCAGCCGGCCGGCCAGCGGCGCGATCACGGCGATGACCATCGTCGTGGGAAGGAAGCGAACGCCCGCCTCCAGCGCTGAGTAGCCCAGCACGTCCTGCATGTAGAGCGCCATGAAGAAGAACGTGCCGAGCATCGCGAACGTGACCACGAACGCGACGGCGTTCGCGCCGAGGAAGTTGCGCTCGCCGAAGAACTTGAACTCCACCATTGGCGCCCGCCCGCGAAGCTCGACTGCGACGAAGGCGCCGAGCATCAGCGCACCGCCCACGAACAGGGCGACGATCCCGGGTGAGCCCCAGCCCCAGCTGTTGCCCTCGATCAGAGCGAGGACGATCGCGGTCAGTGCGACGGTGAGCGTGGCGACGCCGCCGTAGTCGATCACCCGCGCGATCGTGCCGTCGCGGGACTCTCGAACCGCGAACAAGGCCGCGATCACTGCGATCGCCGCCACCGGGAGATTGATGAAGAAGATCGCGCGCCAGGAGACGTGCTCGACCAAGAAGCCGCCCACCAGGGGGCCGATCGAGAGCGCCAAGGCCGAGACGCCGGCCCAGGTGCCGATCGCCTTGCCACGCTCGGCTGGCGGGAACGCGTTGGTGATGATCGAGAGCGTCGCGGGCATCATCAGCGCGGCGCCCACCCCCTGCACGATTCGGCTTGCGACCAGCATCTCGGGCGACGCGGCAAGGCCAGCGGTTGCCGAGGTGATCGCAAAGATCACGACCCCGGCCATGAACATCAGGCGGCGCCCGAAGATGTCGCCGAGGCGGCCGCCTGTGACCAGCAGCACGCCGAAGGTCAGCGTGTAGCCGTTGATCGTCCACTCAAGCTCGCCGATGCTGGTGCCGAGGTCGCGCTGGATCGAAGGCAGCGCGACGTTGACGACCGTGTTGTCGAGCATGACCATGAACAGCGCAAAGCACATCGCGCCCAGGGTCCACCACTTGGCGTTCTCGTCGGTGATCAGGTGGCGATAGCGGGTCATCCGCGGGCCTCCCTCCGGTAGCGGCGATAGAGCTCGGCGATCTCATCGCGCTCCAGGAGCAGGTCGAGCGCCTCGGAGAGCTTCGACCGCTCCTCGCCCGAGAGCGTGGCGGCGAACCTGCCCAGTCCCTCGAGGCGGGCGGTGAGGATGCGATGGGAGAGTCTCCTTCCGGCGGCCGTGAGCGAGAGCCGGCGAACCCGGCGGTCGTCGGGGTCCTCGGCGCGAACGACGAGCTTGCGCTTGACGAGCCCGTCGACGGCCCGGCTGGCGGAGGCGTCGGAGAGCTTCAGCGACTCGGCGATCATCTTCACCGTGGGAGGCTCCCGATGCTCGGCGGCGAGCGTCACCAGGACCTTCATGTCAATGAAGTTGACCCCGCTGGAGTCCAGCTCCCGGATCACCGCCCCCCCGTCGGAGCTGAGGCAACGGAGCATCACGGCGCCAAGGCGAAGCGCGAGCTCGCGGTCGGCGGCGCTGATTCGCTTTTCCGTGGGAGTCGCTGCGGCCGTTGATTCCATTACAGAAATAGTTGCAGTAGCGCAACTATTGTTCAACCGAAGTAGTGTGACGTTCGTCACACAGGGCCACCGCCGCTTTTCCCTCCGGCCACGGTTCTATGGTCGGCGCGGATGTCAGGGTCCGTCGCCGAGCTCGACCGCCGCCACCTGTGGCACCCGTTCACGCAGCAGAGCGAGTGGTGCGAGCAGGAGCCGCTGGTGATCGAGCGCGGTGAGGGCACCGAGCTGATCGACGCCGAGGGGCGCCGCTACATCGACGGGGTTTCCTCGCTGTGGTGCAACATCCACGGCCATCGCCACGCGCTGATCGACGCCGCGGTCCGCGATCAGCTCGACCGGGTCGCCCACTCGACGATGCTCGGGCTGACCCATCGCGGCGCCGCCGAACTGGCGGGGCGGCTGGTCGAGCTGGCTCCGCCGGGCCTCGGCCGCGTGTTCTTCTCCGACTCGGGCTCGACCGCAACCGAGATCGCACTCAAGATGGCCTTCCAGTACTGGCAGCAGCGCGGCGGCCAGCACCGGCGCCGAACCTCGTTCGTCTGCCTGCGCGACGCCTACCACGGCGACACGATCGGCGCCGTGTCGGTGGGCGGAATCGACCTCTTCCACGGCGCCTACGGGCCGCTCCTGTTCCGCTCTCACCAGGTCACGCCCGGTGACGTCGATCAGCTCGCGGACGTGCTCGATCTCCGCGAGGAGGAGATCGCCGCAGTGATCGTCGAGCCCCTCGTGCAGGGGGCTGCCGGCATCAGGGTTCATCCGCCCGGTTACCTGCGCGCAGTGCGCGAGGTCACCGAGCGCCACGACACGTTCTTGATCTGCGACGAGGTCGCCACCGGCTTCGGTCGCACCGGCACGCTGTTCGCCTGCGAGCAGGAGCGCGTGGCCCCCGACTTCCTGTGCCTCGGCAAGGGGCTGACTGGTGGCTACATGCCGCTGGCGGCGACGCTCACCACCGAGCGCGTCTACAAGGGCTTCCTCGGGACCGGGGCGGAGGTCAAGACGTTCTTTCACGGCCACACGTTCACCGGCAACCCGCTCGCCTGTGCCGCCGCGCTGGCGAGCCTGGACGCGTTTGCCCGGGAGGACACCCTGGTGCGCTTGCAGCCGAAGATCCGGCTGCTCGGCGAGCTGCTGGAGGAGGTGGCCGAGCTGGAGGAGGTCGCCGAGGTGCGCGGGCGAGGGTTCATGGCCGGCATCGACCTCGGCGAGCACGATCCGTCGCTTCGGCTCGCCCACCGGGTCGTGCTCGAGGCACGCAAGCGGGGGGCCATCGTGCGCCCGCTCGGCGATGTGATCGTGCTGATGCCGCCGCTCGTGATCTCGAAGGCCGACCTGCGACGGCTGGTGGAGATCGTCGGCGATTCCATCCGGGCGGCCCACCGGGCGGTGTATGGGCAGGTAGGCGAGCCGGCCCAGGCCGCCAAGCTTCGCGCCGCGGCCTGAGCTTCGCCGCCTACGCCCCACGCCGCCTGTGCCCGCGCCGCCTATCCCCCCCCCCGCTGCGACCGTTGCAGCATTTTCTGACCCATAGGTCCGAGAATCGTGCACTCGTCCCTTGCGGCCGATAATTCGTGTGATGGATCCGGGGGACGGCCGTAGTACGGGCGTGAACGAGACCCTCGTGGCTCCGGCGGCGCAAGCGCCATCCGAGGCCGAGACGGCGTTCGTCGAGCTCTATCGGTCCAGCCGCGACGACGTCTACGCGTACGTCGCCGGCCTGCTGCGCGACCGCTCCGCGGCCGAGGACGTGACCGCCCAGGCCTTCGAGCGAGCCTACCGGCGACGCAAGAGCTTCAACCCCAACCGCGGCACGCGCCGGGCCTGGTTGTTCGGGATTGCGCGCAACGCCGCCCTGGACGAGCTGCGGCGGCGCCGGCGGCACGCCAAGCTCGCCACCGAGCCCGCCGACGACACCGTCGTCCCCGCCGACGAGGTCGCGGAAGTGTCGCTGCGCCGCACAGCCCTGCGCCAGGCGATGACCGGCCTGACCGCGCGCGAGCGCGAGCTGGTGGCGCTGAAGTTCTTCGCCGGCCTGACCAACCTGGAGATCGCGGTGGTGGTCGGCACCACCGAGTCCAACGCGGGCACCCGGCTGCACCGGGTGCTCGACAAGCTGAGGAGGGCGTGCGATGACGCTTGAGGAGCTGGAGCGCGAGCTGCGCGCGGACCGCCCGCAGGTGGATCCTGATTTCGCCCGCAAGCTCGACGACTGGGCCGCCGCCGGTTTTTCGCGCGGCGGCCAGCTCGGTCCGCAGCACGCGCCTCGCGCGCAGCGCAGGTGGACCTTTCAACCCACGCGCTGGCTGGCGCCCGCGGGTGGCTTGGCCGCCCTCATCGCCCTGGTTGTCGGAGTCAGCTCGCTTCAGAACGGCAACCAGGACGACGCGGGCGGGGGCGGCGGCCGCGGCGGCGAGGCGCTCGCGATCGAGGACGAGGCCGCGCCAGCCTCCCCACCCGCCGAGTCGGTGCCAGAGGCGGCCGATTCGGCGGGCGGGCCGGCCACCGCGGAGAGCCTCAGCCACGATGCGCGCAGGGTCACCGGCGGGGCGGCCACCGGCTCCGGCATCCCCCACGGCAAGCAGGCCCAGAATGTCGACCTCGCGCTGGCCACGGCGCCCGAGGACTTCCGCGACACCGCCGACGGCGTGCTCGACGTCGTCGACGACCACAGCGGCTTCGTGCTGCGCTCCAGCGTCTCGGGCGGAGACCCGAGCGTCGAGGGCGCGCGCCAGGGGCGGGCGAACTTCGAGATCAGGGTGCCCGCCGGGCAGCTGCAGCCCGCGATCGCCGCGCTGTCGGACCTCGGCCACGTCGTCTCGCGAACCGACGGCACGAAGGACATCACCAGCCGCTTCAACGACGCCAAGCGGCGGATCGCGACCTACACTCAGGCGCGCGACCGCTTGCTCCGGCGGCTCGAGGACGCCACCACGGAGACCGAGCAGGACGCGATCAGGGCGCAGCTTCGAATCGTCGAGGCGCAGCTAGCAGAGGCGCAGGACGACCTCGGCAACGCGCAGCAGCGGGTCCAGCTCGTTCCGGTGAGCGTGACCGTGAGCTCCGACTCCTCCGTGTCGGGCAGCGACGGCGATTGGGGCCTCGGGGACGCCCTCGACGACGCGGGCCGCGTGCTGACCGTTGCCGGCGGGGTGCTGCTGATCAGTGCCGCGGTGCTCCTGCCTCTCGCGCTCCTGGCGGCGGTTGCCTGGCTGATCGCCGACCGTGCAAGACATCGCGCACGCGAGCGCACCCTCGACGCCTAGCCGGCACTTCGACGCAGCACGGCGGTCCGAGGACTTCGCGGCCAAGACCGGCGCGAACTCCATCGCCTCTCACTTCTCGTAGGGCTCGAAGTCGGCCTTCCGGGCACCGCACACCGGGCAGAACCAGGTCTCCGGAATCTCGTCGAACGGCGTTCCGGGCGGGATCCCGCCATCCGGGTCGCCGTCGTCGGGGTCGTAGATGAACCCGCAGGACGTGCAGACCCAGAGCTGCTTGGTCTCGGTCGACGTTTCGGCGCTCACGGGGCCGCAGGTTATCGTCAGCAACTACCCACGGCGCCTGCTGCTTTCGCCGCCGAGGCGACTCATGACATGACTGAGGCAACGCCAGCTCAAGCGCGCCCCGCCGCCACCCTGATCCTGCTTCGCCGCGGCGGCAAGCACGTGGACCGCGGCGTCGAGGTGCTGATGGTGCAGCGCAGCCAGGGGGCCGCATTCATGCCCGGAGTGTGGGTGTTTCCAGGCGGGGTGATCGAGGACGACGAGGAGCCGGCGGCGTGCGCCGCGCGCGAGCTCGCAGAGGAGACCGGAATCGAGCTCGACGACGACGCCGAGATTCTGGAGTGGTCGCGCTGGATCACGCCCGAGGCGGTGCCGGTTCGCTTCGACACGCACTTCCTCGTCGCGCTCGCTCGCCCGCACTTAACGCCGGTGCCCGACGGCGTCGAGATCTCGAACGCCGGCTGGTTCTCTCCTCGCTCGGCCCTCGACGCCAGTGAAGCCGACGAGATGGCGCTCGTCTTCCCCACGGTCAAGAACCTGGAGACGCTGCTTCCCTACGCCAATGCGGACGATGTCATGGAGGCGGCCCGCGAGCGGGTCGTCGAGCCGATCCTCCCGCGCGTTGTCGGCACACGCTCCGAGCATCGGATCCTCCTTCCCGGCGACCCCGAGTATTAGATTCCAGGCCGTGACGAGCAGCCTTGCGCAGGAGATTCGGGAGTGCTTCGAGCGGTTCATCACGTGCGAGTACACGACGGTCGACGCACGTCAGCAGCCCATCGTGTGGCCGGTCACGCCCTACTACACGCAGGGCGCGCCAACGATCGACGTGACCACCGGCCTCGGCTACCCGAAGAAGGCCGACGACGCGATGCGCCACCCACACGTCGCGCTCCTGTTCTCCGACCACACCGGGTGCGGGATCGAGTCGGGCATCCGAGTGCTCGTCCAGGGCACCGCGGAGGTGGACGACCGGGACCTGGACGCCAACAAGGACCGCTACTGGCGCGAGTCGACGGCGAAGCTCCCCGGACTGAAGAACGCCCATCCCCCGAAGCTCCTGCGCGGCCTCTTCGGCTGGTACTACACGCGGATCTACATCAAGGTCCGCCCGGAGCGGGTCTTCGTCTGGCCCGACGGCGATCCGACGAAACCGCCGGAGGTCCACGGCGCACACCTCGAGGAGGTGCGTTCCGGCCACTCGGAGGAGCCGCCGGAGCCCCACGAGCCGGCGACGGGCGGAACGATCGCCTGGGACCGGCGCCTGGAGGAGCTCGGCAGGCGCCACGACACCGCGGTGCTGGCCTGGGTCGCTCCCGACGGGTTCCCGCTGGCAGTCCGCCTACCCGTGGCGCTCGACCCGAGCGGCCGGCGGATCAGCCTCAAGGCCGAGCCGGCCGGCCTTCCGCTCGCCGAGGGCCGGGGGTGTCTGGTCGCCCACGCCCACGACGAGGTCTTCTCCTGGCAGGAGAACTTCCAGGTCCGCGGCGACCTCGTGCGCGACGACGGCGGTTGGGCTGTGGTTCCCAGGCGGCTGATCGGCGGCTTCGAGCTTCCGGCAGAAAGCGTCCTCGCCCGCTACAAGCGCAACCTCGCCAAGTCGGTCCGCTTCTACCGCACCGCGCTGGCGCGACGGCGAGCCCAGCGTTAGCTGGAACCGCCTCTCGGGAACGGTTCGAGCCCCGCGTGCCAGGGGCCCGCGGGATAGGTGTGCAGGCCGTGCTCCTCCATCTCGGTGCGAAGCCGTCGGAAGAGCTGGCCGGCGTTCTTCAGCGCCTCCGCGTACTCGTCGCCGGTGCGCTCGCGCAGGCGCCAGTGGAAGTAAAGCTGGCGATCCGTGATCCCGAAGTCGATCTCGTTTGAGATCCGTGCCACCCAGTCCAGGAACGCCGGGCTGAACAGTTCGCGCAGCGCCACCGGGTCGTACTCCGACGGCACAGTGGCGAGGAAGCGGCGGTTGAACTCAACGCTCTCGAACTCCACCTTGCGCCGCGAGGCGAGCTGCTCAACCCTCTCGTGGCGCTCGACCGATTCGACGTTGAACAGCGGCACCACCTGAGCGAGGTCCGGCATGTGTGCCTTGGCGAGCACCGCCCCCGGCACCACCGCCTTCGAGAACAGGCCTCCCTCCTCACGCTCGTCGGCGTCGCAGGCAGCCCCCCAGAACTCATGGTCGAGCTGGCCGGTGATCCGGTTTGTGCCCCCGGGACACAGCGCCGCCGGCCCTCCCTTGGGGTTGAGGCCGCCAACAGCGTCGTAGGTGAGACCGCGCTCCGCGGCCAGCTTCTGAACGGTTCCCGCCCACTGCTGAGCCCCGTCGCGGGCCATCTCTACGGGCTCAGGCCTCGATGAGGTCCTGTCGCCCCTGAGCCTCGAGCTGCGCCTTGTAGCGGGGGAAGACCGGCTTCGTCATCGGCACCAGCTTGAGGATCTTCGCCACCGGGCCCTTGGCCTTGATCTGCCCCCGGGCGAGGGCCACGGTGACGTTCACCTCGCCCAGCCAGAAGCGGTGCGCGGTGTCGGCCTCCATCGTCATCGTCACCTCGGGGTCCATGTCCGACTCGCCGAAGTCGACGTCTCCCGGCTGGTCCTCTTGGAGGCGCACGGTGATGACCGAGTCCGGATCCGAGTACTCATAGCGGACGATCGTGTCCGCCTTGCGGAACTTGGGCGCCAGCTCCTCGTCGGAGGCGAGGTCCTGGAACATCTTGCCGATCGTGTCGTAGACCTCCTGGGCGTCCTTGAAGTAACCCACGCCTCTCTCCTCTCCTGCGGGACGGACGAATCCTATTCGGGGTGGGGCGGCTGGGTGCTGGCACTGGGGCCGGCAGCGGGCCGGACGCGCGTCGATTTGCCCGGGCCATGCGCGGGTGGATCGCCGTTCGTCGGCGCGCCGCACCCTACCCAGCCGCGAAGCGGAGGATCACGGCGGAGTTGTCCCTACGGGTCGGGGAAGACCTGCGGGGCGCGGTCGCCGCCGAAGCTGCCGAACGGGCTGGCCGGGAAGTCGCCCGCGACCCAGCAGGGCGCGAAGGTGGCGTCGGGCGGCTGGCCGCCGTGCACCTGGGGATCGTACGGTGGGTTGTCCTTGAGGACGATGTCCTCGTCTGGGTCACCGCCCTCGAGCGGCGTGTAGTCCGGGTTCTTGCAGTCGAAGCTCGGGAACATCCCTCGCGCCGTCGCCGTGGGCGAGGTGAGGGCGAGCGGGGCGTTGTACGCGTTGCCGCGGTTCGTGGGCAGGCGCACCGGGTGCAGCGAGAGGGTCTCGGAGCCGAGGTAGCCGATCTGACGCAGGTAGTGGCGCGGCGCCGGGTCGCCCGAGAACTTGTCCAGCGCGCCCGAGAGCGCGGTTGCGGGGCCGGCCATGAAGTCGGTCATCGTCTTCTTCTGGAACTCCAGGTAGCGCAGCGCCGGGTTGAGGTTGGCGAGGGCCGGATCGAGTGCGTCGAACACCGGCGCGAGGCCGTCCAGGACGCGCTCCAGCCCGGGCAGGCCATCCTCCGACGCGGTCTCGAGCTTGCCCAGCTTCACGAACAGCTTGCGCAGGTCGGGCGACAGCCGCCGGACGGAGCGCAGCGTCGGGCTGAGGTCGCGAGCCACCGGGATCAGGTCGCGAACCAGCGGGTGCGTGTCGGCCTGGAACTCGTCCAGCCGCTCGAACGTGAGTCGGCTCTCCCGCTCGAACGTCGGCAGGATCTGGAAGCTTTCGGCGAGGGCCCGCTCCTCGCGCGCCAGCGCCTCGAAGGTGTTCTCCGAGCCCACGATTGCCCCGGCGAGCGCCTGCTCCTGCGCGGTCAGCGCCTCGAACACCGTGCCGGTGTCGCGCACCAGGCCCTTCAGCGCCTCCTTCTGGCGGTTCAGGATCTCGACTACGTTCGAGGCGTCGGTGATGAACGGGCCGAGGTTGCCCAGCGAGTCGTTGAGATCGAGACCACGGTCCTGGATCGCTACCGCGGCGTTCTGCTGCCAGCGCTGGAACGACAGCCGCGTCTCCTCGTCGAGGGCGTTGAAGATCTCGTCGATCTGCGTCGCCTCCTGCGTCTGACCGACGCCGAGCGTGCCGCCCTCCGGGATCGACTCGACCTCATCCGCCTGAGCGTCGGAGACGTTGGCGGCCGCGCCGAGCGACACGGGCGCCGCGTTCTCGCCCGCCTCGGTGCCCGAGGTGAGCTCGACGTACGTCTCCCCCAGCAGCGTCTTCTGCCGCAGGATCGCGCGGGCGTCCTCGGAGATCGGTGCGAACTCGGGCTCGATCTCGATCTCGGCCTCGGTCGTGTCCTTGCCGTTCACTCGCGCCTCGGCCGGGGCCAGCTCGACCGACTTCACCTTGCCGACCGAGACGCCGCCGATCCGCACGTCGGACTCCTGGGCGAGCTGAGTCGCCTCGGGGAAGTAGGCCGTGATCCGGTAGCTCTCGGGCTTGAGCGGGGTCGGCCCGCCGAAGGCGATCCACAGGAACAGGATCAACCCGAAGCACGACAGGGCGAACCCGGCCGCTACCAGGATCCGTCCAATCGATGGCGCCTGCTTCTGCATCTCTACGCCGCCTCGCTCATCCGCAGCCGAGCTCGTCGAGGGTCGGTTGTGTGAGGCCGGTCACCGCCTGGACGACCGGGTCGATGATCGCGCCGAGCTCTGGCGGCACGGCACCGCCGCCGATTCCTGTGACCAGGTTCAGCGCCTGCTCGCAGCCCATCGTCAGGTAGATCCGGCGCATGTAGCCCGTCCCGTCGCCGGCCGACCAGACGCTGGACGAGTTGTGGTTGAGCCACGCGAGCCAGTAGAGGAAGCCCTCGTTTCGCTCGGCGGTTCCGCCCGGCTCGGCACCGTTGGGGTTGTACGCGGCCATGTTCAGCAACCGGTTGGCCTTCTGGCCGATCGCGGTCAAGCGGGGGGCGGTCCTCGAATACGTGTCCGCCGCATCACGCAGGTCCGGCAGCGGGGGGCGCGCGGCCCGCACGAAGGGCCGGATCTGATCCCTCAGCGCCGGCGTCGCGCTGCGCGCCAGCTGGGAGGTCGAGGCGTTGACCTCATCGAGCCGGCGGGCGAACGGCCGCATGTCGTTGAGCGTCGGCCCCAAGACCTCCGCGAACCGGGCGGTCTCCTCGAGGGTCGAGCGCGCCTGCTCGAGCGTCCCCGGCAACAGGCGCACGGCGCGCTGCACGTTCGGGTCCTGCTCGGCGATCGCGCCCAGGGCGGCCTGGGAGGTGACCACCAGCTCCGAGAGATCGTCACCGTTCTGGCCGATCCGGTTGGTGAGCACGTTCATGTTGTGGATCAGCCGGGAGAGGTTCTCCTTGCGCTGGGCCACGAGGCTGTTGAGGTTCGCCAGGTCGCGGTTGATCGGGCCAACCGAGCCGAGCAGCTGACCGAGCTCACGGTCGCGGCCCCGCAGACCCTCGCCCGCCCCGACCAGCAGCAGCCGCAGATACGCCTGCGTGTCGGAGTCGAGGGCCTCGAGGATCTCGTCGAGGTTCACGTCCGGCGCCGTGTTGGCAACGGACACGGTGTCCCCCTCCTCGAACGCGCCAGCGTCGCGGGTGCCCGGGTCGAGGTCGAAGAACATGTCCTTGAGGCCGGTCGTCGGACGCATCAGGATCGTCGC
The DNA here is from genome assembly GCA_036257465.1 of Solirubrobacterales bacterium. GTDB lineage: Bacteria > Actinomycetota > Thermoleophilia > Solirubrobacterales > 70-9 > DATAFO01. The sequence continues at coordinate 9,536 of DATAFO010000040.1, read as the reverse complement.
GTCGCGGTAGATCGGCAGGAACTCGCGGTCGATCGCGAAGGTGACCACGCCGACCCCGTCCTCGACCTCGACGCTCTGGACGTCGCCAATGCGCACGCCCGCGACGCGGATCGTCTGGCCCTGCCCGGGGACCACCGCCTGCGCGGTCTCGAACTCCGCCTTGAGCTCGAACGGCTTCTCCTCCAGCACCGGGATGCGCAGCCGCTGTTCCTGGAGGATCACGTAGGTGGTCACCAGGGCGACGACGAGCAGCACCATCACCGCGACGAAGTTGCGGAGGTTCCTGCGAATCGCGTCAGCCATCAGCTACCGCCTCCCCCGCGTCCGCTGTCAGCCCCCCGCAGCCACCGCTGGAGCTCGCGGCTGAGCTCGCCTCCGGCGCCGTTTTCCCCGTCACCCTCCGAGGACTGCTCGAGTCCGGCCGCGAGCTGCGAGAACTCGTCGAGGAGCCCCAGCTCGCCCGGCTCGTCGGCGACCTGCGACAGCGACGCCGGCGCCGACGTCTCGCCCTGCTCGATCTCCCCCGGAATTTCGCCCACACCGGCCTCGAGATTCGGCGGCTCTTGGGTCTCGCAGGCGATCTCGGGATGAAAGTCGGGCTTGATCGAGTCACTGACCTGCGGCAACACGCCCTGCAACGGGAACGGCAGCGTGCCGACCTGACGGCCCAGTCCATTGGCTGTCTCCGGGATCGCAATCGTGTTCGTGCCGCCCGCCCCGAGCACGCGCGCGTACAGCGCGTTGGCGTCCCCCGAGCGGCTCTCACTCTTGATGCCGCTGAGGCCGTAGAACGCCTCCTCGAAGACCCGGCCCTGGGGTTCCAGAGTGTCCGGGTACTGGCTCGCCGGGTCGACGGGCACGACCGTGCTCTGCGACCAGGGGAGCACCACCTCGTTCGCGCACGAGGACAGCGCGCGCGCCTGATTGAAGAACGGGATCGTCTCCTTCGCCAACCGCGCCAACTTGGGGACCGTCGGGCGCAGGTCGGCGACGAGGCCGCGGAGCTCGCGCTTGGACATCAGCTCGCGCACCTGGTGGATGAACGGCGTCGCCACGTCGAGCGTCTCCGGCGTGGACCGCACGCCCGGAAGCGCCTCGCGAGCGAAGGCACGAACCGCGGGGAAGGAGGCGTTGAGGTTCGCGAACGCGGGCTCGGCCGCCTCGAGCACACCCGGTAGCTGTTCGATCGCCCGTCCGAGCGCCTGGTCCTGGGCCGCGAACGAGCCGGAGACAACCCGGAAGTTGGTGACCAGGTTCTGAAGCGCCGTCTCGTTGCGCCCCAGTGACCGGACCATCTCATCCAGGCCCCGGATCACGCCCTGGAGGTCGCCGGGCTGTTCTCCGAGCAGCGCGAGGTTGACCTGCGACGTGTGCTTGAAGGCCGGCGGCGAGGTGCGGTACAGCTCGCGGAACCCCTCGGCGCCGCCGTGTTTGATCAGCGCGTTTCCGAACTGGTCGAGGAAGACCTGGAGGTCCTTGCGGACGTCTCCCTGAAGCGTGGTCAGAACCTGGTCGAGGGCGACCGAGTGGGAGGTCTGGTTGATCGGGAACGTGAAGCCGTCCTCCGCCTCGGGGGCGTTCGGGGAGCCGGGCTGGAGGTCGACGAAGTAGTTGCCCTCGAGGAACAGGCGCGGGCGCAGCTTCATCGTCGCGTCGGCGTGGAGCGGCAGCGCCGACTCGTCGAGCTCCATCGTGAGCACGGCCGCCTGCTGGCCGGAGGCCTCGTCCGCGGGGCTTTCCGGATTGCCGGCAGCCTGGGCTTGGAGCTCGGGGGCGGCGCTCTCGAGGTGCTCGATCTCGGTGACCTTGCCGACGTCGACCCCGGCGATCCGAACTGGGGAATCCGGGCGAATGTTCTGCGCGGAGCTGAACACGGCGCGGACCTCGAACTTCTCGCCCCAGGGCAGCTCCTTCGTGAAGGCGAGATAGGAGCCGCTTGCGAGCACGACCACCAGCGCGAGGCCGATGACCCAGTTCGGCATCCGCTTGTGCTGGCCCGGCCTCACTTGACGTCCTCCCAGGTGCCGGGCTGGCGCGAGGCGACGCGACTGTCGTAGAGCTCGCGATCCTGGTTGTCGTTGAAGAACAGGGTCGTGGGACCGCGCGAGCCGGGAAGGTCGACGACCGCGTTCCCGGGGTTGGAGGGATCCTGGCCCGGGGCCAGCAGCTCGCCGAGCTTGTATCCGATCTGGCCCGCCTGGCAGTCGCTGCCGTCCTGACCGGCCGGTCCGTAGGCGGGCGCGTTGAGGATGGGCAGCTCGTATGGCTTGAAGACGCCCGCGTCGGCCGGGTTCGGGAGCGGGCCCGCGATTCCGTTGGCCTGCTCGCCCGAGTAGCCGCCGACCGGGGTCTCAACCATCCCAGGCAGCGTCTGCGGCCCGAGGACCGGCACGTCGAAGCTGAGCGGCCCGAGCGGGAACTCCGCCAGCGCTTGGAGCCACGTGTAACCCAGCTGGTCGGGGACGAACGAGGCCTGCCAGAAGGTGAACCAATAGCCGAGGTAGTTGCAGACCGTCTGCGCCGGGACGATCGTGCGTGCGAACGGCTCGGTGATCCCGAACGTGTCGCCGAGGCGCTGGATGGAAAGCTTTGTCGTCGGCTGCTCGACCAGCTCGTCGAGCCCCTGAAGGGCGTTTCGTAGCAGGCGATTCATCTCCGGGGAGCGGCGCAGGACCGGCGTGCCGACCTCGATCGCCGAGTTCAAGACCGGCAGAGTGGCCCGCAGATCGGTGACGCCAGGACGCAGCTCCCGCGAGAGCAGCGCAAAGTCACGCAGGAAGGGGCGCTGGCGCGGGAGGGTGTCGATGGCGGTCTCGAGGGTCGGCGGGCCCTCGGAGATCGTCTCCTGGAGCTTCGCCACGTCGGAGGAGATCGCCGCGAAGGCGACGGCCGCCTCGGCGAACAACAGCGCCTGTTCCTCGGCAACCGGGGCCACGATTCGCGCCGCGTCGCCAAGCTCGGGGAAGAAGCGCTCGAAGCGAGTGTCGGGCTCAGTCAGCACCTCGGCGACCGGCTTGACGGATCGGAACAGGGGCTCGAGGTTCTCGACCGCGTCGTTCAGCGACATCCCCCGGCCGGCAAAGCCGTCGCCGAACCCCTGCAGGTTGTCGCGCGCGGCCTCGCGGGTGCGATTGTCAAACGTGTTGTTGATGTCGTCGAACTCGGTCTGCTGCTGGAAGCACCCGTTGCTCGCGGTCTCGGAGACGTTCGCGGAGAACGACTCGGGATCGACCGGCAGCTCGCAGACGTCACCGTCGTCGGTGCCGTCGAACGTGAAGCCCTCGGGCGCCGCCTCGCCGGTGCCGCGGACGATCTCCAGATACTTGAGGCCGAACGAGGAGCGGTAGCGGACCCTGAACACGGAGTCCTTCGGCAGGGGCTCGGCGCTCTTGTCGAGCTTCAGGTTGAGGCGAGCGATCACGCCGCCGGTCTCGGTGGCGGTGGTTGCGTCGCGGTCGGCTTGTGCGGTGGCGGTGGCGTCCAGGTCGATCACCGGGGCGATCGACTCGACCACCCCAACCCGGTGGCCGCCGATCCGCACCTCGTTGTTGTTCGTCAAGCGGGAGGCGTCGGGGACCTCCACGGCGACGCGGTACACGGGCACGAAAGGAAGCCCGCTGTTGGCGTTGTAGGCGAGGAAGACCGCGACGATCACGATCAGCGTCGTGACCGCACCGACCATCGTCGGTGAGGCGGCGAGCGATTGGATCGGGCTCCGGCCCCTCATCGCTCGGGCCCTCCCAACACGGTTGTGAGCTCACCGTGCCGCATCAGCCACCGAGCAGGTAGTCGAGGAGGTCCTCGGCGGGCTGGGTGACGTTCCCGAGGCCGCCACCGCCGCCACGGCCACCGGCGCCGCCGAGCGCCCCACCTCCACCGCCGCCGCCATTGCCGCCGCCGCCGCGCAGCAGATCGCGGAGCTGTTGGCGGATGCGCCTCGGCAGGTCGCGGAGCTGGTCGCGCGGCAGGTCGAGCAGGTCCTCGAGCAGGTCGGGTGGCAGCGGCCCCTCGGGCAGCTGCGGCAGGCCAGGTGTCTGCGCGCCCGGCGCAGGGGTCGTGCCCTCGGGGCTCGTCGGCTGCGGCGAGGCCTCAAGCTGGCCGCCGGCGCTGCGCTGCTGGCGCTGCTGCTGGTCAGCTGAGGCGCTCAGGCCGCCTGGGCCGGGGCACAGTGCCTGGGCGGCCGCGGGCGCAGTTCCGTTCGGGCACACCGACGCGTCGTAGGGCGGCAGCGTCCCATCGAGCATCTCGTTGATTCCGGGCTGATTCGGGCCCAGCCAGCCGACGCAGCGCGCGGCATCGAGGATGTTGGTGGTCGTCCCTCCACCCTCGGCGGGCACGCCCGGCTCGCCTGTCTCCTCGTCGCGACCCGAGTGGAAGGCGCCGCAGGGGCCGGTGAAGACGTAGTTGAGGTTGAAGTGCAGGAGATGGCCGACGCGGTCGAACTGGTTGATCGCCAGCGTCTGCCGGTATGCGTAGTTGAGGATCGACTCGAAGGTCGTAAAGCCCTTGGTGTCGGGTTGGCCGGGCTCAGGGTTGGTACGCCCGGTGTCCTCCGGGACGCGGTCGTCGATCTCGACCGCGCGCCCCGGATCGTCGAGGTCACGCAGGAAGTCGGCGAGCATCTCCGTGACAACCGGCGCCCGGCGCCCCGACTCGGCGAGCGCCTTGATCTCGTCCCTGCCGCGGCGCAGCGCCCGCTCGCCGACCTCGGACGCCTCGCCCAGCGTGACGAGCGAGTCGGTTGCGGCGTCGTTGAACGGCGGCAGGTTCGCGGCCAGCGTGTTGAGACCGGGCGCCGCCGCCCGCAGGTCGGTGAGCAGCGGCGTCTGCTCGCGGGCCAGGTTCTCCAGCTCGAGCAGGGTCGGGTCAAGCTCGCCAAGGAAGTCGTCGAGCAGCTCGAAGTCGCGCGACAGGTCCTCGCGGCGCTCGGCCGCCGCCCGGGCGGTGTCACGCGCCTCCTTGATGAAGCGGACGACATCCTCCCGCCGCGCGGTGAGCTCGCCGATCACGCGGTCGGAGTTGACGTTGAGGTCGCGGATGATCGCGTTCTGCTGGCCGAGGATCCGCGTGACCTTGCGGAGCTCGGTGAGCGCCGGAGCGCCCAGACGGATCGCCTCGTTGAGGTTGTCGGAGTTGCCTGCGAGCGCGGTGCCGAACTCGTTGATCAGTAGCTGGAGGCGACGCTTGAAGGGCTCGCGCAGCGTGTTCTGCACCAGATCGGTCTGCACCGTCTGCGAGACGCGATCCGCGGGGATCATTGCGTTCTCCTCCATCGGCGGCCCTTTCGGCTCGCAGTTGATGTAGTACTCGGCGATCAACGACTGCGGCTCGGTTGAGCAGGTGGTGTCCTGGCCCAGTGTCGAAAGCGGGCCGCTGAGCTCGACCGTGACCTCCGCGCGCTTCTCCTCGTTGATCTCGAGGTTTTCGACCGACCCCACGTTGACTCCGGCGATGCGCACGTCGGAGCCCTCGACAATCCCGAACGCGTTGTACATCTCGATCTTGTAGGTGTGGGCGTCGTCGGCACCGGCGGTGGCCGCGAGGGACGCCGCCCCGGCCGCAAACAGGGCTGCTATGAGCGCGATCCGCCTCATTCGCCGGGCACCGTGATCTCGGGATTGCAGTCAGGCGGCCTGCCGTCGGTGAGCGCGCCGCCCTCGGTGAACGGCACCGACTCGTCGGAGGGATCGATGTCGTTGACCGGTCGCTCGTTTGCGCCCGGGCAGCGAGCGATCGCACCCTGGGTGAGCGCAGCCTCGAAGCCGGCCTCGTCGAGCACGGTGTCGAACAGCCCCGGCAGGTCGAGGATGTTGATGATCGGCAGGCCGTTGACGGAGGGGCTGAAGACGTTGAAGGTGGCGGCGATGCGCGCCATCCCGCCCAGCGCGTCGACGTAGGCGGGGTGGCTGTAGCCGTCGAACCAGGCGGCGATATCCGGGGAGTAGGCGCGCAGCGCCGACAGCTGCGGCATCGAGTTGGTGAGCGTGCAGACCGACTCGCCCAGCGCCCCCTGGGTGAAGTCGCCGTCGGCGACCGTCTCCAGCTCTTCGGTGTCGGTGGGCTCGGTGCCGCAGTCCGGAGCGCCAGAGCCGACGGCGGCAGCCGCCAGGCGCGGCTGCAGGCGCATGAGGTCGACGAGGTCGTTGTCGGCGCCCCTGGTCTTGATGATCCGCTGGGTGTCGCGCACGGTCGGCACCGCGTCCTCAGCCGCCTCGCGCAGCTCGGCCAGGAACGGCCTCAGGCGCCGGGCGGCGGGCTTTGAGGCCTCGACCAGGGGGTCGAGGTCATCGAGGGCGGCCCTGAGGTTGACGAAGCTGGTGTTGGCGGAGCGCATGAAGTTGGGGAACATCGAGATCGCCTGTGCCAGGCGCTCCTTGCGATCGCCGATCGCGTTCATCATCCGGTCGAGGTTTCCGACCAGGGCTGTGATGTCGGGGGCCCTGACTGCCAGCGCTCCGGAAAGCTGGGAGGTGTCGACGATGAGGCGCTCGAGCGTGGTCTCATCGGCAGAGAGCTCTGCGAACAGCCGGCGTGAGGTCGAAAGGAACGGGTTCAGGTACTGAAGCCCGCGGTTGGCCTGCTTTCCGATTCCGTCGTAAGAGACCTCAAAGCCCTGGATCACGTGCTTGAAGTCCTTGATCGTCTCGGGGTCCAGGGTGTTGAAGACCTCGTCCAGGTCGACCTCGGAGACGGTCTCTGACCGGGTCATCGTCCCGCCGTCGGGAATCTGCTCGCCGGCGTCTGAGTCGGGAGGAAGCGTGAGCTGCACCTGGCGGGCGGCGATCGACGACAGCGACGGCGTGCGGATCGTCGCCGTGGTCCCGCGCCTCAGCGGCGCGTACTCCTCCTCGACGGTGAAGGTGACCAGCGCCTGGCCGTTGGGGCCGAGCTCGATCTCCGTGACGCTGCCCGCGCGGACGCCGCCCACGACGACGATCTCGCCGCCCACGAGCTGGCTGGCGTTCTCGAACTCGGCCGTGACCTCGTACTGCTCGCCGTCCCCGCTCAGCAGGATCACGACCACGACGACGGCGGCCACGAGTGCCACGACAGCGGCGATCCGGCCGATCGCTCCCGAGCCTCTCAAGAGTCCCTTAGTCCTCCATCCCTAACCCCGCGCGACCGAGGGTCCACGCGTGCGGGCGACGCTACCAGCCGTTGCGAGAGGCTGTCAAAGCACAACCGTCCCTGAGAATCGCTCGGCCAAGCGGTTTTCTGAACGGCGAGATTGAGTTCGGGTTAAGCGTCGCCTGCTACGGGACCAAAGGCTGGAAGCCGGCCCGCTGGACGTAGAGCTTGTAGAGCTTCAGACCGGCGGCGTAGTCAGGTGCGCAGGCGTGCTCGAAGAGCTCGTACGCCCGTGCGTCGGTGAGTTCGGCGGTTTCGACCGTTCCGCTTTGGAGGTTGATCTGGCTGCGCACGTCCTCGATGGTCGCGAGCTTCTCGTCCTCCGTGCCCCGGTTCCAGTGCCGGCACTGGGCGCCCGCTGCCACCGAACCGGCCTTGACCGGGCCCACGCCCTGCGGCTGAGCCGGTGCGTCGTCCTCGTCGCCGCAGCCGGGCGCGCTCGCGCCAAGGGCGACGACCGCCGCGACGATCAGGCACGCGGGCGCGCGCCTAATCGCCCGTGCCGCTCAGCTCCGCGGCCCGCTCCCGGAGCCTCGCGGCCTCCCCACCGTCGGCGAAGCGCCGTGCCGCGGCCGCGAGCTCGCTGCGCTCGCGCAGCGCCGCTGCGCTCGCCGGTCGCGCCGGCGGCCGCCACCAGTCGCAGTCGAGCGGCCCGGTCTCTGAGTCGGGCCCCTCGCCGCAGTCGATCAGGACCGCGTACTTGGGTCCGTCAAGCGTGGCAACGGTGTTGTCGCAGCTGGAGAACAGCGGATCGTTCGGCGCGGCCTCCAGCGGATCCCGAGGCGGATCGCTGGTGATGCCGTCCTCCGTACCGTCGGACCCCACGTTGTCGAACCAGCAGTTGTCCGTGTTCCCGGGCCACGCCGCCCACCAGAAGTCTGTTCCGTTGGGCAGCGGACCCGAGCCCGTCCCGTGCGGCGTGCCGAACCTGTCCAGCGCCTTCGGGAACTCGAAGCCGGGTGGCACCTGGCCCATGCGGTTTCCGAAGTGGCGGTTGTTGCATGAGGTCGAGACGCCAGCCGACGCGGTCGGGCAGGAGATGCCGGGATTGATGCTGCCCTCGGGAGCGCCGTTGACGGCGTTGTCGGGGACCGTGAACAGCATCGTCCCGTTGCGCCAGTTGTCGAAGATCCAATTGTCGTGCACGCGGGCGTCGTTCATGCCCGGGTAGATGACGCCGACGCCGATCGGGACCGGGACCACCGGCTCCACGTGTGGGTTGTTGACGTACAGGTTGAGGTTGTTCGAGTAGATGTAATTGTGGTCGATCACCGACCCGTCGGCGGGGAAGCCGGGATGGCCGCCAGCCGAGAGCGTGTCGCTGGAGATCCCGGTCGTGTTGCCGTAGATGTGGTTGTTCGTGATCCGGACCGCGTTGCCCATCGAGCCCGAGTAGCCGAGGGCCGAGCCGTAGAGGTCGCACTTCGTGACCACGGTGTTGATGCGCGGCGCGTCCGGATAGAAGGAGGTGTCGGCCTGCAGGCCGGTCTCGGGCGACGCCCCCGGGTAGACGACGGAATCACCGCTTCCGAACCCCTCGCAGTTCTTGATCTTGTTGTGGTCGGTGGTGAAGGTCAGGTGGCCGTAGTCGGCAGCCCAGAAGAACGCGACCTTGTCGAGCAGCAGGCCGTCGACCTCCTCGGCGTAGAAGCCGAACTCGAGCGCCCCACGGGTGAGGAAGTTCCTGCCCACGAAGCCGTCGGCCCGGTCGACTCGCAGGACCACGTGCTTGGCGTAGTCGCTGGGCTTCGCCTTCGGCCCCACGCCCTCGTAGCCGATGCCGCCGTCGAGGATCACGTCCTTGGGCTTCACGCCGGAGCCCTCGACCTGTAGATTGCACTTCAGGCAGGGGCCGAGCTCCTGCTCCGGGATGCCGTGGCGGTTCGGATCCGGCTCCGGTAGCGGCTCGCCGACGACCTCTCGCCCCTGCACGTAGATCAGGTTCTGGTCGTTGGGGCAGGTGACCTGGTACTCGTAGCTCGGAGTCAGCGCGCCGCCCGAGTCCTCCTGCGTCAGGTCGGCGCAGGCGGGGTCGTTGGTGGGCGCGTTACGCGACGGCTTCTCCCTGTAGCGGCCCGGCATGATCACCACGCGGTCGTTGTTGCGAGCCTTGTTGACCGCCTCCTGGACCGTGTTGAACTTGCACTTGCGGGCGAGCTTGCGGTTCAGCTTCAGCAGCCGCTTCGCCTTGGCTTTGGAGATCTCCTTCTTGGGCTGACTGGGGCGCAGCCTGAAGCCCTTCCTTCTCGCCTGCCCCAGCGAGCGCTTCAGCTTCCTCAGCGACATCCGCCCGTCGTCGCCCTTGCAGGCCACGAGGGTCTTGCCGGGCGGGCCCTTCTTCAGCGCCGAAGCGAGGCTGCGAGCCTCCGGCACCTGACCTCCGGCCGGCGGGCTGACCGAGGTGTCGG
>DATAFO010000001.1:0-1565 GCA_036257465.1 Solirubrobacterales bacterium | reverse complement strand
CTCGGCGTCGATGTCGGACGCTCGCTCGACCCACGCCTCGCGGACGGTGAAGGGGCCCTCCCCGTGGGGCCCCCGGATCTGCATCCCGAGGATTGCCTCGGCGTGCTCGCGCGCCTCCTCGGCGCTCTCGGCGATCTTGATTCCGCCGGCCTTGCCACGCCCGCCGATCCCGACCTGGGCCTTGATCACGCACGGGTATCCGACCTCCTCCGCCGCAGCGAGCGCGCCGTCGACGTCGCTCGCGAGTCGCCCCTCGGGGACGGGGATCCCGTGCGTGGCGAATAGCTGCTTTCCCTGGTACTCGAGTAGGTCCATACACCCCGCTAGGCGGGCGCGCAGCCTATCCGACGGGCGCGGGCGCCGCGACGGGCGAGTTTTCGCGCTCCGAGCGGTTTTTAGATGCCACCAGGTGCCGCTTGGCATAATCCCGCGGCCTCATGCCCCTTCCACGCGACGTAAAGAAGGAAGCGAAGTGGGTGACCACAGATTGCTACGGAACCCTCATCGATTGGGAGAGGGGGATCGCCGACGCGTTCAATGAGGAGGCGGCCAAGGACGGATTCACGATCGACGAGGCGAAGCTTCTGGAGCGGTTCTTTCCGATCCAGGAGCAGATCATGGCCGGCTCCTACGAGCTCTACGCCGAGGTCCTGCGACGGACGGGCGTTCGCGTGGCCAAGGAGCTCGGCTGGCAGCTCGAGCCGTCGCGCGCGCAGTTCCTGCCTGACAGCGTCCCCGGGTGGCAGCCGTTCAGGGAGGCGAATGCCGCGATGGACCGCCTCAAGTCGAAGTTCGAGATCGGGATCGTCTCCAACGCCGACGACAAGCTCCTGGGTCTTTCGCGGCGCCACCTCCGCACCGAGCTCGACCTCGTCGTGACCGCACAGCAGGTGCGCAGCTACAAGCCCGACCCGGCGCACTTCAAGGAGGCCGCCCGGCGAATCGGCGGCAAGAAGGGATGGGTGCACATCGCAAGCGGATACAACGCCGACGTCGTCCCGCTGCTGAAGATGAATGTGCCGGTGATCTGGGTAAACCGCCGGGGCGAGAAGCTCGAAGGGCGAAAGCCGCCGACAGCTGAGACCAAGAACCTCCGCGAGGCGGCAAAATTGCTCGGTGCCGGCTGAACCGGCAGTCGAGACCGCATTCCCGCCGGATCCCGCCGACGAGGCAATGGTCGGGCGTGCCCGGGAGCGGTTCCGCTCGATCGGCGGACGCCGAATTCCACGGCGCCGGTTGCGCCGCGCCGCGAAGCCGAACCTCGTGGTGATCGGGGGACTCAAGTGCGGGACGACGAGCCTTCACCACTACCTCAACCTCCACCCCGAGATCCAGATGTCGCGGCCCAAGGAGCTCAACTTCTTCGTCGCCGAGCTCAACTGGCCCCTCGGCGTGGAGTGGTACGAGAGCCACTTCCGCGCCGACGCCGCCGTGCGCGGCGAGTCCTCGCCTCACTACACGAACCTCCCGCGGTTCGCCGGGGTTGCGGAGCGCATGAGCTCGCTGATTCCCGGCGCAAGGCTGATCTTCATGGTTCGCGATCCCCTTGACCGGGCCCTCTCGCA
>DATAFO010000037.1:0-15970 GCA_036257465.1 Solirubrobacterales bacterium | reverse complement strand
GTGATGGGATCAACCGCGACGGAGCCGGCATCGCGATGCTCTGCGCCGGGACCTGCTGCCGCGAGCAGCTCGCGATCCGAAACCACCCGGACAGGGTCCTCGCCGGCTGCGGTCAGCACGACCGAGTGGACGTGGTTAGTCGCCATCATCTGCGCCACTGTCCGAAGGGACGCTTCCGGCGGACAGCCGATCACGCCCGAACGCATGACGTCCGAGACACGTGCGTGCTCGAAGGAGGGGGTACGCCAGCTCCCCTCGACGGCTATCGGCTCGCGGGATTGCCCTTCCATAGTTCCTCCTCTGGATCCGGGGGGATGGTATGGGATAGGAGCTGCTACCTCTGTTGGGGGCCGCACAATCAGGGTTGCGCCTGGCTGGCTGCACCTGTCCGACCGAGGTACCGCAAGGTGGCTTCGATGGATGTCAACGCCGACGAGGATCGGATCGCGATCCGGCTCGAAAGCAAGCCCGGCGAGCGCCTCGATTCGTCGGAGATCGCCGGCTGCCTGAACCACACGGTGGGCAAGGTCGACGATTCAGCTCGGCCCGCCGAGGGCTGACCGTGCGGTAGTTCAGATGAAGATCCTCGTCGTCGTCAACGATCAACCGTATGGCAGCGAGCGCCCGTTCAACTCCTTGTGTCTGGCCGGCGCGTTGGTCAGCCGCGAGGAAGTCGAGCGGCGGCATTTCAACGCGCCGCGAACAGCTGATTCTGCGAGCTCAGCCGGCGCCGAGGAAGCGGTCGAGGATCGCCTCGACTTCGGTCACGAGCTCATGCGTAGGCGAGTCCGCGTCGAGCTGCGCTTGTGCCGCATCGGGCAGCTCCCCCAGTTCCTCCCACCCGGCGAGCTGCTGCTCGAGGACGCTGAGATCGGCGTCGGAAACACGCCCGGGGTCCCGCTCGCGCCTGCGAATCCTCTCCGCCAGCACGGCGGCGGCGGCCCTGCACTCCACGAAGACGAGCCGGGCATCCGGCCTGCCGAGTCCCGCTTGGAAGACGGTGCGCTCCGCGCGGCGATGAAAGGTCGCGTCCACGATCACCCCTCCCGATCGGGCCAGGGCATCGGCGGCAGTGCTGCCCATCACCGAGTACGCCCTCATGGTCATCTCCGGCGCGTAGGTCCCCTCGCCTCCACGCTCGGCCGGGGCCAGCCCAGCGAGTTGCTTGCGCGTGAGGTCGGAGGAGATGTGGTCCCAGCCGCTGATTGCCGCGAGCGCCTTCGCCAGCGTCGTTTTGCCCGTCGCCGGCACCCCGCAGATCACCAGCACGAGCGGGCGCCGTGCCGCCCAGGCGAACCGATGTCCGAGGGCGAGCAGGTCCCGTGCCTCCGCCTGGACACGCGGACGCTCGGAGCCCCCTTCGGTCAGCTCGCGGGCGCGCAGGCAGGCGACCTTGGCTCGGACCCAGGCCCGGTATGAAGCGAAGAACGAGATCAGCCCGTCGTCGCCGGCGTCGCCCCCGGCTTGCCGGTACTCCCGGATCAGGTCGGCGACAAGCGCATCGGCCCCGAGGCGGGCGAGGTCCATCACCAGAAACCCGAGGTCCGCTGCGACGTCGATCTGCCGCAAACCGGGGTTGAACTCGACGCAGTCATACACGTAGAGCCCCCGGTCTGGCGAGACGATGACGTGCTCGGCCCGAAGGTCGCCGTGGCAGTCGCGCACGAGCCCGCTCCTCGCACGGGCCTCGAGCTCGGCTCGCCGCACCGCGACGAAGGCCGAGGTGAAGCGGCGGGCCGCCTGCAGCCGGCTGGCGTCGAGCACTCGCCTGCCGGCCTCCTCGAGCGTGGTCAGGTTCTCCTCCAGGGTCTCGAGCAACACCTCGATCCGTCGCTGTTTCTCGGGGGCCACGGCCGCCTGGCTGTGGAACCGGGCGATGTGGCGAGCTACTGCGACGACATCGCTGGAACGGCCTTCACCGCGGTCAATCAGCGCGGCCAGGCTCCGGTCCTCCTCCACACGCAGCATTTCGACAGCGTGCTCGATCGCCCTCGGGTCGTGCTCCTCGGTGAGCGACCAGCGGCCACCGGCGCAAGCGAGCCCCACGACCCCGAGATAGATTTCGGCTGCCAGCCGCCGGTTGAGGCGAACCTCCTCCCGGCACATCAGGTGACGCTGCTCGCGCGTCCCGTAGTCGAGAAACGGCAGCACGAGCGGCTTCTTCACCTTGTACGCCCGCTCGTCGGCGAGGAAGACCCACGAGATATGGGTCTCGCGAAGCTCGACCCGTTGTGGTGCATGCGGATAGAACTCGGGCTCGAGCATCGCCGCGACAAGCTCCACGGATGAAACCCGATCACTCGAGGTCATTCCCGGCTCCCGAGCAGCTACTGGGCCCCGCGCGACCAGGTCGAGCGGGGGACGCAAGCCGCGGCGCTCTGGCCCGTCCTCGGCTTCGGGAGGAGGAAGGGGTAGGCGCGACGCCGTACGTGCCGCTGCCACGCCCGATCGAGCCGACGGACACGCAGCAGGGCTCCCCACAGGCGGCGGTCCGAGCGGTAGTAGCGCCGCACGGCGGCAGTCGAGATCGGTTCGGCGAGGTGGCGGTTGACCTGCTCGAGGAACGCCGGCAGCCAGGACTCGAGGCCCTCCTTGATCAGGTTCCCGCAGAGGTCGAACCAGACCTTGCGAAGGTCGCGGTAGGTGTTGAGGATGCCGGGCGCGACAAAGCGCCGCAGCGGGGCGCGCATCACCCACGGAAACGCCCCGGCGATCAACTCGAGGTCGAACCGCGAACGGCCGTCGGGCGACCAGATCAGCGGGGTCGAGACGTCGAAGTAGGTGAGCTCGCCGTCGTCCCAGACCCAGTTGGATAGCTGCGCGTCGAGCCCGAGCCGAGGGCCGACTGCGCCGGCCGCCGTCTCGACCACCGCCTCGACGAGAGGATGTCCGGCCGCGGAGTCCGTACGCGCCAGCACTGCGGGCGCCAGGAACTCCGCCGGCAGGATCGGCTGCACCACGTATCCGGCTAGCGCCGTCCCGCGGAGCGCAACCGCCCGGAGCTCGGAGCTGGCAACCCGGACCCCGGCCTCGCCCAGCGCCTCGACGTAGTCGCCCAGGGTGCGGCGGTACGCCTCCAGCCGTTCGCGCCTCGGGAACTCCGGCAGTCGCTTGCACGCGAAGGCGGGATCGTCGGGCGGCCACGCCAGCACGAGGGAGATCTCACCGTACCCGAGCACGGGTAGCGCGGCCTCATCGCCGCGGACGAATGCCTGCTGGACGAGGCGGTCGAGCTCGTGGAGCTCCGCGTCCTGGAGGCGAGGGCCGGCGCCCAGGCCGCCGTCGCTCACGCCAGCGCCTCGCTGACCGCCGCGATGATTTCGTCGGCCTCTTCGTCGGAGACGATCAACGGCGGCTTGAACTGGGTGACCCGGTGGTCGTGCTCCGCGAACACGGCGAACACCCCGGCGTCGATCAGGCGCTTTGCGGCGGCTACGCCGCCCTCGGCCTGCTCGAACCGAAGGCCCATCGTGAGGCCGCGACGGCGCAGCTCGAACGGAAGCCCGGCGAAGCCGGTCTCGAAGCGCTCGCCCACCTCCCTCACCCGGGCAAGGAAGTCGCGCTCGAGGACTTCGTCGAGCACGGCGCCGGCGACAACACAGCCGAGCTCGGCGCCGCCGAAGCTGGATACGTAGGCGAACGGGTGTCGGTCGAAGAACTCCTCCAGATCTGCGCGCAGCAGCGCAGCGCTGATCGGGTAGAGGCCCCCGCCGAGACCCTTGCCGGTGATCACGATGTCAGGCGCGATCTCCTCCTGCTGCCAGTACCAGGTGGTTCCGGTTCGCCCAAGGCCGGTCTGCACCTCGTCCAGGATCAGCAGGGCGCCGTGCTCGCGGGCCATGCTGGCCACCGCGACCATATAGCCGGGCTCGGGAGGCGGGAAGCCGAGAGTTGCCGGGATCGCCTCGATGATGATGGCCGCGGTGTCCCCGCTCACCCGCTCGCGCATCGCCTCGGCGTCATTGAAGGGCACGTGGGAGAAGCCGGGCGGCCCGAACCCGAACGGCTCCACCCAGCGCGGGTCACCGGCGGCCCAGCCGAGGCCCGCGAGTCCGTGGAAGGAGCCGAGCGCCGACACGACCTTTTCACGCCCGGTGCAGGCGCGGGCGAGGCGAATCGCGAGGTCGACCGCCTCGCTGCCAGACGGGGTGAACATCGCGTAGGGAAGCCGCTCGCCGGTCGACTCGGCGAGCCGCTCGGCGACCCGCGCGCGCCAGCCGCTGATCAGGTGGTGGTTGCCGACGTCGAGGTGGTCAAGCGCGTCGCGCAGGGCGGCGACCACCCGCGGATGGCGGTGACCGAGGTTGAAGACGCCGCCGTTACAGTGGCAGTTCCAGTACCAGCGGCCGCTGTACGCATCACGAAAGCGGGCGCCCTCCCGCTCGCCCATGACGATGTCGACTCCGAGTGACTTCAGTGCCTCTGCCTTGCCGCGGTTAACGTGGGCGGCGAAGGTCTCGATCGTCTCGTCGCGCCCCGGATACGGCTGCCCTTCCGTACTGGTGCTCAGGGATCGGCCCACGCCACCACAGTAGGCGCCAGGCGCTCAGTGCGTCGGCATGGTGGGCTGAGGCCCAGGTTCGCTCAGAGCATCACGTGCAGCCTGCCGCGCTCGTCCTCGAACGCGGTTGCGCCGACGGCGGTTTCCATCGACAGCGGCTCGCTCGCCAGCAACGCCCCCAGAGCCAATGCAGCTCCTCGCCGAGAGTGCTCATCAGCATCGGGATTGGCGAGCAGCTCGGTTAGCCCATCGACGACATCGGGCTCGTGGTGCCTGCTGAGACCAACCGCCGCTTCGCGCCAGACCGAGATGTCGGCCCGAAGTGCCGCCAGCAACGCGGTTCTCGCGTCGGCGGTGGAGATTCTCCCGAGCGCGAGCGCCGCAGCCCGGCGGACGGGCTCGCTGTCGGAGGCAAGCGCGCGGGCCAATGCCGCAGCGGAGTCGACGTCGCCAAGCTGACCGAGCGCCAGAGCGGCCTCCCGGCGCACCTCGACCACGGAGTCCTCGAGCGCCCGACGCAGCGTTGCAAGCGCGGTTTCCGTACGGTCGGTGTCGCGTCCGTTCGACAAGAGCGGGGACTGGGACGGTGGCGCCAGATCATATTCTCGCGTCTCGATCGGAGGACCCCGTCGACACCCTCCGCGCCCCCGGGCAGCGCGGTGTCGAGTGACCCCGGCGCTCTCTTGCCGACCGCGCGGTGACTGGATATCGTGGTCTATACGGTCGAGTCGATCTGGATCTTCGTGCCGAGGCGCCACAGCGGGATGCGCGAGTGAGTCACCTCGTCTTCCCGATTCTCTGGGGGATCGGACTGCTGGTGTTTGCGGGGATCCTCGCCGCCAGGACGCGGTTGTTGCTGGCCGCACGTCCGGCTGCGCGTCTGGATCGGATCCCTGAGCGGATCAGGCAGATGCTCGTCTACGGGCTCGGCCAGAAGAAGTTCCTGGTGGGCGAGCAGCCCTCGGGGATCATGCACGCGCTCGTCTTCTGGGGCTTCGTCGTTCTCTTAGTCCAGGTGATCACGTTGTTCGGTCGGGCATTCGACGCCGGCTGGGACATGCCTGGGTTCGGGGCGGACGAGCCGCTCGGTCCGCCGTTCTTCATCGCCCGCGACCTGGTCGAGGCGACCGTGATCGTCGCCGTCACCTACATGCTGTGGCGGCGGGTGATCATCCACACCCCGCGGCTGTTCGGGATCGGCCGCGCGGAGCAGCGCTATCGCGAGGCGGCTCACTGGGAGGGCGTCCTGATTCTCGTCCTCATCCTGCTGATCATGCTCGGTGGGCTGCTGTACGACGCTGCCCACCTGGTCGCGGACGACATTCACGGCAACGAACGCGATTTCGCGCCGCTGACGGCGCTCGTGGCCGCAGCGCTCGATGGTCTCGACAGCTCCTCGGCGAGGACCGTCAGCGAGGTCGGTTGGTGGCTGCACAACGTCACGGTCCTGGCGTTCTTGTGCCTGCTGCCGCTGTCTAAGCACTTTCACATCATCACCGCGATCCCGAACGTGTTCTTCGCCAAGCTCCCGCCGCGTGGCGCCGACCGGCCACTAGCTGTAACGCACGTGCCGGCCGCTCCGGTGGCCGCGCTGGACCGTCCGGCTGAGGGTCTGGTGGGGGTCGCCTCGCTGTCCGACATCAGCTGGAAGCAGGTGCTCGACACCTTCTCGTGCACCGAGTGCGGCCGCTGCACGGCGGTTTGCCCCGCGACCGCCAGCGGCACGCCGCTTGCGCCGCGGCAGGTGATCCTCGACATCCGCGATCGTCTCTACCAGCACTCGGAGGAGCAGCGGCATGGCGATGGTTCCTCGGAGCCACTGATCTCGGATGAGGCCCTGTGGGCCTGCACGACCTGCATGGCTTGCGTCGAGGCGTGCCCGGTGGGGATTGAGCACGTGCCGACGATCATCGACATGCGCCGCAACCTGGTCGACCAGGGCGAGCTGGATCCGCTCCTTCAGCAGACGCTCGAGAACTACGGCAAACAGGGCAACTCCTACGGTAAGTCGGCACGCCTGCGGGCCCGCTGGACCAAGGGTCTCGAGTTCAAGGTCCCCGACGCGCGCAAGGAGCCAGTGAAGTACGTGTGGTTCGTGGGGGACTTCGCCTCCTTCGACGAGCGGGTGCAGCTTGCCTCACAGAGCGTGGCGCGGATCCTGCACGATGCCGGGGTGTCGTTCGGGCTGTTGTACGAGGGCGAGCGCAACGCAGGCAACGACGTGCGCAGAATCGGCGAGGAGGGCCTGTTCGAGATGCTGGTCGAGCAGAACATGAGCGTTCTCGCCGACGCGCAGTTCGAGGCGATCTTCACAACCGACCCGCACTCGCTCAATACGCTGCGCAACGAGTACCCCCAGTTCGGACTCGACAAGCCGGTCTACCATTACACCGAGCTGCTGGCCGACCTGGTCGCACGGGGCGTGATCTCGCTGCGCACCCCGCTCTCCGGGACGCGCGTCACCTACCACGATCCGTGCTATCTGGCGCGCTACAACCGAATCACCGAGGCACCGCGACAGCTGATCGAGGCGACCGGCGCCGAGCTGGTGGAGATGCCGCGCAACGGTTCTAACACGTTCTGCTGCGGTGCCGGCGGCGGCCGGATCTGGATGACCGACGACCCGGAGACCTCCGAACGGCCAAGCGAACAGCGAATTCGCGAAGCGCAGACGCTGGGCGCGATCGACTACTTCCTCGTCAGCTGCCCGAAGGACTTGGCGATGTACTCAGACGCCGCCAAGGTCGTCGGTGCCGACTTTGAGGTCGCAGAGCTGACCGCGCTGATCGAGCGGGCGCTCGCCGAGGCCGAGCCTCACTCCGCGAGGAGCTCCGTCAGCTCTTCGGCGACGTCGAACAGATCGGCGACCACCCCGTAGTGGGCGATGTGGAAGATCGCCGCCGCGGGGTCCATGTTGACGGCGACGATCAGCTCAGCCCCCTGCATACCCTCCACGTGCTCCGGCGCGCCCGAGACCCCGAGCGACAGGTACAGCTTCGGCGTCACGTGTGCCCCAGACTTTCCGACTTGCCGGACCTTTGACAGCCAGCCCGAGTCGATGACCGGCCGCGACGCCCCCAGCTCCGCGCCGAGCGCGTCGGCGAGCTCCTCGGCGACAGGGATGTTCTCGGCGCCGCCGATGCCGCGGCCGACGCAGACGATCCGATCGGCCTTCGTCAGGTCGACGCCCTCGTCCGGGGGCGCGACCGGCTCCAGAAACGCACTCCTCAGGCTCTCCAGCTCGGCCGGGGGCGAGAGCCCGACCCGTTCGCCCCGGCCACCAGCCTGCGGCTCTTCGTGCAGAACCGTGGTGTTGACCGCGAACACTCCCGGCAGCGAGGTTTGCGCGGTTGCCTGAAGCTGCCCCCCATAGATCCCGCTGACCGACTGCGCCTCTCCGTCGGAGAGCGCCAGGTCGACGCAGTAGCCAACGAACGGAAGGCCCGTCGCGGCCGCGGCCCCGGCCGCGAGGTCGAGGCCGGCCGTCGTGTTCTCGAGCACGACTACATCGGGCGTGCGCTCCCGGATTGCCGCTACGAGCACCGCCTGGTGCGCCTCGGGGACATACGGCGAGAGCGCCGGGTGCGACACCTCCAGTACCACGTCAGCGGCGGTCGGGACCTCCTCATCGGTCGCCTCACCGCGCGCGACAAGCGCCACCAGTGCTCCCCCCGCCGCGTCTGCCAGCGGTCGTGCGAACGCCAGGAGCCGGTCGTTGACCGGCGATTCCAGGTAAACGAGGACGTCGCCCATCAGCCCTCCAGTACTCCGCGTTCGCGCAGTACCTCGAGAATCTGCGCGGCCGCCGCTTCGGCGTCGCCGTCGATCATCGTCGCCTGCGCCTGCGGCGTCGGGCGGGCGAGCGAGACAACGTTCGACGCCGCGACGGGCGCCTCGACAGTGACTTCGAGCGGCTCGATGTTGGCCTCGGTCATCGCCTGGCGCAGCCGGGCCATCGCCACATACCGGGGCGGCGAGCTTGCGGATTGCACGCCGACGACGGCCGGCAGTTCGAGGCCCAGCACGGCCAGACGCCCGCCTGCGTACTCCTGAACGACGCGCGCGGTCGCATCGGCCAGCGTGACCCCGATGACGACGCTTGCCTGAGGCCAGCCGAGCGTGGTGGCGAGGTAGGGCGCCGTCTGACCGAACACGTCGGACGGCGTCTGGACGCCGGTGAGCACGAGGTCGGGAGCCAGCTGGCGGAACGCCTCGGCGAACGCGAGGGCCGCCGTGCGCGAGTCGTACGGGTCGATCTCGCCCGCCTCGACGACGATCAGCCGGTCGGCCCCGCGCGCGTACGCCAGCCGGAGCGCCTCCTCGATCCCGTCCGCTCGCAGCCCCACGGCGGTGACGGTGGCGCCAGTGGCCTCCTTGATCAGCACGGCCTCTTCGAGCGCCTGGTCGTCGAACTCGTTGACCACCATCTCGACGAGCTCACGATCGATGTCCGCGCCGCTCTCGTCGACCTCGAGCTCGTCACCCACCTTCGGCATCAGCCGTACGGCGACCGCGATGTTCATCGCCGTGGACCTTAGTCCGAGTCCGATCCTGGTGCCTCCGTAGTACCTTCGCGCTTGTGTTGCGGGGCGAATACCGATGCCGGAGCGGCTGTCGCGTGGGAGGCTGACCGGGGGAGACCGAAGAGAGAGAGACAACCTGCCCAATGGCGAACGAGTTCAACGCGGAGATGCTGAAGGTGGCGCTCACGTCGATCGATGAATTCGCTGGCCGCGAGCTTCCGGACTCGCTGCTGATAGAGCTGGACGAGCGTGACGAGTTCCCCGAAGAACTCGTGCGCCGGATGTCATCCGCCGATGAGCTCGGGATCCAGCTGCTGTTCGTGCCCTACGAGTACGGCGGTATGGGGGGCGGCGCGTTCGACGTGTACCGGATCTGCGAGCGGATGGCCGCGATCGACCTGGGGCTCGCAACGTCGGAGCTCGCGACGTTCCTCGGCAGTGACCCGATCAGGGTTGGCGGGACGGAGGCCCAGAAGCGCGAATACATGAGCCGGATCGCCAAGGAGGGAGTCCTGTTCGCTTATGGCGCCACCGAGCCCGAGGCCGGCAGCGATCTGGGCGCTCTGAAGACGACCGCAGAACCGGTCAGCGAAAACGGGGAGGTGACCGGCTATCGGATCAGCGGCGCCAAGCAGTGGATCAGCAATGGTGGCGTGGCAGACCTCTACACGATCCTCGCCCTCACCCCGGGAGGTCCGAGTTGGTTCGTGGTCGAAGCGGACGCCGAGGGCTTCACGCACGGCAAGCATGAGGACAAGCACGGCATCCGGCTGAGCAACACTGCGGCGCTGTTCCTCGACAAGGTCTACGTCGACGCGAATCGGCTCGTCGGGGGCGTCGAGGGCCAGGGTCTCGTGCAAGCCCAGCAGGTGTTCGGCTACACGAGGCTGATGGTTGCAGCGTTTGGACTTGGCGCGGGCTGGGCGGCGCTCGAACGCGCGATTCCCTATTCCCGCAAGCGCGTCCAGGCCGGCGGACCGCTCTCCGAGAAGGAGGGCTACACACACAAATTGATCGTGCCCCACGCGGTTGCGCTGGAAGCGTCGAGGGCTGCAATCGAGGAGACCGCGGAGAGGCTGGATGCGGGCGAGGGGGCGCTGAACGTCGAGGGGGCGGTTGCCAAGTACCTCGCAACCGAGGCAGGGAACGCAGCGGCCGACGCAGCGATTCAGGCCCACGGCGGCTACGGCTACACCCACGACTACATGGTCGAGAAGATCAAGCGGGACGTTCGCATCACCACGATCTACGAGGGCACCTCGGAGATCATGGAGATCACGATCGCGCGCGGGCGCTGGCAGGAGCACCTGAAGTCCGGCGGCGACTACTATCACGCGAGAGCGCGGGAGCTCGAAGCGCTCCATGCCGAGCATCCGGCCGTCGGAGCCGACATCGCCGCGCTCGCCCATCACAGCCTTGCCGAGGTGCTCGAGCAATGCCGTGTCGAGCGGTTGACCCGCCACCAGCACATCCTGATGCGCCTTGGCGCGCTGATCGCTCAGGGAGAGGGCGCGGCCGCACTCGCCAGGCGCGCCCAGCGAGCGGCCGACAAGCAGCTGAACCCGAAGGGCTCGCGGCGCCTGCGCGCGGGGGCGCTGGCCGCGGCGAGCCGAGTGTCTGCACGCGGCGCGGCCCTGGCCATCGCGACAGAGGGCGTCCGCTGGGTGGCGGGAGCCGACGGCAAGCTCAGCGAGCTCGAGGAGCGCCTGGACCTCGCGTCGATCCATCGCGCTCAGGCCGGGCTGCTCGCCGACCTTGGCACGGTCACCGAGGCGGTCTACGGGCGCATGCGACCATGAAGTGGAGGACTGAGACGAGAGCCGAGCTGAAATGACGGACGCACTCGCCAACGCAGCGGCAATCGTGGGCGTGAGCGCGATCATGCCCGATGCCCCAGACGCCGCGGCATTCTGGCGCAACGTGACCACCGGGCGCTACTCGATCAGCGACGTCGATCCGGAGCGCTGGGACCCCGAGCTCTACTACGACCCGGATCCCAAGGCCCCCGAGAAGACCTATTCGAAGATCGGCGGCTGGGTGCGCGAGTGGGAGTGGGATCCGTTTGGCTGGAAGCTCCCCGTCCCGCCGAAGGTGGCCGACGGGATGGACGACGCCCATAAGTGGGCAGTCGCGTGCACGCGCATGGCGCTGACGGACGCCGGTTGGCCCGATCGTCCGCTGGACCTGGATCGCACGGCCGTGATCATCGGGAACGCCCTTTCGGGTGAGAAGCACTACCTGACTGCTCTGCGGATCATGTTCCCCGAGCTTGCGCGCGAGCTCGAGCGCACCGCGAGCTTCGCCGAGCTGCCCGCGGACGTGCGGTCGACGATCGAAAGCGAGCTGCGCGCCAACTTCGAGTCCTGGCTGCCGGTGATCACTGAGGACACGATGCCCGGCGAGCTGGGCAACTGCATCGCCGGCAGAGTCGCCAACCTGTTCAACCTCCACGGGCCCAACTTCACCACGGATGCCGCCTGCGCATCCGCGCTGGCAGCGATGGACGCGACCGTCGACGGGCTGCTCGCAAACGAGTTTGACGTCGCGATCACCGGCGGGGTGGATCGCAACATGGGCGCCCACACGTTCGTCAAGTTCTGCGCGATCGGCGCACTGTCGCCCAGCGGCACGCGTCCATACTCCGACGGCGCGGACGGCTTTGTGATGGGCGAAGGGGCCGCGCTGTTCGTCGTCAAGCGGCTCGCCGACGCGATCCGGGCAGACGACCGTATCTACGCCGTGGTTCGCGGGGTGGGCGGCGCGAGCGACGGCAAGGGCAAGGGCATCACGGCTCCGAACCCTGTCGGGCAGCGTCTGGCCGTAGAGCGGGCCTGGCGGAACGCCGGGCTATCCCCTGCCGAGTGCACGCTCATCGAGGGTCACGGAACCTCCACGAGCGTGGGAGACGCGGTCGAGTTGAACAGCCTTACGGAGGCCTTCTCCGGGGCGCAGGTGGCGCCCGGGTCGATCGCGCTTGGCTCGGTGAAGTCGAACATCGGTCACCTCAAGGGAGCGGCGGGAGCCGCGGGCATGCTGAAGGCCACGCTCGCGCTCCACGACAAGGTGCTCCCGCCGAGCATCAACTTCGAGCGCCCCAACCCCAACCTGGACTGGACCACGTCGCCATTTGCCGTGAACACGGAGCTCCGCAATTGGGAAGTCGCCCCCGATCGCTCGCGCGTCATGGGCGTGAGCGCGTTCGGGTTCGGTGGCACCAACTTCCACCTGGTCATGGAGGAGTACATGCCCGACGGTCACGGCGCCAACGGCCGCCCCTCTTCGGTGGCTGTGCCGGTGAAGCCGCCACCGGCAAACGAGCCGCCCGAGCCGGTTCGAGGCGGCGCCCCGCCGCCGCGCCCCGAGAGCGGCCCCCCAGCGCCGGCCAAGCCGCCGCTTCGCGGGGCGCTGGTGCTCGGAGCACCGGACGAGGCCGGCCTCGCCAACGCGCTCCGAACCGAGTTGGCGGAGGCGCGCCAGGGGCGCCACCTCGATCCGACACCGCCCAGCAGCGAGGCGCTGCGCGCTCCCGAGCGGATCGCGATCGACTTTGCCGACGGCCCCGACCTGGTGGCGAAGGCGGAGCTTGCCTCGCGCATGTTGCAGGCGGGCAACCCCTCGGCATGGCCGGCGCTGCGGGGTCGTGGCATCCACCGCGGCAGCGGTCCCCCCGGCAAGGTGGCGTTCCTGTACACGGGGCAGGGATCCCAGTACGCGAACATGCTTGCCGAGCTGCGACGGCGAGAGCCTGTGGTCGCGGATCTGTTCGAGGAGGCCGACTCGATCATGACTCCGCTGCTCGAGGGCCGGCGACTGTCGGACATCATCTTCGCCGACCCTGAGGATCAGAACGCGATCGCGCGGGCGGAGGAGGAGCTGCGCCGCACCGAGATCCAGCAGCCGGCTGTCATCACCGTCGACACCGCGCTCACGCGCCTGCTGGGCGAATATGGGATCGCCCCGGATTTGGTCATGGGTCACTCGGTCGGCGAGTACGGGGCACTGGTCAGCGCCGGAGCGCTGTCGTTTACGCACGCGCTCGAGGCCGTCAGCGCGCGCGGGCGCGAGATGGCAAGCCTTCGGGTGGAGGATCCCGGGGCGATGGCCGCGGTGATGGCCCCGCTCGCGGAGGCGGAGGAAATCGTTGCGGAGACCGAGGGCTATGTCGTGCTCGCCAACATCAACTCGACCCATCAGGTGGTGATCGGCGGCGCGACCGAGGCGGTTGCCCGGGCGGTGGCTGCGGTGCAGGAGCGCGGACACACAGCCATCCCGCTGCCCGTTAGCCACGGCTTCCACACCGAGATCGTGGCGCCGGCAAGCGCCCCGCTGAAGGCAATGCTCGAGCGTCTCGGCTTGCAGCCGCCCGAGCTTCCGGTCGTCGCCAACGTCACCGGCGAGTTGTATCCGTCTGGCGACGGAGCCGTGGAGCAAATGCTCGACAAGCTCAGCCGCCAGGTCGCGTCGCCGGTGCAGTTCGTGAAGGGCCTGCGCACGCTGTACGACGAGGGCGCACGGATCTTCCTCGAGGTCGGTCCAAAGCATGCCCTGCAGGGCTTCGCCTCCGACGTGCTCGGCGATGACAAGGTCGTCAGCCTTGCCAGCAACCACCCTAAGCAGGGGGACGTCCCCACGTTCAACAACGCCCTCTGCGGCCTCTGGGGCGCGGGCCTTGGTAGCGGACGCGATCCGATCGCGCGCGAGGCCGTACAGCTGCAGGCAGGCGCGACCGCGAGACCGCATCCACGCGCTGCGCGGGAAGCGCGCCTGCGCCGGGCGTCCGGGAAGCGGGTGGCTCAGGCGTCCATTGAGCCCGCCCCCGCGCCGACCGACGGCGACACGACGACGCCTGAGCCGGTGGTGATCACCGGCGCGGCGCTCGGCCTACCCGGCGCCGAGCGACTGTTCGACGACGCGAACATCGCGCGACTGCTCAACGGCGAGCAGGGAATCGACGTGATTCCGGGTCGCCTGCGCCGCGAGATGCTCGACAAGCACATCACGCGGCTGGTCAAGGCGGAAGGCGGCGGCGCCTCATTCGAGACGATCGATCGTCTCGAAGCGGTGATCAAGCTTGCCGGACGGGCCGGCGCGTTCGATCCGGTCGAGGAGTTCGGGGTCGACGATGACCGGCTGGCCGCGCTTGGGCGGGACACGCAGCTGGCGATCGCTGCCGGAATCGACACGCTCCGCGACGCGGGAATCCCGCTCGTGCTGCGCTACAAGACCACGACCAAGGGCACGAAGCTCCCGGACCGCTGGTCGCTCCCAGACGAGCTGCGCGACGAGACCGGAGTGATCTACGCCTCGGCGTTCCCCGGGCTGGAGGAGATGGCCGACGAGGTGGCGCGGTACACCACGGATCACATGCGCCGAGAGCGGATGGCGGCGCTCGAATCGCTGCGCGCGAGGATGCTCGACCACGACGGTACCGATCCCGTGGTTCTCGACGAGGTCGAGCGCCGCATTCACGACCTCGGGCGCGAGCTCGAGGAGAACGCGTACACCTTCGACCGCCGGTTCCTGTTCCGGGTCCTCTCGATGGGCCACTCCCAGCTCGCTGAGTTGATCGGAGCGCGCGGGCCGAACACGCAGATCAACTCGGCCTGCGCGAGCACCACACAGGCAGTCGCGCTGGCCGAGGACTGGATCCGCGCCGGCCGCTGCCGCCGGGTGCTGATCGTGGCCGCCGACGACGCCACCTCGGACACGATGATGGGCTGGATGGGCGCCGGCTTTCTCGCGTCGGGTGCCGCCGCGACCGATGAGGTAGTGGAGGAGGCGGCGCTGCCGTTCGACCAGCGCCGCCACGGCATGATCATCGGCATGGGCGCCGCCGGCCTGATGGTGGAGAGCGCCGCCGCCGCCCGCGAGCGCGCGCTCACGCCGATCTGCGAGGTACTCGGGTCGGTGACTGCGAACTCCGCGTTCCACGGAACACGGCTCGACGTGCAGCACATCAGCGGTGTGATGGAGGAGCTCGTGGAGCAGGCCGAGAGCCGAGGCATCGATCGCGGGGAGATCGCAGACGAGACCGTGTTCATCTCCCACGAGACGTACACGCCCGCCCGCGGCGGCAGCGCGGCCGCCGAGATCCACGCACTGCGGGACGTCTTCGGCGAGAAGGCCGACCGGATCGTGATCGCGAACGTAAAGGGGTTCACCGGTCATCCGATGGGGGTGGGACTGGAGGACGTCCTGGCGGTGAAGGCGCTGGAGACAGGGGTCGTCCCGCCGGTGCCGAACTTCCGGGATCCCGACCCGGAGCTGGGTCTGCTCAACCTCTCGGGCGGCGGCTCGTACCCGGTCCGCTACGCGCTTCGGCTGGCCGCCGGGTTCGGGTCGCAGATCTCGCTGCTGCTGCTGCGTTGGACGCCTGTCGCCGATGGCCGCAGGCGCAACGTGGACGAGCTCGGCTATGGCTACCGGATCGCCGATCGCGCTGCGTGGGCTGCATGGCTGCGGCGGCTCAGCGGCTACGAGGATCCGGAGCTGGAGGTCTCACAGCACCGGTTGCGCGTGGTCGATCAGGGTCCGCCCGCCGGCATACGGCTGGAGCCCGCGCCCGTGGGGGATGTCGCGCCGGCAGAAATCGAGCCTGCCGCGCTGGAGGATGAGCCCGCGCCGCCAGCGGCCGCTGAGCCCGCGGAGCCGGCGGCCGAGCCCCCGGCCCAAGAGCCCGCCCCGGCCCCCGCCGGCGACGACGTCGAAGCGCGGGTGCTGGCGATCGTCGCCGAGGAGACGGGCTACCCGCCCGACCTGCTCGACATGGACCTGGACCTCGAGGCGGACCTTGGGATCGACACGGTCAAGCAGGCCGAGGTGTTCGCGACCATCCGCGAGGCCTACGGGATCGAGCGCGACGATTCGCTCCAGCTGCGCGACTACCCGACCCTCAACCACGTCGTCGCCTTCGTCAACGAGCGATCCGGCGCCGCCCCCGCGCCAG
>DATAFO010000044.1:0-45497 GCA_036257465.1 Solirubrobacterales bacterium | reverse complement strand
GGCGGACATATCGTGACCCGCCGCGGCGCTCATGCGCTGCACGGTCCTCCGGTGAGCGGCGGCTCGGGCGAGCTCGTGTGTTGTCAATGGCCTCTCCTCGCCGAACTCGGCGACTGACGGCCGCCATCTTGATTGAGCCCTCGAGCACCGCACGACACTCGGGCCCGCGCAGCGCGGCCGGATGGATGACTGGAACGCCTCCGCTCGCGCCCCGGCCGTCGCCCTATCCGGGACGCCCGACTACCCGGGGTCCGTGACCGGAGCGGTTGACAGGGTCCGCTCCTTCATGGATGACACGAAGCCCTTCCTCATCGAGACGAGAAGCGGTGGCCGCGTTCTGGGCGAGATACTGGGCATACGACGTCGGAGGAGTTCAGTCCTGGTTCGAACGCTGGAACCGAGGCGACCGGGACTTCTCGACAGATGAGCTGCATCCGGACTTTCAGATCATCAGCCGCGTCGAGACGGGGGCGGAACGGCTCGACGACATCGAGTCGCTGTGGGAAACCATGCACGAATACCACGCGGGGGTCGTCGGCGAGGCGCGCAAGGTCGCCCCGTTCCGGCGCGGAGGACTCCTGGCACCGCCGCCGAGGTGAGATCCTCCCCCGAGGAGGCCATAGAGACATGGGCGTTGCTCCACACCCCCAACCAGCGAAAGGACTGGGACCGGGAACTACCGACCGTTACTTGGGCTGTGGGGTGGCGAAGCGGCTTCTCGGCAGGGCAGCGTGCCTCGCCTAGATTCGGTTTGGCGATCGGCAACGCATTTGGTGGATACTGGGCTCGGATGATCTCCACCGTGGCGGTCGGAACTGACGGATCGGCAACGGCAAACGAGGCTGTCAGCGAGGCAGCCGAGATAGCCCAACGCTTCCAGGCCAAGCTCGTGCTCCTTAGCGCGTTCCAGGCTTCCAAGTCAGCCCACGAGCAGGCCGCCTCGGATGTGGAGCTCCAGTGGGCGTCGAGCTCCTCGGCCCGTGTGAGAACGATCCTCGAGCGCAACGAGGCGGCCCTACGGCGCGCCGGGATCGAGTGCGAGACGCGTGCCGCCGAGGGCGATCCGGCCGAGATGCTGGTCCGACTCGCGGCGGAGTGTGGTGCCGATCTGCTGGTGATCGGCAATAAGGGGATGGAGCGCCGTGTGCTCGGCAGTGTCCCGAACACCGTTACGCACAAGGCCGACTGCTCGGTGCTGGTCGTCAAGACCACGTGAGCTACCCAGCCCGTAAGCGCTGAAAGGCTGGGTGTGAAGGGGCTCGGCCCCGGTTTCCTTCACCCGGCCCGGGTGCGGCCCGCGCAGGTCGCCCGCAAGCGAGCTGCCCCGCTACGGCTTCGAGCTGATCTCACCTAGGGCCTCCCATATCTCGCTTCGCCTCTCTCGGGAGTACAAGGGCACGACCAAGCAAAGGCGGCGAGCGGCCGAATTTGCGAGACGTATGCGGCTACGCCGAGACGGGAGGGCGCTGACCCCCGATGCTGGATCGGGACGGTGCTTTCCCTCGCGACTCACGAGCGTTGTCGATCAAGTCCTGAGCCTGGCGGCGCGTCAGCGGCTCCGTAAAGCGGACGCCGGCCTGCCTGAGCTGGAAGAGCTGGGTCTCGGCCGCAGGCAATCCCCACTGATCGGGGTTGCGCTCGCGCTCGCGGGCCTCGCGGGCGTTGAGCTCGCCGCGCAGCTCGCGGAAGTAGTAGGTCGCCTCGGCGCGGTTCTCGACCCACCGCCGACGTCGCCCGAGCCTCTTCTCGAGCGAGCGGATGGTGCCTAGCTGGCGCTTGGTCGGGCGCAGCTCAGTCAGTGCCCGCCTCTGCGTGACGTCGCGCGTCGACCAGTTCGTGCCCGCCGTTGCGTGCCTGCCCATGCCCCGCGACTCATGGCCGGTCCGCCGCGTTCTGTCTGATATCGGGAAGTAGTCTCCGCACCGCGAATCCAATTTCGGTTTCGGCGCGGTCTCGGGACTTAGCTCGGCCGCGCCGATTCCGTTTCAGAGTCGCGCGAGGTGCGGCGTTTGGACTCGATTTCGGCTCGTTGACGCGCAATTTGGCGCGCAGCCCTATCCGAAGTGAAGTATCGGCTGGCGCCGATCGGGAGAAACGGCTTGTCTAAGCCAAAACGAAGACGCCCCGCTTATTGCGGGGCGCCCTCGGGGTACAGGGAGGAGAGATATGTGTCTATGGGAGGTAGGCCGGACCTAGGCACCACGCGGAGCGGTGAACCGCGTTGCCGCGGTCAACGCCATTTCGGCGACGCCGAGGCCGACCAAAAAGACTCCTGCGACCCACTCGTCGGTGAACAGACCGACGGTTAAGCCGCCGACGAGCGCCATCAACGCCATCGCGTAGTCGAAGCCGGCGTGGGCCGACAGCGGTACCGTGCGACGCGGGCCCTCGACCTGAAGCGCGAGGCCGAGCAGCAGGGCGCCCAGCGCCACCGTGATCACCGTCGCCGCCTGGTCGAAGCCAAGGATGAAGGGAGCGACCATGATCGCCGGCGCGGCCAGGATCTCCAACGCGCCGTGCACGGACAGCGGGATTGCCCTCGTACTCATCGTGTTCACAGGGTACGAACGTATGTGCGTTTCTTGTGTGACTGCGATCACACTCGCCACAGTGCCTCGACTCCAAGTCGTCGCACGTTGCAGAGTAATCTCGCCGGGTGGCCGCCAAGCCGACCGAGGCGTTTCTGGCTCAGCTCGAGCGGGCGTTCAACGACCGGCCCTTCACGATCGAGCTCTGGGACGGGACGCGGCTAGACGGCACGCGCGATGGCCCGACGCTTCGCCTGCGCTCCGCGCGCGCCGTGGGCCACGTGTTGCGCGCGCCTGGTGAGCTCGGGCTCGGGCGAGCGTACGTGTGCGGAGACATCGACGTGGACGATCTCGACGCGCTCGTCGCGCTGCTCGGCCGCTGGCATCCGTCGGCACTGAGCGTCGCCACGCGAGCGCGCCTGCTGGCCGCGGCCGTGCGCGTGAGCGGCGTGCGGCGTCCGCCTCCGCCCGTAGCCGAGTTGCGCCCCCGCGGCAGCAGGCACTCTCGCAGCCGCGATGCGCGCGCCGTCCGCCATCACTACGACGTCTCCAACGAGTTCTTCGCGCTGTTCCTGGACGAGT
The DNA here is from genome assembly GCA_036257465.1 of Solirubrobacterales bacterium. Taxonomy (GTDB): domain Bacteria; phylum Actinomycetota; class Thermoleophilia; order Solirubrobacterales; family 70-9; genus DATAFO01. Next base: position 42,387 of record DATAFO010000044.1, on the reverse strand, counting down.
CGATGACCTACAGCTGCGCGCTGTTCGAGGAGGGAACGGAGACCCTCGAGGAGGCGCAAGGGACGAAGCTCGAGCTGATCTGCCGCAAGCTCGAGCTTACGCCCGGGCAGCGCATGCTCGACATCGGCTGCGGCTGGGGAAGCCTCGTGATCCACGCCGCTCGCGAGCATGGCGTCGCCGCGCTCGGGATCACGCTCTCGGAGCCGCAGGCGGCGCTGGCCACGGAGCGGGTAGCCAGCGCCGGCCTCGCCGACCGGGTCGAGGTTCGGGTGATGGACTACCGTGATCTGGGCGACGAGCGCTTCGACGCGATGGCGAGCATCGGGATGGTGGAGCACGTCGGAACTTCGCAGATCGACGAGTACGCGCGCAGGGTGGCCGAGGCCTTGGAGCCGCACGGCCGCGTCCTCAACCACGGCATCGCCCACCTCGCTGCCGAGCGGCGCGGCGCACACGTGGGCGGTGCGTTCTCAAATCGCTACGTGTTTCCGGACGGAGAGGTCCAGAACCTCTCGCGCATGCTGCTGGCGTTCGAGCGCGCGGGGCTCGAGACGCTTCACGTGGAGAGCCTGCACACCGACTACGCCGAGACACTCCGGCACTGGTCCACGCGGCTCGACCAGCACCTCGAGGAGGCCGAGCGCCTGGCGGGCCGCGAGCGCTTGCGCGTGTGGCGGCTTTACCTGCGCGCCGCGCGAAACAGCTTCGAGACCGGGCAGAACTCGGTCTATCAGATGCTCTGCAGCGCGCCGCTGCGTCAGCCGTCGACGCCACGGCCCACCGGCGAACGGCACCCGCCGCCCCGCCGTCGCGTGCCCGCTACCGAGGCGCGCGTTCGCGCGAGCCAAGCGCGGCCCTGACGCGCTCGGCGACGGCCTCGCCGGTGAGCCCGACCTCTTCTCGCAGGAGCGCCGGCTTGCCGTGCGTCACGTACCGGTCCGGTAGTCCCACCCTCAGCACTCGCGCCCTTGAGGCGGGGTCGGCAAGCGCGTCCTCGAGGTGCTCGAGCACCGCTGCGCCGAACCCCCCCGGAAGGACGTTCTCCTCCAGGGTGACAAGGAGCTCGTGCTCGCGAGCGAGCCGGCGCACCAACTCGGTGTCGAGCGGCTTTGCGAACCGACCGTCGGCCACGGTGACGGCCAGGTCGTGCTCACCGAGGATCCGCGCGGCATCGAGCGCCACCGAAACCCCGTGTCCGTAGCCCAGCAGAGCCACCATCTCACCCTCGTGCAGCAGCTCCCCGGTGCCGATGGGAACCCTCTCCGGGCGGTCCGGGAGCGCCACGCCCTCGGCGACCCCGCGCGGGTAGCGCAACGCGATCGGGCCTTCGTCGTGGGCAAGCGCGGTGTGCAGCATGTGCACCAGCATCGCCTCGTCGCGTGGCGCCATCAGCACCACGTTCGGGAGGCAGCGGAAGTACGAGACGTCGAAGGCACCGTGATGCGTCGGCCCGTCGTCGCCGACGAGCCCGGCGCGATCCATCGCGAAGACCACATTGAGCTTCTGCAGGCAGACGTCGTGGACGATCTGGTCATAACCGCGCTGCAGGAAGGTCGAGTAGATCGCGCAGACGGGCTTCCCGCCCTGGAGGGCCAGGCCGGAGGCAAACAGAACGGCGTCCTGCTCGGCGATGCCGACGTCGTAGTACTGGTCTGGAACCTGCTCGGCGAGCTTGTTGAGGCCGGTGCCGCCGGCCATCGCGGCGGTGATGCCGATCACGCGGCGATCTCGCCTCGCCTCGGAGATGAGCGCGTCGGCGAACACGGCTGTGTATTGGGGCGGGCTCTTGGGAGGCGGGGGCGACTCGAGTTTTTCGGGGGCGATCGACTCCGGGCTGTCGGACTCCTTCACCGGCACCGGCTTTGAGGGTGCCGGCCTTCGGTCCACGATCGAACCCGGCTTGGCGGCGTGCCACTTCTCCATCCCCTCCGGCCCGCCCTCCTCGGCGGGCGCGAAGCCCTTGCCCTTGACGGTGTGGATGTGAACCACCACCGGGCGATCGGCCTTCAGGGCGCCCTCCAGAGCGCGGCGCAGCGCGGACACGTCGTGGCCGTCAACCACGCCGACGTAGGCCAGGTCGAGCTCCTCGAACAGCAGCCCCGGCGCGGCGTAGGCCTTGATCGCAGCCTTCAGCTCCGGGCCCAGCTGCTCTATACGACGCCCGACGCCAAGGGGCAGCTTGGTGAGACGGTCCTCAACGTCCTCGCGGGCACGGTAGAGCCGTGGCTCAAGCCGGAAGCGCTGGAAGTAGCGCGCCAGCGCCCCGACGTTGGGTGAGATCGACATCCCATTGTCGTTGAGGACGATCACGATCGGGGTCTGGAGGCCGCCGGCGTTCTGCAGCGCCTCGTAGGCCACGCCGCCCGTGAGCGCTCCGTCGCCGATCACCGCGACGACGTGCCCGTCCTCGCCGATGCCCTTGCGCATCGCCTCCTTGAGGCCAACGGCGTACCCGATCGACGTCGACGCGTGGCCGGCGCCCATGATGTCGTGCTCGGACTCGAACACAGAGCAGAACGGCGCCAGGCCCTCGTACTGCCGGATCGTTCCGAGCCGGTCACGCCTGCCCGTGAGGACCTTGTGCGGGTAGGCCTGATGGCCGACGTCCCAGAGGATCTTGTCTCGCGGCGAGTCGAGCAGGCTGTGCAGCACGGTTGCGAGCTCACAGGTGCCGAGGTTGGCCCCAAAGTGGCCCCCGATCTCCCCGATCGTGTCGATCACCAGCTCGCGCACCTCCTGCGCGATCTGGGCCAGCTCGGCGTCGGTCCGGCCCTTGAGGTCGGCGGGGCGCGCGATGGAGTCGAGCAGGCGGGGTTCCGGCTCTTGGGCTTCGGTGTCGGGCGCGTCGCTCATCGCTGCGAACCCGGAATTGTCGCAGGGGACTAGATTCGGGGCCGATGCTGGCGCTGCTTTACGACGTTCACGGAAACCTTCCCGCGCTCCAGGCCGTTCTCGCGGATGCCGACGAAGCGAGTGCCGATCGCTTCGTGCTCGGCGGCGACTACGCGCTCTTCGGCGCCTGGCCGCGCGAGACCGTCGAGCGCCTGCGCGAGCTCGAAGCGACCTGGATCCGCGGCAACGTCGAGCGCTGGGCCGCCAACCCGGACGAGGAGGAGATCCCGGAGCAGATGCGCGGCGCGGTCCGTCGCGGGGGCGAGCTCCTGGGCGACCAGCTCACCGCGGAGCTCGCGGAGCTTCCCGAGCAGCTGACGCTGTCCGGGGTCCGATATTGCCACGCCTCCCCGATTTCCGACACGCGCGGCTTCTCGCCGACCCCGGACGAGACCGATGCTGAGCTTCTCGCAGGGGTCGACGAGCGACGCGTGGTCTTCGGGCACACGCACGTGCAGTTCTCGCGAACCGCGGCCGGCGTCGAGCTGCTCAATCCGGGAAGCGTGGGCATTCCCCTCGACGGGGATCACCGAGCCGCCTACGCCACGGTTGGTGAGGAGGGGGCAATCGAGCTGCGGCGCGTCGAGTACGACTTTCAGGCCAGCGCCGCCGCCATCCGTGAGCGACTGGGCGAGGCCGGCGAAATCCCCGCCCGCCGGATCGAGCAGGCGCGCTTCGACGTCTAAGGCGAGCCCGTCGCTCAGCGCTGGCCATCGCTCAGCGCTGGCCCTCGCTCAGCGCTGGCGGGTATGAATGAAGTCCGTGATCAGCTCGAGGTCGACTGTGTCGCCCTCGACCTGGCCGAGCGCCTCCCGGGCCTTGGCGTGTGATTGCGAGGCGAGCTCGCGAGCGCGCTCGAGTCCGAACAGGCTCACGTAGGTGAGCTTGCCGTGGCGCTCGTCTGAGCCGTGTGGCTTGCCGAGCTCCTCGTCCGAGCCGGTCACGTCGAGGATGTCGTCGACGATCTGAAACAGCACGCCGAGCTCGTCGGCGAAGCGTCGGTATGGAGCGGTTTTCGTCTCGTCGATGGCAACCAGGCGCAGCGGAACGGCGACGCTGGCCGCGATCAGACGCCCGGTCTTGAGCTCGTGCAGCTCGCGAAGTGCTGCGGCGTCGATCGCGCCTGCGACGGTGACGTCTCGATATTGCCCTCCCACCATCCCGGCTACGCCGGTGGCGCGCACCAGCTCGCCGAGCGCCGCGAGAACCTGCGCCGGCTCCCCCGTCTGGGTCTCGGCGAAGATTCGCATCGCCTCGGCGAAGAGCCCATCGCCGGCGAGGATCGCGACGTCCTCCCCGTGCTTGACGTGCGAGGTCGGCCTCCCGCGGCGAAGCTCGTCGTCGTCCATCGCCGGCAGGTCGTCGTGGATCAGCGAATAGGTGTGGATGAGCTCGATCGCCGCGGCGGCTGGAAGCACGTGCTCGGGATCGATGCCGGCTGAGCGAGCCGTGGCGAGCACGAGCACCGGGCGGATCCGCTTGCCACCGGCAAGCAGCGAGTAGCGCATCGCCTCGTCGAGCCCGGCCGTCGCCGAGCGGTCGGAGAATTGAAGTCCGCGCAGGTAGTCCTCGACCAGCTCGCGCAGGTCCTCCGGGTAGTCGGCCATCTACCTGGGCTCGGCTTCGCCCTGGCGCAGGTTGCGGTCGATCTCGTTGCCCGCCTGGCTGACCAGCTCCGCCGCCTCGCGCGCGAGCTCGGCCGCGCGTTCGTCCGGCAGCTCGGGGTCGCGAAGTTGCTCAGCCAGCCCGCGCAGGCGCTCGGCGAGGGCGTGGACCGAATCGGCGGGCTCCTCAGCGCCGCCCCCCGGGGCCGCGGTGTCGGTCATCGACGCGCCTCCTCGAGCTCACGCGCGGCGGATCCGAGGATCCCGTTCACGAACCCCGGCGCATCGGCGCCGCAGTACTCCTTGGCGAGCCCAACGGCCTCGTCGATCGCGACCTCCACCGGGACGTCGTCGCGGTGGCGCATCTCGTACAGGCCCACGCGCAGGATGCTGCGCTCGAGCGGCGCGATGCGCTCCAGGTCCCATCCCCGCGCCAGGCGCGAGATCTCCGCGTCGAGCTCGGGAATCGACTCGTCGACGCCGTCGGCGAGCTCGCGGGTGAACGGCTTCGACCCCTCCAGCAGCTCTTCGAGCGCGCGCCCGGTGACCTCGCGCTGGTAGAGCGCGAAGACCGCGTCGCGGCGTTGATCGGAGCGTCGCATGACCTGGAGGCTACCCGCGCGGGGCGCCCGCAGCGCGAACGCGGGCAACCCTTAAGTGCCTGTTCTGTGCCGGGCCGTGCGAGGCTGAGTGCCGAAACGTGCGCGAGTTCGCTACGCGCGCGCGACGTACTCGCCGCTGCGGGTATCCACGCGCACGCGGTCGCCCTCGTTGACGAACAGGGGCACCTGCACCGTGACTCCGGACTCGAGCGTCGCCGGCTTGGAGCCGCCGCCCGACGCCGTGTCGCCCTTCAGGCCGGGATCGGTCTGGGTGACGGTCATTTCAACCGCGCTCGGGACCTGGATCCCGCTCGGCCGCTCGTCGACGAAGAGCACGTCAACCGCGTCGTTGGGCAGCACCCAGCGCATCTCCTCACCCGCCGCGTCGCGGGGGATCTCGAGCTGGTCGTAGGACTGCGTGTCCATCAACACCACCGCGTCGCCCGAGTCGTAGAGGTACTGCATTTTGCGCGTCTCGGTACGCACCGGGCGGAACTTCTCCCCAGCTCGGAACGTCTTGTCCTGCACGCTGCCGTCATCGACCTTGCGGAGCCTGGTGCGGACAAACGCGCCGCCCTTGCCCGGCTTGACGTGCTGGAAGGAGAGGATCCTGTAGATCGCGCCGTCGACCTCGACATGCGTGCCGTTCTTGAACTGGTTGGTGGAGATCACGGCCGATCAGGGTAGCGGCGGGCGCTCAACGCTCGGGTTTGGCAGCCGGCTTCATGCCGGATCTGGCTCGGCGTGAAGGCCCAGGCGGACCGTCCGCTGCGCTGCGCGCTCATCGGACCCGGGCTTCGCGGCGGTCGCAGCCTCGGACATGCGTTTGACCTATCCGGCACGGCCGGGTTGATGCGCAGACGGGCGTGCGCTGACGCCTGGAGCTTGTCCGGCCTAGAGCTTGTCCGCGTTGAGGGTGTAGGTGCCGACGATCTCGCCCTGGTCGAGGACGTGGCCCTCCATCGCCGACCGAACGTCGTCTAGCTTGAAGTCGCCGCTGAGCCCGAGGCTGGGGACGTCCAGCGCGTACACGGTGAAGTGGTAGTGGTGGATGCGCTCGTCATTCCAGGGCGGGAACGGGCCGTCGTAGCCGCCGTAGGTCCCGTCTCCCACGGACTCCGCGTTGCTGTTGGCCCCGGTCACGCCGTACTCGGTGGGCCCGGTCGGCTTGCCACCCTGGACGATCCCCTCGCCGCCTGCCCCCTCGGGGAGCTCCGTTGTGTCCGGCGAGATGTCGACGAGGAGCCAGTGCGTGAAGTCACGGCGGGGCAGGTCCTCCGGCAACGTCTTGCCCTCCTGGTTGGCGTCGGTGAAGTCGGCGGGCACGTCGGGGTCGACGTTGAGCAGGGCGTACGACTGCGTGCCCTCGGGCGCACCGGACCAGCGTAGATGCGGGCTGCGGTTCCCGCCTCCGGCCTCCGCCTTGCCGTTTCCGTCAGGGACGCCGAGCGCGTACGCCGCCGGGATCCGGTCGCCGTCGTTGACGCTGTCGCTCTCCACCGTCAGTGCCATTGATTCCTCCTGGTCGAACCGCGGCAGTCTAAATGAGTGCGTCAGCCGTCCGGTACCCCGCAACCGGCCGATTCAGTCGACGACCCGCAGTTCCTTCGGCAGCGAGCTCAGCTTCCGGTAGCCGTCGGCGGTCAGCACCACGAGGTCCTCGATCCGCACCCCGAAGCGTCCCGGGACGTAGACCCCCGGCTCGACCGTGACCACGTCGTCCTCCTCGAGGGTGTCCTCGGAGCGCTGGCCAAGTCTCGGAGCCTCGTGCACCTCGAGACCCACGCCGTGGCCGAGGCCGTGGCCGAAGTGCTCGGCGTGGCTCGCTGCTGCGATCTGTTCGCGCGCCACGGCGTCGGCATCCACGCCCGAGACCCCGGCCCGGATCCCCTCCAGCGCTTTCGCTTGCGCGTCGCGGACCAGCTCGTAGACCTCGGCTCCGTCGGCGTCGGGCGCGCGGCCAACGGCAAGAGTCCTCGTGCAGTCCGAGCAGTAGCCGTCCACGACCGCCCCCATGTCGAAGACCACGAGCTCCCCGCGGCCGATCGTCCGCTCCGACGACTCGGCGTGCGGCAGCGCGCCGTTGGGCCCGGCCGCGACGATGGTGGGAAAGGAGGGCTCAGAGCCGAGCTCGCGCATCCGGGCCTCGGCGGCGCGCGCAACCTCCCGTTCCGTCCGGCCCTCAAGGCCCCGGTCGAGCACCCACTCATAGACCTCGTCGGCCAGCTTTGCGGCCCCGGCGATGGCCCGCTGCTCGCCGGCGTCCTTGCGGCGCCGCAGGCGCTCGACCAGCCCTTCCACGGGCACCAGCTCGACACCCTCCCCCACCGCTTCCTCGAGCTTCCTCAGGCTCCGGACGCTGGTGTGCGCTTCGTCGAAGCCAACGCGCTCGGACAAGCTCGCGCCCAGCTCGTTCAGCAGCCGCTGCTCGACGACGCGCCGTTCAAACGCGTCGCCCACCTCGCGCTCGGCGCGCTCGACGTAGCGGAAGTCGGTGAAGAAGACCCGCGACTCGGGCCCGACGACCGCGAGTCCGCTGGTGCCGCTGAACCCCGTCAGCCACCGAAGGTTGACGCGGGCGTCAGGTCCGGAGTCGCCGGGCGTGACGAGGTCGCCCACGATCAGCGCGTCGAGGCCCTCCTGCGCGACCAGCGACGCCAGGCGGTCTGCGCGCTCGCCGCTCACCCGGGGATCTCCCGCTTCAACAGTGTCAGCGCCTCCCGGTAGCCGTCCGGCCCCTTGCCCGAGATCGACTCGACCACCAGGCCCTCCAGCACCGAGCGTTGGCGCCACTCCTCCCTGGCACTCAGGTCCGAGAGGTGGACCTCCACCGCGGGAACCGCGGCGATCTCGAGCGCGTCGCGGATAGCCCAGCTGTAGTGGGTCCAGGCCCCAAGGTTCAGCACCGCGCCGTCGGTCAGGCCGCGCAGTCGATGGAGGTGCTCCACGAACTCGCCCTCGTGGTTGGTGTGGTAGAAGCGCACCTCGAGGTCGAGCTCGTGGGCGTAACGCCTGACCCGCGTCACTAGCTCGTCGAGGCCGAGGTTGCCGTAGTGCTCCGCCGGGCGCTTGCCGAGCATGTCGAGGTTGACGCCGTGCATGACCTCGACCCGGTTGTGGGTGGTGGTGACGTTCACTGCAGCTCCTCCACGGCCGCTCGGACACTAACCGGGTCGACGAGCTGTCCCGTGACCGGCTCGCCCGCACGCTCGAGCAGAACGAACCCGACGCCCTCGGAGGTGCGCTTCTTGTCGCGCTCGACGGCAGTCAGCACCGCGTCGACGTCGACCTTGCGGTCGAGCGAGGAGGGCAGGCCCCAGGCCTGCAGCCGAGCGCCGACCTGCGCGCGCAGCTCGTCAGCACCGGAGAGACGCAGGGCCGCTAGGAGCCCCAGGCCCACCGCCTCGCCGTGCCGGTAGCGCGCGTAGCGGGTCGCGGACTCGATCGCGTGGCCAACCGTGTGGCCCAGGTTGAGCACCGCGCGGGCGCCGGCGTCGCGCTCGTCGGCCGCCACCACGTCGAGCTTGGTCCGAGCGCAGGCGAAAATCACGTCAGGCGACGCGGGTTGGCCCGGCTCGAGTGCGGCGACTCGCTCCCACAGGCTTCCGCCAGCGATCAGCGCCGTCTTCAGCACCTCGGCGAACCCGGCGGCGAGTTCCTCGACGGCCAGCGTCTGAAGCGTGTCTGTGTCGGCGAGCACCGCGCGGGGCAGGTGGTAGGCGCCGACGTAGTTCTTGGCCTCCGGCAGATCGACCCCGGTCTTGCCCCCGTACGCGGCATCGACCTGCGCCACCAACGTCGTCGGCAGGTTCACGAGGTCGACCCCGCGCTGATAGGTCGCGGCGCAGAACCCCGCGAGGTCGCCCACGGTTCCTCCTCCCAGCGCGAGCAGGTGATCCGACCGCGTCATCCCCAGCTCCGCCAGCTCGCGCAGAACGCGCTCGGCCTCGGCCAGGGTCTTGGCCGCCTCGCCGGGGGGAACCTCGATCGCGCCGGCCACCGGGTCGAGACGGCTCCCGTACAGCGCCCCCACCGTGGTGTCGGTTACCCGGAAGGCGCGCCCATCGAATCCGATGGCTCCGTGCCGCGCTGCCCGGCCCAGCGGGCTCGAATCCAGCAGGCCCGGGCCGACGAACGCGGGGTATTCGCCGGATTCGCTGCGCGCCCAGGCAAGGCGCACGCCGGGGAGGTCGCGGAGCGCGGCGAGGAACGGCGCCGCACGACCCGCCAGTCCAGCGTTGCCCTCCGGCAGCACCGCGTCGGCAAGCCGCTCGTAGATCGGGGCACGGCGCTCGAAGCGCTCGCGAAAGGACTCGGGATCGGCCGCAAGCGGACGCTGCTCCGCCGGGTCGTGCTCGACGCGACGCCTGGCTTCCTCAAGGCCCACGCGGCACCACACGACGACGTGCTCGGAGAGCCCATCGCGCACCCGCGGCGTCTCCACCGCTCCGCCTCCCAGCGCGAGTACCCGCGGCCCCGTTTCGAGCAAGCCAAGCACCACCTGCTCCTCGGCGGCGCGAAACGCCGCCTCACCCTCCCGCTGGGTGAAGGCGCTGTGGATCGAGCTGTGAACGCGCTCGAACTCCTCATCGGAGTCGGCCCACTGCTCTCCCAGGGCTTCCGCGACGGCGCGGGCAGCGGCGCTCTTGCCCGCCCCCATGAAGCCGATGAAGACGAGCGCAGGCGTGTCGCTCAACGCCGCCAATCGATCCGCTCCCGGTATGAGTGAAGCGCTCCGAGAACGTCGTCGATGTGGTCGCCGCCGAACTTCTCCCGGTAGCACCGCGCCAGCACGAGCGCGACCATCGCCTCGGCGACCACACCGGCGGCGGGCACGACCGTGGAGTCGGTGCGCTCGCGCATCGCCTCGGCGGGCTGCTTGCTCTCCGTGTCGACCGAGCGCAGCGGCTTGGTGAGGGTGGAGATCGGCTTCAGCGCCCCGCGGACGACGAGCGGCTCGCCGTTTGACATCCCGCCCTCGACCCCGCCAGCGCGGTTCGTCTCGCGGAAATAGCCGCGCTCCTCCGACCAGAAGATCTCGTCGTGTGACTCCGAGCCAGGCAGCCCGGCTACCTCCCAAGCCTCGCCAACGGAGGCCCCCTTCACCGCCTGGATCGAGACCACGGCCTGTGCCAGGCGCCCGTCGAGTCGCTGCTCCCAGCTCGTGTGCGAGCCCAGCCCGGGGACGAGCCCGAAGGCCCGCACCTCGAACACCCCGCCGAGGCTTTCGTTGGCCTTACGCAGCCGGTCGATCTCGGCCACCATGCGCTCGCCGGCGCCGGCGTCGAGGGAGCGCACGGGCGAGGAGTCGACGGCCTCGAACGCGTCGGGGGCGATGTCGCCGGCTTCCGGAGCGCTGACCGAGCCGATTTGCAGCACATGGCTGTGAACGCTGACTCCGACCGCGCGCAGGAACTCCTTCGCCAGCGCTCCAGCCGCGACCCGGGCGGCCGTTTCGCGCGCGCTGGCGCGCTCGAGCACGTTGCGCGCGTCGGCGTGTCCGAACTTCAGCATCCCCACCAGGTCGGCGTGGCCCGGCCGTGGCAGGTGGGATTCCTCCACGTCGGCGTCCACGGGCCAGGGATTCATGCGCTCCTCCCAGTTGGCGTAGTCGCGGTTGGCTACAAGCACGGCGATCGGGCTGCCCAGGGTGCGCCCGTGGCGGACACCCGAGCGGATCTCGACCGAGTCCTGCTCGATCTTCATCCGGCCGCCACGGCCGTGGCCGAGCTGGCGGCGCGCCATCTCACGGTCGAGCCGCTCCCGGTCGAGCTCAAGTCCGGCCGGCAGGCCCTCGACGATCGCCACCAGCCCGGGCCCGTGCGATTCGCCTGCGGTTGTGAACCTGAGTGACACGCGCGCCAAGGCTAGATGGCGCGCGGGGTGCGAGGAGCGCCTAGCCCGCGGCGCGGGAGCCCGTGACCACCTTCTCGGTGATCTTCAGCAGCTTGAAGCGGTAGATCACCTCTTCGTCTGAGTCCTTGGGCTGGAAGTGGAGGTAGCGCTGGTCGCCCTCGTTCATCGTCACGAAGGAGCAGTTGTCCGGGCTTGGCGAGCACGTCCCGTCGCCGTCGCTCCACTCGACGCCCGACGAGATCAGAAAGGCGGCGCGCTTGCCGTTCGGGCTCGCCCCGAAGTAGGCGACGATCGGCTCCTCGCGCGAGGGCAGGAGCTCGGTGCGCTTGACGTTCTCGTACTCCTTGGTCTTCCCGAGCGGGCCGAGGGTGACGTCGGCGACACGGGTGATCAACTTCGAGGTGCGTCGCACGACCGGCTCAGCCCCGGTGCCGGACGGGGCCGGTGCGGGAGCCGGCTCACCAACAGCGGACCCCGACGTCGGCCCCGTCGGCGCGATGCTCGTGCTCGATACCGAGCTCGAGCTCGCCGACGGCGCGCCGGCGGACGAGCCACTTGGGGTGTCCGCGATCGAGATCGACTCGGGGGTCGGCCGCGCGAATTGCTGCTTGAACGGGTTCTTGCTCTTCAACGCCTCGAGACGCTCGCGGTAATTGCGGATCCCCACGTGCTCGACGACGACCGCCGGCTGGGCGGCCGTCGCCTCAGCGGTGGCCGGCGGTGGCGGAGGCGGCGGCGCAGGCGGCGAATCCTGCGCAAGGAGCACCGGAACGGCGACAAGGCCGACGATCAACGCCGCTGCAGGGAGCAGCAGACGGCGGTCGCGAAGATCGGCGTAGAGGTCGCTGATCCACCGGGGCATTTCGAGCTTGGGCTTCATGGCGTCGATGAGGTCGTGGTGGATCCCGGCGTCGGCACTCCGGGGGTTGGGAGCGCCTCAGGCGGCCCGGTGGGCGTGGCGCCAGCGGTTAGGCCCAGGTCCGCAGGGGTGACGAAGGTCGTCACTGCCAGCTCCGCGGTCAACGTCTTGAACCCGTCCTCCGGATCACCGGAGAGGCCGAAGCCGTCGATTGTCACCAGGCGACCGTCGACGATCTCACGTCCGTGGCGCGAGTGCACGAGGCGATCGACGCCGGCGAGGAAGTCGGCAAGCGCGAAGAACGAGCCTCGGAGGCCGATGTTGTACGGCATCACCGGCAACCCGGCCGGGCCGACGGTGGCGCCAATCGGCAGCGCCGCAGCGGCGGCCTCGGTGGGAGCAGCCGACGCGGGCTGTGACGGCGGCTCGGACGACCCTTCGTCGGCCGGCTGCGCACCATCTGCCGTGGTCTCAGCGGCTGCAGTCGGCGGCGGCGCGGCAGCGGCGCCGCTCGCGTTCAGTTCGATGGCGTCGAACTCGACACCGGAGTCGTCGGCGATCTGATCGAGCTGCACGAACAGGCTGGACGTGTCCTCATCCTCCGGGACCGCCTTGCCGAGCACGACGAGACTCCGGTAGTTGCGATCGAAGTCCTCCTTCGCTTCCAAAGCGCTCGCAGCGAGCTGCTCCTGCTCTGCCACGGATTGCTCCACCGTCTCGACCTGCTTCTGTAGATCGGCCGCCTCCTCTCGCTTCGGCGCGAGGACGACAAACCAGAAGGCCGCGATTAGGCCTGCAAGCGCCAGGCCGAGCAGGACGGATCGGTCGGTGGCCTTCATCGTGCCACTCCCGGCACCACGCTCGCGGCCTCCGGCGCTTTGCCCGTTTGCTCGGCTGCCGAGTCAGCCGCCTGCTCCTGCGCCTGGGCAGCGGCAACGCCGGACCCGTCGCCGGTCGTTGGCGTCGGCCCTTCCGCCGGGGCAGCGGGAGCGGCAGCCGCGGGCACGACCACCTCGTCGAACGTCGCGACAATCTCGAACCGGGCAATGAAGTCCCTGGTTCGGCAATCCTCGTCGCCCGACTCCGCGGCGACGTCCTCCGCGCCGGCTCGTTCCGACTTGCCGATTCCCACGCGGGTCACACCGTCGATGTCCTTCAGCGCTTGCAAGAAGCGTGCGACCGCCTCGTGACTGGTCGCACACCCAACCATCGACAGCGCGGGCCCGCTGACATTGGTGGCAGTGGCAACTTCAGGCGCATTCTCGAGCTGGATGTCGGGGCCCGCAGTTCCGCTGAGCTGGGTCAGCCAGACATCCTCGGGGATCACCAGCGCGAGCTCGCGCAGGATCCGCTCCCAGTCGAAGCGGCTCTGAGCGAGGCTGGTGACGGTCTGCGCGCGAGTCTCGGAGAGGCTCGCGAAGTCCGCGAACGCTCGCAGTCGCTCGGCCTCGGTGCGAGCGGCGGCCTCACGGGCCTGGAGCTCGGAAATCTCGGCCTTGCGGTCAGTGATCGAGTTGCCGGTGAGCACCAGCGCCACCACAGCGACGAGCGCCAGACCCAACGCGGCGACGATTACATAGGAGATCGGGCCGGCGCGAACCGGCGTGCGGTCGCCGCGGCGCTGCTCCGGCGGAATCAGGTTGACTGGGCGCACGCGCTAGCCCTCGACAGCCAGGCCGTAGGACAGGGTCAGTCGGGCGGCCGCCGCATCATCGAGGTGGGCCAGGGCGACGGGACGGCCAATCTGGAACGGGTGCCCGAGCCCCCGCTGTAGTCGCGCCACCAGGCCCGGAATCGTGGTCCCCGGGCCACAGGCGATCACTGCTTCCACCGGCACAGCTCCCTCTTGGGCGGCGTAGAACTCGACCGAGAGCCGCAACTCCTCGGTCAGCTTCGCCGCGCCCTGGTCGAGCGCTTCCCGCGTCGCCGCAATCGTCTCAGCGTCACCCTCAACGCTCTCAGCGGGAGTCTCGAGGCCGACGTGCACGAGCCACTGGCGAGCGTGCTCGAGGCCGAGCTGCCGGCGCTCAGCGAGCTTCTGGGCGATGCCCTCCACGCCGAAGCCTGAGATGCGTGTGAACAGGCACGCGGAACCGCTGGCCACAGCGAGGTTGGTGACGTCGCCAAGGTTGCAATAGAGCCTTGCGGCCCGCTGGGGGTCGGCAGCCGATGCCTCGCCCGTGTGAGAACCACCGTCCAAACCTGCAGCGGAACCCGTGCCCGGAACCTCATGAGTGGCCAGAGCGCTCGGGGCGGCGACGTAGCCGGCGGCGCCAACCGCGGCGTGCTCCCCGTGCTGGAGGGCACGGAGCATTCCAAAGGCGGAGTGGTCGATACCGGTTGGACGCAGCCCGGCGCTGCGCATGGCATCCATCATCGCCGCGAGCATGTCCCGGCGCGCCGCCACGGCAACAACATCGATCTGTCGTTGGCCGTCGGGACCCGTCACGTAGCCCACTACCTGCCAATCGAGGACGGCCTGGTCGAGCGGCATCGGGATGTGGTCTTGGGCCTGAAACCGGATCGCGGTCTCGAGCTCATCCTGATCCTCGATCGACGGAAGGCGAAGCGTTCTAACGGCGACCCTCTGGTTGGCGATCCCGAGTCGCACGTTGCGAGACAGCTTGTGCTCGGCGAAGAGCTGTTCCAGTGCCTCGCTGAGGGCGTCCGGGTCAGACACCTCTCCCTCACGGAAGATGCCGGGCTCAAGCGCGACCACGCCCTGGCCGCTGACCTCGACGGTGCCGTTCGAGCGCACCTCGGTCGCGGCGATGCTGCCCGCCTCGATGTCGAGGCCGACGACGGTCTTGTTCTTGTTGGTGGAGAACACAGCTCTGCAACTCGTGGACGCCCCGAGGGGCTATGCCTCACAATCGGCGGGTTCGGCCCGGGACTTGAGCGTCGCGGACGCTCCTGTGGCACACCTAACCGGAGGCGAGGAACTCGTCGAGGTACCAGTCCACGATCTGGTCGCCGAACCACAGCCCGACGACGCCTCCAAGGGCGAGGAAGGGCCCGAACGGAATCGCCTGCTTGCGCGCGCCACTGCCGTTGCGGACGATCATCGCGACGCCCACCAGCGCCCCCGCGGAAAAACCGATCAACACCGCCGGCGCGATCGCCTTGCCCAGGTAGAGACCCATCATCGCGACCAGCTTCACGTCGCCCATGCCCATTCCGCGCGGGTACGCAAGGGCGACCAGGAACAGGAACCCTCCCGCTGCCGTGGCGGCCAGGACCCGCTCCGGCAGGCTGGGAGGATCGGAAATGGCAGCGATGGCCAGTCCCGCGACCGCGCCCGTGACCACGATCTTGTTCGGGATCACCCGGCGGTCGAGATCGGTGAGCGTGATCGCTACCAGGAGCGTGCACAGCACCAGGCCAAGCGCCAACTCACCGGGGTTCTCGTCGCCGAGCGCGAGGAAGGTGCCCACGTAGAGCGCGCCCAGTCCGAGCTCGGTGAGCGGATAGCGCGCCGAGATCTGCTCGCCGCAGCTGCGACAGCGCCCGCGCAGCCACAGCCACGAGAGGACCGGGACGTTGTCGTAGGCAGCGATCTGCGCACCGCAGCCGGTGCAGCGCGAGCGTCCGGTGACGAACGACTCACCGCGCGGGAGCCGGTGAGCGACGACGCTCACGAAGCTGCCGAGGAGCATCCCGGCCGGAAACAGGATCAGGGCTGGCACGACTCGTCTCTCTCCCTTGAGTAGCTGTCGGGGCTCGGGGACTCCCCCCACCCCTATCGGCGCCGAGCGCACCCATGTTGAGCCGCCGCCCGGTTCAGCCGCCGAGGAGCGAACGGCCCTCGTCGTTCTGTACCTCGAGCCTGCTCTCGAAGTCGGGATGGTCGTACATGAACTCGAGTCCTGTGCCGCTGGTCCCGCCTCTTTCGACTGTGATCGCCAGGCCGAGACGGGGCTGCTCGGTGAGGTTCAGCCCGCTGAGCGCATCGAGCGTGTCGGCGGGCCAGATGAAGTTCATCGGGACGGAAACCTCGGTCCACTGCTGCGGCCAGGGGTTGCGCTGGAACTCGAAGTGGGAGGCATCGACGAGCGGAGGGTCGACGTTGATCGCCGGGATGTCGACGGTGACCGTCTCCCCCTGCGAGTTGAGGCCCACGAAACGCTTGAAGACCCAAACGCAGATGCGCCCTGAGTAGTTTGCGCCGTTGATGGCCTTCGTCCACATCTCCAGCGTCGCGTCGGCGCTCGACAGCAGCTTGAAGTCGTCGTTGAGGGGATTAGAGAGCCACATGTGGACCTTCTCCTGCTTGTCGGCCTCCGTGTTAAGCGCCGAGAAGTCGAGCTGGGACGGCAGCGGTGCCACCAGCATGCAGTCCGTCGACGACGACAGAGTGGGCTTCAGCACGTTGATGCCGATGTCCGCGTCGGGGTTCTGCGAGGGCTCGACGTCGATCGCGTAGTCGTACAGCGTCCCGGTGCCCGCGTCCGACTCCGGCGGCTGCTCGTTGAACATCAGGTCCGGCGCGCCTCTGGCGTTACCGGTCTGCATGCCCTGTGAGCAGACACCGCGCGTGTTGTGCGTGTTGTGGTTGCCCGCCAGAGGCTGGCGGCTGGTCTGGTTGCAGGGGGTGTCCGTGAGCCAGAAGGTGGCAATCTCGTCACCCTCCTCGCCACCGGTCGGTGGCAGGGTGTTGCCGTTGGCCGGGGTCGTGTCGGGATTGGCGATGTCCGACTGGACCTCCTGGTAGGCACGCTCGCCGCCGGACCCCGTCGGGTCGAGCTGGATCGCAACCACAACGCGCTTGAGGTTGTCGGCGGAGCAGTCGGTGCAGTCCGGCGGAGCGCCCGGGTAGACGACGTAGCGGTAGATCTCTCCCTCGACGTCGCCGCTCTGAAACGGCTCCGGCCCAGGGTCGATTGCCCCGCCGATCACCGAAGCTCCCTCCGGCGTCGTGCCGCCGTTGACCGCGAGCCGGTGCTCGTCGGTCCCATCGCGGTTGAGCGCGAACTCGGTTCCCGCCACCCGGCTAGTCGGACTGTCAGGGTCGGACGAAGTCGGCGGCTGGGCGGTGAGCGCCACCTCGCTGAACGGAAGCTGGCGGATGTGCTCGAGCTCCGCCTGGAGGCGGTTCACCGTCACCTGGCTCTGCTCGGAGCGGAAGGTGTTGCGCGTGGCGGCGTCCCCCATCGTCAGCACGCCGATAGCTCCAATGGTCAGGATCAGCGCCGCGACGACGACCTCGACCACGGTCATTCCCCGCTCCTGCCGGAGGAGCGATTCCACCCTCGCACGGAGCGTCCGAAGCAGGCTCATCAGGGGCCTCCGAGCGGCGGATTGCGAAGCGCGACTCCGTCCTCGACAGTGATCGCATCCTCGCCGTCCGTCGCGGGGAAAGCGAGGCGCACCGAGACGAAAGCCTGGCCCGGGATGCGTGGGGTGAACGCGAACACCTGGTTGTCGAGCAAGCCCTCGACCACCTCGACGGAAGTCCCACAGCCGGTCGGCGGTGCAACGGTGTTCGGCCCGCACTCGGTGCGGGTGCAGGCGCCAGCCGTGTCGCAGCTGTAGAAGATCCGGCAGCGGATCGCCGCTCCGGGTGTCGGGTCGCCGCAGCTGGCCCTCGGGACGTAGGTGAGGATCATGAGCTGCGAGGGGTTGGGGGAGCTAGCGTTCGAGCCCTGGCGGAGCTCTCGAGAGATCCGCTCCGCCATCACCCGAGCCTGCTGGATCTGCGCCGAGCGATCACGCACACGAGGCTCGCCGCGAATCGCCGCGGTGAAGAACGTCACCGCCGAGCCGATCACCACCAGGCCGATCATCGTCGCGATAAGGAGCTCGGGCAGGGTGAAGCCGCCTTCCGCTTTCGTGTGCCGGCTGATGCGCGAGCGGACGAGCATCAGCAGTCAACGTCCGGCGGGCTGGTCGCCGGACCCGCGCACTCGACGAAGTCGTCGACGACATAATGCGGCGGCGAGTTCGGGAGGATGAATGCCTGCGCTTGGCTGCTCACGGTGATGTGCGAGTTCGAGTTGATGAGGACCGTCTTCGCCGCCAGGGCGCCACAGTAGGAGGAGTTGCTCTTCAACACGAGGTCGGAGCGCGGGGCATAAACGACGAAGTCCTGGTCGCAGAGCGCCTCCACCGCGGTGTTGCTCGCAAGGTCGATCACGGTGCTCCGGGTCTCGGAGCCGACGAACAGCAGCGCCACGTCGACGGCAGTGCTGTCGCCGTTGGCCGTGATCTGCGCGTTGGAGTCAATCTCGAGCTGCTTGACCCCGGACCCGTAGCCGCAGGCCTCGGGCGAGTCGAAGTAGATGCGAACGGTGGCGCCGCTGGCGATGTAGACGGCCGAGTTCTGCAGCAGCTGCAGCCGGCAGAAGCTGTAGTTGCCCGAAGGCAGCGTGATGTCGGAGTTGTGAGTTATGACCAGCTCACGCGAGCCGCAGTTCGAGCTCGCCTGGCCGTCGCCGTTGACGCCGTTCCAGCACACGCGGCTCCTCTGCCCGCCGATCGGCGTCGAGGCGAAGAAGTTGCCGTTGTCGTTGTTCGTACGCACGTCTCCCTGGTTGACCGCGGGAAGCGTCGTCGTGCCCTGAAGCTCGATCCCGCAGCTGTGCGACCCGGTACCGGGCGGCAGGACGTCGTGTCCCGGCCCGACCTGGACGTTCCCGCACAGCTGGGAATTTGAGAGCAGGTTGATGTCGCCGTTGGTCGCCGTGTCGGCGGTCACGTCGGCATTCGAGTCGAGCCGGACGGAGTTGAGGCCGATCACCCCCCAGTCGATGAACGGCTGCTGCCCTGCCGCGGAGTGGGCCCGCACGAGGATGCGGCGCGTGACTCCGTCCCTGCTTCCCTGCGAGACGACCTCGATCAGGCCGGCGGTCGGCTGAACCCAGTACGCGAAGTCACCCCCGCCCGCGAGCGATCCGGTCGCCGGAGTGCACCAGGCGCCCGAGAGTGTCTGCGGCGGGACGCATGCCTCTTTGGCCCCGGCGGCGTTGTACCGAACGAGCGCCTGGTGTGCACCCGCCTCGGCGACCGCCAGAGCGTCCTTGGTGTGGAGGTCGCGGCTCGTCCCCTCCTGCGCCCGGAGCGAGGCCACCACGGCCACGCTTCCGACCGCGAACGCGGCGATGACCATGAACAACACGGTCGGCACCGCGAAGCCCGACTCAGGGCCGGGCGCGGTCTTCGGTTGGTTTCGGACGGTTGGGGTGGGCAAGCGCATGTGTGCGGATCCTTCGATCGGTCAAGTCGTAGATCGGCGGCGCTCCACGGTGGCTTGAGACGCGGAGGTCGCATGCGGACGCGCGACCGATGGGCGCACGGGAGTGCGAAGAGCGAGGGGCGGGCCGTTTGGGCCCGCCCCCGCTTCCGAATAGTGCTGGCGACTAGGGACTAGCCCCAGATGCCGTTTGCCGGACAGCCATCGTTGCCGTCGTTGTCGCACTCGAGAACGGTCGTGCCGCTGGAGTTCCGGGTGATCCGGAACGCGTTTGGCGTGTTCGTCGAGGTGACCTGGACGGTGTAGCTTGTCGCGGTCGTGGCGGGAACGGTCAGCCGAGCGCCAACGTCCGAGAGCGTGTTCTCGATCGTGACGAGATCGGCCGGCACGGCGCCGGCGTAGCTACCCTGATGGTCCGTTGCGTATGTCTCCATCGCGGTCTGCGCGGTCCGCACGGCCGACTTCGCGTCGGCATCGCGGGCCTTGTCCCTCTGGTTGAAGAACGAAGGGATCGCGATCGCGGCCAGCAGGCCGAGGATCAGCATGACGACCAGAAGCTCGACGAGCGTGAAACCAGACTCGCTCTGAACCCTGACGCGTAGCTTGTTGAGCATTGAAGTCCTCCTTGGACTCGTTGCTTGTTGCGCCAGAGCCCCGAGAGCTGAGCCAATCGGGAGTCGCTTGACCCCGGTGGTAACCCGGCTGGCTCCCTGCGGAGCCCCGTGGCTTTGCGCCTCCGCCTCACAACGGGTTTGCCTTTATCACCAGGGCGCTGGCCCTCTTTCGCTTCCAGCTATCGGTCCTCTCCGATCAGGCCTTTAGGTCCCCTAGGGGGGACAAACGTCCAGCCTGGGTGCCAGCCCCCAGTCCAGGCACGAACCCACCCCTGGACGAACGGATGAACGAGGCCTTGCGCGCCTAAGCTGGGTGCGTGGCGGCGCGCCGACTCGTGATTGTGATGCTCGTCCTGCTCGGCGTCTCGACGCTCGCGGCGGCGTTGGTGCCGGTGGAACGCGACTCGGCCGGGGACGAGACCACGACGACCGCGACTGAGACCGGCAAGGACGCGGAGCCCACGGGCGACCTGCTGAGGCAATCGATCGACGCCGACGCCCGCAAGCCGAAGACGATCGTTATGAGCCTCGGAGACCAGCTCGAGCTCGCGGTGAGGTCCTGCCGCGCCGACCAGGCGGAGATCGCTGCCCTCGGCGAGCTCGAGGACGTCCACCCGGACGCTCCCGCGCGCTTCGACCTGCTGCCGTTCGCAACGGGCACGTACGAGGTGCGCCTGGTGGATGCGGATCGCAGGGTCGGCGAAATCGAGGTCCGGCCGAAGTTGGCCGCGAAGGACCGAAGGAAGGGTCCAAAGCGCTCGCCATGTTGAGATCTCAACGTCACATCTCCAAGTGGCTGCTGTGGAGCATCTTGGGGATGGTGCTCGTGAGCGGTGTCGGTGCCGGCGCCTACCTGCTGGGCAAGTCGTCCGACGACGACGGATCCACCGCCGCAGCGAGTGGGAGCGCCTACTCGCCCCAGGGGGCATCCGACGACGGGCCGGCGGGCCCGTGCTCCAAGCCCACGGCCAAGGATGCGGTCATCGACTCAGAGTTCGAGGGCGCGGTACGAGAGCTGGGTGTCGTGCCGGCGGGCGAGCCTCTCTTCGGCGGGTCAGGCTACGTCGTCGTCGAAGTCATCTGCCGGGATCTGACGGCTGACGGGCCCGTGGAGATGGTGACGGAGCTGGATTGCTGCGCTGGTGGCGCCCCCACGCCCTGGGCGATCTTCGTGGCCGACGAACGCGGCTGGCAGCTGGCGTTCTACCGGAGCGGGATTCAGGCCACCCTCTCGGTAAGGAGTGGTGCCGTCGTCGAGAGATCGCCGGCTTACGCCCCCGGTGAGCCCACGTGCTGCCCGAGCAGCTTTCGTCTCGGCCGGATCCGGTGGGACGGGAATGTCTTCGCCTTCGAGACCAATGAGGCGTCGGCCAACCGCACGATCAAGGCTGGAAGGCGTGGCGTGACGCGCCTCGGCGGCTTTGACCCTCAGAACAAGTCACCGGCCGACGCCGCGCGGGAGTTCGGTCCACCGTCATACGTCGGGCCAAACGGTGAGCTGTGCGTCAACGAGTGGCACGACCTCGGCCTGCGGATCTCCTTCGCCAACCTCGGCGGCCCCGATCCCTGCTCGGCCGAGGGCCGCGTCGGCAGCATCGAGCTCAAGGACGAGCTCGCCGCCCAGGCCGGCTGGGAGACCGAGACGGGCGTCCGCGTCGGCATGTCGGCTGAGGAACTGCGCGAGACCTACCCGGACGCCAAGCCGCAGTTGCTTCACGGCTTGGGCCGTGTCCTCGTCCTGATCGAGCGCCCGGCCCTTATCGGCGTCGTCGGCACCTCCCCGGTGCTGAGCGCCCGGATCGCAGACGGAGCCGTGGACGAGCTTCGGATGTCAGTTGCGGCACCCGGGAGTAGCTATCGCGGCTAGCGAATCTTGTCGTAGAGGCTGAAGATCGGGAGGTACATCGAGATCACGATGAACCCCACCACCGTGCCCACGAACATGATCATCACCGGCTCGATCAGCGAGGTCAGTGCCTTGACCTTGGCGTCGACCTCGGCCTCGTAGAAGTCGGCGATTTTCTCGAGCATTGTCTCGAGCTGCCCGGACTCCTCGCCCACAGAGACCATGTGCGAAACCATCGGTGGGAAAACCTCGTGGTCGGCAAGTGGCTTCGCGATCGTGCCGCCCCGCTTCACCGAATCGTAGACGTCGATCATCGCCTCATGGATCACGGCGTTGCCGGCGGTGTCGCCTGAGATCTGGATCGCCTGGAGGATCGGCACGCCCGACGCCACGGTGCCAGCGAAGGTCCGCGACCAGCGCGCCAAGGCCACCTTCTGCACCACGTCGCCGATCTTCGCCGGCAGTCGGAGCTTCACCTTGTCCCACTGCAGTCGCCCCCGCTCCGTTTTCTTCCAGCGCAGGAACGCGTAGATGGAGAGTCCAATGATCGGCAGCAGCACGAACCACTTGCTGGTGATGAAGTCGGACACGCCGACTGTGACCTGCGTCATGAGCGGCAGCTCGTCACTCTCTCCCGGGGTCTCCGCAGCGATCTCCTCGAAGATCCCAACGAAGACCGGGACGATGAAGGCGACGACGACGAGCATCACCACCAGCGCCAGGGCGAAGACCACCGCCGGATACATCATCGCCGAGCGCACCTGGCGTCGCAGTGCATCGAGCTTCTCGAGCTGGTGGGCGACCCGGTCCAGCGCCTCTTCGAGGCGACCAGCGCCCTCGCCAGCGTTGACCATCGAGCGATAGAGCGGGTCGAAGACGCCTGGCTGAGACTCCATGGCCTGGGAGACCGAGCTGCCGGCCTCGACGTCCTGGCGCACGCCTGCGATCGCCTTCTTCAGCATCTCGTCCTCGGTCTGATCCTCGAGCGTGTAGAGCGAGCGCAGCATCGGCATCCCTGAAGCGATCAAGGTCGCGAACTGGCGCGAGAACACCGAGAGGTTGCGCAGGTTGACGCTCTTGAAACGCTGGAACACCGACTCGAGCTTCATCGCCTCGCGCTTCTCGGAGACGTCGAGGACGATCAGCCCGCGCTGGCGAAGCTGCTCCGTGACCACGGCCTTGGACGGGGCCTCGAGCTCACCGCGCGCCGGCACGCCGGCAACGTCGACGGCGCGAAACGCGAACGTGCTCATCGGCTCAGGAGGCTCCCGCGCCGACTGGCGCTGCGCCGGCGTTCGACGCCACCCCGGCGGTGTGCGCCATCGAGCCGCCGAGCAGCCGCCTGAGCTCCTCGGGGATCGAGGCCCGCTGCTCGGCCAGCGACCGCGTGATCCTGCCCATGCGCACGAGTTGCGCGAGGTGCGCGTCCATCGTTTGCATGCCGACTGCGCCGGAGGTCTGGATCGCCGAGTAGATCTGGTGCGTCTTGCCCTCGCGGATCAGGTTTCGGACCGCTGGCGTCGGAACGAGCACCTCACAGGCGGCGATCCGCGCCGAGCCGTCGGCGGTCGGCAGCAGCTGCTGGGTGACGACGCCCTGAAGCGCGATCGACAGCTGCATCCGCACCTGGTGCTGCTGCTGAGCCGGGAACACGTCGATGATCCGGTCCACGGTCTGAGCAGTCGACTGCGTGTGCAGGGTCGCGAACACGAGGTGCCCGGTCTCGGCGGCCGTCAGGGCGGTCGAGATCGTCTCGAGGTCGCGCATCTCGCCCACCAGGATCACGTCCGGGTCCTCGCGAAGCGCCGCCTTCAAGGCCACCGAGAAATCGGGCGCGTCGGCACCGATCTCCCGCTGGTTGATGATGCACTTCTTGTGCCCGTGCAGGAACTCGATCGGGTCCTCGATGGTGAGGATGTGCTCCTCGCGCTCGGAGTTGATCATGTCGATCATCGAGGCGAGCGAGGTGGACTTGCCCGATCCCGTTGGGCCAGTGACGAGGACGAAGCCCCTTGGCCTGCGGGTGAACTCCTCCATCACCAGCGGCAGACCGAGCGATTCCAGGCTCTGGATCTCGTACGGGATCAGGCGAAAGGCCGCCGAGATCGAGCCCCGCTGAAAGAAGCAGTTGACGCGGAACCGGGCGACCCCCGGAATCGAGTAGGCGAAGTCGAGCTGTTGGTCGTTCTCGAACCGCTTGCGCTGGGAGTCGTTGAGGATCGAGTAGACGATTTCGCGGGTCTCCTGAGGCTGGAGCGGGGGTTGGTCCTCGATCGGCGAGATCCGCCCGCGCACGCGAATCGCGGGCGGAAAGCCCGGGCTCAGGTGGACGTCCGAGGCGCGCACCTCGACCATGTGGGTGAGAACGGCGGCGAAATCCATTGCTTCCTTGATCGTCGGCTGGGCGGCGTTGCTTTAGCAAGGGACGCCCCAACCGGACGCGGGCGTATCCCTACGTCGAGACGCGTGCGACCTCCGCGATCGCGGTGACGCCGGAGTGCACCTTCGCGAGCCCGTCCTCACGCAGGGTGAGCATCCCCTCCCCATGGGCGACGCGGGTTAGCTCCGCCTGCGCAGCGTTGTCGACGGTCATCTCTTTCAGGCGCTCGCTCATCGTCATCACGGAGAACAGCCCGATCCGGCCGCGATAGCCCGAATTGCCGCAGCGCGGGCACCCAACCGGCTCGTATGCCTCAACGTCGCCGCCGACCCGGAAGCCTGCCTCTACGAGCGCCGCCTGGGAGATCACTGCGCGTTGCTTGCAATGGGAGCAGAGCTTGCGGGCCAGGCGCTGGGCGACCACGCAGTCAACGGCCGAGGCGGTGAGGAAGCTCTCGATGCCCATCTTCTGAAGCCGGGTCACGGCCCCGGGGGCGTCGTTCGTGTGCAGCGTGGTCAGCACCATGTGGCCCGTTAGAGCGGCCTCAATCGCAATTCGAGCGGTCTCTCCGTCGCGGATCTCCCCGACCATGATCACGTCGGGGTCCGCGCGCAGGACGGAGCGCAACCCGGTCGCGAAGCTGAGACCCGCCTTGTGATTGACGCTGATCTGGTTGATCCCGTCCATCCGGTACTCGACCGGGTCCTCAATCGTGATGATGTTGCGCTCGATCGCGTTGATTTCCTCGAGCGCGGCGTACAGCGTCGTCGACTTGCCCGACCCGGTCGGCCCGGTCACCAGGACGGCTCCGTAGGACTGCCGGAACGCCGCCTCGAAGCGTTCCCGGCCGACTCCGTCGAGGCCGAGCTCGTCCAGGGGTCGCAGTGCCTGTTCCTTGTCGAGGATCCGGATCGTGCAGCCCTCGCCGCGCTGGGTCGGCAGGGTCGTCACGCGGAGATCCACCTTGCGGCCCTCGACGTTGACGCTCACCCGGCCGTCTTGGGGGGTCCGCTTTTCGGCGATGTCGAGATCGCTCATGATCTTCACGCGCGAGACCACGCCCGCGACCATGCGCTTCGGCACCCGCGCCGCCTCGTGCAGGACGCCGTCGACGCGGAACCTGACCCGCATCTCGCCCTCGCCGGGCTCGAAGTGGATGTCGGACGCGCCCTCGTTCGCCGCCTGGCCGAGGATCGAGTAGACGAGCTTGATCACCGGCGCGTCGTCGGCGGACTCGCGCAGCTCCGACACCGCGGCCGTCTCGAGCTCCGCCTCCTCGTCCTCTTCGATCGCCGCCGACACGGCGCTGTGAAGCGTGGTCAGGCGGCGTGTCAGCGCATCGATGTCATCGCTTGCGGCCACCGCGAGCTTGCAGCGCAGGCCGGTGATCATCTGGATGTCATCGATCGCGAGCACGTTCGCCGGGTCAGCGGTGGCAACGAGGAGCATCTGCTCGTCGATGAAGCCCACCGGTAGAGCCTCATATCGACGCGCGGCATCGACCGAAAGCAGGTGCGCCGCCCCCATGTCAACCTGGTAGGCGCCGAGATCAACATGGTCGAGCCCGTAGCGCTCGGCGATCGCACGAGAGAGCTGGTCGGCGTCGATCACCTTGCGCTCGACCAGCAGCTCCTCGGCGGGACGGCCCGCGAGCCGTGCCTCATTGACGACCTCCGCGACGCGCTCTGCGGTCGCGTAGCCAAGCTCGACCACGACATCGGTGATGAACATCCCCGAGCGCCCGTGGCCCAAGGGCGGCGTGATGCCGGGAGTGCCGTGCTCCCCGGGGATCGGATGCTGGATCGACGCCTCGGCCGCAGTTCGCTGCGGTGGAACGGGTCTCAGGTATCCGGGGCGCTGGTCTGCTGCCATCTGATGGTGTCCGAACGAGCCGTTGCGCGCATCACGTCGAGCGGCGGATCGAGGCCGGTCCAGAGCCGCAGCGATGCGGCTCCCTGATGGACGAGGACCTCGAGGCCGTCGACGACCGTCGCCCCGCGCTCGCGCGCGAACATCGAAAGCGGCGTCTCGGCCGACCCGTAGACCAGGTCCACCACGACGTGTCTTGCTTCCACGGAATCGGCATCCAGGCAGAGCGTCTTTAGGTCGGGGAGGGGGTCGCCGGGCTCAGAGGCGGACGCGCTGGCGCTCGCGAGCCCCACGCTGGTGGCGTTGACCAGCAGGTCGTAGGTGCTCGGCTCCAGGGGCCGCCCCCCTAAGTCGGCGACCGACGCGTCGAGCTCCGAGGCGAGCGCCTCGGCCCTGGCCCGCGTGCGGTTCCACACCGACACCTCCGCGCCACTGCCCGCGAGCGCCCAGACACACGCACGGGCCGCGCCCCCCGCGCCGAGGACGAGGGCGCGCTTGCCGCCCGGGGACACCGGCAGCGCGGCGATCAGGCCGGAGGCGTCGGTGTTGTCGGCCTCGATCCCGCGCTCGGTGAAGCTGAGCGTGTTGGCAGCGCCGATTTCGCGCGCGGCCGGCGAGGCGCTGTCGGCGATCGCGAGCGCCCGCAGCTTGTGGGGCACTGTGACGTTGGCGCCGACGAAGCCTCCGCGCGGCATCGAGCGCACGCGCGAGTCGAAGTCGTCAGGGGCGACCTCGATCGCCTCGTAGGTCCACTCCTCGGCGAGCCCGAGCGCCCCCAGGGCAGCCGTGTGCATCGCCGGCGAGCGCGAGTGCGCGATCGGCTGGCCGAGGACTGCGAGCTTGGGCATGCGGCGATGCTATGCCGCGGCGCGCGGGCTAGCACTCGGTCGGGGATCCGCCGGCCTCCTCCTGGGCCTGGCGGTACTCCTCGACGGCCTGGTTGAACTCCGCCTCGTTGGCGGTGAACACGTGCTCCCCGCAGGTCCCCGGCTTGACCACGTAGAAGAGGTAGTTCTCGTTGGCCGGCTTCGCCGCCGCCTTCAGCGAGTCCTCTCCGGGGTTGCCGATCGGCCCGGGGGGCAAGCCTGAGTGCGTGTACGTGTTGTAGGGCGAGTCGGTGGCGAGCTCTGACTCCGTCACCGGCTGGTCGAAGTTGCCGGTCGCAAAGCGCACCGTGGCATCGATCTGAAGTGGCATCCCCTGCGATAGCCGGTTGTAGATCACGGCCGCAACCAACGGACGCTCCTCGGGCACCTGCACCTCGCGCTCGATCATCGAGGCGATGATCACCACGTCGTACGCGGTCAGGTTCTTGGACCTTGCGTAGCCCGTGTCTATGCCCCGGATCCGGTCGCGGAAGGCGTCTAGCTGGCGCGCTACCAGCGCGTCGGCCTTCGAGTTTCGACGCAGCTCGTAGGTGGCCGGAAACAGAAAGCCCTCGAGGCTGTCGGGGTCCTCGGCGCCATAGCGGGCGGGGTCGAATCCCCTCGCGCGCTTGCTGGCCCGCAGATAGTCGCCCTCCACCCCGGCCTTCTTGGCCACCTCGGCGATCTGCCTGCGGTCGAACCCCTCGGGAATCGTGACCGAGAACGTCTTGGCCGCCGCCGTCTCGGCGGGGGCACTGTCATCGGTCGAGAGGCGGTCGGCGAGCTTGGCCACGCCGAAGGCGCCCAGGCCTAGGGCCGCGACGACGACCACCAGCCCGACGATCCGGCGTCGGCGCACGGCAGCGAGCCGCGGCGGGACCGTCGCGCCGAGCGTGGGCCTCGCCGCCGGGGCGGGCGTCGCCGGAGAGGCTGCGGGCTCCGTCGCCGGGTCAATGCGCTCGGTCCGCGGCGGTGAGGGCTCGGGCGGTGCCGCCTCGCGCTCGGAGCGCACCTTGTCGGCCAGCGCTCGCCGCCGCTCCTGACGGCGCGCCTCGCGCTCGGCCCGGCGGCGCTCGCGCTCGCGCGCCGCCTCATCCTCGGCGAACGGGTCGGGCCAATCGTCAGCCATCGTTCCGGCTCGCCAGGTAGGCCTCCAGCAGGTGCGCCGCCGCCAGCGCATCGGCCGGGGCCTTGGCACCCGTGCGCGCGGACCGCTCGGCCATGCGGGTGGTCAGCCGCTCGTCGTACGTCTCCACGGGGACACTCACTATCGCGGCGAGCTGATTTCGAAACTCCCGCGAGAGCTTGGCCTGGGTGCCTTCCTCGCCGGCCAGCGAGACCGGCAGGCCAACGACGACGAGCTCGACCCCGTGCTCGGCGACGAGCTGCGCCACGCGCTCCGGGTCCGGTGGCTCGATCACACCGAGGGGGGTGGCGAGCGTGCCGGAGGGATCGGAGATCGCGCAGCCCGCGCGTGCCACGCCGTGGTCGACGGCCAGGATCCGCATCGGCCCGGCTCGGCGGCTAGGCGCCGAGACCCCGTTCGATCGCCTGCCGCGCGGTCTCCAGCGCCTCGTCGAGTCGCTCGGGCTCGCGCCCGCCGGCCTGGGCGGCGTCGTCCCGCCCGCCTCCCCCGCCTCCGACCACGGCGGCGGCCTCACGGACGATCTGCGCGGCCGACAGGCCCCGCTCGATTGCTTCAGGGCTGAAGCTGGCGACGATCGCCACCCGTCCGTCGCTGGCGCCGCCGAGCACGACTGCGGCGCCCCCGAGCTTGGACTTCACTCGGTCGGCGAGGTCGAGCAGGGCCCGCTGATCCGTGTCGTGAGCGCGCGCGGCGACGACCCGGATCCCGCCCACGTCGGCCGCCTTGCCCGCGAGGGCCTCCGCCTCGGCGCCCGCCTCCTGGCGGCCGAGCTCGGCGATCCGCGCCTCAAGCTCGGAGAGTCGCTCCGAGGCGCGCCGGGCGCCCGCGAGCGCGTCGCGGGGCGAGCCGAGCAGCGCGCCAGCCTCGTTTAGCTGGGCGCTTCGATCGCGGAACCAGTCGATCGCGGCGGGCCCGGTAAGCGCTTCGATCCTGCGCACGTTCGCGGCGCTCGATCCCTCGGAGACGATCGCGAAGATCCCGACCTCGGCGGTGTTGGCGACGTGCGTGCCGCCGCACAGCTCGCGCGAGACGGCGTCGACCTCGATCACACGGACCCAGTCGCCGTACTTTTCGCCGAACAGCGCCATCGCTCCCATCGACTCGGCCTCAGCTCTCTCCATCTCCAGCGCGCGCACGGGGCGGCTGGCCTTGATCCACTCGTTGACGCGATCCTCGAGCTCCCGCGTCTCCTCAGGCCGCAGCGGCGCGCCGTGCGTGAAGTCGAAGCGCAGCTTGTCGGGTCGCACGGCCGACCCCGCCTGGCGAACGTGAGTGCCGAGGCGTTGGCGCAGCGCAGCGTGCAGGAGGTGGGTGGCGGTGTGGTTCCGCATCGTCGCGTGACGGGCCTCGTGGTCCACGAGGGCCTCGACTCTGCCGCCTGGCTCGAGGCTGGCGTCGGCGGCCAACCTGATCGCCTGATCGTCGCCCACGCGGTACACGTCCGCCACGTCGGCCTCGCCGCCCTCCCAGCGCACCAGACCGGAGTCAGCCACCTGGCCGCCGCCCTCGGCGTAGAACGGGCTCTCCTCGAGCTTCACGAGCCGGGCGCCGTCCCCGTCGAGGGGCCGTGCCGCCGCGACGCTGGTCTCGGCCCGCAGAGTCTCATAGCCGACGAAATCGCTGGGCGGCGTCTCGTCGACGAACGAGATCACGGCCTCGTGCGAGTCCTCCGCCGCACGGTCCGAGCCCACGCGGGCGCGAGTGCGCTGCTGCTCCATCAACACCTCGAAGCCCTCGTCGTCCACCGACAGGCCCTCCTCGGCCAGCAACTCCTTGGTCAGGTCGTAAGGGAAGCCGTAGGTGTCGTGGAGGCGAAACGCGTCCTCGGCGTCGATCCACGACGTGTTCGAGCGCTTGGCCTCCTCCACGAGCTCCGTCAGCAGCTCGGTGCCGCGGTCGAGCGTGCGGCCGAAGCTCTCCTCCTCATCGCCAACCCAGCGCAGGACCGTGCCGTACTCGCTCGCCAGGTGGGGGTAGGCGCCCGACATCAACTCGATCACCCGCTCCGCGAATCGGCCGAACCAAGGCTGCTCCAGGCCCAGCACGCGTCCCTGCTGGATCGCCCGGCGCATGATCCGGCGCAGCACGTAGCCGCGATCCTCGTTCGACGGCACGACGCCGTCGGCGATCAGGTTGACGGCGCCGCGCGAGTGGTCAGCGATGATGCGCATGGCACGCGTGGTCTTTTCGTCCTGGCCGTAGCGGCGTCCTGACAGCTCCTCGGCCAGCTCGATCAGCGGCGCGAAGGCGTCGGTGTCGAAGACCGAGTCGACGCCCTGGAGGATCACCGCCATGCGCTCCAGGCCCATGCCGGTGTCGATGTTGCGCAGCGGCAGCTCCGTCAGCGAGCCGTCCTGGTGGAGCTCGTAGGTCATGAAGACGTGGTTCCAGTACTCGAGGTAGCGATCGGTGTCGTCGCCAGGGCGCAGGTCATCCGAGCCATGCTCGGGTCCGCGGTCGATGTACATCTCCGAGGACGGCCCGCACGGGCCGACCTCGCCGGCCTGCCAGAAGTTCTCCTCGCGCGGCAGCAGCACGATTCGCTCCTCGGGGATCCCGATCTGCTTCCAGATCTCGATCGCCTCGGTGTCCGCGCCGAGCCCGAGCGCGTCGTCGCCCTCGAACACGGTCGCCCAGATCAGCTCCGGGTCGAACCCGAAGCCCTGGAGCGACAGCTCCCAGCCCCATTGCAGCGACTCGCGCTTGAAGTAGTCGCCGACGCTGAAGTTGCCGAGCATCTCGAAGAACGTGAGGTGTCGCTTGGTCGTTCCCACAACGTCGATGTCGACGGTGCGAAACGAGCGCTGCGCGGAGCTCAGCCGGCGCTTCGGCGGCTCCTCGCGGCCCTCGAAGTGGGGCTTGAGGGGCTGCATCCCGGCGACCGTGAGCAACGTCGAGGTGTCGTCGGGGGGCGGAACCAGCGATGCCGAGGGCAGGCGCAGGTGCCCCCGCTCCTCGAAGAACGAGAGAAATGTCTCGCGAATCTCGTCGGACTTCATTCCGGGGGCAGTCTAGGCCGCGTTCGGCGATGCGATCGTCGCGTGCCCGACGATCACATCGCCCGCCATCAGCGACGCCGTCTGGCCCGGAGCGACGCCGTGAACCGGCTCGGAGAGCTCGAGCGTGAGCCGCTCATGCCTGCCGGCCGGGACATGCCCCTTCTCGACCACCCGGCAGGGGATCGCCTTCGCGTGGTACCGGAGCCTCACGCGGTCGACACGCGCGGCGGCGCGGTGAAGCGTGGCACCGCGAACCGGGACCGTGGCTGTCTCAAGCTCGGCGCGGGTGCCCACAGTGACCGTGTTGGCCGTGGCGTCGGTGCCCAGCACGTAGAGGGGCTCGGGCGCGCCGACACCGATCCCACGCCGCTGGCCGACCGTGAAGTGGTGATGGCCGCGATGCCTGCCCAGCCGCCGCCCGTGACGGTCGACCAGGTCTCCCTCGCGATCGCCAAGGCCGCCGTGGCGACGCAAGAACGCCCGCTTGCCCTGACCGGCAAGAAAGCAGAGGTCCTGGCTCTCGGGCTTCCCCGCGACAGCAAGGCCATGACGCTGGGCGATCGCCCGCACCTCGGGCTTGGTGAGCTCGGCGAGCGGGAACCGCAGCCTGCCCAGGAGCTCGGTGGGCAGGGCCGAGAGCATGTACGCCTGATCCTTGCCCGGGTCGGCGGCCGGTGACAGCAGCGGCCCCTCCCCGTCATCGATCACACGCGCGTAGTGGCCGGTGGCCAGCGCGGTCGCACCGAGGCGGTCGGCGAGCGCCACCATCGCGGCGATCCGCACCTCGCCGTTGCAGATCACGCACGGGTTCGGCGTCGTGCCATCCCGGTAGCCGGCGACGAACGCCCCCACCACGGCGCGGCGAAACCCCTGCTCGAGGTCCAGGGTCAGGTGCGGAATGTCCAGCGCGTGCGCGAGCTCGCGAGCGCCGAGAACGGCCAGCGGCGAGCAGCAGCTCTTCGCCGCGTCGGTGTGGCGATCGGCCCACAGCTTCAACGTCACCGCGACCACGTCGGCGCCGCCCTCGCGCTCCAGCACGGCGGCCACGGCAGAGTCGACTCCGCCGCTCATCGCGACCAGCACCCGCTCGCCGGAGCCCGGCGGTGGCGCGAGCGGCCGATCGGACGCGGCCGCAACGGCGAGCGCGCGGTGCAGCGCGTCGGCTGCGAGCTCGGCGGCGTGGAGACCCTGCGGCGAGAGCCCACCGAGCGCGTCGGAGACGTCTGCGCGACCGATCGAGGCAGCCTCGAGCACGGGGGCTCCGTCGGCGGCCTCCGCGACCGCGGCGCCAGCGGCACGGGCCGCCGCGCAGCCCTCGGCGTCGAACGAGGTCGCCGCCACGCGGCCGTCGTCGAGGGTCACGGAAACGCGGATCAGATCGCCGCAGGGGGCGCCGCCGGCGGCGCCCGAGAAGGCGTCGTCGGCGGCCGAGCCGCGGCGGCTCGTGTCACGCAGGTAGTGCTCGAGGGCGTCGCTTGTCATGCAGCCACAATTGTGGCCACATCGCGCTCCGTGCGCCCAGGGAATGGGCGGCGAGCGCTACTCGGGGTAGTACGGCAGGTTGCTCTTGCCGTCGTAGAGCGCGTCGCGCACGGCCTGCTGGACGCTGTCGGGGCCGCGGAAGCCGTAGCTCACCGACGCCTCCGGCATGCCGTCGCTCAGCCTGCGCGGGCGGATGACCACGAGCGCCGGCACCCGGCTCACGTCGACGCCCCCGGCGATCCGTGCGTAGCGGGCGATCCCGCGCGCGTTGGTGGTGAAGACCGCCACGTTGCCGACGCTGCGGGCCTTGCCCACGATCGCCCGCAGCCGCTTGTCCTCGATTCCCGCCTTGCGGGTCACGAGCAGGACCACCGCCTTGCCGTCGCCGTAGGCATCGACCACGCCCTTAGGGAGGCCAGGGCCGGCGACGAAGTCACCTGCAGGCTCCGATGCGGCCGGTGCGGGCGCAGCCGGGGCTGTCGCAACCGAGCTCTCGGTCGTTGACTCGGTCGCCTCCGCCCCGCTGTTGGACTTCATGACACGAGTCAGGAGCAGAAACGCGACGGCGATCACCAGCAGGCCGACCAGGGCCGCCTGGGCGACGGGGTTCTCGTTGAGCGCGCGCCTCACGCCCGCACCCCGCTCGGAAGTCGAGCCGGAAAGAAAAGAGGCTCCAACTTGCCGATGCCGCTCGGCCTGAGAACCTGAATGAACAGGTGGGTGTCTACCGACGAAGCCCCACGGGGCTCACCGGAAAGCGACTCCCAAGCCGAATGTGTTGGCTCACAATAGGAGCGGCTGTCGAACAAGCTCGAGCCACGCCCAAATCTACCAGCCAGGCTCGCGCCGATTGTGCGCATGACTCGCATCAGGGATCTAGTCGGCGCGACCCCCGGAAGGCTTGAGCGCCGCGACCTAAGTCGTCCTCACCGGCAAGCAGCTCCCGACCCCGATCCACCGGCGCGGCAAGCTATTGGCGGCGTTGGTCGGAACCTCTGCTCGTGCGAAGCGCGAGCCCCAGCTCGCGAAGCTGCGCTTCGTCGACCGGCGCGGGGGCCCCCGTCAGCGGGTCGGCGCCGGACGCCGCCTTGGGAAACGCGATCACGTCACGGATCGAGTCGGCGTGCACGAGCCGCTGGACGATTCGATCGAGCCCGTAGGCGATGCCGCCGTGAGGCGGCGCCCCGTAGCGAAACGCCTCCAGCAGAAAGCCGAAGCGCTCGCGCGCCTCGGACTCGTCGATCCCGATCGTCTCCAACACCCGAAGCTGGAGCTCGGGGTCGGAGATGCGGATCGAGCCCCCGCCCATCTCCTGGCCGTTCCAGACCAGGTCGTAGGCCAGCGCCCGCGTCTCGCCGGCGCGCTCGGGATCGAACTCGCCGGCCGGGCAAGTGAACGGATGGTGCAGCGGGTCCCAGCGGCCCTCCGCCTCGTTCCACTCAAACAGCGGCCAGTCGACGATCCAACAGAACTCCTCCGCCGCGTCCGGGATCAGGCCCATCTGCTCGGCGAGGTCGAGTCGAAGCTGCGCGAGCACGGCGTTGGCGACCGGGGGTGCGTCGGCAACGACGAGCAGCAGGTCTCCCTCCTCTGCCTCGAGCCGCTCGTTGAGCGCCTGCAGCTCCTCGGCGGAGAGGAACTTCGCGGTGGGCGAGCGCCAGCCGTCGCCCTCACGGAACGCCCACACCAGCCCCTTGGCGCCCAGTTCCTGGGCGCGCTCGATCAGGGCGTCGAGGGCCGAGCGCGGAAGCTCCTGGCGGCCGACGTTGAGGCCCTTGACGATTCCGCCGGCCTCGATCGCCCCGCTGAAGACCTTGAACTCGGTGCTGCTGAGAAGGTCGGTGAGCTCGGTCAGCTCCAGGCCGAAGCGCAAGTCGGGCCTGTCGGTGCCGTAGCGCGCGGTCGCCTCGTGGTAGGGGATCCGGCGCATGGGCAGTTCCGGCTTCGGCCCCCCGACGGCCTCGAAGACAGACGCCAGCATCCGCTCGTTGAGGTCGAGAACGTCCTCGACGCCCACGAACGACATCTCGATGTCGAGCTGGGTGAAGTCGGGCTGGCGGTCGGCGCGCTGGTCCTCGTCGCGAAAGCAGCGCACGATCTGGAAATAGCGCTCGAAGCCGGCGACCATCAGCAGCTGCTTGAACAGCTGCGGCGACTGCGGCAGGGCGAAGAAGGTGCCGGGCTCGCGCCGCCAGGGCACGAGGAAGTCGCGCGCCCCCTCGGGGGTCGAGCGCGAAAGCATCGGCGTCTCAATCTCGAGGAACCCCTCGCCGCCAAGGAAATCCCGGATCGCGCGGGCGACCCGGTGCCGCAGCGCGATCGCGTCGTGCATCCGCTCGCGACGCAGGTCGAGGTAGCGATGGCGCAGGCGCATCTCCTCGCCCACCTCGCCCGAGAACCCCTCGATCTCGAAGGGAGGAGTCTCGGCGTCGGACAGCAGGCGGGCCTCGGCCACCCGCAACTCGAACTCGCCCGTCGGGAGATCGGGGTTCACGGTCTCGGGCGATCGGCGCACCACTTTGCCCGATGCGCTAAGCACGTCCTCGGCCCTCAGGTTGTGCCCGAGCTCGAACGCCTCCCCCGCCTCGTCGGGATCGAGGACCAACTGCACCAGCCCGGTGCGGTCGCGCAGGTCGATGAAGATCAGGCCGCCGTGATCGCGCCGCCGATGAACCCAGCCCGCGACCCGCGCCACTGAGTCCACCCGGTCGGCCAGCATCTGGCCGCACCACGTGTCACGGTAGTCGTTGGCGCGCAGCGCCGGGAAATCCGGGCTCACGAGGCGAGCTCCTCCACCGCGCGAGCGAGGTCAAGCCCACGCTGCTCTCCCGAGGCCATGTCGCGCACCTGGGCGCTGCCGTCTTCGTTGAGGATCACGGCGCGGCGCGCGCCGATCCGGTCTGCCTGCTTCCTCTGGCCCCTGGTCGCTCGCTCGGCGAGGTCGAGCTCGGCTCGCAGCCCGGCCCGCCGCAGCTCCAGCACCAGCGCGAAGGCGCGCTTGCGCTGGCCGTCGGGCGCGACGACGAACACGTCGGCGACCGGCTCGGGCACCGGCTCGTCGAGCGCCAGCAGGATGCGCTCGATCCCGACCGCCCAGCCAGTCGCGGGAGTCGGCGGCCCGCCCAACAGCTCGATCAGGCCGTCGTAGCGCCCCCCTCCGGCGACCTGCGACTGCGCGCCGAGATGCCCGCAGTGGAATTCGAACACGGTGCGCGTGTAGTAGTCGAGCCCTCGCACAATTGTGGGGTCGACGCTGTAGTCGACCCCGGCCTGGTCGAGCAGCTCTCGAACCGCGGCGAACTGCTCGGCATCCTCGGCTTCGAGGCGGTCCAGCATCGTCGGCGCGTTGGCCATCACGGCCTGGGTCCCCTCATCCTTGGCGTCGAACGCGCGCAGCGGGTTCTCATCGATGCGCTCGCGAACCTCGCGGCTGAGCCCGGACTCGTGCTGGCGCAAGTAGGCGCGCAGCTCCTCGCGGTATGCGGCCCGTGCCTCGACTGACCCGAGGCTGCCGAGCCGAAGCTCCAAAGCCGGGACGCCCAGGCCACGCAACAGCTCGTCGAGCAGGACGATCAGCTCGGCGTCCACGAGGGACGAGGCGGAGCCGATGGCCTCGACATCGAGCTGCGTGAACTGGCGAAACCGTCCCGCTTGCGGTCGCTCGTGACGAAACAGCGGCCCGTACCACCACAGCTTCACCGGCTGGGGGAGCGTCTGCATGCCGTGCTCGATGTAGGCGCGGCAGATCGAAGCCGTCGCTTCGGGGCGCAGCGTCACGCTGCGGCCACCCTGGTCGGCAAACGTGAACATCTCCTTGCGCACGACGTCGGTCGACGCGCCAACGCCCCTGGCGAAGAGCTCGGTGTCCTCGAACACGGGCGTCTCGATCCGGCCGTAGCCCGCACGCTCGAGCGCATCCGCAGCGGCGGCGTAGATACGATCGCGCCTCGCCGACTCGGCGGGCAGGACGTCGAAGGTCCCTCTCGGGGCCTGGAACTCCGGGGCCATCTCGCGGCGAGACTAACGGGCGAGTGCCGTCAAAAACGGATTGGTCGCGCGCTCGGCGCCGAGGGTGGTGATTCCCATGTGCCCGGGATAGACGGTCGTCTCCTCCGGAAAGCCCTCGACGAGGCCGCGCAGGCTCTCCATCAGCGTCGGGCCGTCGCCGCCCGGCAGGTCAACGCGCCCGACGGAGCCCTGGAACAGCACGTCGCCGGAAAACAGCGCCAGCTCGTCCGGGACCGAGTAGGCGACGTGGCCGGGGCTGTGGCCAGGGGTGAACAGGACGTCGATCTCAAGCCCGGCGAGCTCCAGGCGCTCACCTCCGGCTACGGTCTCATCCGCGTGGTAGCTCTCGTACGGCCCGAAGGGAGGTGGCGTGAACGCCATGACATCCGCCAGCACCGGGACCTCGAGCTCCGGGCAGTACACGCGCGCGCCAGTCGCCTTCGCCACCGGCGCGACCGCCCCGATGTGGTCGAAGTGGGTGTGGGTCAGCAGGATCGCCGCGACGCCGATGCCGAGCTCGTCGACAGCGCCGAGGATCCGGTCGGGCTCGTCGCCGGGATCGACGATCAGGGCGCGGTCGGCTCTGTCGCGGCGGAGCACGTAGCAGTTTTCGGCGATCGGGCCGACGGTGAAGCAGCGCACGTCCATCGCGCAGCGAGGGTAGCGAGTCGGGTTGCCGCCGCTAGCGTCCGGCCGTTCGTCGCCGGTTCCAGAAGAAGCGGTCGACGTAGTAGCCGAGCGGCACGTAGAGCGCCAACATCACGGCCGAGAGCGCGAACGACTCGGCGAAGTCGCGCCCGAAGGCCACCATAATCAGCACGAAGAAGATCGCGGCGCCAATCAACCCGCGGCGAAACGCGCTGCCCCAGGTCGGCGAGCGGTCGCGGCGCACCTCCGCGCGTCGCCTGGCCTGCGCCTTTGCCTCCTGGCGGGATCGCGGTCGCCCGCGCGCACGGCGGCGGTCGACGCTCCCGCCCTGGGTGCCGCGGTGCTTGCGTCTGCGCCTGCGCCTCGTCTGGGCCATCGCGGCGGGATGCTAGTTGAGCCCGCCCAGCCGGCGCTCGATCAGGTGTCGCTCGGGGTCGAAGCCAACAAGCGGGAGGTCATCCGGGAGATCGCGGACCGCCCCCTGGGGAACAAGCCCAACGATCTCTCCCTCGACCGGGCGAGCGCGGTGTTCGGCGGCAAGTCCGCGCACTCGATCGATGACCGCGCGCAGCGGCACGGCCTCCGGGTCGTGGACGTTCACCGAGATCTGCGCCCGGCCGTCGAGGTCGATGCCCACCGCTCGTACTCCGCCCAGGCCGCCGCCGGATTCGCGGAGCCCCGCCGCGACGGCGCGGGCGACCTCGAGGTCCGCGGTGTCGAGCACGATGTTGAAGGCGGCGAGCGGGGGGCGCGCCGTGACCAGCGTCGCCCCGCCGGTGGCGTGCGGCTCCGAGGGGCCGAAGTCCGGTCGCAGCTCGCCGGCCCTCATCCGCCGGCCTAGCTCGGGGATGCCCCCGCGCCGGAAGAATGCGCGCTCGCGCCGGCGCTCGTCCGAAGCCAACTCGCCATAGAGGAACACGGGCACCCCCAGGTCGGCGATCTGGATCGCCGCTTCGAGCGCAAGCTCCGCGGCGCCCGCCTGCTCACGGCGACCCAGCCAGACCACCGGGCAGACGTCCAACGCGCCGACGCAGGGATGGGCGCCCTCGTGTCGGCGCATGTCGATCCGCCCCAGACAGGCGCGCGCGCCCGCTACCAGCGCCTCCACCAAGGCCGTGCCAGAGCCCGCCAGCGTCAGCACGGTGCGGTTGTGGACGGCGTCGCTGTGGCGGTCCAACGGCTCGACACCGTCTG
The DNA here is from genome assembly GCA_036257465.1 of Solirubrobacterales bacterium. Lineage (GTDB taxonomy): Bacteria > Actinomycetota > Thermoleophilia > Solirubrobacterales > 70-9 > DATAFO01. The sequence continues at coordinate 4,332 of DATAFO010000044.1, read as the reverse complement.
AGAAGGCGCCCGAGATCGCCGCGATCGTGTCGGAATCGCGGCCCTCGGAGAAGTTGGGAACGCTGAGCACCGCGTGTGCTCAGACGAGCAGCTCGCCGGAGCGCAGCAACAGCTCGCCGTCGACCGTGATCTCGGGCCTCGTCACCACGCAGTCGATGTGGACTGGCACCTGCACGGTGCCGCCAATCCCGGCCGAGGCACCGAAGGCGACGTGGCACGTGCCGAGGATCTTCTCGTCCTCGAGGATGTGGCCGGTGAGGGTCGCCTTCTCGTTGGTGCCGATCCCGAGCTCCGCAACGTTGGTGCCTCCTTCACCGCCGTGGGACAGGATCTCCATCAGCCGCACTCCGACCTTTCCCTCGGCGCTCCTCAAATGGCCGCTCTCAATCGTCATCTCGACCGGCGATTCCAGGACGCCCAGCCCGGCGATCGACCCGTCCACCACCAGCTTGCCCTCGCTCGTGCCCTCGAGCGGCGCGATGAAGCCCTCACCGCCGGGTAGGTTGCCGAAGGCGCCAGGGCTCCTGACGTCGCCGGAGTCCGCGATCCCGTCGCGGCCGGTGAGGCCGATGCGAAGGTCCGAGCCGATGGCGCAGGTGATGTGGGCCTCGGAGGCCCGGGTCAACGCCTCCGCCACCGCCGCGCTGCGGCGGCGGACCTCAGCCACGTCGGCGCTCATCACCCGCGCGAGCATGTCCTCGGTCACGCCGGGCAGGGTCGCCACGCGAGTGCCGGCCTCGGTGGCACCCCGCCGCGCTGCGGTGTGCGAGAGCGACTGCACCGTCGGGATCAATGCGACGTCGGCGGCCGCCATCGCGGCGGCGACCGTGTTGGGAGGCTCGGCGCCGTGTGTGGGGCGCTCCTTCATCAACGCGAGCACCGCGTCGGCGCCGGCCTCGCTCGCCTCGGCGCGAAGCCGCTCGCCGAGCCCGATTGTCGCCGGGTTGGCAACCACCAGCACCTCCTCGCCCTCCGTGATCCCGAGACACTCGTGGATCACGGCCTGCATCGCGCGGTCGAGGTCGCTCATCGCAGGGAGACTAGTCAGCCGGTCAAAGGCAGCCCGCGAGAACGCTGCTAGGCCCGCGAGAACGCTGCTAGGTTCCTGCCCGTGCCGTGGAAAGGCCGGACTCGCGCCGTCGAGGTTGCGACCTGGCTCGCCTTTGCCACCACGTTGCTGGCGAGCACTGCGGCGCACGCTGCCGTCGAGGTCGACTCCGGAGCGCTTCGGGCGGAGGTGTCGGACGATCCGTGGGGGCTGACACTCGTCGATCAGGCGGGCGCAACCGTGCTCGCCGAGCACCCTGGCACCGGTTCCGGCCCGGCGGGCACGCTGGGGCTTCGCAGTGCGGGCGTCTGGTACCACGCCACGGGCGTTTCCACCGCGAGCCAGAACGGCAACCACTACGCCGCTGAGCTCGAGACGAACGACCCCGCCGGACGCACGATCGAGGTGCGCCTGGATGCCGCCGCCGAGGGGGTGATCGGACTCGAGGCGTCGGTGAAGGGCGCGGGCCCGCCCGTCGAGGCGCTGGGGATTGGCTTCGAGGCGGACGCCGGCGAGCGCTACCTCGGCTTCGGCGAACGCTCGAACGCGGTCGACCAGCGTGGAAACGTGGTGGAGAACTACGTCGCGGACGGCCCGTACGAGGCCGATGAGCAGGCGCTGATCGAGCTGTTCATCCCGCTCTGGGGCTTTCGCCCGCGGGAGGACGCGACCTACTACCCGGTGCCGTGGCTGCTCTCCACCGGCGGCTACGGCGTGCTCGTGGACAGCCCCGAGACCAGCTACTTCAGGCTCGACCAGAGCGGGTCGTGGAGCGTCGAGCTGGTGAATGCCCCGCCGGAGGAGCTACCGCCGCCCACGGCACCACCGCCCGAGCGTCTGAGCCTGCGCTTCTTCGGGGGGCCGCAGCCGGCCGACGTGCTGAAGCGCTTCACGCTCCAGACCGGCCGCCAACCGGAGCCGGCAGCGCCGTGGGTGTTCGGCCCCTGGGTGCAGCCGAACGGCAACGCGGCCAACCAGCTCGACCAGCTCGACGACCTCACTGACGCCGACGCACCGGCCTCGGTTGCCCAGACGTACCTCCACTACCTGCCTTGCGGCGATCAACAGGGGGTCCGCGACGAAGAGCGCGCCCGCATCGACGCGGTCCACGAGCGCGGTCTCGCGGTCACGACGTACCTCAACCCGATGGTCTGCTCAAGCTATGACGCCGTCTTTCAACCGGCGGCTGCCGACGGCGGGCTGATCGAGAACGCGCTCGGCGAGCCGTACCTGTTCCAGTACTCGACGGACACCTCGTTCCAGGTTGCGGAGATCGACTTCGCCGAGCCCGCCGGGCGAGAGGCGTTTTCGTCGGCGGCGGGCGAGGCGATCGACGATGGGCACGACGGCTGGATGGAGGACTTCGGCGAGTACACACCGCTCGACTCCCAGAGCCACTCGGGAACCCCGGGCACGAGGCTCCACAACCCCTACGTCCGCCAGTACCACTGTGCCGCTTTCAACGCGATCGCCCCCGCGCCGCGACCGATTGTGCGCTTCCAGCGCTCGGGCTGGACCGGCGGGGCGCCCTGCGCCCAGGTCGTCTGGGGCGGCGACCCGACCACCGACTGGGGCTTCGACGGGCTCGCGTCGTCGGTGAAGCAGGCGCTCAGCATCGGCGTCTCCGGTATCAGCACCTGGGGCTCGGACATCGGTGGCTTCTTCGCGATCGGAGACGATCAACTCAGCCCCGAGCTGCTGACGCGGTGGGTTCAGTTCGGCGCAGTCTCGGGGGTGATGCGCACCCAGGCGAACGGGATCGCCGTGCCGGCGAAGCCGCGGCCGCAGATCTGGGACGCCGACCAGATCGCCAACTGGCGGCGCTACGCGAAGCTGCACACGCAGCTTTACCCGTACCTGGTCGCGGCCGACGCCGCCTACCGGCGCACCGGCATGCCGCTCATGCGCCACCTCGCGCTCGCATACCCGAACGATCCCGCGGCGGTGACGCGCGAGGACGAGTATCTGTTCGGCCCCGACCTGCTTGCCGCGCCGGTGCTCGAGCCGGGCGCCACCGAGCGCGAGCTGTACCTGCCGCGGGGTCGCTGGGTCGACCTCTGGCGGTCGCTCAACTACGAGGAGGAGACCGGCGCTCTGGTGATGGAAGGTGCGAGGCTGCTCGGCGGTGGGCGCGAGACGAGCCTGCCGGCGTCACTCGCAGAGCTCCCGCTCCTGGTCCGTGCGGGAGCGGTACTGCCGTTGCTCCCGCCGGAGGTCGACACGCTGAGCGACTACGAGGATCCTTCGACGGTCGCGCTATCTGAGCGCCAGCGCCATCTGCGGCTGCTCGCCTTCCCCCGCGGCAAGACCTCTTCGGAGTTCTATGCGGACGAGCGCATCGACTCCCACGAGCTCCCGCGCAAGTGGAGCCTGAAGATCAAGGGCAAGGTGGAACGCAGCTACGAGCTCAGCGCGTCCCTTGCCACGCTCAGCGAGCCCTTCGATCCTTGCCGGATAGTCGTCAACGGCAAGCCGCTCCGGCAGAGTCGCTGGGCCTACGACCCCGACACAAAGACCCTGGCAGCGAGTGTCCACGGCAGGAACCTCCACGTGGTCGCGGAGGAGCGTTGCAAGTAGGTCGGTCCGCCCCCCGACCGCCGCTACGATCTTGAGGCCCGCCGGAGTAGCTCAGCTGGTTAGAGCAGCGGAATCATAATCCGCGTGTCGGGGGTTCGAGTCCCTCCTCCGGCATCACACGAAAGCCCCGCAAATGCGGGGCTTTCGCTCGCAGATAGACCCGCCCCGTCGGGCCTGAGGGAACTCGGGGGCAACGCCTGGGGCAACACGCCGCAGGCGGCATGCAACAAAACCGCGACGAATGCCCCAGTGGAGGAACCGGCGCGTTGTGCCCGTGATGGACTTCTCCTGTCGCGCAAAGCGGCAGCGCCACGGTGTTCGGTCTCGAGGCCAGCTTCCGTTATGACCTCGTCGATGCTCGACGTTCATTAGTCGGTGGCGTGGGTTACGGGCTCGCCTTTGAAGGCTTGATCGACAAGCTTGTCGGCGTCTCTGTTCATCTCGCGGGGAACCCAGGAAAGTTGCCATCCCTTGAAGGGCTCGAGGGCTTCCTCGACTTCTTTGTGGAGCTCGGCGCCGCGCTCGTTCTTGTTCCATCCACGCGTTATCTGGTTGACGACGTTCGCGGAGTCGCTGAACGCGGCGACATAGGGGAGTCGTTTCTCGGCGGCGAGCTTGAGACCGCGAATCAGAGCGTGGTACTCGGCTTCGTGTGGACTGCCGACGGGTCCCACTTTCTCGGCCACTGTGGCCAACACCGCGCCACA